>JBJXFF010000156.1:0-48664 GCA_046153945.1 Pirellulaceae bacterium
GCCACTACCACACCGCCGGCAACCCCGGCCGCGGCGAGCTCAACGACAGCCAGGAAATCAACTACCCCGCCATCATGAAAGCCATCGTCGAAACCGGTTACACCGGCTTCGTGGGGCAGGAGTTCATCCCGACGTATAAGGACAAGATTGCGAGCCTGCGAGAAGGGGTGCGGGTTTGCGATGTGTAACCGTAAAACAAGCTGCCAGCTTGTCCAATACAGACCTAATTCTTCCCTCTGCGGCCTTTGCGACTCTGTATGATTCTCCCGCTGAAAGATAGGCCTCACGCCGAGGCGTGGAGATCGCAAAGCAATCGGATCACTGACACCAATAGAATTGATACCCGATCGAATGCCATCTTCCGATCCAGAGTGCATAGAGCTTGCCACCACCTCCCGCGCCGCCGACCGAATGGCCATATTGGATCGACGCCACTAGCGGACAAGGGGAAGAGCCATTCCCAACAAAATACCAAGGGGGCGATATACGAGGTTTCGTGGGATCCACGAATGGATCGTAGTCAACACGGCGATGTGGTCCGAAATCATGCGCATAACTCCAACGAGTGGCGGTCACACGCTCGCCGACATCCACCTCCAGGTCCGGTAGTCCAATTGTCCAGGTGCCCGCCCACGCCGCCACGTAAGTTGCAACCGAAATCCATCCGGTCCGTTTCCAATTCTTTCGCCGGAGCCACGCAACCCAGCCAATCAGAAGCAGATGTGGAACCAAGAACCACAGGCCAAAAGCACCATGTTCGCTGTAAATTCCGAGCGCGACGCAGATTCCGGTCAATAACGCAAATAGGGATAACAGGCTGAATCGCATGGAGCCTCCATCGCGGTGCATCTTTATTCGAGGTTCTGCAGGACTTTATTCCGCGTCGTAGAGCCGCGTGATATAATTTACCAATCATGGCCTCCGCCCTTTCCATCTCGTCCCCCTCTTACACTCTCGACGACTTGCTGCTCGTTGAAGGGAAGGCTGAGCTTGTAGGCGGAAGGATCATCAAGTCTATGCCCAGCGGCTATCTTCCGTCGCAGGTGGCGTTTGAAATTGCGATTCTACTGCGAGCCTATGCCGCAGCATTAGGTCGAGGCATCGCCTTCGCCGACGGAGTCGGCTACGCGATTCGCCCTCCTCTCACCAGCGGCAGGCAGTCATTTTCGCCCGATGCTTCGTACTATGTCGGTCCACCTCCACCCGACGGCATGAAATTCGTCGAAGGTCCGCCGGTGTTGGCCGTAGAAGTCAGAAGCGAAGGTGACTATTCGCCGAGCGCCCAGATCGAAATCGCCGACAAACGGGCCGACTATTTTGAAGCCGGCAGTGCTGTTGTTTGGGACGTGGATCCGCTCGCCAGAACAATCACCGTCTATCTCGCCACTTCCCCAGACCAGCCGCAAGTCTTCACCTCCGGCCAGATTGCCGATGCGGAACCAGCGCTATCCGGTTTGCGTGTAAAGGTGAGCGACGTTTTCAAGTAGGAAAACGAAAGAGCGCCCGACTCTATTGCCTCCCCTTCGCGGCTCCGCGCCTTCGCGTGAGGCTAATTCAGTTCGCTCGCCTCTTCCCAGTGCTCATAGAGTATCGGCAACGCCGCTTCGTGGTCGATGAGTTCCGCTTTTAGGCTTTTGATCTTTGCACCGTCGCGGTGGACTTCAGGATCGGCGAAGAGTTGATGCAACTCGTCAATTCGGGCTTCACGCTGGGCGATTTCGGCTTCGATGTCGGGGACCTTGCGGTAAGGGAATTTGCGTTTGCGGCGCTCGCGTTGCGGACGGCTGTATTTGGAGTCGTCGCTGGAGGTTTTCTGCGTGCCGGACGACTTTTCGGCGACAGCGGCGCGGGCGTCCTTGGCCAGGCCTTGCTTGACGAGGTGGAGGTAGGTGTCGTAATTGCCGTCGATGACCCGGAAGCGGCCCGGTTCGACGACGAGGAGTTTCGTGGCGACCTGGTTGAGGAAGTAGCGGTCGTGGCTGACGAAGAGGACGGTTCCCTCGAACTCTTTGAGGGCCCGTTCCAGCGAGTCGCGGGCCCAGAGGTCTAGGTGGTTGGTCGGTTCGTCGAGGATCAGGACATTCGGATCCATCGCAGCCAGGCGGGCGAGGGCGGTCCGGTTCCGTTCGCCGCCGGAGAGGCTGCCGACTTTCTGCTGGGCCAGGTCACCGGTGATGCCGAAGCGGGCGAGCAGGTCCCGCCGCTGCTGGAGGACGAATTCCTTGTGGTCGGGGCGGACGGCGTCGACCACTTCCATCTCGGGGTCGAGGCCGGTTAGCATCTGGTCGAAGTAGCCGACCTTCACGCCGCTGCCGAGGACGACCCGCCCGTCATCCGGCTGATCGCTGCCAAGGATGCACCGCAGCAGCGTGGTTTTGCCGCAGCCATTGGGGCCGAGGATGCCCCATTTTTCGCCGCGTAGCAGATCAAACGTGAGGTTCTTGAACAGCGGCTTGTCGTACGCTTTGGCCAGCCGCTCGATGCGAAGGACGATGTCCCCCGTGCGGGAAGCCGGCGGAAAGCCCATCGGCGGCGGCTTGATTTCGCGCGGCGGTGGGACCAGTTCCAAGCGGTCCAGCTTTTTGCGGCGGTCCTCGGCCTGGGCGTGGCGAACGCCAAAACGGTACTTGGCGATGTACTCTTCCAGCTTGACGATTTCTTCCTGCTGGCGGACGTAAGCATTCCGCTGCAGTTCCACCCGGTCTGCTTTCAGCCGTTTGTACTGCGTGAAGTTGCCGGGGTAGGACTCGACGGTTCCTTGAAAGAGTTCCAGAGTTCGATTGGTGACCCGGTCCAAAAAGTAGCGGTCGTGGCTGACAACGAGGACCGACTGGTCTGTTTCGAGCAGGTAGTTTTCCAGCCACTCGGTCGCGTCGATATCGAGATGGTTCGACGGCTCGTCGAGAAGCATTAAATCGGGCTCTGCTAGCAGCAACTTGGCGAGAAGTAGCCGATTCTGTTGTCCGCCGGAAAGCGTTTCCAGCGGCTGTTCGTAGCTAGCCTTCGTGAAGCCGAGGCCGGAAAGGACACGCTCGATCTTATTGTCCAGGTTGTAGACATCGTGATGATGGAGCTGATGCTGCACAAACTCAAATCGCCGCTCCAGCCGCTTGCGCTCGGAATCGTCCGTTACCGTGCTCATCGCGTGTCCCAGTTCTTCCGCTTCGTGCGAAAAGCTGAGCAATTCATCGAGCGCACTCTTGGCCTCTTCCCAAACCGTCTTCCCTTCCTCAAACTCCGGCTGCTGCTCGAGGAAGCCGAGACGGACGTCGGGATGTAACTCCGTTGTCCCGCTATCCGCCTCTTCGCGGCCGGCGATGATCTTCATCAGCGTCGTTTTGCCTGCTCCATTTGGCCCGACAAGCGAAACCCGCTCCCCCGGCCGCATATCAAACGTCACGCCGGCCAGCACGGGCTCCGGGCCGAAATGTTTGACGAGGGATTGAAGGGAGAGGAGGATCATCTAGGCTTTACGCAAGACGAGTTCCTGTTCCTCGGCCGTCAGCTTGAGCGTAATGGGTCGCTCGTAATTCATTTGCTGGAAGTACCGCAAACTCGCGAACACATTGTCTACCAACGGCTGCAAAGGAAGGACGATGTCGGCGTCCGGAGGCAGGAGCGGAATTGGTATATTATCGAGCGGCCTTGTGGAAAACGCCGGCCAAACACTGCAACGCGGCGTTTCCTCCTTTCGCATGACCATCAAATAGTAGGGGCTGTCTGGCCAGGGAGGAACCATGCCATGCCGCTTTCCGCGTCGCAGCAGATCGATTTCGACGTAATTCGCCAAGCCGCCCAGCAGCATACTGCGTTTTTCCCGGAACTCATTCCAGCCGGCGGTACCCGGCCGCTTGTTCGTTGGAGAAAGCACCTCGATGCAGGTGACGAGCCTAAAGTCTGGCTCAACTTTGAGAATATCGATTGCGTTCTCTTTAATGTCAACTTCGGCCAAAGCGGTCATCGTGACAGGTTCGCTCACTGCCAAATCAGAAGCAGGTTGCCAAACAGAATGAGATACCTCGCCGAGTTCCTCATGTAGGGCCACGTCCGGAATGATTCCTCGTTTCTCCAGGCCCTCAGCAACGGGATCCACAAGTTCCACATAGTTGCGACTGCGGCTGCGAGCTACATAATTAGGCGGCAAGTCGACCGAGAGCCTGCGCTTGATTTCCTGGATGAAGTCCTCATGGAACTCTTCCCACAGCCCCCGAGCCTCGATATAGGGGTCCACGCCGGGGAAAGGAGATTTACTAGCCATAGTACTATTTTAGCGGGAAAACGCCCCGCGGGCGAGAATCAATTCTGCCTTTACTTCGCCGGGATCTCATAATCAAAGATCCGGTACTTATGCGTGATCTTCGCCCCACCCCGCTGGAGTGTCGCATAGGACAGAGTGTTGCTCTCGAGCACCCAACTAAACTCGGCTTCCTCGATCCCCCAGGCCTGGACCGCGGGCAAAAGGTGCGAGACGATGAGCAGGCCAACACCCCACTTTTGATACTCGGGAATGACGTTGGTGCTGAGGACGCGAATCCGTTTGAGTGCTTTGCGATTGAAGAGAAGCTTTAGGAAACCGAAGGGAAAAAGGCGGCCGCCAATTTCCTTGATGCGGGGATTATAGTCCAGCAGCCCAAACACCGCCCCGACCGGCTTCCCTTCGATTTCGGCGATGGCGGTCATTTCGGGGACAATCAGCATTTTGAGGCCGCTCGCCATGGCTTTGGTTTCCCCGGCCGAGAGGGGGACGAAACCCCAGGTGCCGACTAGCGACCGGTTATAGATATCCAGAAAAATCCGCACGTCGCGGTCAAAGTGTTTAGGATCCAGTCGGCGGAGCTTGATGTCAAACCGGCTTTGACATTCACCAATGATGAAGGCCATTTTCTTGTCCAGGCCGGTGATCATATTGATGTGCCCCCAAAAAGCGACCATGTCCTCGACTTTGCGAAACCCATAGGTTTCAATCAGCCGTTGATAGTAGGGGCGGTTGTAGGTCATCATAAAGGTCGGCGGCTCATGGAAGCCATCAATGAGCAGGCCGCATTCATGATTCATCGAAGGATTCATCGGGCCGCGGATCGCAGTCATCCCCTTTTCACGGAGCCACTCCCGAGCAGCATCGAAAAGGGCGCTCGCCGTCTCCTGGCTGTCCTCGCTTTCAAAAAATCCAAAGAAGCCCCGTTTCTCTTTGTACCGCTCATTATGGGCGCGATTGACGATGGCCGCGACGCGGCCGACGGGAGTGCCATTGCGGTAAGCGAGAAATGTCTGTATCTCGGCCGTCTCGTAAAACGGATGTTTGGTGAAGTTCAACATCTCCTTGGCGTTGCCGCGGAGCGGCGGAACCCAGTTGAGATCGCCGCTGTAGATCTCCCAAGGAACATTCAGAAACTGCCGCCGCTGCCACCAGGACGTGACCGGCTTGACGACGATCTGGCTGCCCTTGCTGTCAGCAGTCCGCGCGAGTTGACTCATCCTGAGGTAGTCCTATATTCTGTGGGGCGACGATAAGGGATATCCGGCATGCAGGCCAAGTTATAGCAAATTACGCTGGGATGATTTAGAGAGGTGCCATGAAGTATCTGGTCACAGGGGCCACGGGGCTCCTTGGAAATAACATCGTTCGCCGGCTGCTGGAAGTCGGCCAGCAGGTGCGGGTTCTTTCCCGCTCGAACGACGACCCCCGTCCCTTCGCCGGCCTCAACGTGGACCGGCGGACCGGCAACGTCATCAACGCGGCCGATATGTTGGAGGCCGTGCAAGGCATCGACGTCGTCATCCACTCCGCCGGGCATGTGCATATCGGCTGGTCCCAGGAAAAACAGCATCGACTCGTTAACGTTGAAGGAGCGAGAAATGCGGCCGTCGCAGCCCGAACCGTCGGTGCGCGGCTGGTGCATATCTCCAGTGTCAACGCTCTTGGACTCGGTCGACTCGACAATCCCGCGAACGAAGAGACCGCTCTGCCCGGCGCGATTCTCTGCCCTTACGTCGTGACCAAACGAGCGGGCGCCGAAGCAGTTCTGAAGGAAATCGAACGGGGCCTCTCCGCGGTCATTTTGAATCCCGGCTTCATGCTCGGCCCGTGGGATTGGAAGCCTTCCAGCGGAAAGATGCTGCTGGAAGTTGCTCGCTTCGCGCCTCTCTCGCCGACCGGAGCCTTCAGCGTGGCGGATGCCCGCGACGTAGCCGCGGCCGTCGTGCAGGCCGCAAAATCCTCCTCGGTCCAAGGCAAATATGTTTTGGCCGGCCACAACTTAACTTACTTTGACGCCTGGACAAAGTTTGCCGGTGCTGCCGGTAAGCGCGGCCCAAGATTTCGCTGTGGTCCCATCAACCGCTGGATAGGTGCGCTTTCCGGCGATTTTTGGAGCCGTGTCACCGGCCGCGAGCCAAATCTCAACTCCGCTGGAATGCTCATGTCCTGCCAGCACCATTGTTTCTCCAGCGCTAAAGCAGAGAACGAACTTGCGTACAGTATCCGACCCTTAGAAGTAACAATTCGGGATGCCTGGAGTTGGTTTGTGGAACATGGATATGTAAAATAGCAGCAGGTTGGCCGCGAGAATCGGAATCTCTAGCCGATAAAGACTTTGTTTGCTCGGTGCCAAAGCACCCTTCAGGAGCCGTCTTTTAGGGTTTGAGAAATGTCCTTCGTCTTCGTAACCGGCGCCAGCGGCTTCATCGGCTCGCACCTTGTGGAGGCCCTGCGAAATCGCGGCGAACGGGTTCGCTGCCTGGTCCGCCGGAGTTCCGATTCCAGCCTCCTCCGCGAAGTCGGCGCAGAACTTGTGTACGGCGGGTTCGACCAATCGCAACTCCTGACAGAATCCATGCACGGAGCTAGTTCCGTCTTTCACCTGGCCGCGATGACGGCGGCTCTGCGGTATGAAGACATGCTCCAGGTGAACCGCGACGGCTCCCGTGAAATCGCCCGGGCTTGCGCGAATCAGCAAGCTCCTCCCCGGCTCATCCTCGTCTCTTCCATAGCGGCGGCTGGCCCAGCCGCCCGCGGCCAGGTCCGGATGGAATCGGATTCTCCCCAGCCCGTCAGCAACTACGGCCGCAGCAAGCTAGCCGGCGAGCAGGAGGCCCTGGCCTTCGCCGACAGAGTCCCCACCACCATCGTCCGCCCAGGCATTGTCTTCGGTCCACGAAACAAAGCCATGCTGCCAATCTTCAAGGCGATCAAGTATCTCAACCTGCACGTGGTCCCCGGTTCGGATCCTCCGCCCCTGTCATACATCCACGTTTGCGACTGCGTGGAACTGCTGCTCCGTGCGCGAGAGCAGGGGGCAACGGTGTTGCCGAAAAATGCCGGCTCCAAAAATAATGGCTCCGGGCAGCACGGCCCTAGCGGCGAAAACGGC
This sequence comes from Pirellulaceae bacterium, assembly GCA_046153945.1. GTDB lineage: Bacteria > Planctomycetota > Planctomycetia > Pirellulales > Pirellulaceae > SXOA01. The sequence goes on from JBJXFF010000156.1 coordinate 7,371, forward strand.
CACATCGGCGACTCGCATCGGCAAGGCCAAGGCTACTACTTCGCCGTCGCCCCGGAATATCCCAGCTATGCCGAGCTTGGCAAAATGGCCGGCCCGCTCGTGCAGCGCCCTCGCGTTCATGTCCTCAACTGCCCTCCTCCCCTCCCCTGGGTCATCGGTGGCATCAGCCAGGCGATTGCCGCCATCCGCCGCAAACCGGATGAGCTCAACCTCGACAAAATCCACGAAGCTCTCGCCCCTTCCTGGGCCTGCTCTGCCGCAGCCATAAAACGGGACCTCTCCTTCGCCCCCCCCAAACCGCTCCAAGAACGGCTCGCCGAAACGGTGAACTGGTATCAGCAGCAGCATTGGCTGTAACGGCCCTCCTTCTGCCAAGGAGCGTGTCGCCATCAGGCCAAGCAAACACGCCCTTTTGCCAATGCCCCGAGGAAGTCCCGCCCGAATTCCCCCAAAAAATCATTCGTCCATGTATTGACACCCGTTCACATAATGTAATAATACGTACAGTAATCAAGTATTACCCAAATGAAAGGAGTTTCCCATGCTCGTCGCCCATCCAACTCGCCTCACGCCCCGTTCTACTCTCCGCCGCTCGCGGGCTCCTTTGCGGATTTACTCTCCGCCGGCTGAAGTTGGCCCTGGGAAGCCGGCCGCCGAATCGCCGGCTACACGCACCGGCGAATTGCAGCCGATTGGGCAACTAATGCCGCAGGTGCTAGCCCGCTATTTCGCGCCGGGCAAATAGAAATCGCACCGGCTCACGCCGTGCTGTCGTCAAACGGGTTCTCGAAATCCTTCAGTACCGCCTCGACGGGCGGAAGTTCGGAGGCAGGAGCAAGGTTGCCGGGTGGCGGTTCATCCGGCAAGACGTGAGCTTGCAGCGGTCCGGAGAAATGGTCGGTGGAAAGGCCGTCGTCGGGGCGGACGACGACGCGCTGGGTGGAAATGCTGACGACGACGATGCGGGTGCCGGGTTCAATGGCCGTTCCGTCGCTGACGGCGTCGTAGCTCTTGTGGTCGATTTCCACCACTCCCCCCGGCATCATCAGGCTCTTGGCCAGGCCGTGCCTTCCCACCAGATGCTGCATGCCGCGATAAGCCTCGGTCTCCGGCAGCACTTCGTCGGGGCTTTGCGGGCGCTGGATCAACATCATGCGGCCGATCGGAGTTTCCGGCCAGTATTTAACCGCCAGAATGCAAGCCGTGGGAACGATGACCAAGACGGCTACAAAAGTGGCTGTTCCATAGACCGGTCCCGCCATGAACGCCAACACAATCGCCGCTACGAACGACAGAGCCGCCAGCACCCCCAGCGTGCCGCTGGAAGGGATAAAAAACTCCAGCACCAGGAATACGCACCCGGCGAGGAGCAGGACGAGAGCCCAGAAGAGCAAGGACATAAGTCAGGGTTCAGGGGACAGGAGTCAGGGGACAGGGGTCAATAAGGCGGATAAGCCTGACTCCTGTTTCCTGACCCCTGGCTCCTGCTTTCATTCGGCGGCTTTTACGAGGACGCGGTTGCCAAGGACTTCCGCAACATACACTGCCGTCCCCTTAGGAATCAAATCCCCATCGCTGATGACGTCCACCACTTCATCGCCGAAGCGGGCCTTGCCCGAGGGAGTGAGTTGCGTGGTGGTGACTCCTCGCTTGCCGCTCAGGTGGCCCCAAGCGACCAGTGCTTCGCGGCGCTGAATCTCCTCGAGCTGCTCTCCCTCCGGCGGCTGGAGGAGCATGCGATTGAAATAGGGGGTATGGGGCAAAAAGCGGCGAATGAGGCCGATGGAGACGACACCCCCGGCCGCGCCAGCCGCCACCATCAGTAGGGAAATCGGCAGTTGGCGCATTTGGTAAGCGTTGCCCGGAATGATAAAGGTCTGGCTGGCGAGCAAAATGGAAACGACGATCATTACACCGCCGCCGATGCCAAAAATGCCGGTTCCTGGGACGACGAACAGCTCAATGCAAATGCAGGCCACTCCCCCGACGAACAGCAGAATCTCCAGCCAGCCAGCCGTGCCGTGGAGGAACTGCGACCAGAAATAGAGGACGAAACAGACCGCCGAAATGAACCCAGGCAGCCCGACGCCCGGAGTTGAAAGCTCGATCATGAGGGCAAACCAGCCAATAAACAGCAGCAAGCCGGCAATACGGGGGTCCGCCAGCCATTCGACCGCTTCCAAGGCCCAGTTCGGTTGAACCGGCCGCAAGTCGTCAAACGAATATCGCGATTTCAGTTCATCCAGGTTGCTAATCGTTCCTTGCGCCAGGCCGATTTCAACGGCTTTGGCCCCTTTGAGGCCGCGAGACATGTCCAGGGCATCTCCCTGGCGAACCCAGTCGTCCGCGTCTTTCAGTTCGCGGTGCTCTTCGGCGGAAAGATAGTTGGTTTCGCCGCTGGCGGCTCGCACATAGGGAGCAATCTCCACGCGGGGGTCGGTCAGGGCCAGCGGCAGCGACCAGTTGCGCCCCAGCCGGCCGGCAAGTTGTTTGAGCGGATCGCGAATGACTTCGATGGTGCCGTTGTCAATCGTCGATTCTCCCGCTCCTCCCAGGTCGGCATCATCCGCCACCAACAGCTCATCCGCGGCCCAGGCAATGATGGCGGAATCGCCCAGCGCCCGGTGCTGCACCACGGCGAGCGTGTGGTATTTCGGATCGAGGTCCGCTAGTTTCTGAGCGAGACGGAGACTTTGACCGGGATCGCCGCCGGTGCTCGTGATTTCGATGACGAGCAGATTGAAGTCGTCCCGCTCGACATGCCCTTCAATCCCCTTGATGATGCGATTCACTTCTCGCGATTTAATCAACTTGTCGAGTCTGACCAGAATTGGCTTCCAACCGGTCTCGGGGGCGAGCTTTTCCGAGAGGCTGGCCTCGGGAACGTCGAGAACAGTGGCGAGTTCGCGGCGGCTGCTGGCCTTGTGGCTGGCAAAGCTGTATTTGTCCCGCAGGGCCAAGCCATTGAGTAAATGTGGTTCGCCCGGCTGAAAGACAGTCTCCTCCTTGATGATCTTTCCTTCCCGCTGCAAAGCATCCCGTCCCTCGCCGGTTTCAAAACGGACGCCATCGGGAGTCGTGATTTGAAAGACCGCAGAGCGATCATCAATGAGACCGCGGGCCACGGCTTCGGGAATTGTCCGCCGGCGCTTGGCGATGCTGGAATAATTCGCGATGACTCCCTCATCCACGGTGTCGGCCTGCACGCCGGCGGGACCCAGCTCCATCTCCTTGGCCACGATGATCTGCTCACACGCCAGCACGGGAAGAACAGCATGCCCCTTTACACTCCGCGGCAAATAGGCGACTGTGCGAACCGGGCTCACCTGTTCGCTGGTCAGAAACTGGGCCAGTTCCAGCGAGCGACCGAAATTGCTCTGTTCGCCGGCACTTCCATCGGCCGCGATGAATTCGAGCACCAGCGCCGGCCGCGGACCTGCTTTGGGCAACTCCAGTTTCTTCAGCGACTTGAGAATCTGCTGAATACGGCTCTTCACCTGGCCATCGACGTTTCCGGCAATCGGCAGGGGAACTTGAATCAGAAAAGCCCGAGGTGCGGGAGTCCCTTTGACCGGCTGAGCCTTCTCCTGGGCCGCTCCGCCAATACCGGAGGCAAGCAGGGCCAGCACCGCCAACCCGGCGAATCGAACGACATGCGGTTTTTGGGCGATCTTCATTCCAGTCATACTCTCCACCCTCAGTCTACCTTGCACCCCCTGCCGCCGCAGGCTTTGACCTAATGTCTCGGTTGGGTCAATTATAGGCAAGTCGCTGGGCTCCGTGCAGCGCTTTGCAATTCTCGCGGGGTAAGTGATTAAGCCGGCAGGGCTTGCGCCAGTGCAGATTGATTCGCAGCTCCTCCGCGTTTATTGTCTCGAAGTGGCTTGCGGATGCCAAATTGCTGCCTACCTTCGGCAAACTACCCATCGTCCGAGCGAGAAAAATTCTCGAAAGCCAGCCGCAAAACTTCATGGGCAGAGAGATTCGTAGAGCGAGGCATAGCGGGTGATCATTGCCGCTAGGGAGAATTCAGCGGAAACGCGGTCGCGGTTTCGAGTTCCTAGTTCGGCGGCCGATGTCCGGTCCTGAGCGAGGCGGATGATTCTCTCCGCGAAACCAGCGGCATCCCCGGCTGGACAGGATTGCAAATCGGCTGCATCTCCGAGCAGTTCCAACACTCCTTCCGCCTGGGTTGCGACGACCGGTTTGCCTGCTGCCATCGCTTCCAGCACGACGTTGGGCATTCCTTCCCAACGGGAAGGCAAAACCAGCAAATCGCTGGCGGCCAAAATCTGAGGTACGTTGGCTTGCCAACCCGCAAAGTGAACATTGGCGGTGTTCGCTCCCCCGAGTGCGTGTCGAAACAATTCATCCCGCTCGGGTCCTTCTCCCACCAGCAACAAGTCGTTCTGCGGCAAGTCGCGGAAAACCTGCGGCATTACCTTCACGAGCAGCCAGTCCAGCCCCTTCTGCCGATCGAGTCTGCCGACATAAACAATGGCCCGTCGGCCGGCGGGAACCCCCAGTTGCGTCAAATCCGCTGGCATTACGTTTGCAAACCGCGACAAGTCAACGCCGTTGGGAATGACCACCAACTTCTCGGCCGGGAAACGGCACTTATCGCGGCAGAAGTCGGCCACTCCCTGGCTCACACAGACGATCTTGTCCACCTTAGGAGTCAGCCATCGCTCCACCCGCTGACGCCAGCGGCTCGGGTCCGCCACTCGAATCCCAGTCACAATCCGCGGTATTTTCGCCCGCCGGGCCGCCAGCGTAGCGACTACGTTGGCGTGAAATAAAAACGACTGCACAATCTGCGGTTGCTGCTGGCGAAAGAGTTTTGTCAGACGCGCGCCTGCCGAGAAAAACTGCCAGCGGGACCGGATGTCCAAAAAGTGAACGGGAATCTCCGCCTCTTCCAGCCGTCGCACCAGCAGGTCGTTCTTCGGCCGCCCCTGCAGAGAATAGACAACCGGGCTGAATCGCTCGCGGGGCAGTCCCGTCGCCAAATTGACGAGCGCCTGCTCCGCGCCGCCGAATTCCAACTCGGTGATAACGAGCGCCAGGCGTATCGGCGTGGGAAGAGCGGTTGACACTCCTTCACTTATAATCGATAGGTAGCTTAGCCGCCGCGTCCACGCGGCGCTTTCCCCGCGTGGACGCGAGGGCTAAGCTTGATCTAACTATGTTCGATATCGACCACTACCATTACGACCTCCCTCGCGAGCTCATCGCCCAGCAGCCGCTGCAGGCTCGGCAGGATGCCCGGCTGCTGGTGGTCAACCGGCAGGAGGAGAGCATCGAGCATGCCTATGTCCGGGATTTGCCGGAATACTTGGCGGCCGGCGACACGCTCGTTCTCAACGATACGCGGGTCATTCCGGCCCGGCTTGTTGGGCGGCGAGAGGCGACGCATGCTCGCTGGACGGGGCTGTTTCTTAGTGCCGATGAGCATGGTAACTGGCAGGTTCTCAGCAAAACCCGCGGCAAGTTGGAGGCGGGCGAAGCCATCGCCATTGTCTCCTGGGACGTGCGGCAGGAGCTGCGACTGCGGCTGCTGGCCAAGCTCGATGGAGGCGTCTGGGCCGTCCGCCCCGAACCGATGGGGGATGCTCTGCCGCTGCTGGAGAAGGTGGGCCGCGTTCCGTTGCCGCCGTACATTCGCGACGGGGAAATGACGGAAGCCGATCGGAAGACCTATCAGACCGTCTTCGCGAAAGAACCGGGTGCCGTCGCGGCTCCGACCGCGGGGCTGCACTTTACGGACGATTTATTGAACAAGCTCAGCAAACAGGGGATCAGCCGCGAGTTCGTGACGCTCCATGTCGGCATTGGGACGTTTCGCCCCATCAGCGCTCCCACCATCGACGAACACGTCATGCACCACGAATGGTGCAGCGTCAGCGGCGAGACGGTGGACCGGCTGAATGCGACCCGCACCCGCAAAGGGCGCATCGTCGCCGTGGGGACCACCGTCGTCCGCACACTGGAAACAGCCGCCCAATCCGGCAAGCTGACTCCGTTCACCGGCACCACCAACCTGTTCATCCGACCTCCGTATCAGTTCCACGCCGTGGACGCCCTGCTGACCAATTTCCACCTCCCCAAAAGCACCCTCCTCATCCTCGTCCGCGCCTTCGGCGGTGACGATTTCATCCGCCGGGCGTATGACACGGCCATTCGGGAAGGGTATCGGTTCTTCAGCTATGGGGATGCGATGCTGATCCTTTGAAGTCTCCGCTTGCCGCAATTCGTGGTTGAGCCACTTACTGGTCATTGCGAATGAGCCGTATTTCCACTTCGCGCTGGACGTAATTCCATTCTTCCGTGGCGCGGAGTGCTGCCACGAGTTCGTCGAATGTCGCAACCTCGGAGGGGGCAAACTCGAACCAGGTGAGAAAGTCGAATGGCTCGCCCAGGTCTCGGCAATGGTGAAGTCGTCGCGCGATAGCCGGCAGGTAACGCAGGCCAGTGGCGATATGTGACGATCGCGCCTCAAATATCTCGCGCCGCTCGTCCTGAGTGAGCGTCCACCATTCCGGGCTCTTGGTGATCGGGATTAGTGCCGCACAGGTAGCTTCTGGCCTGCCCAGCGGCGGCTGAACCGCGGCCAAAGCAGATTGCTCGGGGCGGGTGACGTACCGCTGATTGCTGGTGACACCGCGTAACAGCCACTGTGCGCCCGTGGGAGGGTCAAGCAGGTTGGCGTTCTGAACTTCCAGCCGGGGGGTCATCTTCAGCGATGGGCCGACGACGCTTTGAACCGCAATGACACTCCACTTGCCAGCGTCACCCCCGACAAATGAATAAAATCGGCTGTCCATGATTCTTGTGCCGGAAAACGCAGTGGCATAACGCTGCGCTTGCGAGCCGTTTCATTGGGTAACGCCCGCCAGACGCAAAATCATCTCGCGTCTTTAGCAAACGGGATGCCATGCGGATTGTCTAGCCCGGAAAGAACGAGTGACTTGCTCGATTCGTCGCTCAAAAATTGATTGTGTACTGCGTGTAAAAGAAGTCTGCGTCGCCGCGATACGGGACCGCTGGGTTGGTGTCGTAAAAGCTTCCATGCCAGAAGTGGGAATATCCAAAGACCAGATCCTGCCGCGGGTGGAACTGCCAGGTGCAAAGAATGTCTAGCTCTTGACCCAGATACTGCTTGCCGCCTGGCGTTAACACAAACGGGGTCATATTGATGTTGTAGGGGACGTCGTTGCCGTTTTGCAGGAAGAAGACGTGATGCCAGGCCAACACCGTCAGCTTCTCGTGAGGCTTAAAGGTGAGCGAAACGTTGGCGTCTTCGAGGTTCCGCCGACCGTACAGGTCCATGAAACCCATGTACTTGTGGCCTAGCGGAAAGAGGTGATTAAATCCATTGCGAAGCTGATTGGAACCGGCCGACCAGTCGTAGAAGGCCCAGAGTACCGGCTTCCAATCGCATTGGTCGAACTTCTTCCCGCCGCCCAGGGTAAAGAAGCCAACATTGTGATCATCGACCCCGAACCGGCCCGTCTGGTAGGCGGCTTCCACATCCCACAGCCAGTCTCCTTCGGTCCCATGCACATTGGCGCCGAAGGTATTGAACTCGAAGCTCGTACCGGCCGTTTCAATGTATCGAAGGGCGTACAGATACGACGTGCGGTTCGGCGTACCTTTATAGGTTGCGAAGACCCCCGAGAATTCCTGGCTCTGGTCCGGGGAGTCAAACTTCTTCGGATGGATGATGACGGGTCGGGTCCAGAAGGCATCAACGTCCCAGTCGGTTCCCTTCCAAAAGGCCTTCACCCCTTCAAAGGTCCGGCGGGTATTGGCCCAATCGAGCGGAGAAATCAATCGCTGACTGCCGTAGAGAAGTTCCTGGCGTCCCACGCGGACCCACAGGTCACCGCAGTCCCGCTCCATCAACTTGGCGTCGACGAAGAGATTCTGCATGTCCGATCGGTTAACTTCAATGTTGCGCGACGGGAAATTCTCGTAATTGCTTTCTGCGTCGATGTACTCCGCAAAGACGCGGAGCTGATCGCTCACCTCCCAGTTCCCATATAGCCGCGTCCGGTGGAGCAGAAAATCATCATCGCGGCCGGTCAGCCCCAGGCCGCGCATGTTCCGCTCATTGTGCAAGCGGGCTCTGTACTGCCCACCGATATCCAGCACGCCCCAGTTGCCCAGGCAGTTTCGCTTGAGGTTTTCCCCCAGATAGAACTCGTCGTAGCAGGGGTCGCAGAGATAATTGAAATTGTTATCGTAAAACAGCACCTTATAGGCGGTGGCAACCTGCTTTTTCAGGGCTGCCATCTTCGCAGGGGGACAGGCTTCGGCGGCGGCAAGATCGGCATCGGTCACTACGGCGACAACGCCATAGGCTTCTGCCGTCTTATTTGCAGCCGCGGCGCTGTCTGCGCTAGCAATTTGCTCGCCGGGCTGCTCGGCTTCCCCATCATTAATGACCTCGGCGAAGTAGTTCGCGCCCGGGTCTTGCAGCTTTGGAGGTTCGTCCGCAGCCACTGCGGAAAGTACTCCGCAAGGGAGAAGCAGCAACGACAATACGAAACAGCGGCGATTCTTCATCGGGGGGCCTCCTTGCACCACGAACCACTCCAGGCAGTCGCCCGGTAAAACCCGACGAATTCGCCCCCGCCTATGGCTGCCGTCAGAAAGCAAACTTTGCTTCAAATCTTTTCGGCCTCCACGGCGAAAATCAATAGGGCCGACTGAATCGGCGGCACAGTTTATGACGGCACCCCCTCATTTCGCGGTAGTCGCTAATGTGTCAGGCCGCGCGTTGATTGCCCAATAACTGGGCAAATTGCCTTTTATTCGGGCGAAGATCATCCCCAAAAATAACGCTCTCTCGCCTGCTTTCCCAAAGAATTGTGTCCTGGGTTCTCCGGGATTTGGCCTCAATCGCACGCCGTCTGTGCACTCACTCGCTAGCTTGGCACTCGCTTTGCCTTAGGGCCAACCTGTTAAGAGGCGAGAACGGAGAGGTTACGTACCCATCGGACGAACCGGCATCCAGCAGCCACCCGCGTTCGCCGTGCGACGATTCCGCACGGTTTTTGGGAGGTTGCTGGAAAGGCATACGAGGAATTGATGACCAGGCCAGCGCAGCAAAAACATTCCAGACAGCGAAGCAAGTTTGATCGGCGGCACTTTCTGACGGCAGCCACGGCGGGGCTTGGCGGCTTGGTTCTGGCCGGTTGCGACAGCTCTGAGTCCACGACTGGTACACCCGGCAAAGGCGTCCCCGGCGCTCCGGCCGGCACCATTGCCAGCGATGCCCCCGAGGTACCCGAACTCAAGATTGGCATCATCGCTCTCACCGACTGCTCGGCGTTCGTCATTGCTGCTGAAAAAGGGTTCTTCGCTAAGTATGGTCTCAAGGTCACCATCGCCAAACAGGCGAGTTGGGCAGCCGTTCGCGATTCTCTCTCGAACAACGACATTCAGGCCACGCACATGTTGCTGGGAATGCCATTGGCTTCCACCATTGGGCTGCTAGGCGCGCCGAAAAAGCCGATGGTGATCCCCTGGATTGCCAATCGCAACGGGCAAGCAATCACGCTGAAAAACGGGCTCAAAGGAAAAGTGGCCGCCGATCCCAAAGAGCTCAAGCCCCTCGTGGATGAGGCCAAGGCGTCGGGCAAGGCGATGACCTTTGCCATGACGTTCCCCCCCGGAACGCACGCCCTGTGGATTCGATATTTTCTGGCCGCGGGAGGAATCAACCCTGATACAGATACTGCCCTTGTCACAATTCCGCCGCCACAGATGGTGGCGAACATGAAGATTGACAAGATGGACGGGTACTGCGTGGGCGAACCCTGGAACGCCCGGGCCATTGCGGAAAATATCGGATACACCGCCATCACCACGCAGGAAATGTGGCAGGACCACCCGGAAAAGGTTTGCGCCTTCACCGCGGAGTTCGCGGAGAAAAATCCCAAGACCGTCAAGGCCGTGCTGAAGGGATTGCACGATGCCAGCGTCTGGCTCGATAACCTCGACAATCGCGTCGAGCAGTGCGACATCGTCTCCAAGACGAACTACATTAACTGCCCTCCCGAAATCATCCTCGGCCGGCTGCAAGGAAAATATGACTATGGTGACGGCCGTACGAAGCAGGACTCGCATTACATGATCTTCAGCGAGCGGAACTGCAACTACCCGCAGCTCAAATATGCCACCTGGTTCCTGACGCAATTCCGCCGCTGGGGAATGGTCGGGAAGGGCGTGGACTACGAGGGCATCGCCAAACAGGTAATGCGCCCCGACATTTACGAAGAGGCGATGAAGGAGATCTCCTATAAGCACGGCGGCGCAAGCAGCGAGCCGGAGAAATTCTTTGACGGAATCACCTTTGATTCGGCGAAGGCGGAGGAGTATGCGACTTCGTTTGCCGTTCACAGCATGAAGGATTAGAGCCCGGTTCCATGTTAGCGGAGTGAAGATGAACGATCGACGATTTGCCGGAGACTGGTTGGTACTTCCCCTCCTGGGCCTCGCCGCGTTTGTCGCAATCTGGGCGATCTCCAGCGCCACTTGGGCTTCTAACTTGCCGTCACCAGTGAAGACCTGGGAGATGAGCAAGCTGTACGTCATGGAGCCCTTTGCGAAGCGCGGTGAAGTTGACCAGGGAGTCCTCAGGTTCACCTGGTACTCCCTGATTCTCGTCGCCAAGGGGTACTTTTTAGGACTCGCGATGGGGGTTCCCCTGGGCTTTGTACTGGGAACATCGAAATTGTTCACGCGCGTCATGGATCCCCTGATGCAAATCCTCCGGCCCGTCTCGCCACTGGCGTGGCTCCCGCTGGGAATCTGCCTGTTTCAAAAACTCGAACCCGCAGCGATCTTTACGATTGCCATCTGTTGCATGTGGCCAACCGTGGTCAATACGGCGGTGGGGGTGCGAGCGGTCCCCCAGGACTATCTGAACGTCGGCCGGGTTCTCAAACTGTCACGCTGGCAAATGCTTTGGAAAATCATCCTCCCCGCCACGCTCCCTTACATGTTCACCGGCTTCCGGCTGAGCCTGGGGATTGCGTGGCTGGTGATCGTTGCGGCCGAGATGCTGACCGGCATGCCAGGCATCGGCGGCTTCCTGTCGCAAGAATACAACGCCCAAATCTACGAACACATCATCCTTTGCATTCTCACGATCGGCGTGGTCGGATATGCCCTCGATCGGCTGATGAGCCTGGTGGAAATGCGGTTCAAAACGGCCTGACGATACGAAGGCAAATAGGCGGAGTAACAAGCTTGGCAGATGACATCCCTCTCTTAGAAATGCGCGGCGTTTCCAAGGGCTACGGCCCACCCGGCCGGCGCACCGAGGTGCTGGCTGATGTGAACTTGCGCGTGCGACGAGGCGAGTTCGTCGCCATCGTCGGCCGTTCCGGTTCCGGCAAGACGACGCTGCTTTCGCTCATCGCAGGCCTGTTGCAGCCGGATGCCGGTACGATTCTGGTGGGAGGGAGCGAAGTACGCGGCCCCGGAACCGACCGCGGGGTGGTCTTCCAGAATTACTCGCTGCTACCCTGGATGACGGTCTTCGAAAATGTCTATCTCGCGGTTAATCAGGTATTCAGCAATTGGACGAGGGAAGAGAAGCGAAACTATACTGACCGATTCGTCACGATGGTCAATCTGGGTGCTGCACGGGATAAGCTCCCCCGAGAATTGTCGGGAGGCATGCGGCAGCGCGTATCCGTGGCCCGTGCCCTGGCCATGGACCCCGAGATCCTGCTCCTCGACGAGCCGCTGAGCGCCCTGGACGCCCTCACGCGGGCGACGCTGCAGGAAGAGATCGAGCGTATTTGGGAGCAGGACCGTAAGACCGTGTTGCTCATCACCAATGATGTCGATGAAGCCCTGTTGCTGGCCGACCGCATCATCGGTCTCACGGCCGCCCCGCGGGCGACGCTGGGACCGTCCTTCGAAGTCGATGCCGCTCGTCCCCGCACCCGCCACTCCCTTAACCACGACCCAGAATTGTTGCGGCTGCGGGCGGAGATTTGCGAGTTCCTGGTGGGTTCTGGACGCAACACTGTCCGTCGCTCATGCCGACTGCCAGCACCCACACATGCCGTGGGGGCTAGCTCATGAGCACGGCAGAAAATCGGTATCTGGAGCTGTGGCGGGTTTCCAAGACCTTCGCCGGACCACGCGGTCCGGTGACCATTGTCAAAGACTTCGACCTGACCATCCGGCAAGGCGAGTTTGTCAGCATCATCGGCCATTCCGGCTGCGGCAAATCGACTGTGCTGTCAATTGTTGCCGGACTGAGCGACTTGTCCACGGGCGGCATCATCGTCGCCGGCCGCGAGATCGATGGCGCGGGACCGGATCGCGGCATGGTCTTCCAATCCCCCAGCTTGCTGCCGTGGCTGACTGCGTTTGACAACGTCATGCTCGGCGTTGATCAGGTGAAGCCAAGATCTTCGCGGGCCGAGCGGCGAGGAATTGTCGAGCACTACCTCTCGCTCGTGGGTTTGGACGACGCCATGCACAAGCGGCCGGCCGAGCTCTCGCAAGGAATGCGCCAGCGGGTTGGTTTGGCTCGTGCTTTTGCCCTCGATCCCCAAGTGCTCCTCCTCGATGAGCCGTTTGGCATGCTCGATTCGATCACTCGCATCGAGCTGCAAGAGGCGCTCATGGAGTTGTGGGCAGAGAATCAAAAGACTGCTCTGATGGTTACGCACGATGTGGACGAGGCGCTCTATCTTTCGGACCGGGTCGTTCTGATGACCAGCGGCCCCGAGGCCCATGTGGGAGATATCGTGACGGTTCCTTTTGCCCGACCGCGGCTGCGGCCGGATGTGCTTAATCACGCCGATTACTTTGCTACCCGTGGAAAACTCACCACGTTCCTTGAAGAACAGGACCACCCCCGCGCTGCCGATGCCGCACCACTCTCAGCTCTTCGCGCGCCGACCGCAGTTTCCGCGGCAACGGCATGCACTTCTGGGGTGGCCGGATTTTCGTCGACTCCGGCAGCCTGTGCAAAGTAGCTTGTCTGACCGCATCGTAGGACCTGCACCGCAAACTGGATCGCCCTGGTATGATGGGTCGTTTGCCAAACCAAGCGACTCCCTCCCAGCGACTCCATGCCCGATCTTCTGGTTCCTCCGCTGCCGCTGCTCATCACCGGCGTGGCGGGGGTGGCGGGCTATAACGCGCTCTCCCATTTTCGCCGCCGGTTTCCGAGGCAGGTGATCGCCATTCGCCGCACCGATAACTGGCCGCTCAAGGGGGAAGGGATTCTAGCCTGCGATGGGGACGACAAGGACCAGATGCGGCGGCTGTTCGACCGTCATCAGTTCCGCTCGGTGCTGAATTGCGAGGGAACCTGCAAGCTCAAATCGTGCGAGCTCGACCCCGCGATGGCCCAGCGGGTGAACATCGACAGTGTGGTGAACCTGCTGGAAGTCGTCGGCGGGGCCGAAGTACGGCTGGTGCATCTCTCCATCGACCTGGTCTACTCCGGCACGCGCGGCGGCCAGCATGTCGAGGACGATCCAACCGACCCTGTCACCGTCTACGGCAAAACGATGGCCGAAGCGGAGCAGATCATCCTTCGCAAGCGGCCCGACGCCTGCCAGCTCCGAATTTCGCTGCCGATGGGAGTCAGCTTCAACGGTCATGCCGGGGCCATCGACTGGATTCAGTCCCGCTTCAAAAAGCAGAAGCCGGCGACGCTCTATTACGACGAAATCCGCACGCCGACTTACACCGACTGCCTCAATCCGCTCCTCCAGCGGGTCCTCGCCGGCAACCTCTCCGGCTTGTTCCACGCCGGCGGGCCGCGAGCATTGAGCCTCTATCAAATCGCCCAGGTTATCAACCGCGTCGGCGGCTACGACCCCGATCACCTGATGGGCTGCAACCGGATCGAAGCCGGCCCGATTCCGCCTCGCGCCGGCGATGTCAGCATGGATAGCGGCAAACTGGCCCGCGCCCTTGGCCATAACCCCTTCGACCCCTGGCCGCACGACGACGCCCTCGTCCCCACTCACCGCGACTGGCACCGCGAGCGGCCGCCGGGGGAACAAGGCTCGGCGGAGTATTTGCGGGAGGTGCTGTATCACAATCCTAGGCGGAAGCGAGCGAGAGAGCTGACCGGCTAATAATGACCAATGACCAAGCCCCAATGACCAATGTCGAACCTTCCTGACTTTCATTGGTCATTGGGGCTTGGTCATTGGTCATTTGCCTTTCCCCATGTCCTTCTACTCCGACCTCACCTCCCGCATCTCCCAATCCATGCAGGCCGACCGCGCGCGCCTGCGGAACATGCTCCGCGCGGTGCGGCAGGCGGAAGAAGCTGGGAAGCCGTTCGATAAGAATCTGGCGAAATTGCACGAGGTTCTGGAAGCTTCGCTCGCCAGGCGAGAAGCGCGGCAGAAGACCGTGCCGAAGATTGTCTATGACGAATCGCTGCCGGTCGTCGGCAAGCGGGAGGACATTGCCGCAGCCATTCGGGATCACCAGGTCGTCGTCATCTGCGGCGAAACGGGGAGCGGCAAATCGACGCAGATCCCAAAAATCTGCCTGGAACTCGGCCGCGGCATCAGCGGACTCATCGGCCACACCCAGCCGCGGCGGATTGCCGCCCGCAGCATCGCCGCTCGCCTGGCGGAAGAGTTAGGCCCGACTGGCAACAAGCTCGTTGGCTACAAAATCCGCTTTGCCGATCAGACGAGCGAGCAGACACTGATCAAAGTCATGACCGACGGCGTGCTGCTGGCGGAATCGCAGACCGACCGGACTTTCGACCAGTACGACACGATCATCATCGACGAAGCCCACGAGCGGTCCCTTAACATCGACTTCCTCCTCGGCTGCCTCCACCGCATACTCTCCCAGCGCCCCGACCTGCGGCTCATCATCACCAGTGCCACGATCGATGCCACGCGGTTTGCCGAGCATTTCAAATCGGGTTTCGGTCCCGCACCGATCATCGAAGTCTCCGGCCGCACTTACCCGGTGGAAGTCCGCTATCAACCGCTGGTGGATGATGATGGAAACGGCGACGAAGAAGGCGATCCCATTCGCGGCATGGCGGATGCCGTCGAAGATCTCTGTCGCCTGGGGAATGGGGACGTTCTCGTGTTCCTCCCGACGGAGCGGGACATACGTGAGGCCCATCAAAAGCTCCGGGGCCGCAATTTCGCCGGAGGCAATCCGGAGATTCTGCCCCTCTATGCCCGGCTCTCGACGGCAGAGCAAAATCGAGTGTTTCAGAATCACAGCGGCCGGCGAATTGTGCTGGCGACGAACGTGGCGGAGTCGTCGCTCACCGTGCCGGGGATTCACTTCGTCGTGGACACCGGCACCGCCCGCATCAGCCGATATAGTCCCCGCAGTAAAGTCCAGCGGCTGCCGATTGAAGCTGTCTCGCAAGCTTCCGCCGATCAGCGGAAAGGGCGCTGCGGCCGGCTCGGCCCCGGCGTCTGCATCCGGCTTTTCAGCGAAGAGGACTATCTCGCCCGCGAGCGGTTCACTTCGCCGGAAATCCAGCGGACCAACCTGGCGGCTGTAATTCTGCAAACGCTGGCTCTCGATCTCGGCCCCATCGACGAATTCCCCTTCCTCGATCCACCCCGCCCCGAATCCATTCGCGACGGCTACAAAACGCTCTTCGAACTGGGAGCCATTGATGAGAAGCGGGACTTAACCCCGCTCGGCCGCCAACTGGCAAAACTCCCCGTCGATCCGCGCATCGGTCGCATCATCCTCGCTGCCGACAAGGAAGCTTGTCTTGCCGACGTCCTTATCATCGCTGCCGCTCTGGAAGTGCAAGATCCCCGCGAGCGTCCGCAGGACAAGCAGCAAGCAGCCGACGAAGCGCAGGCGAAATTCGCCGATTCCGACTCCGATTTTCTCTCCTATCTCAAGCTCTGGGACTTCATCCACCGGCTCAAGAGCGACCTCAGCCGCGGCCAGCTCCGGAAGGCCTGCCGCCAGAACTTCCTTTCGGAGACGAGAATCCGGGAATGGCAGGACGTGCACCGGCAACTGCTGGAAATGGTGACACAGTTTGGCCTGCGGGCGGGCAAGAGGAAATACGACGGTGCCGTGGTGGCCAGAGCGACCATGTCCATGCCGCTTTCCGCTCCATCGGCAGCGCCGCAGCAACCCATGGGCTTCGCTGACATACAGCGCCGAAAAGACCAACGGGCCAAGTCCGCAGACTCTCCAGAACAGCTTCCTGGCTCCTTCTCCACCGACGGTATCTACGCCTCCATCCACCGCTCCCTCCTCGCCGGTCTCCTCGCCAGCATCGCCACAAAGACCGACACCAGCGAATACCTGGCTGCCGGCGGCAATAAGTTTTTTCTCTGGCCCGGCAGCGGCACGTTCGGCTCACGTCCCAAGTGGATGGTCGCCGCTGAACTGGTGGAGACAACGAAGCGCTATGCTCGCACCGTCGCCCGCATCGACGAAGAGTGGATCGAACCGCTGGCCCTGCACCTGGTGAGCCGTTCGCACAGCGAGCCGGTCTGGGACCGCCGGAGTGCGACGGTTCTGGCCAGCGAGAAGGTGACGCTCTTCGGCCTCACCATCATCCCCCGCCGCCGCGTACGGTATGCCCACTTTGACCCTGTCTCGGCAAGGAGATTGTTTCTGCAACATGCACTGGTGGAAGGAGACTACGACACCAAGGCCCCGTTCTTCGCTCACAACGGGCGTGTGCGCGAAGAAGCGGCCAAGCTGGCCGCCAAGACCCGCCGCCGCGACATGATTGTCGAGGACGACGCCATTTACAACTTCTATCAGTCTCGCTTGCCGGCGGAAGTCGTCGATGGCCACTCGCTCGACAGTTGGCGGAAGGATGCAGAGCAGAAGAACCCGCATATTTTGAAGATGAACGCCGAGGACATACTTCCGGCAGAAGCGGAAGTGGAACCGGCGGATTATCCCGACAAGCTGGAGATCGACCGGCTCAAGCTGTCGCTGGAATATCACTTCGAGCCAGGGGCGGAGCGGGACGGCATTACGGTGACGGTGCCGCGTGAAGCTCTGCCGCAACTGACGCCGGAGAGGATGGACTGGCTGGTGCCGGGGCTGATGGAGGAGAAGGTGGAGGCCCTCATCCGCTCCCTTCCCAAACAGGTCCGCCGCGAACTTGGCCCCGCGCCGCAAGTTGCGCAAAAGGTCGCCGACGAGCTTCGCTTTGGTCAGCGTCCGCTGCTCGTGTCGGTGGCGGAACTTTTGACGAAAGCCGCTGGCGTGCGAGTTACGCCGGACATGTTCGCGGCGGACAAGTTGCCGCCCCATTTGCTCCTTAACGTGCGGGTCGTCGATGAGAAGGGGAAGAAGCTCAGCGAAGGGCGCGATATAGTTGCTTTGCGGGAACAGGTGGGTGTCAAACCAGAAGAGGTGAAACCGCAAGCGGAAGAAATTGCCTGGCATCGTGATGGGCTGAAGTCCTGGGATTTCGACAAATTGCCGCAGCGCCTGGACGTGAAACGGGCCGGAGTCGTCTTGACGAAGTACCCGGCCCTGCTCGATCAGGGTGAAAGCGTAGCTTTACGCTTGCTCGAAAGTGCCGCCGAAGCGGAAAGGCAAACCCGCGGCGGCGTCCGGCGACTCTTCGCCATTGCTGAGAACCGGGAACTCAAAGCGCAGGTCCAATGGCTGCCGGGGATCGACAAACTCAAGCTCTGGGGCGCGCCGCTGGCGAAAGAACGGCCGCTGACGGAGCAGCTCATGGACTTGCTGGCCGACCGGGCAATCTTCGGAGACGGCCTCTTCGCCGGCCTCCCCCGCAGTCGCACCGATTTTGAAGAGTTGCTACGCGCCCGCCGCAAGCACGTCGTCCCGGCGGTGCAAGAAGTGACGAAGCTGGTCCTCCCCCTCTTCGAAGCCTACCACGAGGTCCGCCTGGCCCTGGAAATCGCCCGCCCTGCCGCGTGGAAGTTCGCCCTCGACGACATCCGGGATCAACTCGCGCTCTTGCTCCCGCCGAGCTTCCTCACGGCCCAGCCCTGGGAGTGGCTCCAACACTTTCCCCGCTATCTCAAAGCCATCAGTCACCGCTTCAAAAAACTCTCCACGGCGTTAGCCCGAGATAAAACGAACTACGACCTGATTGCCCCCCGCATAAAAGCCTGGAAAGAACGAGTCGCTCGACCTTTTACCACCGATGCGGAGCAGGAACAGCTCGCGCTCTACCGCTGGATGCTGGAAGAGCTGCGGGTTTCGCTGTTTGCTCAGGAATTGGGGACAAGTATTCCAGTTTCGCCGAAGAAACTGGATAGCCAGTGGGAGAAGGTGGGAATATGAGAGTAACCGTCGATATTCCCGAATCGGACACAGGAACACTTTTTCGTCGCTGCGAGGCATCGCCCTCATCAACAATTCACATACATAACCGGATTCTGCAAACCCTTCGGGAAATATTTGGCAACGGATGCCCCATGATAACGATTCCTCACCACAGGAGACGCGACTTTTCCTGTGAACTCCCAACGATCGGATGCAATTGGGCCACGATCACCATGAACACCAGATTTGACAGGGGTGGCCCCTCCCGGATGCCACTGCTCCACCTTAAACACTTCTCGCACCACGCCTTCAAATACCGCCAAAACAAATTTCGCGGCTTCTCGACGTTGCCCCAATTTCCAGGCTGATCGCGTGGCATCGTATAACTCCTCGACGGACATCGCATGCCGATAGAGGCGATTAATGCGAATCAGGAGTACTGGGTCAACGATTTCAACAGGCTTGGCCGCGTAGTAGAAGATGAGTTCTTGCAGCGGCATTTTCCCGAGTTGAATGCTGCGCCAGCCGGTGACCTTGTTCGTTAGCTCATCCAAACCAAGCAGATCAATGGCCGCCGCCTCGATTCGGAGCGCTGTATCTTCCGATGCCAAACCATGTGCAAGAATCTCCAAGCGTGGCTCCTGGGAAATCGCCGCCAGTTCCTTGATTATTTGCGTTTTTTGCGATTCCACCTTCGCGCTCAAATGTGCGAGGACTCGTTTTCCCTTTCCTTTGCCGACGTAAAATGGTTTGCCGGTACGAGGATCGACATAAAGATACACATAGTAGTCGAGATGTTTGGCAACTTCGGGCGGAATGGCAAGTTTAGTCATAGCAATCATCTCTTAGTGGACTGATTTCGGAAAGCGTCTCGCCAACGAACAATATTTTCAGAATAGAAGCTCTTGGACTACGATACAAATACAGAATCCTAGAAAGGATATCGTTATGGATGTGGGCGATAAGGTTTGGGACCGGGAACTTGTAGAGTTCACGATCATCAAGATCACGAACAAAGGCACCGTGGCTTGGCTAAGTGAGAACCAGGCAGAGTTGCTTGAGGACCTCTTCCCTTCCCTCGAAGCCGCACGAGCGCAGAAGTTCATAGGAACTGCCGACGACTTCACATTCGATGAGGAGTAGTTAGGCCGTATCCCCCGTCTCCATCCCCAATTGCCCCATTTTGCGATAGAGATTGCTCCGGTGGAGGCCGAGCTTTTCGGCGGCGAGGGTCATGTTGCCGCGGCAGGTTTCGATTTGCTTTTTGATGTACTCGACTTGGAACCGCTGGGTCGCTTCGGTCAGCGGCTCGTCGAGGGCCAGGATGCTGGCCGCGCCGGCGGAGGGGGACATGATGAAGGCCAGGTCGGGGGCGTCGATTTTGTCCTGGTCTTCGGGGGAGAGGTACGCCAGCCGCTCCATCAGGTTCCGGAGCTCGCGGACGTTGCCGGGCCAGGGATGCGTGATGAGCCGCTTGCGGGCGGCAGCGGTGAATTTCGGCGCTTTGCGGCGGGCCTTGGCGGAAAAGATTTTGAGAAAATGCTCGGCCAGCAGCTCCACGTCGTCGCCGCGGCTGCGGAGCGGCGGCAGATCGAGCGTGACGACGTTGAGCCGAAAGAAAAGATCCTCGCGGAATCGTTTCGCTCGGACCAGTTCCGCCAGGTTCTGGTTGGTGGCAGCGAGAACGCGGGCGTCGGTCGGAATCGTCGCCGAGCCGCCGACCCGGACGACGACTTTTTCCTCCAGCACGCGGAGGAGCTTGGCCTGGCCCCCGAGGCTCATGTCGCCGATCTCGTCGAGAAAAAGCGTGCCGCCGGAGGCGAGCTCGAATTTCCCCTGCCGCATCTCGCGGGCGTCGGTGAAGGCACCTTTTTCGTGACCGAATAGCTCGCTCTCTAGCAGCGTCTCCGTGATGGCTGCACAATTGACCGCCACGAACGGCTCTTGCCGGCGGCTGCTGTGATAGTGAATCATCTGGGCGACGACTTCCTTACCGGTGCCATTTTCGCCGAGGATGAGAACGGATAGATCTGTATCGGCTACTCGTTTCACCGTACTTCGCAGCGCCTCAATCGCCGGCGAAGAGCCGATGAGCTGTACTCCCTGAGCCGCTTCGTCGGCGACTTGTTTGCGGGCCGAAACGAGCTGCTCCATCTGCTGCGTGTTTTCGAGCGCGACAGCGGCATGCATAGCGAGCTCGGTGAGCGCCTCCTCGTCATCAGCCGTGAAGTTGCCACCGATTTTGTTAAGGACTTCGAATGCGCCGAAGATTTCCCCCGTAGCAACACGCGGCCCGCGTGTTCGCTTGCCAGTCAGCGGTACGCAGACAATCGACCGCGTCTGGAATTTCGTCTGTTTGTCGACCCGGCGGTCCACCTCCCGCTGTTCTGCTTCGATGTCGGCATCGACGCGGCGGGCGAGGCCGGTCTGCACGACCTGGCCGACGACGCCGGTGGTGTCCGCAATTCGCAACTCGTTGCCGGGAACGCCGAGAGCCGGACGGCCGACGAGGAGCTTATTCGCTTTGTCCCACAAAAAGATGCTGGCCCGCTCCGCCCCGAGCAGCCGCGTGGCGGTCTCCGCCATCTCGGTCAGCAGCGGCTCCATCTCTTGCGTCTGCTGCCAGCGGGCGGCGATTTCCAAAATGGCCTGCAGGCGCTCGGTACGCTTTCGGTCATGCTCCCGAGCGCGGACCTGGGCCAGCCCTTCCGCCAGCCAGAGTCGCACCGTGTCGAGCGTCCCGTGCCGCTCAAGTTCCTGATTCCAAGTTCGCAATGCGCAGATCATTTCCCCACTGCCGCTGCGGGGGTTCAACGGCGCGACGTACCATTCGCCCCGATTCACGGGAGCATCGGCATCGAGCGACTCCGCCAGCAACTCAATCGGGAGGGCACGATGAGGTTCGGAGGCTCCCAGAGCTCGCCAGACACCTTTTTGCCCGCCGACCAGGGCCAAATACTCACCTTCTAAGGCCTGACACGCCAGCGGCAGCGCCTGAGTCAAAAAGATGGCAGAATCGGCCTCAGTGGCGGCCAAATAGAAGAGTTTCGCGGCCGCCAGGGCCAACTTCGGGTGTGTATCGACGGCGACAACTGACGCTTTTTCAAGGGTTTTCATAAAAATCACTGATTGCGACGACACTCCCCGACAGCTTGACGTCAAATATACGACAGACGCGGTCGGCGAGCCACAGGTAAGCTGCCGAATTATTTTTTCAAAATCCACGCGAACCTTTTTGCCGATGTTCCGTCTTACCCGCGTACCGGCCCGGGAGATACTGTTTTCGCAATTGGCAAGTTCGCAGCTTTCAATTGCTTTCAGACCTTTCTGGCGGTATATTTCAAGTTTGGAGGAATAGTTTTGCAGTTTGGCGACTCTACTGAGTAGCCGGACCAACATTCCCCGCACCTGCGGGACAACCAGGAGTTTTGAGACCGGCAGGACCATTCCTTCCCGTTTTTTATTTTCTTCACTTCTCTCGCACTGCGAGAAGTCGCAGCGGAGGATCCCCATGCGTACCGTCATTACCACCATCGCCAACGACAACGTCGTCGCCAATCGCACTGCCATTGCAGTCGCGGCAGGCATGGGCATGGGTACGGTGCGCGTATTGGATCTCCGTCACGCGCCGCGCCTCCATCAGGGACCCTCCCATAAATTTGGGAGATGGCAACTCGGCAAATCCAAGCCTCAGTGCTCGGAACCGACGCGCCAGGAGAGTTATTCCTACCAGGCAGACCCATCGTGGCTGCCGGGCTCGGATTCAACTCCCTCCCGGCTGTGGCGACCCTTCGGGGGCTTACGAGGGACAGCTTAGTTTCGCGTCCGTTCGCGAAACCTGTCCTCGAAAGCCAACCAGCGGTCGCCAGCCGAGCGGTCCCGCGGATTTAACCATCCGCAGGTAACCCTCGCCGCTGCTGCCGCTGCTTCCTGACCCCGATGCGTTTGCCCTGCAAGCAACAAGCTGCCGCTTGTTCGCTTCAGCCGCCGGTTGTTCCCCCAGAACGGCCCAGCAAACGCCGGAGATAAGCGAGAGAAAATCATGACCACCATCACGCTGACCAACGACACAATCACGACGGACAAGATCGAGCTGATCGACCTGGTGACCCGCGCCCAGAACGGCGACCGGCAGGCCTTCGGCCAGCTCTTCGAGCGGTTCGAGCGGCATGTGCTGGCCATCGGTCTCCGCCGGCTCTCCGACTACGGCGAGGCGCAGGAACTGTGCCAGGACGTCTTCATCCAGGCGATGAAGAAGATCGACCAGCTCCGCACGCCAGAAGCCTTCCCCGGCTGGATCCGGCAGATCACCACGCGCATGGCGATCAACCGGCTGGTCCGGCGGAACGGCGACGTTTCGCTGGAGCCTGAGGCGCTGGAAGCGACCGCGGTCGAGGTGGAAACGCCTCTGACCCGGGTGCTGACCCGCGAGCGGGCGACCCAGGTCCGCCAGGGCCTGGCGAAGCTCGGCCGGATGGACCGCGAAACGCTCGTGGCGTTCTACGTCCACGGCCGTTCGCTCAATGAAATGAGCGACGAGTTCGAGGCTCCGGTCGGCACCATCAAGCGGCGTCTGCACGTCGCCCGCAAGCGGCTCGCCAAGGAGGTCGAGGAGCTGGCGGTGTGATGGCGGAGACGTCAACTGACAATTTAAGCAGCTCGTGATACGCCCGAACTGCTACCTTGGAACGCGGCACCTTTCTGGGAAGGTGCCGCGTTCTTTTTTGTTAGCAGCAGATTTGTCTCGCACAGAGGCACGAAGGCACAGAGGACTTTTCTTCTGCTGCTCTCTGTGCCTTTGTGCCTCTGTGTGAGACCTCTTTCCGTCACCTCAGCCCCGCGCGTCCGTCCGGCGAGCGGCCTGCGTAGGCCGGCCGATGAGTTGGCGCTCCGGAAAAGATGTACATTCACGCAACCAACCACTATGATTTTCGTTACAGAGATTTCCATGCAGCAGAAGTGGCCTCCAATCGTCCGCCTCGTGGCTAATGGTGAATGTACCAGTAAACAGCTTCGGTCAGTAAGCAACATGATTCGAATCTCAAATTCCATTTTGATCATCCTGCTGTCCGCGTGCGGTTGCTCGAACACACCACCAACATCCATGCTTGCTCCACAAGGAATTCCCGCTGACAGGTCGCAACTTCATCCTTGGATTGCCGGGCTAATGGACAAAGACGTCGCCGACGTTGCTGCCGCAATAGAATCGCGACTGCAGGAGAACTCCTCACCAGAGATGATGCCGCTCATCGAATTGGCCGCTGACTTTGCACCTTGTCGCATCGAATGCTCCAACGAGTACGGGTACATCTTGTGCGTAAGAAGGGCTTCTCGCGGGCGGCCCACAGGCGACGTTACGGATCAATTGTACTACGCGCAACCGTTAGCCGAAGTCGAAATTGTCAGGCGTGTCGATTACTTCGATGAATCCCTGCGTCCTCTCATACGAGAGTTCCTTTCAAAGTTTTCGGGATGCGGAGAGGAGAAGGAGGGATTTGCGGGCCAATTCGTCCTCGCTCACGACGCAAGTGCTGCTGAGATTGCTCACTACGAACCAAAGAAGCTCGGCGACTGGAAAGACTCGCGTTTGTTATACGCGGCAAGAAATGGTGACTCCGTCTTCATAAACAAACACGGAGAAACAGCCTGGCACGTTTTGGAAACGAACGAGGTAGTTCCGTTGTTTGACTCGTTTCCTGAATTTATACGTCATTACGCTTCTTTCCGTGCGACGTCCGAAGTATTCGATTCGTGGGCATCGAGGGATTTCCTTGGTAGGGGACGGCGTGAGTGACCGAACCAATACTCAGTCACTCGCGTTTCACTCCGTAGTGTGTACCTCCCCGACAGCCATTTCCCGCGATAAGATAACAGTTGGCAAGGGTTCATTTCTTTTCTTCGATTTTGGGCAAGTGTCATGGCTGCCGACGATATTCTTTTGGATGTGGAAGACCGCATGGACAAGGCGGTCGCAAAACTCAAGAACGACCTCTCGGGGATTCGGACCGGGCGGGCGAATCCGGGGCTGGTCGATTCGCTCAAAGTCGAGATTTACGGCTCGCAGACGCCGATGAAGCAGCTCGCGAACGTCGGTGCGCCGGAGCCGCAGCAATTGGTGATCCGGCCCTATGACCCCGGCACCATCAAGGAACTCGAGAAGGCAATCATCGCCAGCGGACTCGGGTTTGCCCCGCAGAACGACGGCCGGATCATCCGCATCAACGTGCCGCCGTTGACGACGGATACTCGCAAGAAGCTGGTCGGCCGGATCAAGGAAATGACCGAAGAAGCCAAAGTCAGCATCCGCAACGTCCGCCGCGACGGCAACAAAGCGGCCGACCAGGGGGAGAAGGACAAGGAGTTGACCGAGGACGAGAACAAGAAGGTGCAGGAGGATATCCAGGAGCTGACCAAAAAGTACGAGGGAACCGTCGACAGCATGGCCAAAGCCCGCGAAGCGGAAGTGATGGGGAATTAAATGAGTTCTCCCGCCATTACGTTCGCGATGATGAGAGAGTCCCTCTACTCCGCCGTCGTTGCGGATGCCCTTGATTCGCTAGGACTGCGAAACCAGTCCCCCCGCGTGGATCTGCGGCCGCTCACGGTGGAGACCGTGCTGGTCGGCCGGTGCAAGACGACCCTGTGGGCCGATATGTTTCACGAAGATCCGCATCCGTATGCGTTGGAGTTGCAAGCTGTCGATTCGTGCAAACCCGACGACGTGCTGATCGCCGCGGCAGCGGGAAGCGTCCATTCGGCCCTGTGGGGGGAACTCCTTTCCACCGCCTGCAAAAACACCGGCTGCGTGGGGGCGATTGTGGATGGGGCGGCGCGGGACATTCGCAAGATGAAGGAGCTGAACTTTCCGGTCTTCGCCCGCGCCCGGAGCGTCTATGACAGTCTTCATCGCCAACGGGTAATTGATCTCGATGTCCCCGTGGAAATCGGCGGCGTTCGCTTCTCCCCCGGCGACATCGTTATCGCCGACTGCGACGGCGTGGTGGTCATCCCGCAAGCCGTGGAAGCTGAAGCCCTCCGCCGGGCGTGGGACAAGGTCCATGCCGAGAACAAAGTCCGCGACGACATCCGAGGGGGGATGAAGGCGACGGATGTCTTTAAGAAGTACGGCGTGCTCTAACGTTGGAGTCCAGGCTTCAGCCGGTTTTATGTGCGGAAGACCGGCGAAAGCCAGGACTCCAGCGCGGTTCTTCCTGAAATTGCTTGACCATGCCTCGCGGCTAGTTGAAAATGCAGGAATGGCCAGCAAAACGCAATCTGCCTTTCGACTTCTGCTACCACTCGCACTTTTCCTCGGCGCTGCTGCAACGAGCTTGCACGCCGAAGAAACGCCGCTCGATAAGCAGGCAAAATACGCTGCGGCAGTGGCGGACTTGCATCATCCCGATTTCCGCACCCGCCAACAGGCGTACAAGACCTTGGCGGAAGCCGGTGTTGCTGCCGTTCCGGCGATAGAGGCTGGTGCCCGCGAGGGGAATCGCGAAACACGAGATCGGGCCATTTCGCTCCTCTTGGGGGCGGCCCTCTCGCGGCAGAAAGATGTTCCGCCGGCAGGTGAACGTGCGCTGGTTCAGCTTGCCGAGACCAAGGACAAATCCCTGCAACGGTCGGCGCGAACTGCTTTGGAAGAGTTGAAAAGTGCCAAAGTGGTGCGGGCCATCGACCGCATTAGTGAATTGGGAGGGACGGTCACTTCGGCAACCGGCGTGGATTTGGAACTACAGGGTCCATTCGCGGTGCAAATCAATAACACCTGGAAAGGCGGGGACGATGGTCTGGCGCTCGTAGCCGATCTGGGGAATGTTACCTGGTTGTCGCTGCAAGCCTCGCCGGTTACCAATGCGGGGCTGATCCATGTCGCTCGTCTCCAAGAACTGGAGCAGCTCTTTCTCGGCTACAGCCGCGTGAGCGGGGATGGCATCGCCCGCCTCAACCTCCCCAAGCTGCGGATGCTGTCGCTGCAGGGACTTCCGCTGAAGGAGGCTGATCTGAAGCAGCTTCCCGAGTTGCCGGAGCTACAAGAACTGGTACTCAACGACACACTGGTAACGGATGAAGCACTGGTTCACCTCGGAAAGTTCGCTTCCATCAACAAGCTCTGGCTGGAGAATACAAAAATCAGCGACAAGGGACTCATTCATCTCCAGCGGCTACCGGGACTGGAGACGCTATATTTGCAAAATACGCGCACAGCCGGTCCCGGGATGGTCGAACTGAAGCCCCTTTCGAGCCTGCGGTATATCTCCTTTAAGAAGGCGACACTGGGGCCGGATTCGCTCAGGCACATTGCTCAGCTCCAGCAGCTTGAAATCCTGGGACTCGATGACACGAACGTCACCGACGAGCAACTCGCGGATCTTGTGCCTCTCAAGAATCTCCGCACACTCTGGCTCTCCAAGACCCGCGTGACCGATCGGGGAGTGGACCACCTTCTCAAGATTCCTTCGCTGCAGAATCTCTACCTGCACGGCTCTAAAATCACGGAAGCGGGAGCCGAAGAGATCCGCGAGCAGATGCCGCGATGCAACGTGGGACGGTGAGTCAAGGTTTGCCTGTCGTGCAAGTCTCAAAAAATGCGTGACTGGCGTGGGGCATCCAATCGGAGCTGTTGCAGATTCTTCAATCCCGCGGGATTAAACCGCTGACCCGACGACTTCCAGGCAGTTGTCGATCAGTTCGACCCCTTCGACGCGGCGGATGAGTTCTTGGGCCATCTGCTTTTGGTACCAGGTGCTGACACGGCCTCGGAGTATCACCCGCCCGCCGTCGGTTTCAAAGCGGAGGGTGCGGCCGGTAAGATAAGGGTTGGTGACCAGGGCGTTATCGACCCGGTCGGCCAAGGTGGGAGAGAAGGTCAGCATGAGAAATTACCTGAGAGAGTGTCACACCAAGATGCGGCGCGAGTATTGTCTCCAGTCTTATCGAGCCTCTCGCCAAGTTTGGGTAAAGTTTTCGGGCAGACGATTGTGGAAAAATGGACTGTTTGCGGAATCCATGACGGCTGTGCGGAATGTGAAGGGGCCGATCCCAAGCGTGCCAGCACCGAGGAGTTTTCCGATGAACGAATTTGCCACCCGTGCCGATAATGAGGTTTCCCGTCCGAGTTCCAACCGCTTCCCCTGGAAAACCATGTTTGCCGGAAACGTCTACTACTGCTGGTTTTGCGACGCCCACCGCCGGGGAATTCCCGGTGTGGCGGGAACCCATATCTGCCCCCGCTGCAACAAAGATTTGAGCGAGAGTTCCAGAATTACCCGGCACTCCACCCCGGCGGCGGGTGAGCCCGAGCGGCGGCCGATCTATGCGATGGATATCGGGCATCCCGCTGCGAATAGCAGCCCTGCGTGGAGCGGGAACGTGGCTTCGGCTTCGTAGCCTCAGTATAGTTCGCTCACGGAGTGAGCGGGCTACTAAGCTTTCCTTGCCAAGTGTCGCGACGTTCGAGCTCGTGGCGGAGGGCCAGGAGGACGGCCGGTTTGTCGAGGCACCAAGAGGGCCCGATAAAATAATCGGGCGGGGCATCGCCGCTAATCCGTTCGACGATCATTTCCGGCGGCAGGATTTCGAGGACGTCCACCAGGGTGCGGACGTAGTCGTCTCGCTCCATTAGCGTAACTTCGCCTCGTTCCAATTGCTCGGCCAGCGGTGTGTTGCGGACGGCGTAGAGATTGTGGATTTTGATGGCGTGCACTCCCAGCCGGGCCATTTCGCGGGCGGTGGCGAGCATGTCCTCGTGGCTTTCCCCAGGGAGGCCGAGGATGATGTGGGCGCAGATTTCAAATCCCCGGCCGCGGCTGCGCTGCATGGCGTCGAGCATGGAGTCGTAATGATGACCGCGGTTCATCCAGTCGAGTGAGCGGTCGTGGATGGTTTGCACGCCATATTCAACGCTCAAATAGCTGCGGCTGGCGATGTCTTGAAGCAGGTCAAGCACGTCGTCAGGGACGCAGTCGGGGCGGGTGCCGATGGCGAGGCCAACTACTTGCGGATGCGAGAGAGCCGATTCGTAGAGCGGGCGGAGTTTCTCGACCGGAGCGTACGTGTTCGTAGCCGGCTGGAAATAAGCCAGGAATTTGTCGGCGGTGTAACGAGTCTTAAGCCGGCGGATGCCGTCATCGAGCTGGTCCCGGATGCTCACCCGCGGCGTCCGGCGGCTGGGGCTAAAGCTGCGATTGTCGCAAAACGTGCAGCCACCGACGGCGACGGTGCCGTCTACGTTGGGGCAGGTAAAGCCGGCGTCGAGGCTGACTTTTTGCACGCGCTCGCCGAACTTCTGACGGAGAAAGAAGTTATAGGAATGGTAACGGAGGCCGGCAGAGCGCCACGACGAACCCTCAGCAGGAGTTGACGTGGACACAACGCTCTCACTCTCGCGGCGACTTGGCGGCAGGTGAATGCTCGAAATGGATTTGGTTGACGACACTTACCCCCTCGTATAGACTACCTAACGAGGCCTGAAAACGGTTCAAAACAGAGAAATGGGGCAACCGCGACGGATGCTTTCTGCATGTTAGGTCGCGCCAGCCGCCCCAGCAAGGGACGCCTGCAATGTTTGGAGAGCTGATTCCTGTCGGCGGTGGAGATACCATCCCGCTACTCAAAAACAGCCTGCTGATTGGCCGCCGCGAGTCGTGCGACATCGTACTCCGGTTTGGAAACGTATCCGGCAACCATTGCCAGCTCAGTTTGGAAGGGGGCTACTGGTTCATTCAGGATCTGAACAGCCGCAATGGCATCAAGGTCGACGGGGTGAAGGTCATGCGGAAGCGGCTGGATCCCGGCTGCACACTGGCGGTGGCCAAGCATAAATACGAAGTCCGTTATGTGCCCGCGGAGTTGGGGGCTGTCGGCCCGCCGCCGGACGAGGAAGATTTCGAGCAGGTCATGGGCCGGTCGCTGCTGGAAAGCGCGGGACTTTCCCGGCGGCCGACGCCGAGTACCCCGCGGCGCTTCGATGTGGATAAGGATAATCCCGGGCAGCTCAGGAAGAAAAAGCCGGAAGACGATTAGGACTTCAGCGAACTCTCAGGAGTTTTCGCAGCAGCAGCGACGATGCGGCTGAACGCCGCTTGCGAATGCGAGAGAAGGTCGCCATAGTTGCTAGTCTCGATCTCTTCCCCCATCAGTTCGACTTCGTAATCCCCCCGGTAACCGGCCTGGGCCAGGGTGCGGAGGATGCCGGCGAGCGGCAACTTTCCATCTCCCAGTCGGCATCGGTTGGGCTCGCGCATCGGAGGGAGTTTGCTATCGGCGAGTTGCACAAGAGCCAGGTAAGGAACCATCGGCGGCAGGCGAGTTTCTAACTCAGTTTCGAGCCCCCAGTAGTAAGTATCGAAAACGATCTGCAGCGAGGGAGTGTTATAGCTGGCCGCCAATTCGATCGCATCTTCCAAACTGCTCAGAAAGGTCCAATCGGCACCGGCTTTGGGGGGCATTGGTTCCAGGGCAATTGCGATTTTGAGCTGCTCGGCTAAGGGAAGGAGCTTGTCGAGAGCCGAGAGCAAGAGGCGGCGAACATGTTTTTGCGTATGCATCGCCCGCGAGCCACTATGCACGATAAGGCAACCGGCATTGAGGAGAGCCGCGAGGCGGAGTGCGTCGCTGGCATCCTCGATGCTCTCCTCATGGGAATGGTCGCTCCCCCCGGTGAAGCCGCCGGCCCAGAACAGGCTGGAAACCTTGAGGCGGTGTTCCGCCAACAGTTCGCGGCCCAGCCTTTCGCCATAGTCGGATAACTTGTGTCGCCAAACGCCAATCGATTCAATCCCAGCCGCGGCATAGTGGTGCACGTCTTCCTCGAACGACCAGCGATAGGTCGTCAATTCGCACATTGCCAGTCCAGCCATCCGTGGGAACTCCAAAAGAAAGGGGACGTGCGAGCCCCGCCTAAGGCCCGCGTGAAGAGGGACCAGTATAGGGTTCCTGTTTGGGCTGTAAAGCAATCGCTAGCAGAGTTTACCAAATACAAGCAGTTTCCGGAGGGAGTGCCCTTTTTTTTGGCAACCACCGCTTGGAAGTTGTCCACCCGCTGACGAACGTCATGCCTCCGGCGGCTTGCCTTAACAGGTTTGCCCGCGTAAATTCTGTACTTGGCAACGCAATATTCAATTCTCGCTCGAATCGGCCCAGCGTTTGCTTATGCTCCGCCCGTGAAAGACAGGCGGCTGGCAGGTTTAAGTCCCGCGAGGAATGCCTCCGCGGCAAGCACCACGAGAAACCCTATCAGGAGCTTTCGATGATTAAGATTGAGGCGATCATCCGCCACCACAAGCTGGACGAGATTAAGACCGCCCTGGTCGCCCAGGGTTTTCAAGGGATGACCGTCACGGAAGTGCGGGGTTTTGGCCGGCAAAAGGGGCAAAAGGAAACTTATCGCGGAGCCGAGTACAAAATCGACTTTGTTCCCAAACTCAAGGTGGAAATTGTGACCGCGAGCGAGAACCAGGATAAAGTCGTTACGACGATTATCAAAGCCGTGCAGACCGGCCAGATTGGCGACGGCAAGATTTTTATATCCGAGATCAAGAGTGCCATCCGTATTCGCACGGGCGAAACCGACGCAGCAGCCATTTAAATCCAATACCGCGGCCTTTGGGCTGCAAGAATTACAAAGGAGTTATCACGTCATGCCGATGGATTTTGCCCCTGCACTGCAAATGCCCGACAATGAAATTCAGCGCCGGGTGAAGGGGCAGTTGGACGAAAAGAATCGCCCCAGCCTGCGCCGCTTGGAAGTGCGGGTTGATCAAGGAATGATCACGCTGAGCGGCTGCGTAACTTCCTTTTATGAGAAGCAACTCGCCATTCACTCCTGCGTCGTCGTCGCAGGATGCGGCCGGCTGGTTGACGCGATGCAAGTAGCAGCGGGCTAACAGCCCTGCTTTCTTACGCCACCTAGAAACACAGGCGAAGGAAAGTTTTCCTTCGCCTGTGTTTTTGCGCTTTTGGCGGGTGTCAAATCCCAGCCGCTATACGAGCTCGCGGATCGGCTCTTTATCACCGACAAGATATTGTGGCCGGCCGGCGGGATCGACAAGCTGAGCCTTGCGGACGTCGATCCCCATGTTGTGGTAAAGGGTGGCAAAGACCTCGAGCAATTCCACAGGGCGGTCCCTGGCCTCTTCGGCGTTCGCGGTGCTGCTGCCGATGACCTGGCCGTTTCGCATGCCGCCGCCGGCTAGGAACCCCATCGCCACACGTGACCAGTGATCGCGCCCCGCACTGGGATTGACCCGCGGTGTGCGGCCAAATTCACCCCACATCACGACGGTTACATCCTTCGACATTCCCCGGTCGTGCAAGTCTTGGAGCAGGGAACTCATGCCCCGATCCAGATTCGGCAGTTGGCGGCGGAGGTGATTGAAGTTGTCGCCATGCGTGTCCCAGCCACCCCAATCGAAGGTGACGACGCGGACGCCGGCTTCCACGAGACGGCGCGCGGTGAGGAACATCCGTCCCTCTTCCTTGCCGTACCGCTCGCGAACTTTTGGGTCTTCTTTCTCCAGGTCGATGGCGTCGGCCACTTTGCCGCTTGTCACCACGCCGACGGCCCGCTGGGTGAAGCTGTCGAGAGCCTTCATCTTGCCGCTGCCGTCCACGTCGCGGCGAATCTTGTCGATGGAGGAGAGCAGGTTGGTGCGGCCGCTGAGCCGGTCCTCGGTCATCCCGCCGACGAGTTTCAAATCGCCCCCTTGGGGACGATACGCCTTGTAAGTTGGGCCAAGGAATCCTTCGTGCCCTTCGCTATAGGCCACGTACGGCGGAGCGCCGTCTCCGGCCGGTCCTTGCAGCTTCGCCACCACGGAGCCGATGCTCGGCCGCCCGCCGACATTCCGCAGTTCATTGCGGCCCCAGCCGGTCTGCGTGTGGAAGTTGCTGTGATCGTCATACATGCCGACGAGCGAGCGAATAACGGAGAACTTGTCGGCCATCTGGGCCAGCAGCGGAAAGTGCTCGCAGATTTCAATGCCGTTGACGTTGGTCTTGATTGGATTGAATTCGCCGCGGAACTCACGCGGGGCATACGGCTTGAGGTCGAACATATCCTGGTGCGAAGGGCCGCCACCCAGATGAATATTGATGATTGCCTTCTGCGACGTGCCGGTGCCGGCAAAGGCTTCCGCCCGCAGCAGTCCCGCCAAGGTCAGCCCGCCAACTCCGGCCCCAATCTGCAAAAAGCTCCGCCGGGAAACCCCATCGCAATACCTTTGCTTCGTGCCGCAGGTGATGTTGAGCATGAGGGGGGGCTCCTTCGCAGGTAAAAAGGTGGGCATTGTCCGACCAGAATTCCCTGGTAGGGCAACGAAAACAGGCACTTCGGTCCCGCAAAATTGCGGGAACTAACTCAATATGATGCTTCGGCCAGCGTTCGTTACGCCTCCCGTAACAAAATATCTATTTCCGTTTATATGTCCTAAGGGCTTACGAAAGCAAGGGAAATTCGGAAAAAACGGGCTCTGACCGCAGTTTTTCCGCTATCTACTCAAACTTCCACCAGCATTCGGGCCGGCTCTTCGATGGCCTCTTTGATCCGGCGGAGAAAGAGGACCGCCTGGCGGCCGTCGATGAGGCGATGGTCGTAGGTGAGAGCGACGTACATCATCGGTGCGAGCACAATTTGTCCATTCCGGCCAATGGGTCGTTCCTGGATGGAGTGCATTCCCAGCACGCCGCTTTGCGGTGGATTGACAATCGGCGTAGAAAGAAGCGAGCCGTAGACGCCCCCGTTGGTGATGGTGAACGTTCCGCCGGTCAGTTCATGGGGTTCCAGCTTGTTCTCCTCGGCTCGCTTCGCAAAATCGGCGATGGCGAGTTCGGTTTCGGCAAAACTAAGCCACTGGGCGTTGTTCAGCACAGGGACCACAAGTCCCTTCGTGGCTCCAATCGCGACCCCGATGTGATACGCCTGATGATAGACCACCTGGTCCTCGCCTCGAATTTCCGCATTCAGTTCGGGAAACTGGCGGAGAGCGTCGATGGTGACCTTCACGAAGAACGACATGAACCCCAGCTTGATGCCATACCGCTTGGCGAATCGCTCCCCATGCTCCTTGCGGAGCGCAATGACTGCCGACATGTCTATTTCGTTGAATGTCGTTAAGAGAGCGGCTGTGTGCTGTGCCTCCACCAGGCGCTTGGCGATTCGCTTGCGGATGAGGCTCATCCGGCGGACTTCGGTATCGGGCTCTTCCTTAACGGGCGCAATATCCTTGGCTTTGACTTCTAAAACCTCTGCGGTTGGCGGTTCAGGAGTTTCCCCGTGATCCACATGCCGAAGGACATCTTCGCGGCGAATGCGGTCGCCGGAAGCTTCGACATCCTGGGGTGAAAGGTGATGCTCGCGGAGCGCGCGGCGCGCGGAGGGGGTGATCGGAAGAGAAGGACTTTCCGCTTTCTCCTTCAATTTGGGTTCAGGCGGCGATTTTTTCTCCGCTTGCGGTTTCGCGGCCTCGCTTTTTTCACCCGTAACTTTCGCCACTCTTGGCTTCCCATTCCCTTCCTGGATATATCCAATCACTTCGCCGACGGAGACGGTTTCCCCTTCTTGCTTCAGGATCTTTTCCAGCACGCCGGAACGGGGAGCGGGGACTTCCAGGGAAGCCTTGTCGGTTTCGAGTTCAACGACGCTCTGGTCCTCCTCGACGGAGTCGCCGGGTTTCTTCAGCCAGCGGCCGATTTGGACTTCTTGAACCGATTCACCGACGGCGGGTATTTTGAGCTCGATGAGCATGATGTTGATTTTACTTCCCCTCCAGGGCCCGGCGGAGCAAATCTTGCTGTTCCGATTCGTGTTGGCGTTTGCTGCCGGTGGCAGGGCTGGCGGAGGTGGGACGGGCAATCACTTCGAACGGATAGCGGCCGAGGAGCCATTCGCCGAACCGCCGCCGCAGGTAGGGCCAGGCTCCCATGTTCACCGGCTCCTCTTGCACCCAG
This sequence comes from Pirellulaceae bacterium, assembly GCA_046153945.1. Taxonomy (GTDB): domain Bacteria; phylum Planctomycetota; class Planctomycetia; order Pirellulales; family Pirellulaceae; genus SXOA01. The sequence goes on from JBJXFF010000156.1 coordinate 41,592, forward strand.
TAAACCGGCGTGATTTGCGGATACGGCTTGAGGGCGGCGGCAATGGCTTCGTCGGTGAGCGGATAGAGTTGCTCGACGCGAAGAACGGCCGCGTCGGCCTTCTGCTGGTCGCGGGCGTCCGCCAATTCGTAACAGACCTTGCCGCTGCAAAGCAAAACGCGACTTGCAGGAGCCTTTGGTTCCCGCTGATCGGCGATGATGCGGCGGAAGCTGCCGGTGGAGAGTTCTTCCAGCGGTGAAACCGCGCGCTTATCGCGGAGCAGGCTCTTAGGGGTCAGCACCACCAACGGCTTGCGCCACTTGCGAATGACTTGCCGCCGCAGGGCGTGGAAGTACTGAGCCGGCGTCGTGGCGTTGAGAACCTGAATGTTGTCCCCGACGGCCAACGCCAAGAACCGTTCGAGACGGGCGCTCGAATGTTCCGGCCCTTGCCCTTCCAGCGAATGCGGCAGCAGCATGACCAGGCCGCTGAGCCGCCGCCACTTCACTTCCGCAGTGGCGATAAACTGATCGATGATGATTTGGGCCGCGTTGCAGAAATCGCCGAACTGTGCCTCCCACATGACCAGCGCCTCCGGCGCATCCAAACTGTAACCGTAGTCAAAGCCGAGCACTCCGGCTTCGCTTAGCGGACTGTTCACAATCTCCACCGCTGCCTGCTTTTGCGCCAAGTTTGAAAAGATGGAGTAACGTTCGCCATTTTCGGCATCATGCAAAACGGCATGCCGCTGGCTGAACGTGCCGCGCTGGCTGTCCTGGCCGGAAAGGCGGACGCCGTGACCCTCCACCGCCAGCGAGGCAATCGCCAAGGCTTCCGCTGTCGCCCAGTCCACCGGCACTTCCCCCGTCGCCATCTTTCGCCGCAGTTCCAGAAACTTGAGCAGCTTGGGATGGACGTGAAAACCTTCGGGCGTTTGGGTAAGCCTCTCCAAGAGCGACTGCAGCGTCTCAATCTTCACCGCCGTCCCGGCATCGCCGCCGGAGGGCTCGTCGCCACCTTGATAGCCGGCCCAAATGCCAACCGGATAGCCGACGTCGGGGAGCTGATCCTCTTTCTTGGCCAGTTCGAACTCGCGGCGCATCAATTCCCGCCGCTCGCTCGCCTGCTGCTCGGCTTGTTCCTTTTCAACGCTGCTTTGCTCCACGAGTTGCCGCAGGTAAAGCTCGCGGACGCTTGGCCGCTCACGCACCGCCTTATAGAGCAGCGGCTGCGTGAAGGCTGGTTCGTCCGCTTCGTTGTGGCCGAAGCGACGATAGCAATGCAAGTCGATGAGCACATCCCGCTGAAACTCGTGGCGGAAATCCATGGCGATCCGGACGACGCGAGCCACCGCCTCCGGGTCTTCGCCGTTCACGTGAAAGATAGGAATGGGCAGCATCTTGGCCGCATCGCCGGAATTCCGCGTGCTCCGCCCTTCGTCCGGCCCGGTTGTGAAGCCAATCTGATTATTGACGATGACGTGCAGAGTACCGCCCGTGTTGTAGCCGCCAAGCTGCGCCAGGTTGAGTGTCTCTTGCGTGACTCCTTCCCCCGAAAACGCCGCATCTCCATGCACAAGAATGGTGACGCCAGTACGGCGAGGTGCATCCGCGGCCCGGTCCTGCTTGGCCCGCATCCGGCCGAGAGCGACGGGGTTCACAAATTCCAAGTGGCTGGGATTGAAGCACAAGGAAAGATGCACTCTCTTCCCATCAACTCCCACCCAGTCGCCACTGAAGCCGAGATGGTATTTCACATCGGCAAAGCCGCGGCCGTCTTTCTGCGGCGGGTCTTCGAACTCGCGAAAAATCTCCCGCGGCGGTTTGCCGATGGTGTTGGCCAGCACGTTCAGCCGGCCACGATGTGCCATGGCGAGGACTACTTCGGCCACTCCTTGGCCGGCCGCCTGTTCAATCGCCACGTCGAGCAGTGGAATGAGGACCTCCGCCCCTTCCAGCGAAAAGACCTTGGCCCCGGTGTACTTGTGCCGCAGGAATTCTTCGAAGGTGTAGGCCTCCGTCAGCCGTTGCAAAATCCGCTGTTGTTTGTCTTGCGAAAGTGCCTCTTCCGGCGATTCGACCCGTTGGACGAGCCAATTGCGCATCCGCGTGTCGTCGATATGCCGGAGTTCCAAACCAATGTGACCGCAGTAGACTTCGCGGAGGCCTGCAAGACAATCTTCAAGCGTGATCTGCCCCGGTCGAGCTGGAAAAGGAGACGGAAGCAGCCGCTGGAGATCCGCCGACGAAAGCCCGACGCTCTCTAACTCCAGCTCGGGCCGTGCAGCACCGTCAAAACCAAACGGACTGAGCTTTGCCGCGGAATAGCCGTAATCGCGATAGGCTTCAATCAGCCGAGCGGCCCGCTCCTGAAACAACTCCTCATTCTCCGCTACTTGTGGCACACTTGCGGGCAATGCATGGCCATTCACCCCCTTCGGCGGATGAAACAAACTCGCCGGCTGTTTAGCATGGCCATTCGCCAAGTGCCGCAGTGCCGGATCCTTTTGCAGCAGTGCCTCAAAATACCCCTGCCACTCTGGCGAGACTTTCGCTGGTTCGCACAGGTACTCTTGCAGCAACTCCTCGACAAAAGGAGCACTGGTACTGTCGATTTTGTAGTCCGTCGGCATAGGTGCCATTATAGTCTCCCTCCTTCCATACTTGACCCTCCCGCCAACTCCTGTTCCGCTTATCTTCATCCGGGTGTTTTCCATCCAACTCTCCTTGCGAGCGATCTCATGCGACTCTCTCTCCTGGCAATTGCTGCGCCGTTTTTGAGTCTGTTCATTTCCTTCCACGGACTCTCCGCCACGGAGTTCGATACCGAAAAGCTCGCCGCCATCCACGGCAAAATGCAGAAATTCGTGGATGACGCCGGTCCCAGCCAGGTCGCCGGCGCGGTGATCGTCGTCGGCAGCAGCAAGGGAGTCGTCCTCCACGAGGCGCTCGGCAAGCAGCATCTGGATAGCGACCAGCCGATGCCCAAAAACGCTCTCTTCCGCATCGCCTCGATGACCAAACCGATCACGGCGATGGGGATCATGATTTTGCAGGATGAGGGGAAGCTCTCGGTAGAAGATCCGGTCGAAAAATATCTGCCGGAGTTCAAGGGGCAACTCCTCATCGACAGCCGGGCGGGAGACAAGCTGACGCTCAAGAAGCCTGACCGCCCCATCACGCTGCGGGACCTGCTAACGCACACCTCCGGCCTCCCGGGCGGCTTTCCGCCAGGGCTCGCCGATCTCTACTACAAGCGGAATTACAGTCTGGCCGAAGCGACCGCGATCCAGTCGCAGCGGCCGCTGGAGTTCGCGCCGGGGAGCAAGTGGGCCTACTGCAACGCCGGCATCGACGCTCTCGGCCGCATCATCGAAGTCGTCAGCGGCAAGCCCTATGAGGTCTTTCTGAATGAACGGATCTTCCAGCCCCTTGGCATGAAGGACACCTCATTCTATCCCTCCGAAGAACAGCTTAAGCAGCTTGCTGGGCTGTATGAATTCAAAGAAGGGAAACTCAACTATGTCGGCTTTCAACTTCTCGGCCCGGTGAAGGGTGCTCGCCATCCGATTCCCGCCGGCGGGCTCTACTCCACCGGCAGCGACCTGGCGAAGCTCTATCAAATGATGCTGGCCGGCCCCTCCTCCACCAAAGACCGCAAGCAATTCATCTCCCCCGCCGCCATCAAACAGATGACCTCCGTGCAAACCGGCGACATCGTTTGCGGCTTCACCCCCGGCATGGGTTTTGGCTTCGGCTGGGCCGTCACCAAAGAGCCGCAAGGAGTCCACGCGATGATGTCCAAGGGAACCTATGGCCACGGCGGCGCCTTCGGCACCCAGGCCTGGCTCGACCCGGAAAAAGACCTCTTCGTCATCCTCCTCATCCAGCGGACCGGCCTCCCCAACGCCGACGCTAGCGACCTCCGGCGGGAATTGCAGGAGGGAGCGGTGGGGGCGGTGAAGAAGTAGAACTGCGAGTCTGGCATTGGAGGATATCATGTGGATTTTCACTAAATACGGCTTTTTCAGTGCCGTGTGTGCGAGACAAGGCAAAGGGGAACGCGGCCAGCCAGTAGACCTCAATCGCCTGATGATTCGGGCGAGGCTGCGATCCCATTTGGAAGCGCTCCAGAAACGCTATCCAGACCTTCTTTCCGATTGTGAGATTCTGCAGACCGCCGGGGGCGACTACGCCTATCGACTCTTCGTTCCCAAAGGCAAATGGTGCGAAGTGCTCGCGCAGCTTGCGAAAGAAACCGACTACGATAACTTCAAGTCGGAAGTGGCCGAGCACCTCGGCAGCAAGGGTGCAAGTTACGAAGGCGCTCTGCACGAAGTTTGGGAAGTGATGCATCGGTTGCAGAAGTGAGCTTCAATTCTGTGTTCCTAACAAAGTAGTGTGAAATGAAGATTGTTACCTACAACGGGCAAGGTAAGGAAAATTGGTCTGCCGCACTGAAGCTTGAACCGGATGTCCTCCTTTTCCAAGAAGCGACTCCGCCTCCCGAGAATATCAAGAGCCGAACAGATTGGCGGCCCACAAGAAATAAATGGGGAACCGCTGTTTACGTTAAACAAGGAACAATTTCACGCCTCGAAATCAAGCACGACTATGAGTGGTTGCCTGGCTGGCTAGTGGGCATGGACATCGAAGGAAGTTTGAATCCGTTGGGTTCTAACCGAAAACTTCGGGTATTCAGTCTCCACACGCCGCCTTCTACAATCAGCGGCATTTCTTATCCCAATACCGTGCAACAAATGCTCAAGGTAATCGCCCAGAATCGAGGAGATACCGATTTCGTGATCGGCGGGGATTTCAACCTTCTCAGCCTTGGCGAGCGGCATGAATTGGAGGCGAAGGATGCAGGTAAGCCTTTGACCGCGACCCGTCAGGAGAAAGATATTCACAAGCAGCTTGCCGACCTGGGATTGATGAATTGCTGGCAAGTTAAGAATCCGGGAATGTCCCTCGGACGAACGCTGCGTTATCGCTCTAAAGAATCTTCCCCTGCCTTTCATTGCGATGGTCTATTCGTCCCCGAAACCTGGAAGCACGTTCTCGCGTCAGCGGATATTCTGGAAACCGCAGATTGGGCGGCTAGGAGTGACCACAATCCAGTCGTCGTTACCTTTTCCCAAAGTACTGAGTAAGCTCTTTTCCCAACTTTTCCTCTGCGTCCTCTGCGCCTCTGCGTGATGCCTTCTTTATCAGACGGGGGGATAGGCATCACGCAGAGGCGCAGAGACCGCGAAGGGAAGAATTCGATGCGGATATTGGCGTGGCGCTTCAATGCCTGTCAGAAATCCGCCCTGTTGCTTATATTGTTGAATTCCCAATTTCTCGTTCCAATCGCGAAATCATGGCCTTACAGGACTTCATTTCGACCCTCGATGCTCTCCAAGCAGACGCCACGAAGGCGTTTGGCTCCGCACAGGACGCCGACGCGCTGGAGGCGGCGCGCATCGAGTTTCTAGGGGCAAAAAGCGGGAAGGCGAAGGAGGCCCAGAAGGGGCTGGGGACGGTTGCCAAAGAAGATAAGCCGGCGGCGGGGAAGCGTTTCAATGAGGTGAAGGTGGCGGTGGAGGCGGCATTTGAGGCTGCTCAGGCTCGCGTTTCGGCGTCTCCGGTGAAGAAAGCCGGTGAGCCGCTGTTTGACCCGACGCTGCCGGGGAAGAAATTCCGCATCGGCAAGCTGCATCCGGTTTCGCAGACCATTGAAGAGCTGAAGGAGATCATGGGGCGGCTCGGCTTCACGGTGGCGGATGGGCCGGAGATTGAGGACGAGTATCACAACTTCGAGGCCCTCAACATTCCGCTGGAGCATCCGGCCCGGTCGGCGAGTGACAATTTTTATCTGGCGGTCGCCGGCAAAACGACCGGCGAGCCGCTGCTCCTTCGCAGTCAGACCAGCACGGTGCAAATTCGCGTGATGGAGAAAACGAAGCCGCCGATCCGCATCATCTCGCTCGGCCGCGTCTATCGCCCGGACGAGGCGGACATGACGCACTACCCGATGTTCCACCAGATGGAAGGGCTGATGATCGACCGGCACGTGACGATGGCCCATCTGAAAAGCGTGCTCCGGATGTTCGCCACCAGCTACCTCGGCCAGGACGTCCATATCCGCTTCCGCCCCTCGTTCTTCCCCTTCACCGAACCGAGCGTGGAAGCCGACATGCGGTGGGGTGATCGCTGGATGGAGTTCGGTGGGGCCGGCATGGTCGACCCGAACGTGCTCGCGGCCGTCGGCTACGACCCCGAAGAATTCAGCGGCTTCGCCTTCGGCCTCGGCGTCGAACGGCTCTGTATGCGGCGGCACGACCTGAAGGATATCCGGGATTTGTATACGAATGACGTGAGGTTTTTGCAGCAGTTCTGAGTACAGAGTACTAAGTACTGAGTACTCCGTACTAAGTACCGAGTTTTCTAAGTTCATTTTTCTCTCATTGTTACGCCTCCCATGCTCGTCTCCTGGTCCTGGCTTCAACAATACGTCGATCTTTCCGGCCTCAAGCCCGAAGAAGTGGCCAATCGCTTGATGCTGGCTGGCCTCAATCTAGAGTCCATCAAGGACGCCGGCAGCGACGTCTGCATCGATCTCGAAATCACCAGCAACCGCCCCGACTGCCTGGGGCACATCGGCGTAGCGCGAGAAATCGCGGTCTTGTTCGAGCGGCCGCTGAAACTCCCTCTCCCCTTGGGAGAGGGCCGGGGTGAGGGTGTATCGCCTGGCAGTTTGAAGCAGCAAGACCCTCACCCTAACCCTCTCCCAAAGGGAGAGGGGACAAAGCCCCCAGCCCCCAGCCCCCAGCCCCCCTTCCCCGTCCGCATCGACGCGCCCGACCTCTGTCCCCGCTACACGGCCCGCGTCATTCGCGGCATCAAGGTCAAATCGAGCCCCGCCTGGATGGTGCAGCGCTTGGCGGCGATTGGGCAGCCGGCGATTAACAACATTGTGGACATCACGAACTACGTCCTGATGGAGTGTGGCCAGCCGCTCCATGCCTTTGACTTGGCGAAGCTCGTGGGCCAGAAAATCATCGTCCGCCGAGCTAAGAAGAACGAGCCGTTTGTCGCGATTGATCACAAGA
>JBJXFF010000144.1:0-19524 GCA_046153945.1 Pirellulaceae bacterium
GGCTGATGCACTCCAGTTGCAGGACGAAGTCGCCGAATTGGGCGTCGCTTTCCAGCGTCCCCTTACCGTTCTTGACGTTCAGCTCGCCGTCCTTGGTGACCGTGAATTTGCTGAGCGATCCTGCGGGCTCTTTCCAGCCGGTCAGGTCTTGGCCGTTGAAGATGCTTTTGAGTCCAAGCGGCTGGAGCTTGATGTTCTTAAACTCGCACTTGCCGCTGTTGAGTTGCAGGCCGATGTAGCCGCGGGGGGAGGGTTTCGGATCTTCGTAGGAGAGGACTTCCTGGCCGTCGATCTTGATGACGACCTTAGGGCCGTCGACGGTGGCTTCAAAAGTTCGCCACTTATCCGTTTCGCCGGCTTTCGCATAGACTTGGCGGCCGACGAGGCTGCCGGTGGGGAAAGGATTATCGAGCGGGGCAATGTTCAGTTCATAACACTTCGTCTTGATGTCCTGCATGGCGGGAATCTGGGCAGTGCGGAGGAAGATGCCGCTGTTGGTCCCCTTCGCGGCCCGGAAATCGGCTTTGAGGACGTAGTTGTCGAATTCGACGGTCGTGCAAAGCAGCCCCGGCTTGCCGGAGGTAACCACGATTGCCCCGTCTGCGACCTTCCAATCGGCCTCACTGTGAGCCTTCCAGCCAAAGAGAGTCTCGCCGTCGAAAAGCGAAATCCAGCCGGCAGCGAGTTCTTCCTTGGAAAGCAGGAGAGGCGGCCCTTTGGCCGCTACGGCTTTGGCCCCCGTGACTGCTTTCGCCGCAGAGCCGGCGGCGCCTTGCGCTGCATCCGCTCCGTTCGTCCGGCCGCCGCGGATGATTTTCTGAGCGTCCGTAAACTTGGACTGAACGAGAGCAGGGGCGACCAGGCTCCAGGTCGCGACGAAAACAAGGATGCTGCTAATCATGATCCACCGCTAGTGATTGGGAATTGGCAATGGGAGAATTGTACCCCATCATAAGCTCGACGCGCAAGACGACGGATTCCGAGAGCGGCACGGGCGTTTTCAGATTGGCATAACATGTCCGCCAGTTACTTTTCAGGGATTGGCCGCGCCATCGCCGGCGCTGTGCGGCAGACCGTCAACATCCTTAAAACGGTCTTCAATCGGGGGTTGGGGCTGCCGGGCGCTTTACTGGACGCCGTGGGGATCAGGCCCACAAAACGCATCCGTGTTTTCATCAAGATTCTGCGCGACGAACAGGGAGTCCCGGTCGCTCAACCCGCCTACCTGGAAGTCGGATTGGCAACGGCTCAGCGGATATTGGCCGAACAAGCCAATGTCATCTTACAGCCGCCGCTGGTGCCGGATGTAACTGCGAAAGCAATGGTTTCGGTTCTCGATGAACCTGCTCCGCGGGAGGCGCTTGACGTTCATTGCGATGCCCAGGCCTGGCGAGAAGACTTTGGCATGGCCGGCCAGTTCTTCAGCCGGCACCTGGCACGGAATTTTTTTGGCACGTTGCTCGGAGTCGGCGCACCGGTGACCGTATTCATTGTCCGCGACGTTAAGGACAAGGCGGGGTGCTCCCTGGGTCCGCTGACAGACTATGTGACAGTCGCCCCCATCGGGCTGGCGGGAAGCTCTCTTAATGGCGACGAAACCGGGCCATTGCATGCGGGGACCATTGCACACGAGATCGCCCATGCCTGCGCGCTGTGGCATGTGGGGGACCGATCCAACCTGATGCATCCCAGCACGGACGGAACCGAGCTGAGCCTCTGGCAAAAGGTGGTGCTCCGCAACTCGCGCCATGTCACGTATTGGTGATCCTCCAGATTTGTGGCGCGCCGCGGCAACGATTGTTGCGGACCCTGCGGGCAGACAATTAGAATGCCGCCATGAGCCAGCCACTCACAAATCCACCCATCAATCCCTATGCAGCGCCGCAAGCAGTTGGCGGCTATTCGCCGCTACCTCCGCCGCAGCCCGGCGGTTTTCCCGGCTTATGGCGGCAAGGGAATTTGCTGGTGATGCACAAGCAAGCGCCGCTGCCGCCAATCTGCCTCAAGAGCGGCCAACCGGCAACGCAGTGGCTGAGGCGGAACCTGCAATGGCATGAACCGTGGCTGGCGATCACGATCCTCGCTGGTGTGCTCGTCTATGTGATCATCGCCTTGATCATGACGAAGCGGGCCGGCATCTTGATCGGCTTGACCGACGAATGGGCAGCGCGGCGCAAGACGCGGATTATCATTGCCCTGGGGATCGTCCTCGCAGGGATCGCCATTGGTGCGGCTGGAATTTTTCTCGGCAACCAAGGATTTGGTCAGGAACGTTGGTTCGGCCTGGTGGCGCTGGCCCTCTTTGTGTTAATTGGGGCAGCGCTTTACGGGCAATACGCCTGCCGCCTCGTCTGGCCGCAGCGGATTACTGACCAGTACGTGTGGCTGAAGGGAGTGCATCCCGATTTCTTGGACCAACTGCCCCCTTGGCCGTATGGAGTGATCTAAAGCTTCTTCAGCAACTCCGCCACCCGGTCCTCGAAAATCTTCTGCCATTCCGGAGCCAGCAGGCAGTCGCTGTCTTCCTGAGCGCCGCCCACATTGGCGAGTTGTTCGGCAGTGGGAGCGTAGTAGATGTAGCCATTGGTGTAGCCGGCGACGAAAGTGTTCTTGTGGGGGGATGCCTTCTTGATGTTGAGGCCGATCTGGCAGGTCAGCTCCCCGGGAGAGGTAACGAGGACGAAGTCGCCGAGGCGCAGACCGACGAGTTCGACGTCGAGGGTCCGTTTGCCGGCGGCGACATGCTGGGCCTGGTGCATGCGGAGCAGGCGGAGATTTTCCTGCACACGGGTCAGCTCTTCCATAACGAGGACGTTTTTCAGGTACGCCTCGAGGTTCTTGCGGTTGTTCGCGTCGAGCTTCCGCAGCTCTTCCCGCCCGAGGGCTTTTTCCTGGGCGTAGCGGTGGGCGTAGTGCGATGGGAACTCGGCGGCGAGGTCGTACTTCGCGGTCAGGGCGAGGAACGTCTTGAGGTTCAGCGACGTCCCCGTCAGCGAGCCGAGCAGCTCCTTCTGGCGAGCCTCGAGGGCGAAGATTCGCTCGGTCCGGTCGCCGCGGGGGAGCGTGAGGGATTCTTGAATCAGTTTGAGCGGCGCGGCCTCGGCGGTCTGGATGCCGCGGACCGCTTTGAGGGTGGAGAGGCCGAGCATGTTGCCGAGCGGCTCCGCGTCCCGGGGCTTATCGACGTCTTTGTAGAGGGCGGGGTTAATGTCCCCCGCACAGCCTTGGACGAACAGGGCGATGGTCCCTTCGCTCAAATTGTCCTCGATAACCTGCGAGGCGAAGCCGGTCAGGTCGGCGGTGTTTTCTCCGCCAGCAACTCCTTGAATGGGATGGACGGCGAAGTTGTAAACGACCGCCAGCGTTGTCCCATTCATCCGGTCCAGCCGCAGCACGCCAATTTCAGTATCGACGGGGCCCACGCCCACGACTTCGTCGTCAGGCGGGAGGGAATAGGCATGGCGGACATCAGCCTCCTTGCCGCTTTTGAGCTTAAGGCGGCGGTTCTCCATGACCCGGTCCTCGCGGCCGGTCCCAACTCCGACTTTCACCGGGGTCAAATTCTTCCAGGCCTGCTTCACCGCTTGCACAGTTCGCTCGGCCACGTCCGGGCAGACGATGCCGTGACAGTGGCTGGCATTGACCACCACGCTTTGCGGCTGGATTTTGAGGTCCCTTTCGAGAGCTGCGCGAACCTTGGGAAGGTAATCATTTTTGATGTAGCCGATGTTCTCAATCGCCACCGCATCCAGAGTGACGAGCACGAGGGTCGTATCGTCGCTCTTCACGACTAGTGCCCGAGCAAAAAGTCCGTCGCCGGGACGCGTCGGGGCGTCGTCGCGAGTGATGTCGACCTTGGCGGCACCGGCGCGAAGAGTGGCAGCGTGGAGGGGTTGCGTTGCCAAATGGACGGCTAACGAGATGGCCAAGACGTACCCTAAGACTTTTGTCCTACTCATGCGATCACACCCTAATTCTTGAAGTGACTCGCCTGTTAGCCTGACAGGCGCAGTGTTCCGCAAGCTGCGGAGTAGCTTTCGTCGAGATCGAGCGGCAGGCTGATTGCGGGACCGAGCCATAGCGGCAAAGTCGGTAATTCCTGGCCAACTTGCAACAGTTCTGGCCACATTTCCAATTGCGTTCCAGGACTTGCTCCGGCGACTCGGCAAGCAACTGCGTAAAGTTCCGCCTTGCCGAACTGCGACTGCACTTCGCTATGTAAGAGCCGAGCCAGTTCCACTGCCAAATTCGCCTTTCGCTCGGTGACAACATCCACAATCATAACGGAGACGCCTCGCTGCAACAGCGCGGCGCATTTATGGGTGAAAGCTTCCCGTGCCGTCGCGCGGTCCTTGTTCGCAGGGCTGACCAATTCAATGGCGGCCACAATCTGGCCCGATTCTTCGTCCAGGACTTGAACTTCAAATACATCCAGATCGGCAAAATCCACGGGCAAAATTAAGGCGGGCTTCGCCGGTGCCCATACCGCCGTTCCTCCCGTGGGAGCAGACGCAAAACCGGCTTCGTCGTCAACGGTTGCCACGTCAATCTCGAACCGACCTCCAATCTGCGTCATTGGCAATGCATAGTAACGGCTCGGCAGCAGATCCTGATTTAGCTGCTGGACAATCGCATTCGCCCAGGCACTATGTACACTGGTCCAAGGATGGCGAATGCTGAGCGGTTTGTGAAAGTGATCAAGGAGTGGCATGGTTAAATCTCTTGGAATGTCTCGCCAGCCTTTCTCGATTATATCAACCGCAAGTGCTCAATCCACGCTAAATCGGCACCCCGTTCCACCTCGTAAACGCCTCCATGGCGAAATACTCAGGCAGGCCGACCTGGTTGTACCGGTCGGCGGTGCCGGTGTTGCGGTATTCGGCTCGCTGCCAGAATTCGCGGGGGTCGGCACCAGGGAAGAGGGCTTCGTCTTTCTGGCTCTGATGCATGAAGATGGCTTTTCGCTTGCGGGCGATGTCGCCGGGGGATAGCGGTACGGCGATCTCGATTTCGTGCAGGTCGTATTCCTGCCAGGCACCGCGATAGAGCAGCGCCTCCGGGCGGCTGCCACGGGAGGCTTCGATTTCGAGGAGGGCGCGGAAGATGGCCTGGGCACAGACGCGGTGGGTGCCGTGTGGATCGGAGAGGTCCCCGGCGACGTAGACCTGGTGCGGATCGACCCTCTCGATCAGTTCGCGAATGATGCTCACATCGTCGTTGCAGATTGGCTTTTTGGCGATGGTGCCGGTCCGGTAGAACGGCAGGTCGAGGAAGTGCAAATGCTCCTCTTTGCAACCGACTTTGAAGGCTCCCGCTTTGGCTTCTCCCCAGCGGATAAGCCCTTTGATTTTGAGGACATTTTCAATATCCGGCTGGCCGGGGGTTTTTCGGGCGAGCGATTCGATGACCGTCGATTCGACGAGTTTGCTTCGCTCCTGATCAATGCCGAACATCCGGTTGTATTCCGTCACCTGATCGGCGATGCGGGCCGCATCGTGATCGAAGACGGCGATATTGCCGCTCGTCATGTAGGCGATATGGACCTCGTGACCGTCCTCCACCAGGCGAATGAGCGTGCCACCCATGCTGATCACGTCGTCATCCGGGTGGGGGCTGAAGCAGATGATTCGCTTCTTTTCTTTGCCGGCTGGGTGGTACTCAATGGTATCCATCAGCCAGCGGAAGACCCGGTGGGCGATCTTTTGTGCCGGCCCATGATGCCGGAGCAGTTGGTGGAGGTTGTGGCTGAGGAAGTCTTCGTCGGTCAGTTTGAGCAGGGCCTTGCCTGTCTTCTCGCTGAGCCAGATGCAGGCCCGCTTGATAAGGGGATCAGTCAGTTCCACTCTTCCCAACACCCACGGTGTCACACTGGCCGTGAGATTCTGCCCGGCGGCGGCGTCAATGATGACGGTGGCGTCGCTGTGCTCTTGCAAGTACGAAGCGGGGACGCGCGGGGAAACGGGGCCTTCCGTCGCCTCGCGAATGATGTCGGCTTTGTGCTCTCCCAGGGCGAGGAGCAGAATTTTGCGGGCTTCAAAAATGGTCCCCAGTCCCATCGTGATCGCCTGCTGCGGGACGTTGGCTTCCGAGAAGAAGTCGCTCGCCGCTGACCGCCGGGTCGCGGGGTCAAGGACGCAGAGCCTGGTCCGCCCCCCCCGCGGGCTGAACGGTTCGTTAAAGCCGATGTGTCCGTTGCTGCCGATTCCCAACAAGAGGATGTCGATGCCCCCTGCCCTTTCAATCTCCTGTTCATACTCGCGGCAGTGGGCTTCAACGGCGTCCGGCGATACGTCGCCACTTGGAATATGGATGTTCCCCTTGGGGACATTCACATGCCGAAAAAAATGCTCCTGCATCCAGCGGTGGTAGCTCTGTAAGGCGTCGCTTGCCAGTCCAAAATACTCGTCGAGGTTGAAGGTGATGACTTGGGAGAAATCGAGCCCTTCCTCGCGATGGAGCCGGGCCAGTTCCCGGTAGACCCCCACGGGAGTGGAACCAGTTGGCAGCCCAAGCACCGCCTGCTGGCCGCGAGCGTTCCTTTCCCGAATGACTCCGGCCACAATCTGGGCCACATGCCGGGCCACGTCGTCGGGCGTATCGAAGATGTAAGTCGGCAGGTTGGTGCCGGGAGCTTTCGAAGGCTTGACGCTGGAAGAGCTAGCGGTAGGCATGGTTTCGAGGTGAGGGAACGATGAGAAAGTGCAGTTGTTCCTAGTATGTCCCAGCTAAGCCGCCGCGTCCACGCGGCGATTGGGGCGGCAAATTCCGCTTGAAGCGGGAATCAAGCTCTCGCAATCCGCTTCGCGCCTCCCCCCGAAACCTGTAGACTGGCAAAGTTTGGCCGGCCTATTTTCCGGCCCCGCTCGATAGTTTTGCTGGACCACGTTTTTCGCGGCAGTGAAGGATGCCTGCCGCTCACGATATGCCCCGCTATGTCGTTCGCTATGGCGTGATGCGCCTCCTGGGTCTGTTTGGGACTCGGGGGCAGGATCGCTTTCTGCGCAGTGCCAAGGTCATCGCCCGCACCAGCCGCGGCCTGGAGGCGGCGGAGGTGCTGCTGGAAGCGACCGACGAAGTCGCGCAGCAGATGGGGGACTCTCCCGGCGGGCAAATCCTGCGGGAGATGTCCGCCGACGATTCGAACGAGCTGATCCACCTGCACGCCAAGGAGCGGAGCGAGTTCGACGTCTGCCGCCAGCATGTGCAAAAATCAGGGTTGCAAATGCAGCTTGTGGATATCGAGCACCTCTTCGGCGGCGAGCGGATTGTGATTTATTATATTGCCGAGGATCGGATCGACTTTCGCGAACTGGTCAAAGGACTGGCGAGCGAGTTCCAGACGCGGATCGAAATGCGGCAAATTGGCGTACGGGACGAGGCCAAGCTCTTGGCCGACTACGGCGACTGTGGCAAGCCCCTCTGCTGTAATACGCATCTCCAGGAAATGCCTCCCGTTTCCATGCGGATGGCCAAGCTGCAGAAGGCGACGCTCGACCCGACCAAAATCTCCGGCCGCTGCGGACGCCTGAAATGCTGTTTGCGCTATGAGTACGATACCTATGAGGATCTCGTGAAGGAGATGCCCGCCATCGGCAGCGACATCGTGACAGCCGAGGGGCGGGCCCGCATCCTGAACCACGAGATTCTGGCCCAGCAACTTCTGGTACAAATGGAAGATAACCGCCGGATGCTGATTGCGGTCAAGGATGTGCTGTCCGTCACCAAGCAAGGAACCGGCAGACGGTAGCCCCCACCTCTCCACCCTCCTTTTTCCCCACCCACCTGCGATTGAGGTCCCCAGTGTCGCGAACGATTCCCGAAGAGATCCATCCCATCGTCAAGCTCCTGTGCGAAGACCCGCGATATAAGCTCGATGCTTATACGTTCGTCCGCGAAGGGCTCCGCTACGCCCAGCAGTTGCTTTACCCGACGACCGGCGAATCGGACTGCGAAGTGAAGGTCGCCCGCCACATTACCGGGCAGGACTTGTGCCACGCCCTGCGGCACTTGGCCCATGATCAATTCGGCTATCTGGCTCTACCCGTGCTCCAGAGTTGGGGAATTCGGTCTACCTCCGATTTTGGCGAGGTCGTTTACAACCTCATCAAGATCGGCGAAATGTCCAAATCCCCCGGCGACAGCCGCGACCACTTTGACGACGTCTACGACTTCGAACAGACTCTGCTGCACGACTTTACCATCAGCCCCAGCAAGGAAATGGTGAAATAACCATGTCTCCTCTCCAATCGCTCGTCGCCTGCGGCACCAAGCTTTGGATTGACTCCATCGACCCGGAACTGGTGAAGCGGGATCGGGGGAATGGAGCGACCGGAGCCACTTCCAATCCGGTCATCATTTCCGATCTGATTCGGACCGGCCGTTTCGATGCCGACATCCAGCGGCTGGTGAAACAGGGGCTTACCGACGATGCGGTAGCTTGGCAATTGACGGATGAGCTGGTCAAACAGGCTCAGGCGGTATTTCTGCCGGTTTGGGAAGAAACCAAGGGGAACGACGGCTACGTCAGCTTTGAACTCGACCCACTGATCGAAGACCCGCAGGCCAAAATGCCGCACGACGAGCGGGTGCGGCGGTACATCGAGCTGGGCAAAAAATGGTCCGCGGGGCAAAAGAACCGGATGATCAAGGTGCCAGCCACTCCCGCCGGCCTGGGGGCGCTCGAAGAGCTGTGCGCTTTCGGGGTCACGCTCAACGTCACGCTGATCTTCTCTCCGCGGCAGTACGAAGCAGCCAGAAATGCCATTTGGAAGGGAGCCCAGCGCCGCAGCGAGTTGACGAAGTTCAAAAGCGTTTACAGTATCTTTGTCTCCCGCGTGGACATCTACACCGAGAAGCATGTGCCGTCACTCGCGCCGGCGGCTCAGGGACTAGTCGGCATCGTCAACGCCAAGCAAATTTGGGAAACGAACCGCCGCTTCTGGGCAGACAAAGAGCTGCCGCTGGCTCAGGAAATGATCTTTGCCAGCACTGGGACGAAGAAGCCGGAAGACCCGCCTTGGAAATACGTCGACGCCTTCGCAGGCAGCGACATCCAGACCAATCCTCCTGCCACGAACGACGCCGTTTCCAATTCGGGCCGCGCCTTCACGCGAAAGGTGGCTGAGCTTCCGCCGCAAGCGGTGCTGGACGAAATCGCCGCCAAGGTGGACGTGGCAAAGCTGGAAGCGGTGCTGATGGAAGAAGGGATTCAGAAATTTGCCGATCCACAGAAGGCTCTGCTCAAGGTGATTGCGGAAAAACGGGCGGCACTGGGATAGGCGATAGGCGGCGAACGTCTCCCTTGCTTTCCCGCGTCAGTCGGCCCGTTATCATGGCGGCATGAGCACTCCCATTGCAATTCGCTACGCGCGGCCAGACGACTTGCCCCTGATCGTCGATTTCAACGACCGCCTGGCGGAAGAGTCCGAGGGGAAGAAGCTCGATAGAGCCATTCTGTCCAAGGGGGTCCAGCGGGCCCTCTCCGCCCCCGAAATGTGCCGCTACTTCATGGCGGAAGTGAACGGCGAAGTCGCGGGGCAGACGATGATTACTTTTGAGCTGACCGACTGGCGGGACGGTGTCCTTTGGTGGCTGCAAAGCGTCTATGTGCGGCCCGAGTTCCGCAAGCTTGGGGTCTTCAAAGCCCTGTTCCAGCACATCGCCACGCTGGCCAAAGAGACCAACGACGTCCGGGGCCTACGGCTGTATGTGGAACAGGCAAACGCACGGGCCCAGCGAGTCTACGAGCAAATGGGAATGCAGCCGGGGGGATATTTGGTGTATGAGCAGGACTGGTCGCTAAAGAAGCAGGGGTAAGTATTTGAGTACTCGGTACTCAGTACCGCATCATGTTAGAGTAAGAGTTGGCATCCTTGCTCTCGTGCTCCCTGTCTCTCCTTCTCTCCATCCCCGTGTCCTCCCGCTCCATCTTCCTCGCCGTCCTCCTCTTCACCGGCCTTCTCCGAGGCGGTGTGCTGTGGGTGATGCGGGACAACTTGAATGAGGACCGGGATGCGTACCGGGAGATTGCGGAGAATCTGGCGACGTACCGCGTCTATGGCCTGGGAAAGGACGGTGAGCCGCGGCCCACCGCGTACCGCCCACCGCTGTATCCCGTAATACTGGCGAAACTGGCGGGGGAAGGACTGCAAGTAACACCAGTGCGTGTCGCCATTCTGCACTGGCTGCTGGGAATGGGAACGGTGTGGTTGACGTGGATCGTGGCTGAGAAGATGGGGGACAAGAGTCAGGGGACAGGAGTCAGGGGACAGGAGTCAGAAGACCGCAGGGAAGTGACAAAATGGCTGCCGGCGGTCGCGGCGATTTTGGTTGCCGCAGACCCGATTCTGCTCCACTGGTCGACGTATGTGATGACCGAGACGCTGGCCGCATTCCTGGCCATCCTTGCCCTCTACACCCTCATCCGTTTCCACTTCGACCGCCGCCCGATGAACGCCGGCTTTGTTGGCTGTGCGCTGGGCCTGGCGGTCCTCTGCCGGCCAACATTCTTGCCGTGGGCCGGCCTCTGCGGCGTCGGCTTTCTCTTCCTCCAGGCGAGCGGGGGGCGTCAGCCCCCTGATACTTCCGCTCCCCGAGAGTCCTGGCTCGTACAATCCTGTCGCCGCCTCGCGAATCTGGCAACTTTGGGTCTCGTCGCGGCTATCGTTGTCTTTCCTTGGGGCTATCGAAACTACAAACAGTTCGGCAAGCCGACTGTTACGACGACACATGGCGGATATACGCTCTACTTGGCGAACAATTGGTCCTTTTACGAGTATCTACAGAAAGATAATTCCGAATTGCCGTGGGATTCCTCGGACTTCGAGGCACAACTATCTCTAGAACACCATGTCGCTACAGACCGGCCAAACGCATTGACCAACGGTTCGCAAAAGGCTATCGCACACGATCTCGATGCAAATGATTATCGAGGCGCTCGTCGTGAAATCGCTTCTAATCCTGTCATGTTTGCCTACTCCTGCCTCTACCGCGTCGCCCAACTCTGGAGCCCACTCCCCCACAAGCTCACCGCTGACGAATCCTGGAAGCGGTCCCTGCTCCGCTATGCCATCTGCACCTGGTATCTTGCCGTCTATGCGGCAGCAATTGCGGGAATCTGGCAGTTGAAAGGCAAGCTGCTCCGCTCACCCTGGATCTGGGGCGTGCTCCTCTGCCTGGTCTTCACTGGCGTCCACACGTTCTATTGGAGCAATTTGCGGATGCGGGCGCCGCTGATGCCGTTCGTCGCAATTCTCGCGGGCGTCGGAGTCTGCTCGGTCGTCAATGTCCTGCGAAGAGAATCTCTCACAGAGGCACGAAGGCACAGAGGTGAAGAGAATACAAGAAAGGCAAAATGATGGATGGCAAAATCATAAGATTCTTATCATTTTGCCATCCATCATTTTGCCTTATATTCTTCTGTCTCTCCCTCTGTGCCTCCGTGCCTCTGTGTGAGCTGCCTCTTCCGCCTAGTCGCACAGCCCATACCGCACAATGCACCAGATCGCATTGAACAGATCCTTCACCCCGATCTTCTTCCCTTCCGCATAGCTCCGTGCGGCGTAGTGGATCGGCCGTTCGACGATGCGGCATTTGCGGCGGGCGAGTTTGGCGGTGACTTCGGGCTCGAAGCCGAAGCGGTTCTGCTGGATTTCGAATTTGGCGAGGACATCCCGGCGGAACACCTTGTAGCAAGTCTCCATGTCGGTGAGTTTCAGGCCATTGAGAAGATTCGAAGTCTTCGTCAGTGTCGCATTGAGTAACTGATGCAGGATCGACGAGTGCTGCGGCTTCTCGGTGAGGAACCGCGAGCCGTAAACCACGTCCGCTTCCTGGCTCAAAATCGGCTGGAGGAGCGGCAGGATGTCGCGCGGGTCATATTCCAGGTCCGCGTCCTGCACCACCACGACGTCTCCCGTGGCGTGCCGGAAGCCGGTTCGCAAAGCCGCCCCCTTCCCCTCGTTCTTCGGCTTATGAATCACCTCCAGCCGCAGGGGGAAGGCCAGATTGTCGAGCACCTGCTTCGTGCCGTCGGTGCTGCAATCGTTGACGACGATGATCTCCGTATTGAGCGGCAACGCCTTCACCCGGGCCAGCACGCGGCTGATGGTCCGCTCCTCGTTGTAGACCGGAATGACGACCGAGAGCTTGAAGCGGAACGGCAACTCAAAGTTGAGTTCCGCCGGCTCATAGCCATCATCCTCCGCCAACAGACGAGTGAGGACTTCGGCTCGGTCGAGCAGCGACTCGGCTCGCGCGATCGTCTCGCTGGGAACGAGGTCGGCAATTTCGACGAAGCTGGGCAGGACGGGTGGTTGCGAAATGAGGGTGGATGGTTCGGTCATGGTTGTGGCGTTGATTACGGGCGGTGAGTGATTTGTGAAGTTGCGTAGGTGTCCTTCGCTTACGCTTCAGGCTGGTGTCTATTCGGTATCGCCGGCCAGATCGCGAAGCCGGCTTGCTTGGCATCGCCAATTTCTCGGCGAGCCGGCGGAATGTAGTCGGGGCTGGCTGGGTCGTTGTATTTGGCGGCTCGGCCCCAGACTTGGGCCAGTTCATCCTGGTAGAGGAGCACCCAGGCACTCCCCTGCCCTTGCATCACTTCCACGCACGGCTTTTGCAGGCGAGAGATGAGAGCAAGATCGGGGTTGCCCCGCTCCAGGACAATGGTCGGATTGAACTTGTTCTCCGGCGCTCGGTAGCGATTGTCCGGGGTGGTGTCGCCCATCACAAAATCAAAATGCTCATCGAGCATCTGCTGCGAGTAGCTGGTCCGGCAGCGACCGTCGACATGCACGAGCAGTCCCTTCTCCCCAGGTTGATGCGGGCCGAGAGCGGCGAGGGCGTATTGAGCCCAGTTGAAGGTGCACAGGAGCTTTCCTTCGAGCCTTTGACCAGCGATGTAGCTGATCGCGGAAACCGGATAGCTCCCCCGCTCCACCTGAATCTGGCGGCACTGGAAAAACATCTGCACGCCGCAGCAGAGCCATGCGGCCGTGAGGCCGACCCACGAGAACCGCATGAGCAGCGGACTGAGGGCATCCGCCGGCGACTCCCCTGACTTCGAAATCTTGAACCGCGTCAGCAGCGAATCCAAATGGGGCGGCAGCCAGAAGCCGAGGGCGATGGCGAAAAACGCGATGTGCCGCAGGTGTGCCAGCGACTGCCACAGGATCAATCCCAGGATGACGAGCTGCGTGAAGTCCTTCTGTTTCCTGCTGACCACCAGCGTCGCCAGCCAGACGCAGGCCAGCAGCACGAACGGCATGTTCTCTGCCGCGAGCAGGTCCGGCGCACGCCACTCGATAATCTCCGGCCGCGGCACCCGCAGGTCGTGGTACAGCCAGCGATGGAATTCGAGGCCATACGGATTGATGAACGTCGCCAGTCCCGCGACGATGGCGAACATGGCCAGTCGCTTGAGCAGTCCCGTCGCGGCCCAGCCATTCCGGCAGACAGCCTCCAAGCCCCGAAGTCCGAGGTAGGCCAGAAACACACAGTATCCCGCCAGAAAACCGCCATGCGAGTTCGTCCAGACGATCATCAAGATCGGGACGAGCCACAGGTACTTGATCCGGTTGATGGAGTAGGACAGCGGCGCAGTGGCATCTTCTGGTACATCTTTGCGTCGGCTCCAAGCCAACTGGCACGTCCCCTCCCAACCCTCAAAACACCAGCCGAGCAGCGACAACAACAGCGCGAAGCTCGTGTACGAAATCAATTGCGGCCGCAGTGTCCAATGATTGGCCAGACAAACCGCAACCAGCAGCAAGACGGCTGCGGTGGCAAGGAGGCCAACCTTCTGATCGCGGGCTCGGCGGACCATCAGCGTGATAATCCCCATCCCCAAACCGACCTTGATCAGCATCAGGCCACAAGCGCCGAGGTAGTCGTTGCCGAGAGCCAGGGCCAGTTCCGCCAGGATTTCATGATTGATCCAGGGATACCCCTGGGCGATGTACGAGTAAGTCGTCGTCGTCGGCAGGCCATGAGCAATCGCATCTCGCCCATACTGCACATGCCCCCACAGATCCGGATCGGCGACGTTCAACGACAGCGCCACACCGCTCGCCAGAATCACAGCCGCGAGGACGCCCCGGTCGAACCACGTCGAGGAGGTGAAGATCTTCTGCGGTTGAGTTAGGAGGCTGACCATGGGGGCGGTGGTTGGTAGGCAGTAGGCAGTAGGCAGTAGGCAGTGGGCAGGGAGCAGGAGGCAGGAGGCAGGAAAGAGTTGATGGGTTTTATCTCGTCAGTACTCAGTACTCAGTACTCAGTACTCAGTACTCAGTGCTTTGCACATTGCACTCTGCACTTCACACTTTCCCCCCTCCGCCCAACTCTAGGTCGCAAGTTCCCTACAAGCAGGCTGCGTCACATCGCAGTTCCAATTGCACTGCTTGGAGCGGTCATGACGGGGGGATAGGATGAACGTCATCACGATTCATTGTTCATTGCCATTAGTATCAGGGGGCTCACGCCCCCCGCTCGCCAAGACCATGCAGCGCCACCACGAAATCGACGGAATCAATCTCCATCTCAGCCAGCCGCACGAGGCCCAGGGGGAATGGATCGGCCAAGGGGAAATCCTGCGGCAGCTTCTTGCCTGCTGGATTGTCGTGGACGACAAGGATATGCCTCTCACCCCGCGGCTTATCGGCACGCCGGGGATCGGCAAGACGGCGCTCGCCATGGCGGGGGCTCAGGTCCGCAAGCAGGAGCTCTTCATCTATCAATGCACGTCGGACACTCGCCCGGAGGACCTGTTGGTTACTCCGGTGCTGGCCGAGAGCGGCAAAATCGCCTACCACGCTTCGCCGCTGGCCACCGCCATGATCCGCGGCGGTGTCTGCATCCTGGACGAAGGAAACCGGATGAACGAAAAGTCGTGGGCCAGCCTCGCCCCGCTCCTCGACCACCGCCGCTACGTGGAGAGCATCGTCGCCGGCATCACGGTCAAGGCCCATCGCGACTTCCGCTGCACCGTGACCATGAACCAGGACGAATCGACCTACGAAATCCCCGACTACATCCTCAGCCGCCTCCAGCCAACCTTGCAGCTCGGCTTCCCGAACAAGCGGGACGAGATGGCCATCCTCCAGTACCACCTCCCTTTCGCCGAAGCCGACATGCTGGCGATGACGGTCGAGTTCCTGCAGCAGGCCCACGGCCTCAAGCTCGACTTCTCCCCCCGCGACGGCATCAACCTCCTCCGCTTCGCCATGAAGCGGCTAAGCCAGGACCCCAAGCACCCGATGAGCAAAGACGCCGCCTGGCGGGAGGCCCTGGAAAAATGCCTCGGCGACGAAGCCCTCGACCTCCACACCCTCGCCCAGAAAAAAGCCCGCACTCTCGGCGGCAGCGACGTGCCGCTGGGCCTCGGTGACTTCTTCTTCAATGCCGACGACCCGCTGCATCCGGATCGGGAAGAAGATGAGGAAGAGGACGAATGACGAATTTCAAGTGACGAAGGAAATGGGACGTGCGACAACTGAGCTTCGCTGGTGGCCATAATCCCATGTTATTTCTCATTCCTTGGAATCAGCCTCTATTTGCAGAATCAGGTCCAGAACCCAACAACCCCGGACATGTCCAGCGCTACGATGACAGTGCGCAAGAATTCGCTGATCGTTGCAGCCCGCGTTCGCAATCGCATCGGCAAGTATGGCCATTCGATCGAAGGCCTGACTTTCGTAGATTTCACGGGCTAACTCCATAGCTGCTTCTGTTCGCCAGCGCGGTGCAAACTTCACGGGATGGAATGGGTTGCCAAGCACTTCACGCCACAGGTCGGCGTAAGATTCCAATTCGTTGCAAAAGGTAGCAGAGTTTGCCGCATCCCACACACGGGAGAGATTGGCATCTCCCGCATAGACAGGTGCCTTCTTGAGGTAGTCAACGTCTTCCTGTAGTAGATTTTTCGCCGCACCAACGCACCACAGCCCAGCCGGCGAATGCATCTCACCCTTCACGATGGCCAAGTACTTTTTTTTCAAGTGAGAACGAAGGCTGGCGACTTCGTCGATCGCTGCGACGCCAGCAACCATCTGTTCGGCAAGCCGCACAGCGCGAACACAATCGTCGTCTTTTGGCAAATCCTTGAGCCTCTGGCAACAAGCGATCCCTAAAAGTCGCATTTTGCGCGCACTGACTTCATAGCCAAGGTTGCGGAGACCCTCGATCATCGGGTACGGCGATAGCGACTCCAACCACTGTTTCGCTCTTGGGTCGCTTATCGCGGAAATGGCACGCAATTCGGCGGTTACTTCCTCCTGAATTACGGATTGCCGTTTTTCGGCCCGTTCTTGCTCCTTTTGATGCTCTTGCACTGAGTCGTCAATGAATGCGGGCAATGAATCAGCTATGAGCGACGGCTGGTCGCCGCAGTCGGAACCGATCATCCAGAGCCCCGGTTTGTTATCGAGGCGAGTACAAAAGTAATCCCCTGCGCCATTGGTCCCTACAAGAAGGAACTCCTCCCACCAATTCGGAAAGGCATCTCCCGTTCCAGAGTCGCTCAGACGCTCCATTATGTTGAAGCGAATAATCTTGTCTCGTTCCAGGAAGAATCGCGAAAGCTCGCTGTTGAAACACCCGCTGGATCTTAATATCTCCGCACGAGCTAGCATCAAATCCCGATATTTCTCCGGAAGCACGACACTGAGCTTGGACTCAATCTCGGTAAGGTCACCCTCGGTCATGTAAATACACCTAGGCCTACCCCACGCATTCGCGAATGACCTCGCCTTCAGGCACCAATGGGATGGGGCGGTTCTGCAAATCCGGCAACGTGCCGTGGGGGTCGATGCCGACGGTGTGGTAGAGGGTGGCGAGGAGATGGCCGGGGGTGAGGGGGCGGTCCTTGGGGGCGGAGCCGTCGGGGGCGGTGCTGCCGATGATCTGGCCGCCGCGGATGCCGCCGCCGGAGAGGAGGACCGACATGGCGCTGGGCCAGTGGCCCCGGCCGCCGCCTTTGTCGATCCGCGGAGTGCGGCCGAATTCGCCGTAGGCGGCTACGAGGACGTTGTCGGAGAGGCCGCGGTTCGCGAGATCGGAGATGAGCGTGGCGACGGCCCGGTCGAATGGCGGCAGGCGCTTCCGCAGATTGGCTTCGATGGTGGTGTGGTCGTCCCACCAATCGACGTCCTTTTCGTAGAGGTTGATCGTCACGAATCGCGTCCCCGCTTCCACAAGCCGGCGGGCGAGGAGGGCCGATTGTCCGTAGGCATGCTGTCCATACGCTTCGCGCGTCGCCGCCTTCTCCAGCGACAGATCAAACGCCTGCCTCGCTCCGCTGCCGCTGGCGAGCTCGATGGCTTTCCGCTGGGCGTCGTCGAGATCGCCCCACTGCTGGACGGCGTCCGCGTGGGCGGCGAAACGGTCGAGCGACGAGAGCAGGTTCTTGCGGTCGTCGAGGCGGGCGAGCGGAACAGTTTTGGGAAGCGAGAACTCCGGCGGGCGATAGTTCCCGAGGCTCGGATCGCCGCCCCCATTGAGAGCGTTGTATTTGGAGCCGAGGTAGGCAGCAGTCTGATAGAAACCCAGGTGCGAGCGGTAATCTTCCGGAATGCAAACATAGGCCGGCATGCCAGGCGCTTTCGCACCCTTGAGCCGCGACACGACGGTTCCCTCGGCCGGGTGCGTCTGCCCTCGGGCGCGGGCATTGAGGAGCGGATAGCCAGTCTGCATCCAGTGCGAGCCATCGTCATGCACCGCTAGGTTGTGCGAAATCGAGCGAATGATCGTCAGCCGCTCCGCCAGCTTTGCCTGCATTGGCATTAGCCCGCTGAGTTGCATCCCGGGAACCTTCGTATCGATGGTTCCAAACGGCCCGCGAATCTCCGCGGTTGCATCGGGCTTGGGGTCGTAGGTATCAATATGCGAAGGCCCACCCGCCATCCAAAAGAGGATGATGGAGCGGTCCTTGGCCGAACCCTTCGTGCCGACCGCTGCTTGCGATTGCAACTGTGTTAACAGCGGCAGCGAAAGGCCGCCGACACCGAGCGCCCCGACCTTGATAAAGCCGCGGCGGCCCTGCGGACAAAAGTCGAAGCCGTTCCAGAAACCAGAGTGAGACATGCGGCAACTCCTTGCCGATAAAAGGCGATGACGACTTTCTCAAGCTTAGCCTCCGCGTCCACGCGGGGAAAGCACGCGGGTCAAGCGGAATCGCCGCGTGGGCGCGGTGGCTCAGCTACTCCCCTCGCCTCAGATTCACATCCGGCGAGGTGTGGGATTGGACGTACCAGGCTCTCCACTCGGGCTCGTCGAACTGAAAGTTCACCCCTTGATGGAGACTTGTCAGGGCGGCGAGCACTTCGGTGTTCTCGAGATCGCGGGAGATGACTTTGGGTTTTCCGCCCATGGCAAACCCCCCCATGCCGCCGCCGTCCGCCGCGCCGCCGGGAAAGCCAGCGGCCATTCCCCCTGGCCCAGCGGGCGCAATGATAAACTTGTGGGTGGTGACTAAAGCATCGATGAGCGGCACCGTGGCGGCAGGATCGCCGAGGCGCTGTAGGCACTGGGCAGAGCGATTGACGATTTTGTTGTCCTTGGCCTTGAGACCTTTGATAAAGGTTAAGAGCGCTTGCTGCGAACGTTGCTCTCGCAGAATATCCAGGCATCGGTCGCTTATCTCCGTATCAACGTCGCCAGCCCCAATCTTTACCAAAGCGGAAGCATAGTAGCTCGGTGGGAAAGTCGTGAGAACGTCCAGGCACAGGAGCCGCAGGTCGCGGGGAAGGCGCGAGTCCGCCACACATTCGGCCAGCGCGGGGGCGAAAGCCTCGTCCTTAATGCCGCGAATATTGTTGAGGGCTGATTCGGCTCCCTTGCCTTTTCCCCCGAGCCATTTGAACCACATTTTGAGAGTTTGCTTGCACTCGACGACGTCGAGTTCCCACTTGCGAGCCCGCTCCATGATTTCGAGCTCTTGCTGCAAACGATAAGCGCCCCCTTTGAGGACGTAACCCTGACGGCCCATGTATTCACTCTGCGTCAACCAGCCGCTGCCGGCTTTGACGAAGCCGAGAGTGGCCCGGGCCATAGCATGGTCTGGGTCGTGCTTGATCACCTGAGTGAGATGATACTTTCGCGGCTCGGTGAGGCCGGCATCCTGACACCACTGGGCCATGGCCAGATGGGCCTCCAGGGTGTCCGCCATTTTTGCGGCTGCCTCTTCGTAGTCCTTCAGAACTTTCGTCTGAACGAGGACTCCCTTCACTTGCCCAGCGGCGAGAGTGAGCTTGAGTCCTTCGACGGGAACAACTTCGACGAGATCGTCCTTCTCGCGAGTTGGGTTGAGAATTTCCCCTTCGACCCGCGCGCCCGATTTCAACAATACGACCTCGGCCCGAGTCTGCGGGAGTGCGCAGAACGAAAGCCATCCGGCTGCCAGGACGGCAGCCGCGGAAGAGAAACGAATTGGGTACGGCATGATTACCCCGCAATCCTCGCCGCGAGTCCCAAACGTGGTCCGCTCGCTCCGCGAGCGGAACCTCTGTTAGACACGTCTTTTCCGGGAGT
>JBJXFF010000147.1:0-21650 GCA_046153945.1 Pirellulaceae bacterium
GTCGCCGACGGCGAGGCGGTCGGCGGGGTTGCCGTAGACGTGGACGTCGGCGGTTTCCACATGGATAGTGCCCCTGGCAGCCCTCGGCGAACTCGGCCAAGCAGCCGTTCAACTACGGATGACACGAATCATGCGAATACGGTAATCTTATCCGTGTCATTCGTCACATCCGTGGTTCCATTTCCCTTCAAATTGACCATCCAAAATGGACTCAAAACAATATCTCGCATCTCTCTTCGGCTTTGAAGGCCAAATCGCCGTCGTCATCGGCGGCACGGGCGTGCTTGGCGGGGCGCTCTGTGATGGGTTGGCTCAGGCGGGGGCGACGGTTGTCGTTGCTGGGCGTTCGCAGGAGAGAGGTGCCGAGCGAGTTGTCGCGATTGAGAAGCTCGGTGGCAAGGCCGTTTTTCTAAGCGTCGAGGCGGACAACCGCGAATCGGTGACGCAGCTCAAGGAGCAGGTGCTGCGGCAGTTTGGGCAGGTGGACTGCCTGATCAACGGGGCGGGGGTCAATGCGGCGACGCCGTATGAGAAGATTCCCGACGAGGAATGGCACAAGGTCGTCAACAGTAGCCTGCTGACGACGCATCTCGGCTGCCAGGCGTTTGCCCATGTGATGGCGTCGCAGAGCACCGGCGGCTCCATCCTCAACATCGGCAGCGTGACGGCTCACATCCCGCTCAGCCGCGTCTTCGCCTATTCCGCCTCCAAAGCGGCTGTCGTCAACCTGACGAAGAACCTGGCCCGCGAGTACGCGACAAAAAACGTCCGGATCAACGTCCTCTGCCCCGGCTTTTTTCCCGCCGAACAAAACCGCAAAATCCTCGACCAGGAGCGAGTCGCCAACATCATGCAACAAACGCCGGTCAAACGCTTCGGCGAGCCGCACGAACTCGTCGGCGCGGCCCTGCTGCTGCTTTCGCGCAAAGCGGGGTCGTTTATTACCGGCGAGGATATGTATGTGGACGGCGGGTTTACGTCGATGCGGTTTTGAGCGAATGTATAAATCCTAATGACTAATGTCTAATGTCTAATGATTTGGGCTTCCATTAGTCATTAGACATTAGTGCTTAGTCATTCTTGAGCTACTCCCCCCGTGGCTCCACATTAATGACGCTCCGCGCATAGCGGGTCAACGGCGGCTCGCCGGCGTCCGTCAGAATCAGAATGACGTGCATCGTCTGCGGAGTTTCGACGCGTGGCGCTGTGAAGGAAACCTTCCCCTCGCGACTGGCGTCCAGATTGGGAGCCTCGCCGCGATAAGTGTCGGGCTCGGCGTAGTAGCGCCATTCGAAACGGAGTTTGTCTTTGTCGGGATCCGTGGACGGAGTGCCGTCCAGTTCGACGGTATCTCCCGACTTCACCGTCTGTCGCAGTTTGCCCGCCAGTCGGGCAACTGGCGAATGATTGGCACTGCCAAAGTCGCGAACACACCAATCCATCCGGGCACGAAAATCATTCTGGATATGAGCGACCCACGGCTTTAGGGTGTTATCGCGGTGGGCCTTTCCGTCGATGGTATCCCGAACATTCGGCCAGAAATACCGACGATCACGGGCTCCATCTTGCTTGCCAAAGCGGCCGGCCCAAGAGCCCCAGGTCGGTTCCTCCGGCTCATTGAGGCCATTGGGGACCAGATACAGAAACTCCGGCGTGTCTCCCTCCTTTTGCTTCAGATGTGTGTTCGTGGGATAAGTCTCGCCAAGCGGCCCGTGCCCCGTCAGGACGTCGCGCTGGAGATCAAAACCGCCAGCAGTCGCCGTCAGCGGACCGAAGCGATGGTACCAGCGTCCGCCATCCATGTCGGGATATTTTGTGTATACCCAGAGCTTCCAAGGGGGATCCAGCTTGGTGGTGTGGTCGCCGAATTTGTCGTCGGAACAGAGCCGCAGCTTTGCCTTGCACTTGGCATAGGCTTCAGGGCCGCGCTCCTTGAGAATTCTATCGAGGGCGCGCTGGAGGCTGCTGGTGGTGCCGTCGTTCGTTCCCCAGTTGCTGAACCAAATGGGGCGTGGATCATCGCGGTCCAAGGCGTCGATGATGAGCTTTACTCCTTCGTCATGGTCGTCGTAACCCGCGACAGTCAGGTTCCAGAGCTTGTCCGGAGGTGGAAAGTCGCCGTGCTGTTTGAGTTTGTCATAGACGGCTTCGTACGCTTTCAGTTGCTTGCGAACGATGTCGAGCCCCGTCGACTCTTTGTTTCTGTTCTCATCGCGCTTGGTTTGTGGGCGAGTGCAGAGGATTCCTTCCACTTCCCACTCGTTGGTGTAGAGCAGGAAGCGAACGAGCGATTGCTCGTCATCCGGATCGCCCCCAGCGTCGGTCTCGATGATGACACGAAGCTTTGGGGGAGCCTCGGGGTCTGTGGCGATGACGTTGGTCGCCGCAAAGAGGGAGCCAAACGCCAGTAGGAGATATAGACGCAGCATGACTGCATTGTATTAATCCCCTCTCCCTCTGGGAGAGGGTTAGGGTGAGGGTGTATGTTGCGGTGGACGTTTCGTGATCCAAAGCGTTAGACCTTCACCCCGGCCCTCTCCCAAAGGGAGAGGGGGCAGAAAATGCCTCACACCATCATCATCTTCGGCGCTTCCGGCGACCTTACCAGCCGCAAGCTGATTCCCGCGCTCTTCCTGCTCTTCAAAAAAGGGCGGCTGCCGAAGGAGACGCGGGTCGTTGGGGTAGCACGGACGAAGTATTCGCACGAGGAGTGGCGGAAGGAGTTGACCGAGTCAACGAAAAAATTCGCCGGCAAGCAGTTCGACGAAGGGAAGTGGCAGGAGTTCGCGCAGTCCATTTTCTATCATGCGGGGGACATCAGCAGCACGGCGGACATTGCCGCCCTGGCCAAGTACATCGGCGAGACCGAGAAAAATCTCCCCAGTACACGGCTCTATTACCTGGCGACGATGCCGTCGCTGTACGGTCCGGCGGCGGCACAACTGGGCAAGGCGGGAATGGCGGATGAAAGCGCCGGCGTGCGGCGGGTGATCATCGAAAAGCCGTTTGGAACGGACCTGGCGTCCGCCAAAAAACTGAATCACGAAGTCCACGAGTATTTCAGCGAGCAGCAGGTCTACCGCATCGACCATTACCTCGGCAAGGAGACAGTGCAGAACCTGCTGGTCCTCCGCTTCGCCAACACCATCTTCGAGCCGATCTGGAATCGCAACTATATCGACCACGTGCAAATCACGGTGGCCGAGGACGTGGAGGTCGGCAGCCGCGGGGGATATTACGACCACGCCGGGGTGCTGCGGGACATGTTCCAGAACCACCTGCTGCAACTGATGATGATCACTGCCATGGAGGCCCCGGTTCGCTTTCAAGCCGACTTCGTGCGGGACGAAAAGGTAAAGGTGCTGCGGGCCGTGCGCCAAATGACTGGGGCAGATTTCGCACAGAACACGGTTCGCGGCCAGTACGATGGCTACCGGCAGGCCAAGGAAGTCGCCAAAGAGAGCCAGACCGCGACGTTCGCCGCCCTCCGGTTGCACGTCGACAATTGGCGGTGGAAGAACGTGCCGTTCTACCTCCGCTCCGGCAAAGCGATGAGCTGCCGCACCACGCAAATTGTCATTCAGTTCCGCGAGCCGCCGCAGATGATGTTCGGCGAAGGCCCGCGCAGCCACATGGACGCCAACCGGCTCGTCATCCAAATCCAGCCGGCGGAAGGAATTCAGCTCCACTTCCAAACCAAAGTCCCCGACGCGGGGATGAAGCTCCGCCTTACGGACTTGGATTTCAAATTCTCACGGGAATTCACCGGCGAAATGCCGGATTCCTACCAGCGGCTGTTGCTCGACGCCCTCAACGGGGACGCCAGCCTGTTCGCCCGGAGCGACGAAGTCGAGGTCGCCTGGTCGATCATCGACCCCATCATCGCCGCCTGGCAAAGCGCCGCGGCTCCGCCGCTGGGTACGTATCCTCTTGGCGACTGGGGACCAGCATGGTCCGACGAATGGATGAAGAATCAAGGCCGACAGTGGTTCGATGTTTGCCCAGTTCTGCACTAAGTGGGGTAGGCTTCCAGCCTGCCCAGAATTCAACCAGCCTCATTACGAATGGCCCAACACAGGGTGCGGCTGATAAGGTTCCTCCAGAGACTTGAGTTCCTCGGCGGAGAGATTTAGAGAAAGAGCGGCGACGGCAACGCTAATGTGCTGTGGTTTGCTTGCGCCAATGATGGGAGCGGTCACTCCCGGTTGATGCAGCAGCCAGGCCAGGGCAACTTGAGCATGAGGAACGCCTCGCTGGGCGGCAATTTGGCCGACCCGCTCGACCACCGCAAAGTCTCCGGCCTGAAAGTACAACTTGTGGGCAAAGTCGTCCGTCTTGGCCCGGCTAGTTTCGCCGTGGTCCCCATGGCGGCGATTGCCTGCGAGAAAGCCGCGGGCCAAGGGGCTCCAAGGAAGCAGGCCGATTCCCTCGTCGCGGCAGAGAGGGATCATTTCCCGCTCTTCCTCGCGATAGACCAGGTTGTAGTGGTTTTGCATCGTCACAAAGCGAGCCAGGCCGCGTCGCTCGGATGTATGCAGCATTTTCGCCATGTGCCAGGCGAACATCGAAGATGCGCCGATGGCGAGCGCTTTGCCAGCCCGCACCACTGCATCCAAAGCTTCCAGCGTCTCCTCAACGGGAGTTGCCGGATCGAAGCGGTGAATCTGGTACAGATCCACGTAGTCGAGTTGCAGGCGTTTGAGACTGGCGTCGATGGAATGCTTGATGTGTTTGCGGGAGAGCCCCTTTTCGTTGGGGGAACTCCCCATCGCATTGAAAACTTTGGTGGCGACGACCACTTGCTCCCGCGGAATGGCGAGTTCTCGCAGCCCCCGACCCAGCACCTCCTCGCTGGCTCCGAGCGAATACATGTCCGCCGTGTCAAAGAAGTTGATTCCCGCATCCCACGCCTGGCGAAAGAACGGCCGGCTGGCCTCTTCATCCAGCACCCATGGCCGCCACTTGCTGCTGCCATAGGTCATGCAGCCCAAGCAGAGGCGTGAAACCTGGATGCCGCTCTTGCCGAGATTGACGTATTGCATGCTGCGGTTCCTCGATGGCCCCAATGACTTGCCGGGTGTTGTAACCCATTGCCGAAACAGGGACTTCTTAATTTTAACAAAGAGTTCGGGGAGCAGTGCCGTCCCTGCCCCTTGCTCCTAAGGAAAGTCCGCTCAGAGAGGGTTATGCATGTTGAGGGAAACGATGTTAGGATGGCAAGTGATTCAAACCTCGAGCCGTCGGATCCCCAAGGGGAAATGTCGGCTAAAGGTATCGTCCGCCGTGAAGTTGTCCCGCCGTTTGAACGCATGGTTTGGAATCGTCCAAACCATGTCCATCTGCCTTGGAACCGGCTTTGATCGCCAAGTCACCCCATGCGCACTTTGATCATCACGATTCTGTTGGTGAACGCAACTTCCTGCCGGGCGCTGGCCGCGGAACCCGTCGGCACACCGCTGACTTTGGGTGAAATCCGCGAAGCGGGGCGAGCGAAATCTCTGTTCTTGAAAGAGGCCGAGAAAAAGATTGAATCGAAGCAGGCCATTCCCACGGCCAATCTGGATCACTTTCGCAAGTCCATAGGGCCGGTCCTCGCCCAGAAATGCATCGCTTGTCATGGTCCTGAATCGACCAAGGCGAATCTTCGGATCGACCGGCTAAATCCTGATTTGCTGGCCGGACCCGATGTGCACCGCTGGCGCGGAATTTACAAGGCCCTTAGCAATTCCGAAATGCCACCGGAAGACGAGCCGAGGTACAAACTGGCTGATGCCGATCGCAAAACGATTGTCGACTGGCTCAGCGGGGAAATGAGCAAGGCCTCCCTTGTTCGCCGCAGTCGTTCAGAGCATTCGTCCTTTCGCCGCCTGACGAAATACGAATACAACTATGCCCTGCAGGATCTCCTGGGATTGCCATTTCCAATCGCCAACAGCTTGCCGCCGGAGACGGCATCGGAGGATGGCTTCAAGAACAGTTCTGATTTGCTGCAGATGTCGGCCATGCAGTTCGAGGCCTATCGCGAGCTGGGACTGAAAGCGCTCCAGCGAGTGACCGTCAGCGGAGAACGACCAGCGCCTGTCACTTACATCATTTCGATGCAGGAAGTGATGAACAAAGTGGCGGGCGACAAATCCAAACGGTTCAACAAAGCTAACGAAAACCATCGCAATCACCGCAGCAGGTCCCATCTACTCGATCAAACCACTGGCGACGGCATTCATTTCGCCGGCGGTGACGCAGTTCCCAAGTCAGGCGAATTTGCTGGCCACAACCCGGAAGTTTCGCCCGTGGTCTTCGTCCTCCCGCAATCCAACGAGTTGAAGATGAACCTGGATCGGTTTCTGCCGGATGAAGGAATGATGCGCGTGCGGATTCGCGCCGGGCGCACGACGAATGAGCCCGATGAGTATGCCAGTCTGCGACTGATCTTCAGTGCCCATACCAGCAACAACGCGAACTTCTCGCAAGTCGTCAGCCCGCGGGATCTCCCCGTCACGGCTCCGGCCGACAAACCGGAATTCATCGAATTTGACATTCCCCTCAGCGAAATCCAGCGCAACCCGTTTCGCAAATTGGAAACCACTTTCCCCCGGCGGGATGAATTCCTGCACATCCACAACGAATCGAGCGCCCGCGGTGGCAAGGAACCGCTGCAGGTGGTGATTGATTACATCGAAGTCAGCGCACCACACTTCGATCACTGGCCGCCCCAAAGTCATGTCAACATCTTCATCGAGAGCAAGAACAAGAGCGATGAGCAGGTCTACGGCCGGGAAGTCCTCACTCGTTTCCTGGAGCGTGCCTGGCGACGTCCCGTCGCTGCTGAGGAAGCTGTTCCCTTCCTGGACTTGTTCTCCAAATATCGTCCTGACTTTGACACGTTTGAAGGGGCAATGCTGGAGGTATTGGCCACGGTCTTGGCTTCGCCGGAGTTCCTCTACCTGACTCAGAAGAAATCCGCCGAGGAAGCGCAGAAATCGGAGAAGATCAGCGACCAGGAGCTTGCGACTCGGCTGTCGTTTTTTCTCTGGTCGAGCCTTCCAGACCAGGAACTGCTGGAGCTCGCCCGGAAAGGGACGCTCAAAGATCCTGCCGTCTTGAACTCGCAAGTGGACCGTATGCTGGCCGACCCGCGGGCTCAGCGATTCTCGCAACACTTCGTCGAACAATGGCTCGGCCTGGACGGCCTGGACAGCGTTACGCACGTCAAAGATGCAGCGCTACGAGACGCGATGCGGCAAGAGCCGATTGCTTTTTTCAGAGAAGCCCTGCGCAGCAACAGCAGCGTCATGGACTTCTTGCACTGCGATTACGTCGTGGTCAACGAACGACTCGCCCAGCACTATGGCATCCCAGGGGTTTTCGGGCCCCATTTTCGCAAGGTGCCCAGCACTGCTCAGGCACACCGCGGTGGAATCCTGACTTCCGCCGGTTTGTTGACGATGAATTCCGACGGCGTCGATTCGCATCCTTTGAAGCGCGGCGTCTGGCTGCTGGAGCGGGTTTTGCAGGACCCGCCACCGCCGCCGCCGGCCGATGTTCCGAAAGTCGATCTGACGGACCCGCGAATCCTCGAGATGACGCTCAAGGAACGGATCGCCGACCATCGCAACAAACCGGCCTGCGTTTCGTGCCATTCTCGAATCGATCCTTGGGGAATCGCCTTCGAGAATTATGATGCCCTGGGACTCTGGCGCACGAACGTCAAGAACAAGCCGGTGGATGCAACTTCGGTCCTGTTCAACAAGCAGGAACTGGCCGGGGCGGAGGGTCTCAAGCGGCACCTCCTCGCGGATCGGCAGGATCAATTTGCCAGGGCGATGGTTCACAAAATGTCGGCTTATGCTCTTGGTCGGCCGCTGACTTTTGCGGATCATGCGGATGTCGACCGCCTGAGCGTCCAGTTCCGAAAAAAGGGTGATCAGTTCGCGGACCTGATCCACCTCGTCGTGACCAGCAACCTATTCAACTCGAAATGAGAGTGGGAAATCGCCCCATGACAAACAACACAGTGAGCGACAAACCAGTGACCTTTCCTCGTCGAAACTTTCTGCGCGGTGCCGGCGTGGCGCTGGCATTGCCCTGGTTCGAATCGCTGGCCCTGGCCAATGTGGCTCCGAGCGCCACGCCGCGGCGATTCCTGAGCGTCTATCATCCGGACGGTGTCGGACTGCCGCTTAAGTCCGACCCGGCCTGGAAAGACTGGAGTTGGTTCCCCCGCGGCGGCGAGAAGGATTTCGAACTGACGAAGGTTCTCGAAGTGCTCGAGCCGGTGCGCAGTGACATCACCATTTACTCGGGGCTGTCTCACCCGGCTGCCAGGAAGGTGCATGGACACTCCAACGCCGATCAGTACCTGACTGGTGCGAACATCGGAGGTGAGGGTCCCTACAAGAACTCCATTTCCGTCGACCAGGTCATTGCCGAGCATGCGGGCGAATCTACCCGGCACGCTTCGCTCGTGATGTCGACCAACGGAGGCATCGGCGGTCCCCGTGGCGCGCAGACGCAGTCGTACAACCGGGAAGGCCGCCCCATTCCGGCCATGAACAAGCCGAAGCAGATTTTTCAAACGCTGTTTGTAACCAGTGGGAAGGACGCCCTCGCTCGACTGAAGAGAAGCAAGAGCGCCCTGGATTTGCTCATCGCGAATACGAGGTCGCTCGAAAAGTCCCTTTCCAAGCCGGATCAGCAAACGCTTAAGCAGTACCTGGATGCCGTGCGCGATACCGAAGTCAAGCTGGCCAAAGCGCAGAAGTGGATTGACACGCCGATTCCCGCGGTCGATACCAGCAAACTCCATTTGGAAGCCACTCCGGAGGAGGCCCGGCTCTACTTCCAAACCATGTACGAGTTGATTTATCTCGCCTTCCTCAGCGATTCCACGCGCGTCGCGACATTCCAGCTAGGACGAGAAAACGGCGAGGGTCCGCACGATCTGTTATCCAAAGCGGTGGGCCTGAATGGTGCTCATGGTCTGACGCACGCCGTCAAACAGCCTGAGGGCTGGAAGAATCTCGGCACCTACAATCGCTACCAGGCCGAAGAGTTTGGTCGCTTCGCACAAAGGCTGAAGGACACGCCCGAACCGACCGGCAATGGAAACATGCTGGACAACACTTTCGCGATGCATGGCTCTGCTTCGAGCAGCTTTCACCTGTCGCGCAATTACCCGATTATCTCTGCCGGCGGAAAAAACCTGGGCTTCACCAACGGCCGGTATCTGAAGTTTGGCAAAGGTAACGACGACAACCAGGCAGGTGCTGGAATCGATACCGATGCCGGCTGGCAAGCAGACGCCCGAGTCGAAGAAGAACCGCTCGCCCTGCTGTTCATTACGCTCTTGCAACGCTTCGGCGTCGAGATTGATTCGTTCGCTGGAGTTACCGGTACGTTGAACCGGGTTTGAGAGGTCTCGATTGCCAAGTGCCACGAGCAAAGCAAGTCTTGTTCCCGCCGGGCGGAGCGGGACCCTCGTGAGCTTCGAACCTCGCAGCTCAAAACGGACCGCTGGATACCTGTGGGGGGAATGGTCGGAACACAAAAAAAGCCGTAAACCATTAAAGGCCTACGGCTTTAGAGAAGTGGAGGATAACGGACTTGAACCGATGACCTCTTGCATGCCATGCAAGCGCTCTCCCAACTGAGCTAATCCCCCGATTTTATTTGTCTTCCCAACTCGCCGTCGCAAATCCCCCAAAAGAGGTAAAAGTGCATCGTTTCTTGGGCAAATCCAACGAGTTCAGGCTATCCGCCTCATTTCCGGTTGTCAAGGACGGCCGATTAGTGATAGGACACAACCCACCAAGGTCGGTTCGCAACTGGCTGAGCGGCATATCCGGCAGAATCACTCTAACACCATCGTCCTCCTTTGAACCCGACTTTGAAGAAGTTTGCTTTGCTGGCGGTGAAAATCGGCGTTTCCCTGGCAATCCTTGGGTATCTGATTTACTCGGCATCCCAAAAGGATGGGTTCCAGGAGTTGATTCACGGTTGGCGGCATTGGCTTTGGCTGCGGCTGGGGTTGGCCGTATTGCTAGTGCTGGCGGCGGTTACGCTCACCGTCTATCGCTGGAAGATGCTTGCGCGGACACTTGGCCTGGAGTTCTCGACTCGCGAGGCGCTGCGGGTAGGCTTTTTCGGATACGCGGTTAATCTGCTGCCGCTGGGCCTGGTGGGGGGAGACGGCGTGAAGGCCGTTTTCTTGTCGCGTCTTAATCCGACGCGCAAGACGGAGGCGGTGGCGACCGTTTTTGTGGATCGAGTGATTGGTCTGGTTGCGCTGCTCCTCTTGGCCGCACTGGGAACGCTGCTCATCGATCTCGACCAAATCGGCGTCGGCAATCGGGAGTTGCAAGCGCAGCTGCTGCTGCTTTGCCGCATCATTCAGGGTGCTGCTGTGGCGGGAATTGGCGGCGCGGCGCTGCTGTTTGTGCCCGGGTTCACGACGTCATCCTTGTGGAAGGTGCTGGCCAGAGTTCCTGTTGTGGGAGGCATCATTCATAAGCTGATGTGCGCGATGCATGTCTATCGCGGACGAGCCGATTGTCTGCTGCTGGCGATGGGAATGAGCCTCTGCGTGCATCTCCTGTTCATGTTCATGATCTATCTGATCGGCGGAGCTCTGCTGGACGCTAACGGCCACGCCACGCCCCCGCCGCGACTTTTGGACCACGCGGTCTTTGTACCGGTCGCCATGGCGGCGGGGACGCTCCCATCGGGGATCTTTGAATGGCTGCTGACAATCTTTTACGACGCCTTTTCCCCGGGTGAAAGCGGCAACAAAGGGTTGCTCATCGCCTTGGTATATCGAGTGATCCAAGTTGTTGTGGCCGGGCTGGGAATGGCCCCCTTCCTGCTGTTTCCTAAAGCTGGCGCCGTCCTCGCCGGCGAGCAGGAGCAGCCCGAAGACTTGCTGGCACGAACGGATGCGGCCGCGCCTTAGCATCGGCCGTATCATCGGTACCACATGAAAGGGATCACTTCGCGGCCGAATCGTGGCAAACCGTCACCGTGGTGCTGATCCCGCCGCGGGGAGTAAATGCCGCCAGCAGCTTCAGGCGACGGGGTTTCAAGATCGCCATCAAGTCATCAAAGATTCGATTGGTGACGTTCTCGTAGAATATCCCCTCGTTGCGAAAACTCTGCATGTAGAGCTTCAGGCTCTTAAGCTCCACGCAGGTCCGATCCGGCGTATAGGTGATCGTCAGCGTGCCAAAATCGGGCTGCCCCGTCTTGGGGCAGACGGAAGTAAACTCCGGGCAGACAATCTCAATCACATAGTCCCGGCTGGGGAACTGGTTTTCAAAAGTCTCTAAGATCGCACGCGGGTCGGACATTCATTACTCCTTGGCACAAAAATGCATTGTGTCATCATGGGGCGAGGCGTCAAGGAGAATGGGGAAGTTCGAAATACGAAATCCGAAGCACGAAATTGGCCCATGCCCAAGCTGAATCACGCAACGTATCTGCTGACAGGCATTCTGGTTCTGTTTACCGGGCTCGATGCCGCCGCTGCGGAGCCGGCGGCTGGTCGCTTGCCCCATGTTACTCCCGCCGATGTCGGACTGAACGCGGAGAAGCTCCAGCAGATCGACGCCATCGTCCAAGAAGGGCTCGATCAGAAGAAAATGCCCGGCTGCGTGGTGCTGGTGGGACGGCGGGACAAAATCGTAATGCTCAAGGCTTATGGCAGCAAACGATTGGAGCCGGCGGTGGAGCCGATGACCACGGACACCGTCTTCGATCTGGCTTCCCTCACCAAACCCATCGCCACGGCCACCAGTGTGATGATCCTGGTTGACCAACAGAAGCTGAAAATCGACGAGCCGGTAGCTACTTATCTGCCAGAATTCGCGACGAATGGCAAGGAA
The DNA here is from genome assembly GCA_046153945.1 of Pirellulaceae bacterium. Taxonomy (GTDB): domain Bacteria; phylum Planctomycetota; class Planctomycetia; order Pirellulales; family Pirellulaceae; genus SXOA01. The sequence continues at coordinate 11,877 of JBJXFF010000147.1, forward strand.
AAGGTCACCGTGCGACAGTTGCTCATTCATGTCAGCGGGCTGATTCCAGATAACAGCATTAAGGACTACGACGACGGCCCGGAGAAGGCCATCGAGCGAGTCTTCGCCCTGAAGCTGCAAACACCGCCGGGGGAGCGGTTCGCCTACAGCGACATGAACTTTGTCGTCCTCGGCGAGCTCATCAAAAAGCTCAGCGGCAAGTCCGTCCACGAATTCTCAAGTGAGCACATCTTTCAGCCGCTGGGAATGAACGAGACGATGTTCCTTCCCGGCGAAGAGTTGAAGCTGCGAGCGGCCCCGACAGAAAAACGGGGCGGGAAATGGATGCTGGGAGAGGTGCACGATCCGCGTGCGTTCAAACTCGGTGGAGTCGCCGGCCACGCGGGACTCTTTTCCACAGCCGAGGATCTGGCGATCTATGCGAGTATGATGCTCGGTCGCGGCGAACGAGACGGCAAGCGAATCCTCTCTGAAGATGCTTGGAAACAAATGACCGCCCCGAACAAAGTCCCCGCCCGCCGCAACAACGGCACCCCGTACGAAGGGCTCCGCGGCCTCGGCTGGGACATTCAGACTGGCTATTCCATCAACCGCGGCGAGTCATTCTCCCCAGCCGCCTTCGGCCACGGCGGCTTCACCGGGACGGCAATCTGGATCGACCCGGATAAGGACCTCTTCCTCATTTTCCTCAGCAACCGCGTCCATCCCGACGGCAAGGGGCTGGTGAATCCGTTGATAGGAAAGATTGGCACCGTGGTGGGAAACCTAAGTGAATAGAACTCCGCTTCGGGATGGTGGCCCGAATCCAAATGCTGTATACCGCCAACGTGTGTCGCAATCCGGGATTAGAATGATCGACGAGGAACACCATCACACATTGTGATCCCCTCTTGATACCGAGATTACTTGCAGGAGTCTTCCATGATCGTCAATTCACCCTCCACCCCCGCCAGTCAGCCCCAGCAGATCGTGGTCGTGCAGCGCTCCAGCGGTCTGGGGATGCTCATCGCCATGACCGGTTGGCTCGGCTTCTTCGGCTGTGGCCTCATCTTGCTGCTGCTGATTGTGATTGGGGTGGCGGCTTATCCCGATCCGGACTCGCTGGAAACCAAGGTAATTGGCGGCAATGAAGAGGCCAGCGACAAGATTGCAGTGATCACCATCGACGGCGTGATATCGGAGACCCAGGATGAAGGCTTCGTGAAGCGGCAGATTGACGAAGTGGCCAATGACGACAGCGTGAAGGCCATTGTGATCCGGGTCGATTCCCCCGGCGGAGCGGTGACCGGGGCGGACTATCTGTTCCATCACCTGAAGAAGCTGAAGAAGGAGAAGGGAGTCCCCGTGGTAGTGAGCATGGGCGGGATGGCGGCCAGCGGTGGGTATTACGTTTCGATGGCGGTGGGGGACCAGAAGGATTCCATCTATGCCGAACCGACCACCACCACCGGCAGCATCGGGGTCATCATTCCGCACTACGACATCAGCGGCCTTCTCGCCCGATTCGATGTGAAGGACGATTCCATCAGCAGCCATGAACGGAAGCAGATGCTGGCGATGACCCGCCCGATCAATCCCGAGCACCGGCAGATTATCCAGAGCTATGTCAACGAAACCTTTGACCGGTTCAAGAGCATCGTCAAGGAAGGGCGGCCGAAATTCAGCAAGGATTCCGCCGCGCTCGACAAGCTGGCGACCGGCGAGATTTTTTCCGCCGATCAGGCCCTCAAGAGTGGCCTCGTGGACAAGATCGGCTTTCTGGAAGACGCCGTCGACCGGGCCATCGCACTCGCCAGTTTGACCAAGGACGACGTGCAGGTGGTGAAGTACAAGAAGCCGGTGAACTTTCTCGACGAATTCGCCCTAATGCAATCCCGCAGCAGCCGCGGCTCTCTGTCGGTGGACGACTTGCTGGAGATGTCCACGCCGCGGGCCTACTACCTGGTGACTTCGCTGCCGGCTTTGGCGACGAGCAGGAAGTAGTCGGCAAAATGGTTTTGGGTGGCACTGGGAAACGAGCCGACGAACATCTTATTATCTTGCCAAAACATGGCTTCGGATCGTTAGCCAGTGGTCCGCCGGGAATGGTCCGCGAAGGGAACGACATTTATAGGCGGTGCGCACTGGCTATCAAGCCGGGCGGCGATTTCTCTGCGAGCGATGATTCTCTCGGCTTGATTGCCAGTGGCACCCAAAAATCGCTCCTACTTTAAGGGCACTTGCTCCGTCGTCATCAGGTAGGCAAACAAATCGCGGACTTGTTCCGGCGACAGCGGTTGCAGCAGGCCGTCGGGCATGAGGGATTGGCCGGTGGGCTTGGAATCTTCGATGTCTTCCCGGGCGATGGTGGGACGCTCCGTGGCGGTTTGCAGGGTGAGGGTCTTTTCGGTCTGTTCGACGATGACGCCGGTGAGGGTGCGGCCGTCGGCGAGGCGGTAGAGGGTGGCTTTGAAGTCAGCGGCGACGGAGGCGCTGGGGTCGACGATGTTTTCCAGCAGGTAGTCGAGATTGCGGCGGTTGCTGCCGGTGAGATCGGGGCCCGCTCCGGTTTTCCCTTGGCCGTAGAGGACGTGGCAGTTGGCGCAGGTTTTGGTAAAGAGGGCTCGGCCCGCGGAAGGATTGGCCTTGGCCAATGTCTCCTTGTTATTGGCTTCTTTGAGCTGTGCCATGAGTTGTTTCTTTTCCGCGCCACTGACGCGGACTTCTCCCCAGACTTTGGCGAGCTGTTCGCTCAGTTTTTCGTTCTCGAAGCTCCGGATTTGGCGGGCGTGAAAGGCCGTGATCTCTTGTCGCTTGAGTTTGCCGGCTTCGATGGCCTTGAGCAGCTCCGCCGCATATTCCGGACGGCTGGAGAGGGTGCTGATGGCGGCGGAGCGGCCGTCGGGGGTGAGCCGGTCGTAGGTATTGAGGATCAGGGCCGGTACTTCGGCATCGGTGTAGCTCGCCAGGCCCCGGATGGCGGTCGGAGCGAGCAGCCGGTCGCCGGCCAGCTTCTTGAGCAGCGGCAACAGGTCGTCACCCCGGTCCTGAATGAGCGTCGAGAGCGCGCTCGTCCGAATGGCGGCATCGGCTCCTTCATTGGTCACCAGTTGCTTCACTTCCTCAATCGCCCGCCCTTCGCCGAAGACCACGCCGAGCTTCTGAGCCGCTTCTTTGACCTTGGCGCTGTCGCTCTTGGCGAGCACCGCCGAGATTTCGCCCCAGCTCTTCGGTGCGGGCGCTTTCCGCCAGCCGCGGAGGGCTTGGGACATGCCTTCGAGGACATCGAGGCGGAATTGCTCGTCTTCATGCTTCGCCAGAGTAGTGACGAGGTCATTCGCGGCTGCCGGGTTTTGTTCCAGCTCTTCGGTAATCCGCCGCGCCGTTAGCCGGCGCAGAGTCGGCATCTTTGTTGCTTCGATTAGTTTGATTCCTCGGGACAAGTCTTTGGCGACCGCTGGTTCAATTCCGTACCAGATGAGAAGTGGTAGCTGAGGATCGTTCGCAAACTGCGCCATTTTTGCGAGCGGTGTCGCGATTCGCCAGCGCTCTTGGACCGGCATCTTTTGAAGAGCTGCTGCAAGGTATAGGCAAACTAGGCCATCGCGATCTTTTTCCATTCTCTGCTCAAGGAATTCAATATTTTCCTCGGTGACCACCTCATCATCCATGATCACTTTTACTTCCAGAGCTTCCTCGTGCTCTCCATTCGCAACTCCCTCGCCTTTGATTCCAGTGATAAACGGTCTTCGCAAGACTCGCAGGGTAAGATTAATGTCCCCTCTCGACTCCACCTCGTCATCGCTTGGTTCCCTGAACCACTCATCGGCGATGCGCTCTTTCATGTCCGATGCACGCTCCTGCATCACTCGCTGTGCTTGTCGCACATACCATTCATTTCGTCCGTAGAGCAGATGCATCAGTTTCTCATTGCTCTCCTTGGCGAGGTTCACGGCGATGTGCTTCGTTTTGCCATATGTAATCTTATAAATTCTCCCACTCGTCCGGTGCACTCCATCATTCTCATGGCACTCCCCAATGTCGCTCCAGTCCATCACGTAGACGCCGCCGTCGGGGCCATAGTTAAGATCGACAGCGCGGAAGTAGGGATCGGATGACTTGAGAAAATCTTCGCCGTGCGTGGCGGTGTAGCCGGCTCCTTTGCGGACGAGCTTGTCCCGGTTGATCCGCTTGCCGTGGAGGTTGATGGTGAAGACGTTGTTGCGATACTCGGCCGGCCAATTGTCGCCGAGGTAGATCATCAGCCCGCTGTGGGCGTGGCCGCCGCCGGCTTTGTCGGTGGTGGGGCTGACGCCGATTTTGCGGATGTCGCTCCAGACTTCCCCCTGGTCCCAGTGGAAGTGGTCGGCGGTCTGTTCCATTAGCTCGTAGGTATGCGGGTTCGCGTCCGCTCCGTACATCCGGCGGAAGTGGGAGCCGGGGACGACGTGCCAGAGGTGGCCGATGACCGTGTTGATCATGAACAGCTCGCCGTGTTCGTCCCAGTCGTGCCCCCAGGGGTTGGTGGTGCCGTGGCAGACCACCTCCACGGTCTCGCGGGTGGGGTGATACCGCCACATGCCGCAACTGACCTTCGCCCGCTGCGAGTCGCTGGACCCCGGCTTGCCGACCGGCGACGTGGCCAGAATGCCGTGCCGCCCATAGAGCCAGCCGTCCGGCCCCCACTTGAGGCCGTTGACGATGTTGTGCCGGACCGAGTCGCCGTCCCAGCCGTCGAGCTTGACGACCGGCGGGCCGTCGGGCACGTCGTCCCGGTTTTTGTCCGGAATGAAGAGCAGATTCGGAGCACAGAGAGCCCAGACGCCGCCGAAGCCGACCTCGATGCTGGTCAGCTTGTCCCCCTTGTCCCAGAAGACGGTCCGCTTGTCGTGCTTTCCGTCTCCGTCGGTGTCTTCCAGGATGATAATCCGGTCCTTTTGCTCCTTGTCAAAACCTTTGGCCGATTCCGCATAGGTGTAGCACTCCGCCACCCAGAGCCGCCCCCGCTCATCCCACGCCATGGCAATCGGCTGCTGCACCGCCGGCTCCGCGGCGAAGAGCGTCGCCTTGAAACCAGGGGGAAGCTGGAGAGCCTTGAGGGCTTCGTCCGGCGTCAGGGGCTTGATGGTTTCTTCCTGGGAGTTGGCCGGCTTGGATTCATCGGCGCGAGCCATCGCCACGGCCAGGCCAAGGCAGAAGGCAGCCACGGATGAAACACGGATGGTCACGGATGGGAATTGGGAGGGCATGGCTTTGTGATGGGAATGACGAATGGCGAATTCCGAATGACGAATTGGGTTGGATCATGATAACCCAGGTAATCTGGTGCGGGGTCAGTTATAAGCTGTTTTTCAAACCGTTCGTACCCCCTGGGGGATGGGTTCGGATTCATTGGATTCATGTTCTTTTTTTCGGAGACTTACGACGAGCTCAATGGACGCAAGTCGCTTCGCTGCAAAAAGCTAGGGTGATTCACATTGCCGTAACTTTGATTTATGTGAGTATTTGTGATTCACGATTTGTTGATTCATTTCGCCTGATTACCTGGGAACTATTATAAGTTCTCTTGGCACCTGCCAAGTTGCCTAGGTTCGCGCCGAACAGGTCCGAGACGGCTTGCCTTCCTATGCTGGCAGTCGTTTGCCCCGGCGCATAACGCGAACCTGGGCCTTGCGGGGTTGTGAACAATTGTATCTAACAAGCTGGCACTGTCAAGCCACGAAAACAAATTTTCTCGAAATGGTTGGATCGGATGCAAGGCGAGTACTCAGTACTCAGTACTCAGTACTCAGTACTCAGTACTCAGTACTCAGTACTCGCCGGTACACTTCCACCGTCCCCTCCGCTGCATGCCGGATGTCTCGGCTGGAAGTGACGGCGGTGCGTCCGGCCAGGGCAAGTTGCTGACGGAGGTCGGGACTCATGAGCAGCTCATGGAGCCGCTCCGCCAAATGCTGCGGGTCTTCCGGGCGATGGAGCAGGCCGCCGCCGAGTTGTGTGAGAGTCTCGGGAAAACTGCCGTGCTCGGGCATCACGACGGGGACGCCGCTGGCGAGGGCTTCCAGGACGAAGATTCCTTTGGGCTCTTTGTAGGTGGTGGGGACAGCGAGGACGTCGATGGATTGGAGGAACGCCAGCTTCCCCTTGCGGTCGACTTCGCCGACGTAGGTGAAGGCATTTTCGAGGCCGGCGGCCCGGAGTTTGGCAAATGCCTCTTCGGCATACTGCCGATTCTGGCTTCCCAGCCAGCCGGCAATCCGGAGCTTGGCGTTCTCCATGCCAGGCGTTTTGCGGAGCAAAATGAAGGCGTCGGCAAGGACATGGAGGCCTTTTTCTGGTGCGAGGCGAGCGAGGTAACCGACGGTTGGTTCCAACTGACCCCTGACTCCTGACCCCTGTCCCCTGTCTCCTGTCCCCTGTCCCCTGTCTCCTGTCCCCTGTCCCCTGCCCCCAAACTCCGCCACTTCCACCCCCAGCGGCACAATGTGAAACTTCTCCCGCGGAATGCCGAGATACTCGGCCATGAAGCCGGCATAGTATTTCGAATTCACCACAAATGCCGCCACATGTGGGACCAGCTTTCTAACCTCTGCCAACGCCTGGGCTTGATACGGCTCGGGGAGGTCACGGAGAAAGATGTCGTCCCCTTGGAGCGTGACGACGACGTGGGCTTTCATCCGCTCCTTCAGCAGCGGGACGCAGCCGGCGGTGAGGATGTTGCTGAGGTGAATCACATCCGGCTGGCCCCCTGCGGCAAGCCACTCCACCAGCCGTTCGACTTCTTTGCGCTGAAAGCCTTCCCGCCCACGCAGGACGGAGACGGCGAGGGCCCCCAAGTCCTTGGCCTGGGTCATCGAGCCAAAGCTTGTCGCCCAGCGGACTAACCACGGCTGATCCAGCGCCCGATCCATCCACCGCGGCAGCCAGCGGAAGAAGGGGACCTTCTGCTGCAAATACATGTTGATGCCGCCGAAGAAAATCCGTCCCTGGCTCACGTCCTGCCCGTCGGTCCGAATCGGCGTATAAAGGGGGACCAATTGCACGTCATGCCCCAAGGCAATCAGGGCCTTGGCCAGCGAGTTGTCGTTCATGCAACTGCCGCAGAACATCCCCCCGGCGCCGGAGGTGAGGTAGACGATTTTGAGAGGGGCGGGATTCATCGGTGTCGTTCTATGTTAACTAGCCTGCCGCGATGCGGTTAGTCGGTATCTACACCAGCCTGAAGCGCAAGCGAAGGACAGTATCGCTACTGGATTAGTCGCATTATCTCGTTCACCCGCTGGCCGCGCTGTCCTTCGCTTGCGCTTCAGGCTGGTATCAGAAAGGCTCCCATGAAAGTCATCATTCCAGGCGGCAGCGGGCAAGTGGGGACACTCTTGGCGAGGGCCTTTGTCGCGGATGGCCATGAGGTGGTGATGCTGAGCCGAAAGCTCCGCCAGGCACCCTGGAAAATGGTCCGCTGGGACGGAGAAACGGTCGGCGATTGGAAACGGGAATTCGATGGGGCCGATGTCGTCATCAATCTGGCCGGCCGGAGCGTCAACTGCCGGTATCATGCGGCCAATCGGCGGGCGATTGTGGATTCGCGGGTGAACTCGACGCGAGCGGTCGGCGAAGCAATCGCAAAATCAAAACACCCGCCGCGAGTCTGGCTGCAGGCGAGCACCGCGACAATTTATGCCGACCGGTATGATGAGGCCAACGACGAGCGTACGGGAATCCTTGGAGGTGAGGAGCCGAATGTTCCTGACACATGGAAGTTCTCCATCGACGTGGCCAAGGCCTGGGAGCAGGCGGCCGAAGAGGCAAACACTCCACAGACCCGCAAGGTTATGCTCCGTTCCGCGATGACCATGAGCCCGGACGCGCGGGGCATTTTTGACACGCTGCTTGGGCTCGTCCGCCGCGGACTCGGCGGAACCTGCGGCAATGGCCGGCAATATGTCTCCTGGATTCACGAGCGGGACTTCGTCCAGGCAGTGTACTGGCTCATCGAGCAGGAGGTGACTGGCCCGGTGAATCTCACTGCCCCGAATCCGCTGCCGAATGCTGAGTTCATGCGGGTGCTCCGCCAGGCCTGGGGAACTCGTATCGGCCTGCCGGCAACCAAGTGGATGCTCGAAATCGGCGCATTCTTCCTGCGGACAGAATCTGAACTGATTCTCAAGAGCCGTCGCGTGGTGCCGGGAAGACTCTTGGACGCCGGCTTCCAATTCGACTTCCCCGACTGGCCCGCAGCGGCAGTGGAGTTGTGCGAGCGATGGAGAAGAATGCGGCGGAGTAAGAACACGCCCCATTCAGCGAATGTCACGCCAATTCTCTCTTCGGCCCCTCGTGGTTAGCGGCGGCAGTAAAAGGCAATTCTGGGGGGAGCCGTCCTCGTTCCTCGCCCCGCCGCGCTCTACAATGCTGGGCGACGATCACATTTCTCCCGCCAATCCGCGTCCCCCGCGGATGATCCCTCCTTACCGCACGAACCATGCTGCTCTTTGACGCCCATCTGGATCTCTCCATGAACGCCCTCGAGTGGAACCGCGATTTGACGCGGCCGCTGGAGGAGGTCCGCCGCCGCGAGAAGGGGAAGACCGACAAAGTGGATCGCGGCGTCGGGGTTTGCACGCTGCCGGAGATGCGGCGGGGAGAAATGGGCCTCTGCATCGCCACGCTGATCGGCCGCTATGTCTCCGAGGGGAGCCTGCTACCCGGCTGGCATTCGCCGGAAATCGCTTGGGCCCAGACGCAGGGGCAACTCGCCTGGTACAAGGCGATGGAAGCGGCTGGCGAGATGCTGCAGATTTTCACGAAGTCCGACTTGGAAAAACACGTCAAGCTCTGGCAGAACAATCCGCCGCCGAACGCCCCGATCGGCTTCATCCTGTCGCTGGAGGGAGCCGATTCCATCGTCAATCTGAACTACCTTGAAATGGCTTTCGCCCGCGGACTGCGGGCGATTGAACCGGCGCACTACGGACCGGGGAGATACAGTCCCGGAACAGGCATGGAAGGTGGTTTGACTCCGGCGGGGCGGGAACTCGTGAAGGAAATGAGTCGCATCGGCATCGCCCTGGATGTGACGCACCTTACCGACGATGCCTTTTGGGAATCGCTGGATCTGTACTCCGGCCCAGTCTGGGCCAGCCACAACAACTGCCGGGCCCTTGTCCCCCACCAGCGGCAGTTCAGCGACGAGCAATTGCGAGAACTGATCCGCCGCGACGCCGTCATCGGCGCTGCCTTCGACGCCTGGATGATGGTCCCCGGCTGGATTCGGGGGAAGACCACGCCCCAGGACACCGGCGTGATGATTTCCCACGCCGCGGACCACATCGACCATATCTGCCAACTTGCTGGAAGCGCCCGGCATTGCGGCATCGGCAGCGACTTGGACGGCGGCTACGGGACCGAGCAAACGCCAGGGGACCTCGATTCTATTGCCGACTTGCAATCTCTCGCCGGCATTCTCTCCCGCCGCGGCTACAGCGAAGCGGATGTCGCTGGTATCATGCATGGGAACTGGATTCGGAAACTGACGGAAGCACTTCCCGCGTGAAGCGGGAGTTCAAGGTTCAAAGTTCCAGGTTCAAGGTTGAACAAGTGCGAATTTGAACCTGGAACTTTGAACCTCGAACTTTGAACACTGCTTATGAAGCTCGCCAAATACATGCTCACCACCGGCCAGACTGGCGTGGGGCGGATTGAAGATGACAATTTGCTTCCCCTGGATCTCTCCAAGGGGCAGTACCGCAGCCTGTTTGAAATCTTGGAGTCCGAGAATGCCTATGAGACGGCTGATTT
>JBJXFF010000149.1:0-22070 GCA_046153945.1 Pirellulaceae bacterium
CGTCGAGGATTTCGCGGTCGGTGGGGTAGTCGAGCGGGATCATGGCGGCGACGGGGTGGCCGCCGGTCAGGCAGTTGATTCGCGTGATCTTCTTGTCCATCTCCTCGGAAGACGTGAGGGAAAAGGAGATAAGGGGAAAACCAATGCATCTCTCCTCTCCTTTTCCCTCATCACTTCACCTGCACTATCAGCCAGCTTACGCTGGCCGCTCGCCCCGTCTCCGGTCCCAGCCCCGCGCACCCTACAATCAACTTGGTCGCGAAGCAGCGGGGGCTGTTTGTGGCAACGATAATTCCCTGGCAGTTTGACGACGACAATCCCCATGACACAACTCTCTCGCGAACCTCGACTGGAATCCCCCATCACGCTGCCGCTGCTGGTGCTGCTGTTTATCGGCAGCGGGTGCGCGGCGCTGATTTATGAGATTGTCTGGTTCCAGCTTTTGCAGCTTGTGATTGGTTCGTCGGCAATTTCGCTCGGAGTGCTGCTGGGGACGTTTATGGGGGGAATGTGTCTGGGGAGCCTCGGCCTGGCGCGGCTGGTGGGAAACAAGCACCATCCGCTGCGGGTGTATGCCTTTCTGGAACTGGGGATCGCCGTTTGCGGCCTGGCGGTCATTCTGGGGCTGCCGGCAATTGATGCAATTTACTCGGCGAGCGCCACGCACGGCTGGCTGGGGATTGTGCTCCGGTGCGTGGTGGCGACGGTTTGCCTGCTTCCTCCCACGCTGCTGATGGGGGCGACGCTCCCTGCCGTGGCCCGCTGGGTAGAAGCGACGCCGCACGGAGTTTCCTGGCTCGGCTTCTTCTATTGCGGCAACATCGCCGGAGCCGTTTGCGGTTGCTTGCTGGCCGGCTTTTATCTGCTGCGAGTGTTTGACATGGCGACGGCGACTTATGTGGCGGTCGCCATCAATGTGGTGGTCGCCATCGCTGGATATGTCGTCGCGAATATGACTCCGTATGCCGCTCCGTCCGAAACGCGAGCGACGCAACCGGCCGCCGGAGCCGCTCGCCCTTTGGGCGTGTATCTTGCCATCGGATTGTCCGGCCTGGGAGCGCTCGGAGCTGAGGTCATCTGGACCCGCCTGCTGTCGCTGCTCATCGGCGGAACCGTCTACACGTTCTCCATCATCCTGGCGATTTTCCTCGTCGGCCTCGGGCTCGGCAGCAGCGTCGGGGCATGGCTGGCCCGCGGGAGCAACCCGCGACTGGCTCTGGGCATCTGCCAACTGCTGCTGGCGGCGGCGATTTGGTGGGCGGCATTTCAGTTGACCCAGTCGCTTCCCTATTGGCCCATCGACCCTTCGCTGCTCAAAAATCCCTGGCATCAGTTTCAGCTCGACATCCTCCGCTGCCTCTGGGTGATTCTGCCGGCGGCCTGTTTGTGGGGAGCCAGTTTTCCCCTGGCGCTCGCCGGAGTTGCCCAGCAAGGGGCCGATCCTGGCCGGCTGGTCGGCGGCGTCTATGCCGCCAACACGGTCGGCGCGATTGTCGGCGCTCTGGCGTTTAGCATCTTCCTAATCGGCTGGATCGGAACGCAGCATGCCCAGCAACTGCTAATCCTGCTGGCGGCGGTTGCCGCCCTCTGTGCGCTGGCTCCGCTCTTGTGGTCGGTACGGGCCTCAACCGGCCGCGCCGCTGGTGGAATCGCGCTGCTCCTCTTGGCTCTCGTCGCGGCTGGGATCCTCGCCTGGTGGATGCCGCCGACATCCGGCGAACTGATTGCTCACGGCCGCTATCTCCCCAAGGTGAGAGCCGACGACACCATGATCGTCTATCACGGAGAGGGCATGAACTCGTCCGTCGCGGTCGGGATGCAAGGGGACCTGACGAGGACTTTCCACGTCAGCGGCAAGGTGGAAGCGTCGAGCCTTCCCCACGACATGCGGCTGCAGCGGATGCTCGGCCATATTCCCGCGCTGGTGCATCCCAAACCCAAGTCGGTGCTCATCGTCGGCTGCGGTGCGGGGGTGACAGCCGGTTCGTTCGTGGTCCACCCCGACATCGAGCGGATCGTCATTTGCGAACTGGAGCCGCTGATTCCTCAGGTGGTGGCCAAATATTTCGAGGTCGAGAATTACGGCGTGGTCAACGACAAACGGGTGGAAGTCGTCTACGACGACGCTCGGCATTACATCCTCACGACGCGCGAGAATTTCGACGTCATCACATCCGATCCGATTCACCCCTGGGTGAAGGGAGCGGCCGTTCTCTACACGCGGGAGTATTTTGATCTGTGCAAACGGCGGCTGAAGCCCGGGGGAGTGATTACACAGTGGGTCCCGCTCTACGAGAGCAACGCGGCAGCGGTGAAGAGCGAGGTGGCGACATTTTTTGAGGTTTTTCCGGAAGGCTCGGTCTGGGGGAACGACCAAGGAGGCTATGGATACGACACGGTGCTGCTGGGGCAGGTCGATCCGCTGCGGATTGACGTCGATGAGCTCGTGAAGCGGCTGAACCGCGAGGATCACCGGCCAGTGGTGAACTCGCTGAAGGAAGTCGGCCTCGGCTCCGCGGTTGATTTGCTTTCGACCTTTGCGGGGAGCGCGAACGATCTGAAGCCGTGGCTGGCGGATGCGGAAATCAATCGAGACCGAAATCTTCGTTTGCAGTACCTCGCCGGCATGGGAGCCAGCGATTACAGCGAAGCGGCCATCTACCGCGAGATGCTGAGCCATCGGACCTACCCGGAGAAGGCGTTCGTGGCATCGCCAGCCGTCACCCAGGAATTGAAAAAGCGGTTCGGCTTGCCGACATCTACTCCGAATACACCCTCGCCGCCCGACAGTCCATGATCGCCCTCACCCACAAGCCGTCGCCGAACATGCAGGCCTGCGAGCGGACCTTTGTGTCCGAGGTGCACATCAACGTTGGGCTGGCCGCTCAGCAGCATCAGGCGTACTGCGCGGCACTTTCAGACTGCGGCGCGGAGGTGACAGTTCTGGACGTCAATTGGAATATGCCCGACGGCGCGTTCATCGAGGACACGGCCGTAGTTCTGGATGAAGTCGCCATTCTCTGCTCGATGGGTGCCGCTTCACGGCAGCGGGAGCCAGCAGGGATTGAGAAGGTGCTGCGGGAGTTTCGCCCCATCGAACGAATTGAACTGCCAGCGACTCTCGAAGGAGGAGACGTGCTCCGAATCGGCCGCCGGTTGCTAGTCGGCCAATCCAGCCGCTCCAATGCCGCCGGCATTGCCGCCGTGCAGCAAATCGCGGGGCGCTTTGGTTACCAGGTAACTCCGATTCCCGTGCAGGGGAGCCTGCACTTGAAGACCGCCTGCACGGCCCTTCCGGATGGCCGATTGCTCATAAATCCGGCCTGGATCGACGAGCGGACGCTCACCGATTTCGACCTCATTCCAATTCCCGAAGCCGAGCCGTGGGGGGCGAATGTCTGCCTGGTTGGCCAATCGGTCATCCTTCCCGCGGCCCATGTTCAGACGGCGAAACTCATTTCGCGCCTCGGTTTTGCATCAAAACCGGTGGAAATCTCCGAGTTTTCCAAGGCGGAAGGGGGCGTCACCTGTCTCAGTCTGCTGCTAAATGAAGGAGTCCCGCGGCCGTAAGAGGCCGGAAGGGCAAGCGGTTACATAAAAATGTCGGAAAGCGAGCAAATAATACGGAACCCCCGCCCGAGAGGCTGGTTTAATCGCTGGCGACTCGTCCGCGCCCGCAATTGCAAGCCGGGCGGACGACCGACATGCGACTGGGCTCGTGATCTTCGGGGGAACACGCCGCCCAACGCACACTTTTACAACGCTGAAGGAGTTCCTATGAAAAGCTGGTTTCGAATGATGATGGTGGCGGGGCTCGTGCTCTGCACCGTGAGCGCAGTGATGGCCCAACAGCCGGGCGGCCGTGGTCGCGGCGGGCAACAAGGGGGGCGTGGCGGCTTTGGCGGGGGGTTCGGAGGAGGAGGCCGGGGCGGGCTGGCTCTGCTCTCGGATGAAGCCGTCAAGAAGGAACTCGGCATCACGGACGACCAAGTGAAGAAGCTGGAAGAATATCAGGCGAAGTCTCGCACCGAAATGCAGTCTCTCTTCCAGGGGCTGCGTGATCTGTCGCAGGAAGAGCGGACCGCCAAGTTCCAGGAGATTCAAAAGAAGATGACGGAAGCGACGGCTGCCGCCGAGAAGGAAATCCTCCTTCCCAAGCAGATCGATCGACTCAAGCAAATTGGCGTGCAGTCGCGTCTGAACCGGTCGAGCACTTCGGAGGCACTGGCGAGCGATGAGCTTTCCAAGGAACTCGGCATCACAGAAGCGCAGAAAGAAGCCTTGAAGAAGGCCCAGGAAGAAGCCGACGCTGAAATGCAGGCCGGCATGACCAAGCTCCGCGAAGCATCGCGTCAGAAGATTCTCAGCGTCCTCACCGCGGATCAGCAGGCCAAGCTGAAAAGCCTGACCGGCGAAACGATCCAGCTCAGCCGTGGCGGCGGACGTGGTGGTGCCGGTGGTCGCGGTGGAGCCAGCGGTCGGCCCGGCGGCGCTCCACTGACTCGCCCGCCGGCTGGTGACTAGTCCTTTTGCTTTCGGCGTTGTCTGTAAACGCCTAAGTTTTGATTTTTCGGTCCGTTGTCCTCTGGGGGGCAACGGGCCCTTTTTGTTGCTAGCATTTAACTGTGGACGGCTCTTCGCTCTTGAGTTCGGCGGCGGAAGCAGCTACAAACCACGGCCCGAATTTCTTTGGCCTTAACCCCATCTCAGCGAGGGGACCGGCGATGCGATGCAACTTTACAGCCCTGTTGGCGATGGGGGCTCTGCTCCTGACTGCTCCTTCGTGGGCCGCGGACGAGGCTCCGTATTGGGCGGTCGTCTTGGAACAGGGAGCGGAGGTTCGCGCGGGACCCGGGCAGAGGTTCTACGTCACCCAGCAGCTTGAACCGGGAGCGACGGTCGAGGTCTATCGGCGCGACGTCGGTGACTGGCTCGCAATTAAGCCGCCAGAGGGGAGCTTTAGCTGGATTCCCCAGGCGGATTTGGAGATGACTGAAGAGCCCGGCATTGCGGAAATCACGACCGAGGAGGCCAAATCCTGGCTCGGCTCTCGGGCGGAACGAATCAAGGAACACAAATCCCACGTCACTTTGTCGCGCGGCGAACGGGTGGAAGTGCTGGGCAAGAAGCAGGTCGAAGGGGCGGACGGCAAGACGGAACTGTGGCTGAAGATCGCTCCCCCAGCCGGCGAATTCCGCTGGGTCCATACCCGCCAGGTGCGCAAAGCCAAGAGCCGTGAGCTCGCCGCAAAAGATGACTTGTTGCCCATTGGCCGCCGCCGGAAGGATCCGACCTTCGCGGCAGAGGCTGAAGAAGAGCCAGCAGTGGAGCGGCCGCGCGTTCCTCGGAGCAGCATTATCCTCTCGGACCTGCGTGAGGAGAAACCGGAAGTCGCGGCCAAGGAAGAGAAGGAACCTTATCCCGTGCGGCAAGTTGCTCACGAGGAGCCCGTGACAGAAACTCCCAGCCGTTCCCTTTCCCCGGACGGATTCGTCCCTCGCCGCCGGCAGCCATCGACATCGCCGGCTGCTCCCGCAAGTCCTTACCGTACCGCAGTCAAGACCACGAAGGACAGCGCTCCCGCCCCTACAACTCCGATTGCGACGGCCTCCGACAGAGATGTAACGCGTGAACTCGAAGAGTGCGACTTGCAGCTCTCGCTGATTCTCGCCCGCGACAAAGGCACCTGGAATTTCTCGACCCTCAAGAGCCGCATCGAGCGGATTGTCGAATCTGCCTCCACGCCCGGTGACCGCGGCCAGGCCCGCTTAATGCTCGACAAGATCAAACGTTTCGAGGAAGCCTTCGACGTCCAGGCATTCCCCATGGAGAAGCCGGCCACACCAGTCGCCAGCCGAGACTTTCGTCCCTACGACGGCGAAGGCTGGCTTACCGCAGTGAAATCCTCGGACAAGCCGGTCGCCCCGTACGCGCTCGTGGATGCCGACGGCAAGCGGCTCTGCTTCGTCTCTCCCACCCCGGGCCTCAGCGTCAGCAGCCATCTCAACAAGCGGGTGGGACTCTACGGCAAGCGCGGCCTGATCCCCGATCTCAACGTGCCGCACGTCCTGGCCAGCAAAGTGGTGGATCTCGACCGCCTTCGGTAGATTCTGTTCTCGAATTCCGGCGCACGAGCTTAGCTCGCTCGGCTCACGACGAATTCCGTCATCATGGCCAGAATGTCGCGCGACGGACTCTTGGGAAGCAGTTCGAGACGACGACGTGCGCTGTGAGCGAAGGCAGAGGCTCGCTCGCGGGCGTAATCGATGGCGTCGTAGCGGTCGAGGAAAGGGGCGACGAGATGGGGGCGGCGTTCGTCGCTGGTAAGCAGTTCGACAAGCTCTTCGCGATCAGCGGGGGAAGCAAGTTCCAGTGCCCGAAGGATCGGAAGCGTCGGCTTTTGCTTTTCCAGATCGGTGCCGAGCGACTTGCCGGTAGTTTTTTCTTCTCCCTGAACGTCCAATAGATCGTCAGCGATTTGGAATGCGATACCGAGATCGCGGCCGAAGCCGTCCATTTCGCCGGCGAGTTTGTCATTGGCACCGGCGAACAGCGCTCCCAACCGGCAACTGACAGCGGTTAGTTCTGCGGTTTTCCCTTCGATGATGCTGAGATATTCCTGCTCGGTCAGATCGAAGTTTCCGCGGCTCCCTTTTTGCCGCAGTTCTCCTTCGCAGACGATGTTCGTCGCCCGGCCGATGAGCCGGCAGCCGACAACGGTTTCGAGGGTGCTGGCGAGGTAGAAAGCGTGGGTGAAGAGATAGTCGCCGAGGAGAACGCTGGCCTCGTTGTCCCAGCGGGCGTTGACCGTCGCCAGGTGCCGCCGCATGTCCGCTTCGTCCAACACGTCGTCATGGACGAGCGTGGCGGTATGGATCATTTCGACGACCGCTCCGAGCACCAAATGATCCCGCCGGACTGGGCCAATCGCTTTAGCCGTCAGCAGCAGCAAGGCCGGCCGCAGCCGTTTGCCCCCCAGCAGGCAGCCATAGCGAACGAGTTCGTCGACGAACGGATGAGGGTTGCGAAGCTCCTCCTTCAGGATTTGCTCCACCTCCGCCATTTCTTTGGCAACCGGAGCATAGAGGGACGAAAGAATGAGAGGAGCGGGCGCACCTTCCAAAGCCGTAGTTGTGGGCATGATGGGAGTGATTCCTTCCTGGCGCGGGAAAATGCAAGTGTGTGCGGAAGCGGGTTCGGGGTCAACCGTAGCGACACGCGGATCGCGTGTCCGCTTCTGTGGAATTGCAGAAGCCTACACGCGAGCCGCGTGTGGCTACGTAGGCAACCGCAATTCGCGGCTACCCTTCACGCACAAAATGCCCGCAGCGTCCGCCGGACTTCTCCTCAAGGCGGATTTCCAAGATGACCATGCCGCGGTCGATGGCTTTGCACATGTCGTAAATAGTTAGCGCGGCGACACTTACGGCTGTCAGGGCTTCCATTTCCACCCCCGTTTTGGCAGTCACGCGGACTTCGGCTTCCAGCGACACAGTTTTGTCATCTGGAAAAGTAAAGGACATCGTCACTGCGTCCAGCGGCAGCGGATGGCAGAGCGGGATCAACTCTCCCGTCTTCTTCGCCGCCATGATCCCCGCCAGCCGGGCGACCTCCAGGACGTCCCCCTTGGCGAAACCCCGATCCCGAATCCGTTTAAGCGTCTCCGGCTGCATCACCACCCGGCCGCTGGCCCGCGCCATTCGGACGGTGACGGCTTTCTCGCCAACATCCACCATCCGGCTGGCACCAGAGTCGTCGAAATGAGTCAATTCGTTCGGCATTGCGCCAGTATACACCCCCCTGCCGGCCTAAGTGTTGATCCGGCTCTGCCCGAATCTTATGTTGGACCGCATTTTCCCCGCCGCAAAACTAAGGTTCCTGGCATGAATGGCGTTAAGTTTGTCCGTAACCTCTTGTGATTCCAGTAGTTGCTTGAGTTTGGCACGAGGCTGGTTCATTAGGGAATAGGTTTTGGGCCGGCGTTTGCGGCAGCGGGGTTCAAAGCGTCCGGGCCGGAGAGGCTCGAGATTGAATGGGGGAAGAATTTCGGGGTGCGGAGTCGTGGCCAGCCAACGGAGGACATCGACGAAGCTGATACGGTCGACGGGAACTCCCTGCTGCTGGGCGGCTTCCACCATGGTCATGCGAACCAGGATGTAGACGAGTAGGAATATGGTCAGTTCCTTGACTTAACGCCATTCGTGCCAGGAACCTTTGATTGGTTTCGAGCTTTATCCGATCATGCCGGCCCTTCGACCAAAACAGGGGTCTTGCGGCGAAGGGATTAAGGATTGTGGGACAAATCTTAAGCTGTTGCTACGGCGACTTAGCGGATGCTTCCGCGACTTCCTGGAAGTCTCCCGTGTACGGAGTCCCTTCCAACTCGCCGCTAATAGTTCCGGCAAACTCCTGGACTTTGCCCAAGTTGTCATGGGTGCCGACGAAGCGCGATGCTCCCTGCTTCTCACCGTCCAGCGGTTGAGCGGTCAAGTCAACTTCCGTGGCGGGGTCACTGATGACAAGATGAATCTTTCCAGACTTGATGGGTGCGGGGGATTTTTCATCGCTTCCCAGGACATAAACGGTCGCTTCCTTCTTGTCGTGATTCACGATGAATTCGACATGGTATGCGCCGCCTCCCCAGTCCGTGAGGACGCCGCCATGCGGACCATTGCCGTGGCCGTGCTCTTCCTTCTCGGGGTTCTTGGCGGCAGTCTTTGCCGTGCCTTCCGTCTTGGCAGCGTTGTTTGGCTTTGAGCCGCAGCCAACCACGGCGGCGAGGGCGCAGGCGATGCCAACTTGCAGGGCGATTTTCGTGCGCTTCATATCAGGTTTCTCCATGAAAGGGGTGAAAACAATAATCCGTTCAATCAGCCAGTGTGATCCACCAGTTTCTCTTCGGAACTTTCCTCGCGCACCAGACGCTGGGCGTCTTTGCCGCTGAATTTCCAGAAGAGTCCGGGATGGATCAGGAATTCACAAAAGGTGGAAGTGACGAGCCCGCCTAAAATGACGGTGGCCACGGGATACAGAATCTCGCGGCCCGGTTCCTGACCGCCCACAACCAGGGGAACCAGGCCGATTCCTGCGGTAAGTGCGGTCATTAGCACGGGGGCTAGCCGTTCCAAGCTGCCGCGCATCACCATTTCGGGCGAAAAGGCTTCTCCCTCTTCCTTCATCAAATGAAAGTAGTGAGTGACGAGCAGAATACCGTTGCGGACGGCGATCCCGCCGAGCGAGATAAAACCAACAAGGCTGGCAACCGTAAGGGATTGTCCGGTCAGCACTAGGGCCAGAACACCGCCGATAAACGCGGTGGGAAGAGCATTGAGAATTTGCAAAGCAATTCGCACGGAGGGATAAAGGATCATCAGCACCACGAACATTCCCACGACGGAGAAGGCGGCGAGCACGCCAATCATGGTTGTCGCTCGCTGCTGGCTTTCGAACTGGCCGCCGAATTCGACAAAGTAGCCCGGGGGCAATTCCACGCGGCTTTTAACTCGTGCTTGAATCTCGGCGACGGCACTCGCCAGGTCTCGATCCTGCGTATTGCAGCGAATGACGATTCGTCGGCGGGCATTCTCGCGGTTCACCGCATTGGGTCCCATCCCTTCATAGATGTCCGCCAGCCGAGCCAATTCGACCTGTCCGCGACCTTCAGGCAAATCAATCCGCAAGCGACCCAAATTGGCATAGTCGGTGCGGTAAGTCTCTTCCAGCCGAATGAGCAGGTCGAATCGCCGTTGTCCTTCCTGCACCTGGGAAGTGACTTCGCCTTGCAAGGCTGTTTGGAGGATTTTTCCCACATACGCACGGGTGACTCCATACCGAGCGAGATCAGCGGACCGCAGGCGAATATGCAATTCTTCGGTTTGTCGCACCGGCTCAATCACCGGCGGTGTTAACCCTGGAACATCCTGAATGGCCGTCTTAATTCTCTCCGCGGAGGCCAGCAGGGTATCGAGGTCGTCGCCATGAACCTTGATCGCTATTTGGGCATAGACACCGGAAACCATGTGGCTAATGAGGTGGGCGAGCGGCTGTTCCACTTCAATGTCCACGCCCGGAACTTCGTCGCGAAGCTCTTGGAGCAAGCGCGAAATGGTTTCCTCGCGACCGTGGGCGGTCTTGGGGTTCATGCTGATGATGTACTCGCTGACATTCACCGGGGCGGCATGCTCATCCATCTCGGCACGCCCGGTGCGGCGGACAAAATGGATAACTTCACCTTTCGGATTCTCCGCCGTGTTTTGCAACCTTTGGATGCGGTCGTCGATGAGCGACGAAGTCCGACTAGAAGCATCCAGGGACGATCCCGGCGGCAAAGTGACGTTGACTTGCACGCTTCCTTCATCGAACTGCGGCAGGAAATCTCGTCCCAGAAGAGAAAGCTCCCAGGCGGCGACGGCCACCATGATCCAGGTAATCACCAACAGTGTTCCGGGAAAGCCCATGCTGAGGCGAATCAAATAAGTCGCCAGCGACTTGAGCATCCGTAGGAGTGGCCCATCCCCCTGATGGTGCGTTGCCCGAGAATTAGGCAGCAGATAGTAACTGAGTACCGGAGTAACAGTCAGCGAGACAAGCAGCGAGGCCAGGATGGAGACGATGTAGGCCACGCCCAGCGGGGCAAATAGGCGGCCTTCGACGCCTGACAGCGCGAACAGTGGCAGAAACACCAGGATTACGACCGCAGTGCCAAACACGATGGCGCTGCGGATTTCCTTACTGGCGTCGTAGACGACTTGCAGATCGGATTTAGGATTCGGCGTGGCGTGATTTTCTTTAAGTCGGCGAAAGATGTTTTCCACATCCACGATGGCGTCGTCGACCAGTTCTCCCATCGCGACGGCAATTCCCCCGAGCGTCATCACATTGATCGAGAGTTGTGTTCCCGAAGCGTAGCTCAGCAATCGAAAGACGAGCGTCGTGATGACGAGCGACAGGGGGATGGCGGTGAGCGTGATAAAGGTCGTGCGAAAATTCAGCAGAAACAAGAACAGGATAATGAGCACGAGCACCGCACCGATAACAAGCGCCTCCCCCACGTTAAAGATTCCCCGATCGATGAAGTTCTTCAGCCGGAACAACTCGGTATTGATAACCACGTCAGCGGGCAACGAGTCTTCGACTTCCGCCAACGCAGCGGCAATCTTGTCGGTCAACTCGCGCGTGTCCATGTGGGGCTGCTTGGCGACGGTGAACACAACGCCCGGCTGGCCGTTGATGCTGCCGTCTCCCCGCTTGAACTGCGGGGCTTCAACAATCCGAGCGACATTGCGCAGCAGGATGGGCCGCTCGTGAGTTTCCTTGACAGGAACATTTCGCAAATCTTCCAGCACCTGGTGCATTTCCGGCCCCACACGCCCTAAAATCCGGATGGGTCGCTCTGTCTCGCCCGTGACCGCGAAGCCGCCGCTGGTGTTGAGATTGCTCTCGCGCAGGGCTGCTTCAACCTGCTGAAGGGTGACTTTGTATTCGAGTAGCGCCCGAGGGTTGACGAGAACCTGGTATTGCTTGCGGTCCCCTCCTTGGATGAAGACCTCCGCCACGCCGGGGATTTTAAGGAGTCGCGGTCGGACGACCCAGTCGGCCATCGTGCGGAGAGCCATGTGCTGTTCTTCCCGCGACGGAAATATGACTTCCTCCACGCCTTGTTCGGTGGTCACCAGTGCTTTTCGTTCTCCCGCTACGCCCCTCGCGGCAACCGTATCTTCCGCAGGCTCCCAGCGCACGCTTTTGACAGCTATCTCCTGCCAGGTACTGAGGTCACGCCGATCCTGCGGACGCCAAATATGGACCTGCGGCGAAGCAGACGAGTTTTCGACGAACTCCGCCCAAAGGTCTCTCTTTCCAAGGGATGCCAGTTCGCCATCATTCGGACCTTTTTGCCGATACGCGCCGGCAATCATGATTTGCCCCATGATGGACGCGGTCGGAGTCATCTGCGGCCGAATTCCCTCGGGCAAAACGCCCGCCAGCGTGGAGAGCCGCTCCTGCACCGTTTGACGAGCGGCCCGCACTTCCGTTTCCCAGTTGAATTCGATGTAAATGACGTTCAGCCCCGCGGTCGTCTGGCTGCGAACCGCCTGCACGCCTGTCGCGCCAAGCAGGGCGACTTCAATCGGCTGGGTGACCAGAGTTTCCACTTCGTCGGTGGCAAGGCCGGGACATTCAGTAATGATGACAACCCGAGGCCGGTCGAGGTCGGGAAAGACGTCAATGGGCAGCGTCGTTGCCAGATACGAGCCGTAGACCATCACCGTAAGGCTGAGGGCGACGACCAGCATCCGATAGCGAAGCGAAAGGCGAATTATGGCGTTGAGCATGTTGGCTTGTTCTGCTGGCGTTAGTGGGCGGCGTGCGTCGTGCCGTCGGCATGGACATGGATGTTCGCCGGCTGGCCGCTGGTCATCTGCGCCTTGAGAACCCGGTTGAGCGAGGCGGCGCCTCCCTGGGCGATGTAGGAACCTGGCCGAATGTTGTTGTCGTTGGCCAGGACGACATTCAGCCGGTCCTCATGGAGCACATGCACCGGTC
Organism: Pirellulaceae bacterium; assembly: GCA_046153945.1. Lineage (GTDB taxonomy): Bacteria > Planctomycetota > Planctomycetia > Pirellulales > Pirellulaceae > SXOA01. The sequence continues at coordinate 12,544 of JBJXFF010000149.1, forward strand.
GGCGGTCGAAGAGGTCGCCGTTCTGCCGAAAGACATAGGCTTCCGGCCCTTCACGGACGAGAGCTTGGTGCGGCAACACGAGCACGTTTTCGAGCTTCTCGACCGGCACCCGCAAGCGAACTCGGTCGCCGGGCCGGAATCGCCAGAGAAAATGGGATTTGCCATCCCGCAAGTAAGCTTGGGACTGGTTCTCGAGGGCGAGAAAAAAAGCAAACGTGCGACTTTCCGAATCAATTGTGTTGGCGACGTGATGAATTCCAAGTTTGTCCGGAGGGAGAGGCCATTTTCCTTGCGGTACCTGGTCGAAATCGACGGTCAGTTGCCAATTCTGGCGGGCGGCTTCCTGGATGAGCGGCAAGTCTTCCTTAAACCCGCGACCTTCAATTTGCAACGCGCGGTGGTCCGCCAGCGAGCAGAGAACCTGCCCCGTTTGCACCTGCTGCCCCAACTCCACCTTCAATTCTTGGAGTTCAAAACCAAGCGGAAGTCGCTTAACGACCGGTGAAACGCCTTCTTCTGTTCCTGCCGCGGTGTTTTCCTGAGCCTGGCCAGGCGCGTGAACAATGATCTCCGTAACAAAATCACCTTGGGCAGCAGCGTCGATACGTTCCTGGGACAGTCCCCGCGTCAACAGGTCCTGCCGATACGCTTGCGTCAGAACTTGAAGTCGGCTGATCTGATTGTCGATTTCGACGATCTTGTTCCTGGCAATCGTCCCCACGTCCGCGAGCTCCGCGATACGCTTCTTTTGGGCCAGCGAGATTTCGATCTCCCGGCTCGCCTTGAAGATTTCGAGTTGCGAAGCATGCAACGGCTCGCTGACGATGCGCACCGAAAAAAGTTCCCCGCCTGGCTCTACCGCATCTCCCGGATACGCCAGTATTTTTGTCACCACCCCCGTGACGGGTGACACCACTCCGCGGTCACTGACTCCAGGGCGATCAATGATCAGCGCCGGAATTTCAATGATTCGCCAATACGTCGTCGGCTGCACCGGCTTGGAGACCAGCCCCAAGTTCTTGCGCGCTTGGGGGCTGATTCGCACCGGCTGGGTTACCCCTGGTGGAAGCGGTTGATTTTTGTTGGCTGACTCTTCGGCATTCCCTTGTCTACCGAGCCACTGCCGATAGATTCCCCAGGCGGCAAGCGCCAGTACAGTCGAAATCATCGCCGTGGCGACGAAGTACGAAGCAAATCGCCGAAACATAAGGAGCCCTTCAAGAATCGCCAAATGCAGTAAGACTAGAGGCGATGTGCGAGCGTCGTTCGACACCCGTCCGCCACAATCACGCGCAGGCCAGAAAGGCTAGATACGGAGAGTCCGTAATTTCAAGTAGCGCGCGCACCCCAAGAGCAAACCATTTGGCGGGGCCTTGGACTGAATGTCGCTCAAGTGTGTGGAACCCGAAAGCAGAGTCGCCGTTTCGGCAAGCACTGCAAAGGTGCCAACTCTTACCGTTTGTTCTATTGTCTTGCTAGGAGCTTTAGCCACACACACATCGGGCAAGTAAACGCAACAACAGTCGTGGTCATTGTCCGTCGGAGGCGACGATGCTGGCAGCTTTGGCTCGTAGTGAGAATGGCGGTTTTCTAACGCGACGTGCGAATGCGAGTGGCCATTTGAATGAGAATGCTTAACCTTAAAAAAACCCACAATCCAGTCGACATGTATATGAGTGCGAGCATGGCCAGGTTGCTCCCCGGCATGAATGTGGGGCACCGACGCCAGTTGGCCGGTCAAATAACTGGCAATCAACACGAGTGTAAGAGTGCGGCGAAACATAACGAAACCACCCGGAAAGATGTCTGACATCGAGAGTATACGCCGAAAACGGCGATCTAACAATGTTTAACTGCCAGCTTCTTACGGAAGTTGCTTCGCCCCCTTCCCCATGCGAGTGATTAAAGATGTGAAGTACCACGGTAGGGCTTTAAGCTGACCTGAGCATCTTCTCCACTGCTTCCAGGCCGGTCATCCCGGGGGAAATTCCCATTTTTGCCGCGGCGGCGCTCACCGCAGTCACTTTGGCGGCGTAGATGTCTTCAGGCTCGCGGAGCGGGTGTTCTGGTGTTCCTCGGCAAATGGCGAAGGCCATGGAAAAAGCGTCGGCGCAGGCCAGGTCAAAGATCCCGCAACCGACGACGCCACGGCTGGTGTGGAGGGCACAGTATTGGCCGCTGTCCCAGCGGTAGCTCGCGCCGACGACGGGGCCGAAGGCCGTTTCCAGAATGCGCTGCTGGACTTGGGGGAGGGATGGCATGGGGACTCCAAGGCAACTAGAGTCAAAGATACTCATTTCCCCCCTTTGCAGCCATCTTGTTTCGCACCGATGAAGAATTTCCTTGCAAACGTTCTCGTCGCCTTCGTTGGCAGTGCGGTCACGGTTGGCCAGGAGCCGGCAAAGCCGCCGGCCGCCGGGATGTGGGAGGGAAAAGGTGTCAGGGAGGGAAAAGGTGTCAGGAACCTTTGCTAGTATTGGTTCCTGACACCTTTTCCTTCAACGTACGCCCAGGCCGTGTCGTTATTCACGGGGTCGCGGAGATTAATCAGGTTGCCATTCAGGTCGTAAGTGAACGCGGTCACCCCCGACAGGGCATCCGTGGTGCTGGAAAGCCGGTTGAGATAGTCGTAGGCGTAGGCCGTGACCGAAGCAGTAACTCCACCAGCACCATCAGGATCAGGAGTCGTGACGCTCGTCACCTGGTCGAGCAGGTTGTACGCTGTCGTCGTCACATAGCCATCGTTGTTCGTCACGGTGCTAAGGCGGCCGTAGTAGTCGTAGGCGTAATCGGTGTCGTGCCCCATCGGGTCCGTGAGCGTGGCAAGCTGCGTGTCGCTGCCGAAGGTGTAGGTCCAGACGGGGGAACTTAAACTTCCCGCTCCGTCGGGGTCAGCTCCGGTGACTGACGTCAACCGGTTCAGGTGGTCGTAGGCTCTGGTCGTCACGTTTCCGAGCGGGTCTGTTTCGGTGATGAGGCTGTTGACGGAGTTATGTTTAACGACTCGGCGGGGGTACTGGCGGCGGGATGACGTAGGGGTGGAGGTTGTGGGGGTCGGCGGCGAAGGAGAGGGGCTCTTCGCTCAGCCACTGGCCGGGGGTGGGGTCGAAGTGGCGGTGCATATTGTTTTGCAACACTTCGGGGGAAGCTGCGGGAATCTCACGCTGCGGGAGCTTGGGAATGCGGCCCCCTTCGAGGCTGGAGGAGTGAAAGAGTTTCATGCTTTGATCCTTGTTACGGTGAAAAAAATGCCTGTTTTTCTCTGTGATTTTCCTGATAATCAGAATGTCCCCTTTTCCGGCCCCTTTTCCGCGCACTCTCATTTGGAAGCAATATCGGCAAATTCAATTGCTTCAGGGCACGCTCTAAGCGCAACCATTATTGCCATTCTAATATTCTGGTCAAAGTACTCGCGTGGAACGGCTCGTAATACGCGATATGCATTAATCCTGACCGAGAGACTCAAATGGTTTAGGAACGTAATTGCACTGTCTATGAATAAATCTGGACGCGAGTTTTCGGCCAGCGCAAGCGCGAATGCCAAATGCAACTCATCAAGTTCATTTAGTCCGGAGGCCAACAACTGCAATTCCTGGACCGGAATCTGCCACCCTGGGGCAGACATTCCGCTCTCAAGGATATATTCCCAGGGATCGCGGCTGGCAACGAAACCAGTGAATGTAAATGTGCAGTTATCCATATCATGTGCCTTATTTCCCAACTTCTACCCATCCGACTTTGACCACATTTCCAAGCTCGTCAAGTTCGACCCAACCATAAAGATCTTTGCGAGTCGCACTCTTGCCAGCGAGCGCCTGGGCCCCAAGATGATGATGATGCACGTAGACCTTGCCATCAATCATTAGTGCCGCGTGTTTGCCTGCCACTGTTTTTCCCATGCCAAAGCCAGTTGGCATAACCGCCTTGGTGCCAACACCCGGACCGAGAGGCTTCAGTGTTGATGATGTGCCATTAATCATTTCCTTAGATAATTTTTTGGCGGCTTCTTCTTTTGCCACCTTTTCCATTCCATTCTTCGCCACCTTCTCAATTGTGTTTGTTGCCCCTTTTTCGACAGCATCTTTGAAGCTTTTCTTTACGACAAGCTGGGCCGCATCCAAAGGATCTGGAATGATTGGAACACCAGCGCCTTCCTCGACAATTTCCTGAGCAAGGAAAGGTAAGAACCCTACCTCCGCTATTCCCAACATTATTGTTGTTGCCGCCGCGACGCCAATGTATGTGTCGACAAGCGACTGAGCATGGCCTTTTTTGTACTCATCGCTATCTTTGTCGTGGTACATCTTTTGAACATAGTCTTTCGAGAAGATGCAGGCACCAACAAGTCCCAATGGATCTTTCCACTGCATAGGACTGTTTGTGACGCTTCGCCTAATATTTGGGTCGCCGGCATGAAAGATGATCGGGTCTTCACTGGGCCATTGTCCAAGTACAGCGTCGTACGATCGATAAAGATTTGGCTGAAGATTCGTGTCGCTATCCGTGATCTTGCCAGTGTAGCTTGGATCACAATCAACGCTGGAATTGGATTCGGACGTTAGAAGTCCAAAGCCATTATAAGTGCGGTGGTTAGTAATTGTGGTGGTATAGGTGGACTCATTCTGATCCGCTAGGTCTCGACCGGTACCGAGGTGATCCATGAGGGGGTGAATGATGTTGCCGGCGGAACCGAGAGAGGTGACTTGTTCGTCGACGAGGATTTGGTCGACAGCGGGACCCCAGAGGTAGCGGTCGATGAGGTCGGTGTCGGCGGGGCCGTCGAATTGGTAGATCGGTTCGATGCCGTCGTAGGCGAAGAAGTTGTCTCTTGCTGCGGTGGCTCCCGGGCCGTCGGGGTCGGTGTGGCGGCGGGTCCAGCGGTTGAGGATGTCGTAGTGTTCATCGACGGTTTTGGTGACGGTGCCGCCGGCCGTTTTGCTGGTGACGTTGGTTAGACGGTTGCGGTAGTCCCAGGTGTATTGCTCGTAGGCACCCGTGGAGATGTTGGTTTTGCGGGTGCGGTTTCCTTCGTCGTCGTAAGTGTAGTTGTAGGTGCCGTCGCTGGTTGTCAGGTTGTTGGTCGTGGTCGTGTAACCCGACATCGTCCGATTGCCATTGGCGTCGAACGTGTAGGTTTCATCGCTTTGAGTCGAGTGGTCCGCGCCGGTGAGTTGGGAAGTCTTGTCGTAAGTGAAGGTTTCCGAGCCTTCCGCCGTCGAACTGATCGAGTTCAAGCGGTCCATACGGTCATAGCCGTAAGTGTAGTGGTTCAGCGTCGTACCGCCTTGATCGTGATTGAGCGTCGAAAGGCGATTCAGGGTGTCGTAGGTGAACGTCGTTGTCGCCACGACGTTGGTGCCGCCGGTATTTTGATAACGACTGATGGTGTCGAACTGGCTGAGGGCGTTGTAGCTGAAGTCCACCCGTTTCGTCGCCAGCGTGTTGCCAGAGTTCGATTGCTGGGTGACGCGGGTCATCCGGTTGTCGTTGTCGTAGAGATACGTGTTCTTGAAATCGGCGTTGCTGCCGAGCGTGGCGGCAAGCTCGGTGCGATTCGATGCCGCGTCGTACTTGGTCGCCAACACGATATGAGGAGTCAGCCCGTCCACGATTTGGGTCTCGCTGGTGATCCGTCCAATATAGTCGTAGACGAATTGCAGTTCACCATCGGGATCGCTGGCTTCCGTCAACTGACTGGCCGTGTCCTATTCGTGGAGAGGTTGGGCTTATTGTTCCTTTGGGCTCGATCGGCGGGGCCGCTTCAATTTTTTGGCGAGTCGTTGCAGGTCCTTATGGACGGTTGCGTAACGGGGGTCCGCCAGGAGTTGACGCACATCATCCTCAAGGGAAGCATCGCCAATCGTGACTAACGTGTTGATTAGTGCCCAACGAAAGCTGTTCGGGCCTTCGTTTGGGTCTGTCTCCTTTTTAAGTTCTTCCATTAGTACACACGGAATTCGCGTACCTCTCGCCTCTCGGACTGCCAAGGCGCGGGCGATTCCTTCGCGAATTCGCTTGTGATACGGTCGCGTCAGATGATCGGCCAACACTTCCAGCAAGTGCGGATAGGGCTCCGCAGTATTCACAAAGTCCCACACGGACCTCGTGTCGCCACATTGACGGACCGCAGTTGGCCATCCTGCCATCGTCAATGCAGCTACAAGAGGCTCTTGATCCTTTTGTAGGATTGCGGCTTGCTCCGCCCAAACACGCCTTTTTTCCGCCATCATGGCTTGGTATTTGGGATCCTTTTCAAGAATTTCGCTGAGTTCTTGAGCAGTAAGGTTTTTCGCCATTTTACAACGCAAATGTTCGGTGAATGATGTCGCCCATGGCGATTGCCTTGGCTAATGGTTTGCTGAGAATCGTGTCTTTGTGTGTCCAAAGCTCGAAGGGTATATGACGATCTGTTGCAATTGCAATATAGTCCTTAATTTGAGAAGTTAGTCCCTGCCGCACTACGTTCTTGACTTCCTTAATCAATGTTTCAGAAATTAAGTCAGGAAATCGCATTTTTCCTGAGCGTGGGCTAATAACACCCTTCTTCGCTCCTGTGATGCCGGCGGCAAGTTCCCCTGCACGTCCTTTCGCAACCGACGCCGCCATTTGTGCGGCGGGCGAATCCGCCACGGCATTCGCAGTCATTGTAGCCGCTTTTGGCGCATTGCCAACTTCATCGAGATTCTTGGCAACTGCAACCCCTACGTTATCCACATTCTTGGCGACCCCGCCAACAAGCGGCCCGGCGATCACGAGCACGACGTCGATGCCGGCAAATACTTTCTCGGTGGTTGTCAGCTTCTTGCCATCAAGATGTTCTCCCGTCATGAGCTGTACCGCGCTGAGGCCGACACCCGCTCCAGGAGTAAAACCCGCCAGCCCCTCCACCATGTTCACCGCGGCGTCCTGTCCCGCCGCTACTTCCGCCTGGACTAGTGCCCGTTGCGATGGGTCCCAATTGTCCATGTTGTTCCGCCAACCACCCGCGCGCAGCGTATTGGTCCCCATCGACATCGTGGGTCCGCCGCTGGGACCTGGGTTTGGTGGGGGCGGAGGCATGTTGGCCAGCATCCATTGTTGATACCAGGCGATATACTCGGCTTGAGACATGGTTGGCCCGACAGGGGGATTGACCGGCGGCGGCATCATTCCGTTGGGCTGAATCGTGTTCGGCGGGCTGCTTGCTCCAAAGGAATAGGGATTGAGTGGTCCGGCGACTGGAGTGTTCCATCCGCCGGTACCAGGTGAAAACGAGTTGCCCATTGCCTGCCAAGTGTCGGCTTCGTCATTCCCCATCAACCCATCAAAACCGCAGATGAAGGTAGCGGAGCCTGTCTGGGAGAGTATCTCTCCAAACGCGCTGTAGTTGATGTGATTCTGCGAACTTCCGCTGGTATTCACCAGATCCGTGACGGAACCCTGCAAGTCTGTCAAAGGAGTGAGAATCGCGCCCAGCGCATCTTCATCCGCCATGATCTGGTCAATCATAGGGGCGGACAGATAGCGGTGCTCCATTGTGTTGGCGCCATCGAACGCGAGGGCCACCTGATCGCCGTTATAGACGTAACGCTCCACAACCGCGGAACCCCCGCCGGGACCGTCGCTATCCACCGACCGATTGATCAGATGGTCGAATACGTCATACGCATAATCGAAATCCGTCAGAACGGTATTCGTCACATTCTTGTCCTGCACCTGCGTCAAGCGATTGCGGTAATCGTACGTGTTCTCACGGTAAGAACCGTCGCTGATCTTGGTGCGCCGCGTAACATTTCCCTCATCGTCATGCGTGTAATTGTAAGTGCCGTCCGAAGTTACACGGTTGTTGGTGCCGACGGAGTAGCTTCCCCCTGTCCGGTTTCCATTGGCGTCGTAGGAATAGGATTCATCCGTCTGATAGGAGAAATTCACGCCTGTCAGTCGGCTATGCTTGTCATAGGCATAATCCGCGGTGCCGTCCTGAGACGTCATCTGCGTTACCCGGTTCATCCGGTCATAGTCGTACGAAGTGGCCGTGAAGAGACTGCTTCCCCCTCGCTTCTGGTCAATGTCCGTCAGGCGACTGAGCGTGTCGTACGCCAACTCGGTTGTGGCAATTTCCACCCAAGATCCCGAAGGTTTGTGCTTGCGGGCGATGCTGATGAACTGGCCGATGGCGTTATACGCAAACTCAATCCGCTTGCTGGCGACGCTATTTCCGCCCCCTTGGGCAATCTGGTCCATTTGTGTCAGGCGCAGCAAATTGTCATACGAGTATTCATTTTTATAGTCCGCAGTGCTTGCAACCGAAACCGTTTCGCTGGTCGCGAGGCCGGCTGCATTGTAGGCCCAGGTCAACACCGTCGTCGGCACACCTGAGGTTCCGGAATTGGACGAAGTGAGGACTCGACCAATAGCGTCATAGGTATAGGCGTAGGTGCTATCGGGGTCGGTGACGGAAGTTAATTCCGAGGCGGTGTCATAGGTGTAGCTGATAGTTCTGCTCACGCTGCCGGACTGGGTGCTTGCAGCGTCTCCTTGGAGAGAGGCGACATTAACGCCGGCAAGACCGCCGCCGTTGAAGGTGACGGTCCAGGGGCCGCCATTGGAACCCGTGACGCTGATGTCGCCGGTGCCGATGTTGGTGAGCCCTTCCAGGGCCGTATCGACGGTGGAATTACTGGCGTTGTAGGCGATGGGGGCCGTGGTTTGGCCGGCGAAGGCGAGGCGGAAGGTGCCGTCGGTGGCGTTGGAGAGGGTGACGACTTGGACTTCGTTGGCACCGGAGCCGCCGCCTTGGGTGTCGGTGGCCTGGGTGTCGGTTTTCGTCACATAGGCGGTGATGCTGGCCGTGTTGATGGTGATCTGGCTTTGGTTGGCGGCGGCCAGGGAGCCTTGGAACGTGACGGTGTAGATTTTGGAGGTAGAGGTATCGGTGGTCTTGACGACCGAGACGTTGCCACTGCCGATGGAGGCCAGTCCTTCGAGGGCCGATTGCACGGTGGCGGCGGAGGCGGTGTAGCTGAGGGCGCTCGTCGTGTTGCCACCGAATGACAGCGTAAATGTGCCGCCGCCGAGGCCGACGCTCGCCGTGAAGCCGACCCGCTGGACTTCGCTGGGCGGGCCGCCGGGGGTGGTGGTGCTGACGGAGAGGACCGGAACCGGATTGCCGCTGGAAATCCACACTTCGCTGGTCATCCGGTCCAGGTCGTCGAACGTGTACTGGGTCACCCGGTTGTTCCGGTCCATCTTGCGGGTGAGGTTGCCAGCCGCATCGTGATAAAAGCTGCGAGTCTTGTTGAGCTCGTTCGTCTCCATCGTGACTCGGCCAGCCCCGTCGTAAGCCCAGGCCGTGTCGTTATTCACGGGATCGCGGAGGTTGATCAGGTTGCCATTCAGGTCGTAAGTGAACGCGGTCACCCCCGACAGGGCATCCGTGGTGCTGGAGAGCCGGTTGAGATAGTCGTAGGCGTAGGCGGTGACCGACGCGGTGACGCCCCCAGCGCCGTCAGGATCAGGGGTGGTGACGCTGGTCACCTGGTCGAGCA
>JBJXFF010000157.1:0-24599 GCA_046153945.1 Pirellulaceae bacterium
GGGGTCGTAGAGGTTCCGGCCGTCGAAGATCACCGCCTCTTTCATCAGTCGCCGCATCACCTCGAAGTCGGGATTGCGAAACTCCTGCCACTCCGTCGCGATGGCCCGCCCATTCGCCCCGTCCAGCGCGCCGTAGGGCCGGTCGCAGTACACCAGCTTCTCGCCGTACTCCCGGCGCACGTTCGCCAGCGCCTCAGGGTCGTGAACGCGCAGCTTCACGCCCTCGGCCAGCAGCGCCTCGATCAGCGTCAACGCCGGCGCTTCGCGCACGTCGTCGGTGCGCGGCTTGAACGACAGCCCCCACACCGCCAGCGTCTTCTCCTTTAAGGCCGCTCCATAATGCGCCTTGATCTTGGTGACGAGCACCTGTTTCTGCAGCTCGTTGACGCGATCGACCGACTCCATGATGTGCGCCGTCGCCCCGGCCTGCCGCGCCATGGCGATCAGCGCCCGCACGTCCTTGGGGACGCAACTGCCGCCGTAGCCGACGCCGGGGACCAGGAAGTGAAAGCCGATCCGCTGGTCGTGGCCGATTCCCTGCCGCACGTCGTTGATGTCGCCACCTTTGAGTTCGCAGAGGTTGGCCATCTCGTTGATGAAGCTGATTTTGGCGGCCAGCATGGCGTTGGCGACGTACTTGGTCAGTTCGGCGCTTTCCGGCGTCATCGAGAGCAGCGGATTGGAAGTCCGCAGGAACGGCTTATAGAGCTGAGTCAGCAGCCGCTTCGCATTTTCGGTCCGGACGCCGATGACGACCCGGTCAGGGCGCTGGAAGTCGTCGATAGCCGCCCCTTCCTTGAGGAATTCGGGATTGCTGGCCACATCGCACGGTTGGCCAGCAACTTCGCTCAGCTTCGCGGCCACTTTGACGTTCGTGCCAACGGGAACGGTGCTCTTGATGACCACCACGGCATCCGGTTGAAGGTGCGGAGCGATGGCCGCCGCGGCCGCCATGACGTATTTCAGGTCCGCGGCCCCTTTGTCGTCCTGGGGCGTGCCGACGGCGATGAAGACGAGCTTGGCGTCGGAAACGGCATCTTTGAAATCCGCCGTAAAGTGCAGCCGCCCCTGAGCCGAATTCCGGACTACCAGTTCCGACAGCCCCGGCTCATAGATCGGGATATCCCCCTGCTTCAGCCGTTCGATCTTCGCCAGATCGATATCGACGCAGGTCACTTCATTGCCGCTCTCCGCCAGGCAAGTTCCGGTGACGAGCCCGACATAGCCGGTACCGATCATGGCGAGCTTCATGGACGACCCTTACATAAAAACCACAGAGACACAGAGGCACGGAGAAGAAGGCAGGCAGCAGTGTTAAATGCAAATTGATCTACGTTAAATATCAAATGCAGGAGAATATCCAATCGGTATTTTGCCATGCTCCCATTTCTCTCCGTGTCTCTGTGACTCTGTGGTTAACTTGGCTCTCCCTCCTCATCCTTCGGCACCGGCACAATAGCCACCAGCGAGTCTCCTTCGTCGAGGCTCATCACGCGCACTCCCTGGGTGTTGCGGCCGATGACGCTGATGTCGGCGGCGGCGATGCGCTGGAGCTTTCCACGGGCGGTCATCATCAGAAGCTCGTCCGTGTCGTCCACGCGGCTGACGCCGACGACCTTGCCGTTGCGGGCGGACGTTTTAATGTCTCGCAAGCCTTTGCCGCCGCGGCGCTGAGTGCGGTAACGCTGGCCGGAGGAACCTTCGTCGTCCCCTTCTTCTTCACCGGCGTCCGCCACGGGTACGGCGCTAGTATCAGGGGGCTGACGCCCCCCGCTCGCCTCGGGAGGGGCATCGTCTGCTTCTTCGTCCGGCGGCGGCGCACCTTCAATCACTTCCGCATTCGGTCCGAACGGTGTCCGTTTGCCGTAGCCGTTTTCGCAGACAGTGAGGAGCGTCGCAATCGGGTCCGCCACAACCATGCCGACGAGTTGATCACCGGAACCGATGCCAATCCCCTTCACCCCGGACGTATTCCGCCCCATCGGACGAGCATCCGCTTCGCTGAAGCGGATGGCCATGCCGTTAGCGGTGGCCAGTATGAGCTCGTCGCCAGGCTTGGTGATGACGACGTCCATCACCTCATCATCCTCACGGAGCTTGATGGCGATGATCCCACCCTTCTTCGGCCGGCTGTAGTCTTCCAAAGGCGACTTCTTCACCAATCCCTTGCGGGTGGCCATCATCAGGTAGTGGCCGGGAAGGTTGAAATCGCGGATTGCGAGGCACTCGGCGATTTTCTCCCCTTCGCCGAGGTTCAGCAGGTTTACAATCGCCCGTCCCTTGCTTTCGCGGCTCAGCTCAGGGATGTCGTAGACCTTCTGCCAGTAGACTTTTCCCTTGTTGGTGAAGAACAGCAGGTAAGCATGGGTGCTGGCGACGAAGAGGTGCTGGATCGGATCTTCCTCGTCCGTCTTGGCCCCCTTCATCCCCTTGCCGCCGCGACGCTGGGCCCGGTAGGTGCTGGCGGGGGTCCGCTTGATGTATCCCTTGTGGCTGATGGAGACGACCATCGTCTCTTCGGTAATCAGGTCCTCGAGATTGACGCTGCCAATCTCGTCGCCGCTGATTTCGGTCCGCCGGTCGTCGCCGTGCTTCTTTTTGATCTCCAGCAGATCGTCCCGAATGATGGCCCGAATGTTGGCTTCGTCGCCCAGAATTCGGAGCAGCTCGATGATTTCCGCCAGTAGCTCGGCATGTTCCCCCGACAGACGTTCCTGCTCCAGGTTGACGAGCTGGCCGAGGGTCATCCGGAGGATGGCCTCGCTCTGCACGGCTGTCAGACGGTAGACGTCTGAGACGCCCCGCTCTTCTTGGAAAATTTTGAACCCTGAGTCACCCAGTGCCCGCTGCATCAGGGAAGCTGGGGCCTCCACCCCCATCAGGCCAAGCTTGGCTTCGGCCTGAGTCTTGGAAGCCCGGATGATGCGGATGATTTCGTCGATGTTGGCAAGCGCGAGCAAGAGTCCTTCCACCGTGTGCTTGCGGCGGCGGGCCTTGGCCAGCAGGAACTGCGTCCGGCGGCGGATTACGACGACCCGGTGCCGCAGGAATTCTTCCAGCAGTTGCTTGAGCGTACATTCTCGCGGTTTGCCATCGACGAGAGCCAGTAGAATGATCGAAAACGTGTCCTGCAGCGGGGAGAACTGGTAAAGCTGATTGAGAACTACCTCCGGGTCGGAATCCCGCTTGATATCGATCAGAATGTGGACCGGGTGATTGAGATCGCTGATATCGGTGACTTCGGAGATTCCCTTGATCCGGTCGTCGTTGATCAGATCCTTGATTTTTTCCAGCACACCGTCGCGCGATTGCTGGTAGGGGATTTCGCTGACGACTATGCGGTAGCGGTCTTTCTTGTATTCTTCGATCCGAGCCCGCGAGCGGAGCACGACGTTGCCGCGGCCGGTCAGATAGCCGCGGCGAAGGCCACTCCTACCGCAGATCATGCCGCCGGTGGGGAAATCGGGGCCGGGGACCAGTTCCATCAATTCGTCAATGGAAACGTCGGGTTCGTCGATAACGCGCACGAGAGCATCGCAGATTTCCCGCAAGTTATGCGGCGGTATGCTGGTCGCCATGCCGACGGCAATCCCTTGCGTGCCATTGACCAGGAGGTTTGGGAATTTGCTCGGCAATACGGTCGGCTCACGGAGCCGTTCGTCGTAGGTGGGGACCAGATCGACGGTGTCTCGCTCAATGTCTTCGAGCATCAATGCCGCGATGGGGGACATCCGGGCTTCGGTATACCGCATAGCTGCCGGAGGCATGCCGGCGATGGAGCCGAAGTTCCCTTGCTTATCGATCAGGACATGCCGCGTGTTCCACTCCTGGGCCATTCGGACCAGCGTGGGGTAGATTACGCTTTCGCCGTGCGGATGGTAATTGCCCATCGTCTCGCCGCAAATCTTCGCGCACTTCGTGCGGCTGGCGGTGGGACCGAGGTTCAGGTCGTTCATGGCGACCAGGATGCGGCGCTGCGATGGCTTCAGGCCGTCCCGAGCATCCGGCAGCGCCCGGCTGACGATGACGCTCATGGCGTACGTCAGGTAGCTTTCCTTCAGTTCATCCTCAATCGACTGATCGAGGATGAGACCGTCCTTGCCATTGCCGCCGGGAGGAGTGGGAGGGACCGGATCGCCGGGAGAGGTGGGGTCAGACGCCAATTCAGAGTCCTTTCCAGACCGCGGTGAGGCTCCTTGGCGAACCTCAAAAAACCGCGAAAACTGAGCCAAAATCAAGATGAATTTCGAGCCGTCAGTTTACCAATTTGGGCGCTGAATCACAACGGGTGGGCCTGCCGAGGACCAAGCCGTAAGTCCTTGAGGCATAGGGACTTTTGAACGACGATTTAAGATGCTCACAGCGCATGAAAAAGGGCAGGCGAAAGGCCTGCCCTTGGTCAATTTTTAGAACACTGCGAGTGGCAATTCTATTGCACGTTCGGCGGATTGGGTGCATTCCACCAGGGATGCGGCTCAAACCGCTTGAGTTCCATGGCGAGGAGCACCGTGCCTGTGATGATGGCAAACAGCGAGAGAACCAGCATCATCGTGTAAACGTTGGTCGGCTGCTTCTGAGCCGGGACGATGGGATTAGCTGAACTTGGTAGTGACATGATCTCCCTTCCGTACTTGGCCCCGTTTGAGGTCTTTGTTGATCTGGCCGACAGCCCGATCCGGGGCGACCTTCATGATTTTGATTTGGCCGATGTAAGTGTCGCCGCGGTAGACCTCCATGATGTGTCCTTCCCGCAATCCATCATCCTTGCCCACAGAAATCTCAATAAGATCCTTGTCGCCGACGACGAGGACAATTCCATTCAGGTTAATTGGTTCCAGGTTGGAGACGAGCGAGTGGACGTCCAGCCCATTGGCATCCATTACCAGCTTCATCTGGGCCATTTGGGCGTTGAGCTGATTGTTCCGCTCTTCCAGCGCCTGCCGCTTCACTTCGTCTTGATTCAAGCGGTCGGTGAGTTCGACAACCTTGGAAAACTGCGTGTCCCGATCGAGCTGTGCAAGCTGGGTTTCCTTACGAAGCTTGGTCACTTCTGCTTCGAGGGCGGTCAGTCGGGTTTGTGCGATCTTGTTGGCTTCGGATTCCTGATTGAGAGCGGCAATCTTGTCGTTGAGTTCTTTTTCCTGCTGGGCGACGGTCGCTTCCGCCGTGGTGAGGCGGGTTTGCAGGGCGGCGAGCGCCTGGCGGCGAGACGCCTGCTCCAAGGCAAGCTGCTGCTTGGTCCGTTCATGCTCGGCCTTGGCGGCGGTGAGTTCCGCCGTCTTGAGCTCCAGCCGCCGCTCCAAACCGGGCTTGCTGGAATCGGTGCTCTTCACCATATCCCGCCAGTTTTGATGGGTCGCGAAGACCATCACGGCAAAGGACATGAACACCAGGCTCATGATGAAAATGAGCACCGTAAAGATTTTGCCGACAAGTGTCATGGCGAGCGAATCCTTGAACTAACGTGGCCCGGAGGCGAATACGGCTTGATGCCAGAGGGTTTTCCGCAGCCGCACAGAACGAGCGGCGGCAATAACTTCTGACACCTTGGAGGCCAGTATAATTACCCCGAAAAGGAAAAGTCAACGAAACGCCTTTAATTTTGGACAGTTGGGAAGCCTGGGAGGGCCGCCCGGACGTATTATCGGAACCTAATGCCTAAGCCGCATCCCCCCGAATGAGTGGCTGCACTTTCAGGGCCTTTGACGGTCTCTCCAGCCAAATGGTTTCACTTGCCTGGCTCGTTACGTTCAGATTCGTGAACGGCCCTCGGCACTATTCCCGAATTCTGATCGCGGCACCGCAGAATGAGGCCGGCAACCAGGATCAAAACGCAGGCCGCCGCACAGGCGATGGCGGGCCAATCGCCAAGCGTGTGATAAACGGGCCGGCGGTTATCGGGCTGCACGGTGACGACCAGCACCTGCGGCTGCCGGCGGGGACCGCGGTTGATGATCCGGCCGTTTCCGTCGATGTTTGCCGAAATGCCCGTGTTGGCCGCAACAATAAACGGCTTGCGGTTTTCAATGGCCCGAAAGACGCCGCATTTCAGATGCAGATCCAGTATCGACGTCCCATAAAACCAGCCGTCGTTTGTGAGGTTGAGGAGCACGTCGACCGGCGTCCCCTTCGCTTCCAGTTGCAACACCTGCGAGCGGATCAGATGGGGAACGGTGCTCTCGAAGCAGATGTTCGGACAAAAATTCATTCCCTTGACACTCGCCACGACCGGCTGATCCCCTTCGGTCATCCCCTCAATCGGAAATACGTCTTCGATGACCGGAAACCAGCCGGCAAAGGGGACGTACTCGCCGAACATCACCGCATGCGTTTTGTCATAGCGGCTGACGATTTCTCCCATTTCATTGGCGAGGAGGGCGGAATTGTAGACCCGGCGGCGGTCGGGGCCGTAATCGAGCGTGGATGTGCAAAAATAGAACTGGGTGGGAGTATCCGCCCCCGGCGAACCCTTCTCGTTGAGCATTTGAGCTGCCTGCTGAACAGCTTGGGGAAACTCGCGACGGAAGTACTCAACGGACTCTTTCTCTTCCTCGGGAATCTTGGCTCCAGGAGCGAGGACAACCTGCGGCAGCGCGAACATCGATTCCGGCCAGATGAGCAGATCGATCCTGCGATAATTCTGGCGGGCGTCGCCCGTCAATTCCGAATAGTGCTGCATCCGCTCCATCGACTGCTTGAAGTCCATGTCGATATGGACATCTCGGGAACCCTGAATCAAAGCCACGAGCAGCGCCGGCCGGGAAGTTCCGGGGGGAAACTCTCTGAGACGCATCCAGCCGTAACCGAGCGTGAGTAGCATGGCAACTGCCGCGGGAAAAAGCGGCCACAATTCACGTTTGGGGCCGAAAAATCCTCTGGCCACAGCCGCCGCGACGAACACTATCAGGAAACTGACTCCGTAGGCACCGAAGATATCCGCGATTTGCAACAGCGCCGACCAATCGGTCTGCGAATGACTGAGCAGCCCCGCGGAAAACCCAGTGACCACATAGCCGCGGGCCAGTTCCAGCCCGACCCACACGACCGGCGCAACGAGCAATATCGAAATGCGCAGCCTGAGTATCGCCACCCGGCAGAGCCCGATAAACAGCGGCAAGTACACGCCGAGATATGCCGCCAGCAGTATCCAGCCTCCGACGAGCAGGATGTGAGCTTGACTAATCCCATACAGCATCGCCAGCCAATGGGCAAATCCCCCCAGCCAAATTCCAAAATACGCCCACCGCGTCATCGGCTCCGGGCGAAGTATCAGATACAGCCATGGCAGCGGCGCGAGCCAGGCGATGGGCCATATGTTTAGCGGCGGAAACGCGGCCCAGAGAATGAGGCCGCCGAGGAGCGAGCAGGCGAGTGAGAGGTTGAAGGTCTGGCGGCTTTCGGGATTGGGACGTGATGGGGTCTTTACCTGTGTTGTCGCAACGATTTCACGAGAATCGGCGGTCCGCTGTCGCCGCTGCTTGGTACTGAGTACTAAGTACTGAGTACTGAGTACTGAGTACAGTTGTCCAGACAACCAATGACGCGGGGTTTTACTCGTTTCCATTGGAATCGCCATCCTTTGCGAAGCTGTCTTTGGCCAACATATTGGGTCCGTCGTCCGTTCTCGTTTTGAAAAACTCCGGCCGCTGCTTGCCCGTGATCCGCTCGTACCTCTCTCAATTATCTTCCGTCCAACTCTTGTATTTCTGAATGAACTTCACGCCTCCACCGGGTTTGACCATTGACTGAATCAATCCCACGGTCATCTTGCGGATCTCTGTTCCCTCCGAGAACAAGGCAGCAAATTCATCCTTGATCAGATACTTTCGATCATAGGCGGCACAGAGATGCGATTTTGTTTCGTCGAGACTGCCGAGTGAATATCCTAAAAACGTAATGAATTCCGCCTGGGTGCCTCGGCCGAATCCTTCCGCAATATTGGACATCACGGATTCAGAAGAATCGTTGATCTGAACCACCAAGCGTTGATCACGGGCAAAGGGCTTCGCCTCTGATAATTCAAAAATCCGCTTAGACCACTGGCGAGCCCGTTGCCAACAGAGCAAGTCAGTGAAGGATCGGACGCCCGGCATGGCTTAGCTCCGGATAATTTAGCCTTCCAGGGAATATTATGGACCAACAAGGATCCTCGCTCAGTACTCAGTACTCAGTACTCAGTACTCAGTACTCAGTACTCAGTACTCAGTACTCAGTACTCAGTACTCAGTACTCAGTACTCAGCATCTCCTCACGCATGCTTAATCTCAATAATCGCCTCCACCTCTACCGCGGCTCCCGTCGGGAGTGCCGCGAAGCCGAGGGCGCTGCGGGCGTGGAAGCCGTCGCCGTCTTTGCCGAAGATTTCGTGGAACAGGTCGGACGCGCCGTTGATGACGAGGTGCTGGTCGGTGAATTGATGGGCGGAATAGACGCAGCCGAGCAGTTTGATGATCCGCAGGCCGTCCAGCGTGCCGTTGGCTGCGCGGACGCTGCGCAGCAGTTTCACGGCGCACTCGCGGGCGGCTTTCTTTCCGTCCTCGACGGTGAGGTTCGTCCCGAGAATCCCCTTCATGTCGCTGACATGGCCGGAGAGAAAATAGAGGTTGCCGGCTCGGCAACAAAGGTTGAGATAACCCTTGGTCTGCGGCGGGAAATCGATGCCAAGTTCCTTGACTTTTTGTTCCGGGGTCATGCGGCGGCTCCTGGGAAGAGGTGATGTTTACGGAGCAAGAATTCTAACGGAAGACAAGAAACTTCCGTAGTGCGGGCGCTAGCTCTTGGATTTCGGCAATTCCAGCCGGCAGCAGCCGAGGTCGAGGTGCTCG
This sequence comes from Pirellulaceae bacterium, assembly GCA_046153945.1. Classification (GTDB taxonomy): domain Bacteria; phylum Planctomycetota; class Planctomycetia; order Pirellulales; family Pirellulaceae; genus SXOA01. The sequence goes on from JBJXFF010000157.1 coordinate 8,826, forward strand.
CTCCTTTCCTGGGCGGCGGGAAAGACTTCGGGATGCAGCGAGTAGAGAATAAACCGCCCCTGCCGCTCGGTTTGCACGATCCCGCACCGCCGCAGAATTTGCAAATGGTGGGAGACGTTGGCAATGTCCGCTTTGAATTCCTCGGCAAGCTGGCTGACGTGCTTCTGCCCGCCACGCAGCGCCTGAACGATACGCAGGCGGTCCTCATCTCCCAGCGCCTTCAGCCGCTCCGCGCAGAGTTTGGAAGCAAGGCCGGCCGTTTGTGGAAGCTCCTTCATGCCTTACAGCATAAGTGATTTGCGCGCCGGAGAAATGGGTGGCACACCCACGCAATGCCGTGGGCGTGCCACCCTGGACGCTATCCTGCCGTTCAATCCCACCACCAGGCCCCGCGGGGCAACTCCTTGGGAGCGGCGTCTTTCCGCTGTCCCTTAAGAGCCCCGTACTCATCCGGCTTGACTGAATCCTTCTTAACCAGGCTGTGAGCATCGACCACCACGCCGCCGCTCACGCCCGCAGTCACCACGTTTCCGTTGAGAATGCGGTAGTTGATGACGGAATCAACTTTGGTGGGGGCAATGCCAAGGGCCGGCTCGTACAGCCCCTCGGGACCGAAATGGGTCATGTGCCAGCTCACCTGGCCGGGGAGGTCTTCGCTCTTGATGAGGGCGGTAACCAAGGCCAGATCGAACACATTGCGCAGGTCGGCATAAATGGGATACTTGCTGGCCAATGGTTCGAAATTCTTCGTGAAGCTGCGGACGAACCTGGCGTTAAGGTCGGTCGACTTGCCGGTATGCACCCGCTCCCCCCGCTCGGTCAGCATTTCGTTCTCGCTCAGCACTTTGACCCCTTGGCCGTGCAATTCAAAGGCATCGTTCTGCGGGGCGGAACGGAGAGCTTCGTAATTGAGCGTGAACCACCACCGCAGGACGTTCATCGGCACCGGGGCTTCCCCTTTGGCCAATTCCATGGAGTCGAGGTAGCTCGTGACGCCGGGACCCTTTTCGAGCCCCATGCCGACGAGCTTCATGCGGTAATCAGCTTCCACAATGACGCGGGCAACGTGCGTCCGCGGATCGACGCCGTGGGTAGTAATGTCCTGCTTGCCGAGAGCCGAGCGGAGATCTTCCAGATACCGGCCGCGGTTCGTCGGAGTTAGCGTCTTGGTGGTCGCCCACTCCGTTTGTTTGGCCTGGATGGCGGCCAGGCCTTCTTTCGTCGGGACAATCGAACAGCCGAAACGGCCTGTTTCGCTGTAGGCGTTGCGGAGCGTGACCACCAAATCATCGAGTTGCACGACCGGCCGCCCCTTCTCATCGACCATGCGGCCGTCGTCATCGGGCCGCCAATCTCCCGCGGGGCCGGCGAGCACGATGTCTCCCGTTTCTGGATAGATGAGCACAAACTGAATCCGCTGGAGGCCCGCCAGATTTTGCATCACGCTGTCGGGCTGCTTCCCTTGGGCGTGCAGGAGCTGAACTTCCCGCTCGAGGCGAGTCAAACTGATCTTTCGCAGCATGGTTGTCCGCCGCGGATCGCGCGAGTTGCCGACGACGGCTGCGGACTTGCGAACCTCGGAAAGGGAGCGATCGACGTCGCCGTTGTATTTTTTCAAAACGCCGGCTGCGTCCACATAGACGCCGGTGGCGAACTCCGCGACGGAGCCGGGGCCGCCGACGTCGTCCCACGAATCGGGATCAATAGTCGTCGTAATCAGTTCGATGAGTGAATCAAAATCCGCGACTACTCCGCCGCCCCGGGGTCCCACACCGCCGGGAATCCCACCGCCCGCGAATCCTCCCGAACCACTGCCGCTGGTGTTGGACGGGCGGGTCGAACTCATTTGGCTGAGTGTTCCCCGCCGAGCCAGATCGCCGCGAATATCCTGCGCGGTAATCAGCGATGCATCTTTCGCACCCGCCTTGAACTGCGCCCAGGCAATGGCCGAAAGGGCATTATCTCGGTCGGCAGGCGCAAGAGCATCTGCTGCCACGCGAGCCGGGCCGAATTCACCAGCCGCCAGGTGCGCGGAAACGGTCGAAGGAGCCCTCCCCTGCGCAGCCGCGCTGCGGAGGAACGCCGTAGCCGGATGAACGGCAACAGAAACCAATAGCGAAAACATTGCTCCGCGCCACAACCGGCGCGGGCCAATCCAAGAGACCATTTTCACAAAGCACCTATTCTCAGATTTGCCCCTGAGAAAGAACTCCATTTAGTGTGACACAATGCGGGGCCGCGCGTCAAGTTCGGCGTCAATTCGTCTCCTTCGTCTTCCACTCGGCCAAAAGCTTTGTGAGTAACTGCTGCTTCGGCTGGGGGAGCATGGCGACGAGGGATTTACTTTCGGGATCGAGCCAAAGTTGACCGGGGGGTTCGGCTGCCCCATCGGTCAGGGAGCCGCGGACGCGGGCCAAAAGGGGCTCAATCTGTTCCTCGCTGGCGACTAATTCCTTGACGGAATGAACCTCCAGTTCCAAATGTTCCGCGAGGAACTGCGGCGAGACAATCTGGATGGTTTTGCCGTCGACGACGCGGTACGCCAGGTCCATTGGCTCGAGCAGAGCCGTCAGCGCTTCGGATAATGGCTTGCCATCCACCTTGAGCTTCACCTCCGCATCGGGATTCCAGCCGGAGGGAGCAATGCTCCGCCAATCGATGAGAATCCGCATCTTGCCTTCTTTCGAGAGGGCCTGGCAGACCTTGACGAGCGGCGTCGGCAGGTTAAACGTGAGTTTGATGGGCGCGGCAAGCCGAGCCGCCGCCTTCTCTGTGCGGGTGGCCAGGCGAAAAGTATCGGCGTCGTAGCCCTCCGAGAGCGGCGTCAGTCCCCGCGCTACCCGCAGCTTTTCCAGCAGCATCAGAAACTGCACATGCGCCGAGAGCCGATGCCGCACGACAAAGGTTGTTTTGCCCGGCGTGAGCGCACAGGCTGTCTCATCGTCATCATCACCCCACGTCCCCGGCTCGATAAGCGCCATGACCCTTTCGGCCAGTTCCGTCGCCTGCTTTTCGTCCTCGTGCGTCAGCTTCCGCACGTCGTATTCCCTCTGCCGCAGCTTGAGTTCCTTGGTCATCTTGTCGCGGGTCAGTTCCGGCTTGCGGACGATCAGTTGGTCATCCTCGACAACTGCCTCCAAACCCAGCGGCGTCAACACGGAGGTCAGCAGGGCACCGAACTTCAAATTCTCCCCTTCAAAGGCGGGAACGGGAGTCACCGCGGTTTGCTTGAACACACACAAATTGTCCGGCTCGAGCGTGATTGGAATTGTGGAGAAGTCCTGCATGGTTTGCAGAAAGTCCGCCAGCGAAACTTCGTCCGCGGAGATTTTCAAGCCAGGGATCGGGTCGTTCATCCGCGTAGGAATGCTGATCAGCCGGGCGGCTGGCCGCGGCAGTGTCGGCTTTACCGGTCCCTCCGCGGGTGGTTCGGCAGGCTTGGGGAGAGCGGGGCCATCTGCCTCCGGAGCAACGGCAGGAGCCGTGGGATCGCGCGAACTCCCCAGAATGTTTTCAAACCTCGAGAACGGATCGTTCGCCGGCAAGGTAGAGGCAGGCTTGGGTTCTTCCGGCGGCTTCTTATTGAGCCCTAGCGGGTCATCTTCGGAGGGAGGGGACGCGGGCCTGGTTTTTTCCGTCTTGCCTTTTTCTTCAGCCGGCTTGGCGGGCTCCTTTTCGACAGCGGGGAGCTTTGTGGTTTCGGTTGGACCTTTGGCGGGCTCAGCGGGATTGGTTGTTCCAGATTCCGTGCCAGGAATGCCAGCCGCCGGTACTGTCTCCACGGGCTTATTTTCTCCGCCCGGGTTCTGGTCGGGGTTGACGGCAACTTCCGGCGTTTCGCCGAAGAAATTCAGCGTGAACGCGACGACTCCAAACGCCAGTCCCATTCCCAGCAGAATCGAAACCGCCAGGAACAGCCACGACTTCCAGGGTCGCTGGGAGGACCAATGGCTGCTCGGCAACGGCAGCGCTTCGGAACCGGGGACCGGAGGAGCCGGTTCTTTCTGAACGGGCTCCTTCACGGCCGTCCCATTTGCCGCAGCCGTTTTCCCGTTGATGCCACTCGCGCCAGAGCCGTTTGACGTTCCATGAACTACGCCAACCGCCGGCTCTCCTTCGGCGAAGCGCGAAGGCCTGTCTCGCACTGCCGTCTTCGCCGGTCCGGCAGCAGGAGTCTTGGCCGGGGCAGCAGTCGACGTCGCAGGCGTCTTCGCTGGCGTGGAGCTCTTGGCGGAGGGTGGCATTCCCTTCGGCGCACCTGCCGCCAACAAGGCCTCTACGTCCTCAAAATCCTGGTCTTCTCCCAGCGTGTCCTGGGCATCCGCCGGGCGGATCGGCTTTTGAATGGAAGGGGCAGTTTCCGCTCGCAGACTGGCGGAGTCCCCCGGCTTGGGTTCCTCGGGGAGCTTCACCATCACCATGCCGCCGCACTTGGGGCACTTGAGCAAATGCCCAATCGCGGCCTCGCTCTTCACCTTGAGGCGCGATTTGCACGTCGTGCAAGTAATGGAAAATGGTTCCACGGAATGGCTCTAGTTGAGTTTCACCTTGAAGACATCGGGCAGCGTGTATTTCTTCTTTTCGGCCATTTGACGGGTCGTGATCAGAATGATGTTCTTCTTCACATTCTCCGGATCAGGTCCGACGACCCACAGCAGCTTCTGATCAACTTCAGAAGGATCCTTCACCGTGGTCACGGGGTTGGCCTTGCGAACGATGGCGGTCAGCACTTCGGCAACGGACTTATCTTCCTGCTTGAAGTCACGAACCGACATATTGCGAGTGATCCCGTCCAGCTTCAGGTCGTCTCCAATGATCTTGATTTGAAAGTCCACGGGCGATCCCTTGATCAGATTTGTTCGGACGTCTTCCGCCAAGTCCCGAAAAGCGAACTCCAGCGACTGGGAATCAAAACTGAAGCTGGTTTTGAGCGCTAGCGCCTGCTCAAGCGTTTTTACCTCCGGCTTGGCCGTTTTTGGTCCTGTCACCTCCGGCGCTGCGGTCCCCGGCGCGGAAACAAGCAACAATTCGCCGCCCAGCACCAGGTTATGAGCCGCCGGGCCTTCCACATAACTGTTCATCACCGCTTGATCATTCTCCACGCCGACTCGCATCTGCTCGTGCAACTTGGAAATCATTAGGGGATACCTACTGGAAAGTTTTTTCCAATAAAGAGGCGGCGTCAGCACCGCGTTGTAGTCTTCCATTTTGGGAGGAATCTGCTTCAGCCGTTCCCGGACTTCCTTGGCCAAATCATACTTGGGCTTATCGAGCGAGCCGAGCATGCGCATCTCAAGGTAAAAGCTCTCCCCAAAATGCATGCTGGCGAGTCCACCCTGCAAGCCGTCCCCTAAAAACCAGCGGAGCGGCTCACGCACTTTGGCCCGCTCGGCGGCAAAGAGGGGAGCTCCGTCGTCGTTGAAAAAGAAGGGGGGATTGAAGAGGATCGTGAAGTGCCGGTCTTCGTCGGTCGAGCGGCGGAGCCGTTCGATGTCGCGGAAGAGGCCCGGGGCTTCGCCGGCAGATTTGGCCACGTCCTTGATATCGAGGGGGTCCCCGATCACGAACCGATTTTCTTCCGCCTTGGGATCGACAAAATAGGCTTTGCCATTGGCAATGTAGTAGGACCCATTTCCTTCCTTCTGCTCCATCGGGTTTCCCCATTTGGAAAGGAGGTCTTCCTTGGTGAGAGGTTCTTTCGTCCGGATCACAAAGCTCATCCGCGGGAACTTGCCGTCGTTGTTATGAAAGCCGACGATCAGTTGCTCCATCTCCGCGAGTTTGATACCGGCCGCGGTTTCCAGGGCCTCGCGGGCCCCAGGGAAATTTGGACCAAGGGCTTCCAATACTTTGGCCCCCTCCGGGCTGGCCAAAATGTCGGACGGACGGGAGATGAGGAAAATCTGCCCTTCGGGAGGAACGCAGCGGAAGGAGACTGGCTTGCCGGTGGTGGGGCTCGCCCAAAGCGTGTTGCCATCGTCGGGAACCACTTCTTGAGCGATTCCGGCTTCACCAGTGGGTGTTGGAGGCTTGGGGCCGGTGTTGCCGTTCCCCTTCTCGGTCTTCGTCTTGTCGTGGGGACCTTTTTCCGATCCTTTTTCAGTCCCTTTTTCCGGCTTCGTGACTCCAGGCTTCGTCCCCGTGCCGGAACTGGTGTTCGTGACTTTTGTGGAGCCGTTTTCCGCCTTGTTCTCGTCACCAGGATCGGTGTTCTCTGGGACGGGAACTACGTTCTCCTCGTTAGGCTTCTCGGCAACCGGCTTTCCCTTCCCCATCATGTTGAGGCCGATGACCGCGCTAATGGCGAGAATCCCCGCCGCGGCCAGGCCGCCGACCAAGTACTGCATCTGACGCTTCTGCTTCGCCTCGTCATAGGCAGCCGCCGTGACAGGGTCTTTCTTGCCGCTGCTTTCCCCCGTGCGGATAACGGGGCCGGCGGGAGCCGAGTTTTTCTCGCCCTTCGCTCCGTCCAGTTTGATGTTGAGCCCGGGCATGACCGGCGCGACAGGCTTTGGAGCGGCCGCCTGAACCGCGGCTTGCGCGGCGAGTTGGCCTTGCTTCTGGGAAATGTAGTTCTCGTAGGCTCCCTGCGTTGCCGGAGCCGCGGGGGGCTGAAGGTAGAGCACCTGCGGATCGACAAACGGCGTCAGTTGCTCCGCCACCAGGCTGGCGGATTGAAAACGGACCGCTGGATTCTTCGCCATCATGTACGCGACCAGTTGCGATAGCTGCGGCGGGACGCCGAATTGCTCGAGCGGGCGAATCGCTTCGCTGGCATGACGAACCATCTTCTGCTGCACGTTCCCCCCAGCGAACGGCGGGCTGCCGGAGAGGAGGCAGTAAAGCGCACAGCCGAGCGAATAGACATCGCACAACGGGTCCAGCACTTTGCCCGGCTGCATCAACTCGGGAGCAAGATAGTCGGCCTGCTGCGAGAGCTTCGCCTGGCTTTCCGCGGCGGCAAAGTTGACGGGCTGCGGCGGAAGATGGGGTTCGAAGAGGAGTTTGAGATTGCCCGGGTTCTGCGGCGTGGCATTTTCCACCCACAAGTTCGCCGGTCGCAAATCGCCGTGCACCCGTCCGGCCTGATGCATCTGCGCGAGGCCAACCGCTGCCATTCGCACGAGCCGGCAAGCTTCCGGCACCGAGAACCGCCCACTCGCCAGTCGCTCATCGGTCGCACTGCCGCGAAGGTCTTCGCTCACCAGGAACTTGAACGAGACCAAATCGACCGGCTCAAAGAATCGCTGCACATGCGGGGAGATAATCTGCGACGCAGTCAGGGCATCATTTGCCGCCGCCGCCCAGAGTCTTGGGTCCAGAATGATTGGCCCAGTCAGAAACGTCAGCAGCACCGGATGGCCGGTCGGCCGGTGTATCGCCCGAAACGATCCGGCCAGCCTCCCTTTTTCGACCCGGTCATAAACGCTGTAGTCGCCGTACATGAACGGCCCGCTCCGCCCGCCGAGCAGGATCGTCGTCTGATAGCGGCTGAGAATATTGCGGGCGACGAGCCACTCCGCCAGCGTCTTGGAATTCCCTCCGTCCCCCGCCCCCTTCACATGGGCAAAGTCGTCCATCAACTGGCGGCACTGCTCCGCCGACTGCAGCCGGCTCTCCTCAAGCAGTCGCCAGAAATTGACCGTAGGTAGTGACATGCTCCATCCGTTCCTTGTTGCAAAGTCTCACCCGCCAGCCCGCGCCATTTCATTTCAAGCGCGGTCACTCACCCCGTTTACCCTCAGAGTCCAGTGTATCGCGGGAAGAGGGGGCATGCAAAGCGAAGATGTTCCCTTTCCTGTTACTTCGGCCCGAGTTTTATTGGCTTACTCCAGGATTTCACTACTTGAGTCCGGACGACACTTCGGCGACCATGACCATGGCGAATTCACGCCTGACTTAACTTCGGAACGCAACCGTGAAAATCTTGGTTTCCGCCGCAGAAATTCAGGCCTCGGTGGAAAGCCTGGCGGCTCAAATTCGAGAGCGGGAAGGAAATCGGCCGCTGACGGTGATTGCGATTATGACCGGCAGCATCGTGTTCCTGGCGGATCTGATTCGCAAGCTGGAGATGCCGCTGCGGGTCGGTGTCGTGCAGACCAGCAGTTACCGCGGAACGACCCGCGGGCCACTCACCATCAATGCCGAAATGATGCCGGATATTACTGGCAAGGACGTGCTGCTGGTGGACGACATTTTTGATACCGGCCGCACGTTGCAGGAGGTCATCGCCCGATTCGCCGATTTTCGCCCGCGCTCGCTTCGCTCCGCGTTTTTACTCCTCAAGCGCGGCCGGCAGGAGGTGGACATTCGCCCCGACTACGTCGGCTTCGAGATTCCCGATAAGTTCGTCGTCGGCTATGGGCTCGACTACAACGACGCTTTCCGCAATCTTCCCCACCTCGCCGTTCTGGAGCCGACCGATCTCGCCGGCCAATCCTCATGAGCCTGCGGCTGGCATTGGTGACGCGACGCTTTTGGCCGCTGGTGGGGGGAGCGGAGATGGCGATGGCCAACCTGGCGGCGGAATTTCGCCGGCAGGGTCACTCGGTTCGCATTGTCACTGGTCGCTGGGAAAAGCACTGGCCGCTAGAAATGGTCCACCGCGAAATTCCCGTCACTCGGCTGCCGCACCCGCGTGGGCGGGCTTGGGGGACGCTGCGATATATGTACGCGTTGTCCTCCTGGCTGAATCGCGAGAAGCAGAACTTTGATGCGGTGCTGGTGTCGATGCTCAAGCACGACGCCTACTGTGCCGTGGGAGCATTACAAAATTCGCGTGTTCCCGTCATCCTGCGGGCTGAAGGCAGGGGTCCTGACGGCGACTGCGCCTGGCAGCAGAAGGCGCGATTTGGCATGCGCATCCGCAAGCGTTGTCAGGGAGCCAGCGCCTTCATCGCGCCCAGCGACGACATCGCCAGCGAACTCCACGAAGCAGGCTACGCGGCCGAGCGAATTGCCCGGATTGATAACGGCGTGGCGATTCCGCCCCTCGCGGCACCGGCAACGCGCGAAGCCGCTCGAGCGGCTCTGGGCGAAGCGAATCATGACCTGCGTTTGGAGCCAAATGCTCCGCTGGCGGTGTATACCGGGCGACTGCATCCGGATAAGGGGTTGCTCGATCTGGTGAATGCCTGGCGGCCGATTGCCGAGCGCTGGCCGGCGGCCCGGCTGTGGTTGGTGGGGGAAGGTCCGCAGCGGGAAGATTTGTTTCACCGCATTTCGGACGTCGATCTGAAGTATCGCATCTGCCTTCCCGGAGCATTTGATGATACGGAAGACGTCTTGCAAGCCGCCGACATGTTCATCCTGCCTTCGTATAGCGAAGGGATGTCCCTGTCGCTCCTCGAAGCGATGGGTGCCGGCATTCCCGTCGTCGCCAGCGACATCACTGGCAACCGGGCACTCGTCACCCACGAGGAAAGCGGTCTACTTGTTCCTCCGCGGGACGTTCGCGGCCTCTCCCTGGCGATGACTCGACTGCTTGAGCAGCCTGCCCTGCGCATGTCCCTCGGCAGCCAAGCCCGCCAGGAGGTGCAGAAAAAATACTCGCTGGAGAAGATGGGGCGAGAGCACCTGGACGTAATCGAGCGGCTTATGCAATAGCTCGTTTGGTTCAGCCGGGGGATGTTCTTGAGCGAGAACGTACGTCCTTTCTGTTCGAAATCCAATGGCCTGTTGAAAAGTTCGGTGATTCTGCTTGAAAGGCGGCAAAGTCGAATGTAGAGAAGTGGTTTTGGGGACACCGGCCGGTCTTGCCCCCCCAACGTATAGCGATTAGGACGTTTGATTCGTCAAAGAAGGCTGTGAGGGAACATTGACCTCGCTTTAGTCCGATAGGAGAGGAAGGCGGGTAGCGACTTGTTAAACTGACGCCCCAGCCCTCCCAAGCGGCAAGGATGCCTGCATGAATTCGGCTCAGCCGCAACCAGTCAATTCGACTTCCGAGGTAATCTGCGCACCTGGCGCGGAGTCTCCGCGTCGTGACTTTCTTCGGGGTGCGGCATCGGCACTCCTTGCATCGTCCACGATCGGCGCAGTATCTAATGTTCGGGCGGCGCCCGGCCTGACTGCGGCGGCCAACCGCATGACCTCACCCAATTCTTTCTATAAGCAGCGGGCGAGCGACGATTATCGGGCAAGCATGCGGGAGTTTGGGGGGCGACTGGCATCGTCGGGGTCGGAGTTGCTTCGCGCACGTCAAGACGAAGGGCCGTTTCAATTTGATGTCGCCATCATCGGTTCCGGCTACGGCGGAGCGGTCTGCGCCGCTCGGCTGGCGGCCAAGCTGGGCCGTCCCGACCGAATCTGCGTCATCGAGCGGGGACAAGAGTGGGTTCCCGGCACCTTCCCCGACACCGTGGAGTCCGCATCCCAGCAGACTCGCTTCGATTTGGTCAGCCAGCGCAAGAACAAACTCAATAATCCGATTGGCCTGATGAACTCCGCCAAATTCGACGAGGTCAGCATCCTCGCCGGCAGCGGCCTGGGGGGAGGCTCGCTCATCAATGCCAACGTCGCCGTGCGGCCCGACTCCGATGTCTTTCAAACCGGCGACTGGCCGCAAGAGCTGACCGATCCAGCCGTTCTCAGTCCTTACTACGATCGGGCGGCTGCCGAACTTGGTATCGCGACCGAGGAGCTGGACCAGACGCCCAAAATGCGATTGAATCGGCAGTCGATGGAGCGGATGGCGGGTGCCAGCTTCGCACCGGCCGACCTGGCCATCGCGCGCGGCAGCAGCGGCAACCTCCCCATCTATAACGCCCAGGGGATGCGGCAGCGGGCCTGCATCGATTGCGGCGACTGCTGCTCCGGTTGCAACGTGGGGGCCAAAAACTCGCTCAACTTAAACTACCTCCCCCTCGCCCGGCGGCTCGGGGCCAGGATGTTCACCCAGTGCGAAGTGGACCAATTGGAGAAAGAAGCCGGCGGCTACCGCATTCAGCTACGTCACTATCACGACGGCCGAACCAACCGCCAGCCTTACATCCGCGGCTCCGTAACGGCCCAAATCGTCATCATTGCCGCCGGCAGCCTGGGGAGCACGGAAATCCTCCTCCGCTCGCAAAGCCCCTCGCTCCGCTTCTCCTCGCACCTGGGAAGTCACTGGAGCGGCAACGGCGACATGCTCGCCTTCATCCGCGACATTCCGCAGCTCACCAACATTGGCGGCCGCGGGGCCTATCCCTCCCGCGAGCCCCCCGTCGGTCCGACCATTCAATCCAACGTGACATTCCCGTCACGCCCCAACGTTCGCGATCGGCTGCTGCTGCAAGAAGGGGCCATCGCCCGGGCTTACGCCAACGTCGTGGGCCTTGTCGTGCGAGACCTCAACTTCGACCACACGATGGTGATCCTGGCGATGGGGCATGACGGCTCTCAGGGGAGAATCACCCTGGATGAAAATGGCCACGCCCTCATCAAGTGGCCCGGCATGCTCGACAGCGAGTACCGCCGCCGCGTGCAACAGGAATTTTCCCGCCTGGCCACCGCCTTCCGCGGCAACTACCGCGCCCTGCGGGCGTTTGGCGACAACCTCGTCACCGTCCATCCCCTCGGCGGCTGCAAACTCGGCGACCACCCGGACAACGGCGTTGTTAACCATTGGGGACAGGTCTTCGATCCAGAACATCTGGCCCAGTCCGGCGGCAGCGCCATTCATGATGGGTTGTATGTTGCCGATGGCTCCATCATTCCCAGCTCACTTGGGGCGAATCCGTTCCTCACAATCTCCGCCCTCTCCGAACGGATCGCCGAGCGAATTTCTGTGGAGCCGAAGTACGCGGATCTCAAGCGCTAAGGCGTTTTCTTCGCCTTACCGATACTAGCCCGACCCGCCAGCGAGGGAATTGGACGTTGCGCCGGTGCCACACGCATTTCCCTCGCCGGCGCGTCGGGCTAGTGTGAAAATCGTTGTCCAACGAACCTTTCTTGCTTCCGCGGGGTTGAACGGATTTGGTACGCTGGAGGTGCTTTACCGTTGCAGTTTTTTCTGGAGGACGTACTCATGCGTTTCCCTCGCCACTTGATTGGCCTCGTCGCTGTTATCTCCCTGACTGCTGCCGGCGCGGCTCAGGAAAACCGTGCCCCGCAACCACGTCCGGCGGTTGAGGAACATCGGGCTCCGGTCGATTGGGGATTCGCTCGTCCAGAAAACGAATTCCCTAGGGTTCGCTATCGCGAGTCCGAGACCACTCGTACGTCCATTCGTCTTCCCGAGGGAGTTTCGCAGAAGCTCAAGGGAAGTTCGCCCACTGGCCGGCTCATCACTGTCGAAGTCACCATGGTGGAGGCTCCGGTCGTCGGAAACGGCAGAGAAATGTCGGTCGAGAAAATCGCCGAGCTGGAAAAAGCCGGCAAGCTGGTTTCTCAGTCCCGGTATTGGGTGTCTCTGGTGGAAAACCAGGTAAGCGAGTTGCAATTCGGCGAGCGGGTGCAAGTTGTCGTGGGGCGAACTAATCTCGGCGGCAGCCGCGGAGTGCAGGAGTCCTCGGTGTACGAGGAGGTCGGGACCAAGCTCAGTATGGTGGGGCGGGTCGACGGGGACTCGGTCCTGGTGCAAATGGACCTGAACCAGACGCGGCTCATTCCTGCTCCGGCGAAGGCCGAAGGGGACAACAGCGAGAGCGTTGCCAGGCCGCGCAACGCGACCACGACGTTTAAGTCCACACTCACGATTCTACCAGGAAAAACCGTCGTCGCCGGCGGCAGAGAGACTCAAACCGACAAGGGAATCGTGCAAACCTGGCTGCTGGTTTCGGCTCACGCGGAAGATAAAAAGCCGGAAGCTGCCGCTGCCGAACCGATTGTCAAGATTTTCCGGCTCATCAATGCCAAGGCCGAATCGCTCGCCCCAATCATGCAAGGAATCTTCGCCCACGACAATCTTCAGATTGCGGTCGATGCACGTACCAACAACATCATTGCCCGCGGCGATGAAAAGACGCTCCAAATCCTCTATCGCCTGCTGACGGTTCTCGACGAACAGTTTGAGGAGAAAAAACCGGAGGCGAAGAAATAGCATCGCGTGAGTTTACACTAGCCCGACGCGCGAGCGAGGGAAATGCGTGTGGCACCGGTGCGACGTCCAATTCCCTCGCTGGCGCGTCGGGCTAGTGAGAAAATCGCCGCCCCCTACTCCACCAACTCCCCCCGCAACTTCCCCGTCCCCGTTAGCGGCAGCGGGCGGCCTTGAGCATCGGGGAACGTCGTTTCGGGATCGATGCCAAGGAGATGGAACGAAGTGGCGAGAATGTCCTTGGGGGAAATCGGATTATCCACCACGTCCCCGGCAATTTTGTCGGTCTACCCGATGACTCGCCCCCGCCCCATGCCGCCGCCGGCGTAGACCTGCGAGTAGGCGCTCGACCAGTGATGGCGTCCGGCTCCTTTGGGTTTGCTGTCGATTTGCGGTGTGCGGCCATGCTCGCTCAATACGAGGACCAGCGTCTCGCCGAGCAGCCCCCGTTGCTCCAGGTCGAGGATCAGGGCCGAGAACGTCTGGTCGAAGACCGGCAGCAGAAAATCCTTCAGCCGGCCGAAGTGATTGTGGTGCGTGTCCCACGAGCCGGCGTTGAGGCCGTAGGCGTCCCAAATGACGGTGACGAACTTGCTCCCCGCCTCAATCAGCCGCCGGGCGGCGAGACAGGATTGGCCAAACAGGTTCATCCCGTACGCTTCCCGCATCGGCAGCGGCTCGCGGCCGAAGTCGAGAGCCTGCTGCATTTTGCCGGAGGTCAGAATGGAGTACGCGAGCTGTTGCTGTTTGCGGAACGTGCCGATGCGGGGGCTGCTGCCCAAGTCGCGGCGGATGTCATTGAATTGCGTGAGGAGCGAGCGGCGCGTTTCCAGCTTCTCCGTCGCCCCAGCTGCGGCTGCTCCGCCAGGGAGCTGAAAGCGGTCGGTGGGAAGGATGCCCAGGAGCGGATCTTTGTACGCTTTGCCGGGGCGGATTTCGGGGGCCTTCTTCGTCCCTTCGGCCAGGAACTCGGTATAGACCGGGTCGTACCGCATCCCGAGCATCCCGCCATACGGCCCGGCTAGCGGCGGAATCTCATTCTTGGAGCCCATCACGGACGGCAGCACAATGTTCCGCGGCAATTCCACGTTGGCCCCCGGCGAATTCCGTTCCTCCAGGTAATCGATGAGCGACCCCATAAACGGCCACTGCCGCTGATGCCGCGGGAGCGATTCGATCTTGGTATCGACATCTGGAATCCCCGTCGTGGCATAGACCGTCCCATGTAGCGGAAACGGATGCGTCAGCGAGCGAACCACCGTCAGCCGATCCATGATCGCGGCGATTTTGGGGAGCCCCTCGCCAATCTGAATGCCGGGAATCTTGGTCGCCGTCGCCTTGAGTTCCCCCTGAATATTCGCCGGCGCATCCGGCTTGGGATCAAAAGTCTCATGCTGCGGCGGCGCGCCGTACTTGTAGATCAAGATGCACGACTTGGCCCGCCCAAACGTCCTCGCAGCATCTGCCGGAGCGCCAGCCAATTCGGAAGCGAGCGCGTGCTCCAGCCCAACCCCCAGCAGCCCCAGCCCACCGACATGCAGCAAGTCTCGGCGCGTGAGCCGATTATTGTTTCGTCGTTGTTGTCCGAGCAAACGAAGCACGGCAGCACGATTCTTGCGAGGTGGATTGCGAAACTAACCGCAGCATATCACCAGCTTGTCGCGCAAGCGAGCGAGTTAAGCATCGATCCCGCCGCTGTTCGGCGCGGGTCTCCCGATCCCGCCGAAACGGATGACCGTAGGTCTCCTTCGGTGCGGGAGTGGAGACCTACGGTCGGGCAGTTGGGCGGGGTCGGAGACCCGCGCCCAACATGGGAGCCGCCTGAAGGCGGGACTCCAACGAAGCGGCTCCCCGCGTAGCCAGTCCCCCCGCAAATCGTTACATTGCGGGCCATCCCCACGGCCTCGTCCTTTGCCCGCAGGAAGCCAGAGTGGCCAAAGCCAAGAAAAGCAAAAACTCGCTGCCGAAGCTCATCGAAAAGTACTACGCCGACCTGGCGGAATTCACCCGCCAGAACGTCCTCTTCGAGATGGGGACCCGCCACGCCTTCCATCGGCTGATGGCGGACGCGGGGAAGGAGTACCGCTGGACCCTCATTGCCGAGCAGGAGAAGAAAGTCGGCAGCAAAACGATCCGCCCCGATGGGACTTTCAAAGACGAAATGAACCTCGTCCGGGGCTTCTGGGAGGCCAAGGATACGGCCGACAAGCTCGAAGCCGAGATCGAGAAGAAGCGCAAAGCCGGCTATCCCCTCAGCAACATCATCTTTGAGGATACCCAGACCGCGATTCTGTATCAAAACGGCCAGCGGATTCTGGCCGTGGCGATGCAGGACCCGGCCAAGCTCGCGGAGCTCATCACCCAGTTCTTCCGCTACGTCGAGCCGGAGATTGAGGAGTTCGAGCACGCAGTCGATGAGTTCAAAGAGCGGGTTCCCGACCTGGCGGACGGGCTGAGAAAGAAAATCGAGCAGTCCCATCGGACGAACCCCGCCTTCAAGCGGGCGTTCGCCGACTTCTTCGAGCTCTGCAAAACCAGCCTCAACCCGAACATCGCCCAGGCAGCCGTCGATGAAATGCTGATCCAGCACATCCTGACCGAGCGCCTGATCCGCGAGATTTTCGATAACCCGGAGTTCGTCCGCCGCAACGTCATCGCCGCCGAGGTCGAGAAGGTGATGCTGGCGATGACCAGCCACAGCTTCGACCGGAACACCTACCTGCGGGACCTGGACCGGTTCTACGTCGCCATCG
>JBJXFF010000162.1:0-22077 GCA_046153945.1 Pirellulaceae bacterium
TGCTGAGCATGTTCTCGATCCTTGAGGACCACAACCTCGCCGACCTCCAAAAACTCGCCCGACAAGTCCTCTCATTTCCCCGCGCAGGTCCGAACGACGATAGCTAATTCGTGTAGATACTAATGGCTTGCGCCGTGGGCTGGGTTCTAACACCGCTACCGCGGTTAAGAAGGACAAACGTGCTGCCGCAAATTCCGGCGACTCAGAACAGGACCAGCAAAACCCGCCGGAGCATTTCGCCGTCACCGTGCAGTGCTCACTTCTGGCAACGCGATATTCACCATTCATTCAGCAGAAACAATGACTGACCGCTCTTGGCTTCCTTAGCCAAATTGGAAATCGGCGTGAGGATACTTAGCGCATCCTCGGCAGTCCAGTCGTCCTCAACTCGCTCACCATCTTCCGAATGCGTGAAATCCGGCGAAGACATTTCCGTCGCCCACTCTTGGGCAAGTACGTGGAGCTCCGAAGTATCTGCCGACTTCAGTCGCTCTAGAAAAAGGTCAGGGAACTTTTCGATTCCCGCAGAAAGCGAGGGGTGTGCGTAGAGGGGAGTGTCAATTGTCGGTTCCTCAAGGTCGGTCACTGCTGCCACAAGCGGTTCTAACTCCACTGACGTAAGGTTTTTGGCACACCAGTGCGGCTGCGATTGGACGAAAGTGGGAATTCGTCGTTCTAGGTAAGTTTCGTAGTTCCCTTCAGAAGCGACAACAATCCTTTCCTGTGGTGCAAGTTGATCGACATCATCTTCCCATGCTGGCGCGCGGGTTTCGTACGTCATTTCTTGCCGCGTGAACGGGTTTTTAGAGGTTCGTGTGACGGGCTGAGAAAGTGGTAATCGCCATCCCGGAAAGGCCGCTACGAGTTGCTCCAACTCACAGACAAAAAATGTGGAGTAGATCGCCATTGTTTTCCCAATATGTGTGAACTGAAGCCATTTGCCACAAACAGACTACTCCCCCACCTCCACCACCGCCTTGATCACTCCCGTCTCCGGCCGCGTGTAGGAGGGGAAGACTTCGATCAGGTTGTCGAACGTGGCGCGGTGGGTGATCCAGGGCTGGGTGTTGATTTGGCCATCCTCGATGAGCTTGATGATGCGGGTGAAGTCGGCGGGGAGGGCGTTGCGGGAGCAGAGGAGGGTTCCTTCCGGCCGGTGGAAGATGGGGTGGCGGAACTTGACTTCGTCCGTGGTGATGCCGACGTACACCAGCCGACCGCCGGGGGCGACGTAGCCGAAGGCGGCTGACATGGAGGCGTTGTTGCCGGTGGCGTCGATGACGACTTCGGGGAGGTGCCCTTCGGTCAGGTCGCGGAGGTCTTGCTCCAGCTTGTCGGACGGCTTCACCGTGTGCTGCACCCCCATCACCTCGCGGCAGAACTTGAGGCGGGTGTCGTTCATGTCGAGCATGATGATCTTGGCCCCGGTCAGCTTGACGAACTCCAGCGTCGCCAGGCCGATCGGCCCCGCCCCGATGATCAGGCAGTATTCCCCCTCCGCCACCTGGCTGCGGTTGGTGGCGTGGCAGCCGATGGCGAGGGTTTCGACGAGGGCGAGTTGATCGAAAGCGAGCTTCTTCGAGACGTGCAGCTTGCGGGCGGGGAGCGTGAAGAACGGGCGCAGGCCGCCGTCGCGGTGGACGCCGAGGACTTGCAGCTTCTCGCAGCAGTTCGGGCGGCCATGCCGGCTGGCGTAGCTTTCGGGGTCGTTGATGTAGGGCTCGACGGAGCAGCGGTCGCCGGCTTTGACGTTGGTCACACCCGCGCCGACCTCGACCACTTCCACGCCGAGCTCATGCCCCGGAATCCGCGGGTAGCTGAAGAACGGCATCTTGCCGAGATAGCCGCTGATATCGGTGCCGCAAATGCCGACGCGATGGACCCGGACGAGAGCCTCGCCGGGGGCGGGCTTTTCGGGGTGGGGGATGTCGATCTGACGCCAGGCTTTGGGCTCGGCGAGTTGGAGGGCTTTCATGGGATTCTTGTTTAAAATGTAGGATGGGACTCCAGTCCCGTCCGTTTCGTGCGAGGTAAGACGGACGGGACGGGAGTCCCATCCTACTTTGAGTCATTGTTTTCTGGCCGCCCTTCAATATAGAACCAGTTGTGGATGGGGCGAAGGATGGCTTGGACTTCGGAGAGGAGGGTCTGGTCGATGGGTTGCTGCGTCCACTCGGCCCATTTGCGGACATTGGCGGGATTGGCGGAGCCGACGATGCAGGTGGCGAGGTCTTGGTTGGCAACGGAGAACTGCAAAGCGAGCTGCGCGATGTCGACGCCCCGCTTCTGGCAATGGTCCGCGGCGGCGCGGCAGATTTCCCGCACCTGCGGCGTTGCTTTGTGCCACGGCGGCAGCGGGAGGTTGGTGAGGAGGCGGGCCGAGAAGGGGGCGGCATTCATGATGCCGACGTCCTTGGAGCGGAGGTACGGCACGAGGTCCGCCAGCATTGTGTTTTGCAGCGTGTAGTGGTTGTACGACAGGACCACGTCCAACTCCGCTCGCTCCAGCACGTATTTGAAAATGTTCATCGGATAGCCGCTGATGCCGACGAAGCGGACCTTTCCCTGCTTCTGCAAGCGGCGGAGGGCGGGAAGGGTTTCCTCCACAATCTGGCTCATCTCCACGAACTCGATGTCGTGGCAGAGAATAATGTCGAGATGGCTGACCCCCATCCGGTGCAGGCTGATGTCCACGCTCTCCACCACGCGGCGGGCCAAAAAATCAAAATGAGCCCCGTCGTACCGGCCAAGCTTCGTCCCCAGCAGGTACTTGTCCCGCGGCACTCCCCGCAGGGCGATGCCCAGCAGCACTTCGCTCATCCCGCGGCCGTAGTAGGGGGAGGTGTCGATGAAGTTCATCCCCAGGTCGAGCGCGGTTTGGACCGACTTCAGGGCTTCGTTCAAATCGACCTGCCGGAACTCGGCACCGAGCGACGACGCGCCGAAGCTGAGGGCGGGGAGGGAGAGGCCGGTGTTGCCGAGGGGGCGGTGTTGCATGGTGATTGTAGGTCGCTCTGTTTAACGCAATGTCGCTAAGGCGCGGAGGCGCGAAGGGGGGAAGAAGAAGGAGAGACGGAGAGAAAGAGAGTTGGGAGAGATTTTTTTCAATCTCTCAATCTCTCCTTCTCTCTGTCTCTCCTTCTCTCCGTCTTCTCTTCAAACCTTTGCGCCTCCGCGCCTTTGCCCCTTTGCGTTAAAAAAATCGCGGCTAAGGCAAAGGCTGGGTGCTGCGCAGGTACGCGAACAGGTCGCGGATCTGCTGGTCGGTGAGGGCTTTGAGTTGGCCTTCGGGCATGATGGAAATTTTGACGGCTTTCATGTCTTCGATGTCGTCGCGGGCTAGGGAGATGCTTTGGCCGTCGGCACCCTTGAGGACGACAACTTGCGGGTCCTGGTCGGCGATGAAGCCGTTGAGGGTGCGGCCGTCGCCGGTCCGGACGAGGTAGTTTTCAAAACCCTCGCGGATTTCGGCACTGGGGCTGACGACGTTGAGCAGCATCCCCCGCAGGTCGTCCCGCTTGTAGGTCGTCAGGTTCGGGCCGATGTTGCCCCCGTCGTCGAACAGCTTGTGGCACTTGCCGCAACTTTCCAGGAAGAGCTTTTTTCCCTGGTACGGATTCCCCGAAGCGGTGTTCATGATCGCCGTCAGCTTTTCAAGCTGCTGACGGATGACTTCTGGCGAAGCTCCGCCAGCCGTTTCGCCAAAGTGCTTTTTGCAGAGTTGTGAGATTTCCGGTTTGCCGTGGAGCAAGAGTTTTTGCACGGTCGAGTCGGAAATTGTCTGCTTATCAATCTTGCCGGCATCAATCGCACTCACGAGCAAGAGCGACCAGGCGGCTCGGCTGGAAAGGAGAGTCTGGGCGACTTCGCGGACCTGGTCGGGGAGGTCTTTGTAGAGAGCAACGACATCGGCCCCGATGGTCTCGTCTTTATAAGATTGCAGCGAGGCCAGAGCAGCCGAGCGGAGAGCATCGTTGCGGCTTTCCTTGGCGAGCTTGAGGAGCACTGGGACCGAAGTCGGCTGCTGGATGGTGCCAAAGATCTGGATAAACTGCTGGCGCTTCGTGACGTCGGCCTTTTCGTCAGCGATGAATTTCAAAGCATCGGCGACGGCGGTCGCGTCACCCTGCCGGAGTTTCAGCGTGGGGGAAGTGGCTCCGGCCTTGGTCATTGCCGTGACAAGTTCCGCAGGCAGATTGGCGAGCGAGCGTCCTTCATAGGCCGATTCAAGTCCCGCCATCAGTTTGCCGGCATGTTCCTTCGTCGGGGCCAGTTCCAGCAGCTTCGCGCAGGCCAGCAGGTCCTTGCGTTGGCCCGTGGCTCCGTAGCGTCGCATCAATCGCTCGGAAAGATGCTGGGCCACCAACGGCTGGTCCCAGAATGCCTTGTCGGCGAAGAGCGCCAACACCGCGTCCCGGTCCTTGTCCGCTTTGGCTTCAATGGCCCACCAGAGGAGCAGCGGGATATGGATGTCGCCGACATCTTCGCTGCGGGAAGCGAGGTTCTTCACGATTGCCAGCGACTGCGCTACCGGCAAGCGCCGCGCGGAGCAGGCGAGCTGGCTGCGGACTTCGACGTTCGGATCACGGTAGGCCAGATCAGCCAGTTTTTGAGCGATTTCAGCAGTTACTTCGCCGTCGTCGCAGGCCAGCCGAGCCGTCCATAGGCGGACGTAAGGGTCGGCGTGGTCAAGCGTTCTCACCACAATGTCGTCCCTCAACTGTCCCTCGAGGAGGTTGACCGCCCAGAGCGTTTCGAGTGGCGGCAGGTCCTTAGCATTCGGATCGAGGAGAAAATGTGCCACGACGAAGGCCAGTTGTTTGTCGTGCGGCCGTCGCTGCAACTCTTCTTGTGCCGTTTGCCGGAACCATTTATTGGGGTGATTCAGTCGCTTGAGTAGCTGAGTTACATCTTCTTTTGCCAAATCGAATTTCCCCGCCGGCTTCGTATCCTTCCCCGCAATCCGATAAATCCTGCCGCTCTTCGTATCGATCCGCCCCTGGTAATGGCTGGCGTGGTCGATCCGCTGCTCGTACATGTCGGCGACGTAGATTGCGCCGTCCGGCCCGACCTGGATGTCGACCGGGCGGAACCAGGGGTCTTTGGATTGGAGGGCGTAACCGATGTCCTTGGTTTTGAACGAGGAGCGGTCGGGCATAAAGTCGCTCATGACGACGTGGCTGAGGAGCGGGACGACGCCGAAGAGTTTGCCGTTGTATTTTTCGGGGAGCGAGCCGCCATCGTAGATGACGAAGCAGTGGGTGAACCGCTGCACGTTGTGGTGCCCCATCGCCTCGAAGTAGCCGAAGGTGTACGGGTTGCTGAGGGCCCCGTGCTTGCCGAACCCCTTCTGGTAGTAGCCCCCCTGCACGTAGTGAAAGCCGCGGGTATTGCCGCCGTTGTGGCCGGAGTAGATGCGGCCTTTGGCGTCGATTTCGACGCCGAAGGTGTTGCCGCCCCCTTCGGCGAAAATCTCATAGAGCTTTTTCTCCGGGTGATACCGCCAGATGAGCTGCCCCAGCGAGTGGACCGGCACTTTGTCGATGCCGGGGCGCTTGATGTCGCCGGTGACGGTGCTCCCCTGCGAGGCATACAGCCAGCCATCGGGACCCCAGCGGAGGTTGCTGGCGATGCTGTGCGAATCTTCGATGCCGAAACCTTCTAGATGGACGACCGGGTCGCCGCTGGGGACGTCTTCGCCCTCTTTGACCGGATAGAAGAGGAGGTACGGCGGGTTGAGGACCCACACGCCCCCCTTCCCGAAGGCGAATGAGGTGGCGAGGCTCAGGCCGTCGAGGAATGTTTTGTGCTTGTCGAGTTTGCCGTCCCCGTCGGTGTCTTCGTGAATTGTGATTTTGTCCGCACCTTTGAAATGGTTCGGCGGCGGCGGGGGAACTTTGTCGTAGACCGTCCGCAAAAACTTGTCGCGGCTGACCATCGTCAGGCCGGCGGGGTTGGGATACTGCAAATACTGCATCACCCACATCCGGCCGCGAGTGTCCCACTTGATGGAAAGCGGCTGGCCGATTTCAGGCTCGGAGAGGACGATGGTCGCGACGAGGTCGTCGGGGGTGGTGCATTTGGCCAAGGACTGTTCCGGCGAGAGCGGCCCTTCGTCGTTCTGTAGTTTCTTCAGAGACTGCTCGACGTCGGCCCGGCTTTCGAGCTTCGCGAAAGCGGGAAGGGCAACCATCGGTTTGGAGTCGGACTTAGCCCAGGCGAGATCGTCCCCAGCCGTCATTTCCCACTGGCCAGCCATCCGAATTGCCTGGTCGCCGCCGAACAGAACCGGCGCGGCGACGTTGAAGCCGGTGCGGGATTGGTTGTTGCAGACCCGGATGGCGACGAGGTTCTCTTCGCCGTATTTCACCAACTTCGGGTCGATCTTGAACTGCTTCGTTCCGCCGAGACCGCTGCGATACTTCGGCGGCAGATCCCCAAACGAACCGATTTTCTCGCCGCCGATATAGAACTCGCGGGCATCATCAGCCGCCTCGACCATCAGCAGCAGTTCTTTGCCCTTCCAGTCCGCCGGCACATTCACGCTGGCCCGATACCACTGGAAGATGTTCTCGCCATCGGGGGGGCTCTTCCAGGCATCGGGGACGGCGACGGGCTTCCAGGCGGGGTCGGCGGCAAGGGACGGCGACAGTGCGGCCAGGGCAATTGCCAGACTGGCGAGCAGGGAGGGGATTCGGCGCATAACAATCTCGGGAGAGGTGGGCACTGGACAGGTGGGATATGTGACAGGGCAGGTGTCATCATACCGGCTGGCGCGGCAACTTTCGACCAGAGGACGGGGCGCGGACCGCAGGCCAGTTGCGATTCGCCTGCCCCCTCGGAAGTGGTGACTTTTATTCATGTTTTTGAGGTCATGTTGCAATGTTAGTTACGATGAATATACTTGCCCTAAACATCAGCCGCGGCATCGCTTAGGGTTATTCACGTCGCCGTAAGTCCGTGAATAAGCCCGCATAGTGGCCATTTCTTATTCACGTTTTAGGGGTTGAGGTTTCTCCTTAGGGAGCGGTCGTTTTCGGCACTGTTTGATGCTGAAATCCGACCAATAAGTATGATTCTATTGATGCACAAATTGGCATGAAGTTATACGCAGTTTTGAGTGCCAAGGGCAAGCGTCAAGCCGGTGTTTTTCTCCCCTACAGCAGCGTTCCCCGCAGCACCACCAACGCCAGGCAGAGTCCACAGATTTCGCAGATGACGCAGATTTCAGAGGGAGAGATAGGACCAGATTTGTTTGGAATCAGTCTCTGGATTCCAATCTGCGTCATCTGCGAAATCTGTGGATGCTTTGGCAGCTAACTGTTGGGTCCGTTGCGGAGGCTATCTCAGCGAATAAACGCACAGCAAAGCGAAAGATGGACGCAGTAGCGGCAACATAGCTCTCACAGTTTTCATGACGGCACGCGCGCGACAATTCAGGAGCAAGCCGACCGCATAGGATCTCTCGGGTCCGCAGACCGGTCCATTCACGCTACAATCGGTGCCAGAATTTCATGTTCTGCGAGATTATTCTCCAAAAAATCAACGGATAACAACCATGTCCAAAATTGTGCGTCTCCCCAAACGGTCGAAGGTCAAAGCTGCGGATACCTGGGATCTGTCGAGCCTCTGTGCCAGCGACGAAGCCTGGGAGAAAGAGTTCACCCGGCTGGAGAAGCTGATTCCCGGGTTTGAGAAATTCAAGGGGAAGCTGGGGGAGGGGGCGAAGACGCTGGCGGCTTGCCTGAAGTATGACAGCGACTTCGATCGGCTGGCGGAGAAGGTGGGGGGGTATGTCCATTTGAAGGTGACGGAGGACCAGACGGACAGCACCTATCAGGGGCTCGTGAGTCGGTTCCAAAACTTGGCCACCAAGGCGGGCCAGGCCGCCAGCTACATCCGGCCGGAGATACTGGCCCTGCCGAAGAAGACGCTGGACGCGTATCTGGCCTCCAAGGAACTGGCACTCTACAAGCTGGCCCTCCATCGAGTCGTCCGCTATCGGCCATACACGCTGAGCGGCCGCGAGGAAGAGATCATCGCCATGCAGGGGGAAATGGCGGGGGCCGCCGGCCGGGCGTTTCGGCAGCTACTGGATGCGGACCTGAAGTTCGGGACGGTGAAGAACGAGAAGAAAGAAGAGATTGAGCTTTCCAACTCCACGTTCAGCAAGCTGCTCGTCTCGCCGGATCGGAGCGTCCGCAAGACTGCGTTTCATCAGTACTACGCCCAGTTCGTGGGGCATGAGAACACGCTGTGCGCCACGCTGACCGGCTCGATTCACAAGGATGTCTATTACGCCAAGGTCCGGGGGTTCAAGAGTGCCCTGGAGTCGGCCCTGTTTCCGGACAATGTGCCGCAGTCGGTGTACGACAACTTGATTGCCTCGGTGCGGAAGAACCTGCCGGCTGTGCATCGGTATTACGACGTCCGCCGCCGGAAGATGAAGCTGAAGGACATTCATCACTACGACACGTACGTGCCGATTCTCAGCGACTTGGAAGTGAAGCGAAATTGGAAGCAGGCAGTAAAGCTGGTGATGGATTCGCTCCAGCCGCTCGGGAGCCAGTATTGCACCGCACTGGAAGAGGGGCTGATGGGGCGGTGGTGCGACCGCTATCCGAATCAGGGGAAGAGCAGCGGGGCGTTCTCCAGCGGCACTTTCGACGGCATTCCGTACATCATGATGAACTACAACGAGGAGGTCTTTAACGACGTCTTCACGCTGGCCCATGAAGCGGGGCACAGCATGCACACCTGGCATTCGGCCCGGAATCAGCCGTTCCAATACTATGACTACGTGATTTTCGTGGCCGAGGTCGCCAGCACCTTTAACGAGGAGCTGCTGAGCCACCACTTGCTGGAAAAGGCTCAGGACAAACGGCAGCGGGCGTACTTAATCAACCGCGAGCTGGACGACATTCGGGCGACGATCATCCGGCAGACGATGTTCGCCGAGTTCGAGAAGATCACGCACGGCATGGCCGAAGCCGGCGAGCCGCTGACGGTGGATTCCTACAAGCAGGTCTATCGTGAGCTGCTGGAGGCGTACTTTGGCCCCGAGTTCGCCATCGACGACGAATTGGCGCTGGAGTGCTTCCGCATCCCGCACTTCTATCGGGCCTTCTACGTCTACAAGTACGCCACCGGCCTCTCTGCCGCCATTGCCCTCAGCCAGAAGGTCCTGCACGGCGGCAAGAAGGAGCTTGACGCCTACCTCAGCTTCCTCAGCGGCGGCTGCAGCAAAGACCCGCTGGATTTGCTCCGCGATTCCGGCGTGAACATGGAAAGCAGCGAGCCGGTGGATACCGCGCTCGCGCGGTTTGCGGAACTGGTGGAGGAGCTGGATGGGTTGATTTAAGGTGTAGGGTGCATGAAGCGCCAGCGAAATGCACGCGTGCTCCGCGCGGCTGGCAGTAGGAAGTCGCCCCGGCGGTGGTCATTGTCAGGGTGGGTGTGTTCGATGGACCGTGAATATCACGCGTGCATTGCGCTGGCGCTTCATGCACCCTACTTGGGCCGCTGCATTGCAAACACCGTGTGCTTCAGCTCATGATGCATGACTTCCTTCTCCGGCTGCATGCCGAGTTTGCGGGCGACGGCGGCGGAAGGAAGATTTTCCGGGCGAACGAGGGAGATGACTCGCTCGCGGCCGAGCGTATGGAAAACATAGTCGCGGCAAGCGGCAGCCGCTTCGAAGGCAAAGCCTTGCCGCCAGAAGGGGCGATGGATCATGTAGCCGACTTCGACCTCGCTGGCTCCGTCCACTTCCTGCCGCAGCAGCCCGACGCGGCCCACCGGCTGATTCGTTTCCTTGTTCACCACCAGCCACGGACCGAAGCCCCAAGTGGCATAGCGATCGATCTGCCGCTGGATGTGGGCGATTGCTCCCGCGCGGTCTTCCGTACTCGGAAAATGCCGCATCACCTCCGGATCGCCGAGCATTTCGGCTAAGAAGTCGAGATCCCCGTGATGCATCTCGCGGAGAATGAGGCGAGGTGTCTGCAGGATGAGCTTAATGACTAAATCCTAATGACTAATGTCTAATCTCTGCCTACTGCCTACCGCTTACTGCCTACTATCCTCAGCCCTCCAAACTCCTTCACCCGCTCTCGAATCGCCGGTTCCACCGGCAGTCGCTCCATGCTGCTCGCGCCGTAGAAGCCGACGATGCCGGTGGTGTGGTCGAGGATGAACTGGGCGTCGGCCGGTTCGGCGATGGGGCCGCCGTGGCAGAGGACGAGGATTTCCTGGTTGACCTTTTTGGCGGCATCGTGCATCGCCTGCACCTGGCGGGCGGATTCTTCCAGCGTCAGGGCGGTGCTCGCCCCGATGCTCCCTTTCGTTGTCAGACCCATGTGGGGAATCAGAATGTCTGCACCGGCTTTCGCCATTGCCGTCGCTTCGTCCGGATTAAAACAGTACGGAGTGGTGAGCAGTCCCATCTCGTGAGCGGCGGCAATCATGTCGACTTCCAGCCCGAACCCCATCTCCGTCTCTTCCAGGTTCTGCCGAAACTTGCCGTCAATCAGCCCGACGGTCGGAAAATTCTGCACCCCGCTGAAGCCGGCCGCATCGACGTCCCGCAGGAAGAGCTTCATCACCCGAAACGGATCAGTGCCGCAGACGCCGGCGATCACCGGGGTGTTTTTCACCACCGGTAGGACCTCGCGAGCCATCTCCATCACGATGGCATTGGCGTCTCCATACGGCATCATCCCCGACAGCGACCCGCGGCCCCCCATCCGGAACCGCCCCGAGTTGTAAATCACGAGCAGGTCGATTCCACCTGCCTCGGACATCTTGGCGCTAATCCCTGTCCCCGCCCCACCACCAATAATCGGTTTCCCGGCAGCCACCTTGGCGCGGAGTTGGGAGAGGATCGTGTCGCGGGGGAAGAGAGCCATGGCCTGTAATCCTGGGAGGGGAGGGACTGCTCTCTTTTAACGCAAAGCCGCGGAGGCGCTAAGATGCGAAGGGGAATAGAGCAAGAAGAACAGTTAAAATCGAAAACGAAAGTCCACAGATTTCGCAGATGAACGCAGATTAATAACCGGGAAGAGGCTGCCGAATCTGCGTACATCTGCGAAATCTGTGGACCGTTCCTTCTGCTTTCTTCCCCCCTTTGCACCTCCGCGTCTTAGCGTCGTGGCGTACCCGATTCGACCGCTATTACTAGGGACATTTTTTCCCAGCGACCCCACATCTTGTGTTTTTAAAACGCTTGACTACTGTACAATAGATTCCTATACTACTTTTCGCTGCGGGCAGGTCCGCAGGCGTTCCTGGTCAGCCTGGGTGCTGCCGGCCGCGGGTCCCGCTGATCCGCCTTCTTACGTTGCGATTCCGGCGTTTTTCCCGGGTTGCTTTTCCCTTACTAGCTGCGTTGATTGGCGACGGGGCTGCGCGCCGGAAGCAAAGACCGAGAGCAGGAGAGACGGGGACAAGCAAGTCGCCAAAGCGGGGGGGTGGGTGTTGAGAAACCCTTCGTCGCCGAATTCGCAAGCCGAGTAACTGTCTGTAGTTAGACCATCCATGCGCGTGAATACTTCAACAAAACAGTGCAGAGTACATCCAAGAGTTACGTTTTGTTTCCATCCTTTTTTATCAGGAGATTGACCATGCTTGTGAAACCCCTCTATCAAGTGCTGCTGCTTCCTTCGCGGGAAGTGGCGGCGAGGCATCAGACTCTGGCCGAAGCCTCGGCCTGGGTCCGGACCTATAACGAGGCGCTTGCCGCGCCGCAATTGCGGGCCGTGATTGCCGAGGAAACGGCAGAGGGAGTTGTCCCGGCGGCCCATCCCCAAGCGGCCTAGCGGCCAGTGCGCTCGATGTGACGGAGTGTCCGTGCACGGAGTGCGCGGACTGCTCCAGGTTGCTTCTCAGTGCTGCGACCGGCGTGTTCGATACAATCGGCCGCAATGTTGCCATTGGCGCGTCGGGCAAGTTGACCAGGGGTAGTTAGTGGCCTATCTCCTAGAAAGGGGGGACTTCGCCTGTTGCCTTCGACAGTCCTCCGGATGCCTGCATCCTATGCCGCCTTTCCTCACACTTTTCGTGCTCGTGCTGATCGTTGCCGCGCTCTTTGCGGCAGGGATCTGGGCGCTCGCGCACGGAGCCCAGGCGAGTGCCGCCGGAAACAGCCCGGCCGCCAAAATGGCGCTGGAACAAATCCAGAAGCTCGCCGGCAGCATGGCGGTGGAGATCGACGAACATTCGCTGGAGATGCAACAGATTGCCAGCGCACTGCAAGACGCACCGGCCAGCGACCAGGCGGCAGTCACCGCGGTCACCAGGCTGCTGCAGATTCATCAGCGGATGCAGCAGCAACTCTCTTCGGCGGAAGAAAAGTTGCATGCCCAGTCCCGGCAGATGGAGGCTCACGCCTTCGAGGCTCGCACGGATGCGCTGACGCAGGTCGCCAACCGCCGCTCGCTGGACGACGTTCTAGCTCGGCGGGTGGAAGAGCAGCAGCGGCGGGGACTGGCTACTTGCGTCATGCTCCTGGACGTCGATCACTTCAAGAAATTCAATGACACTTATGGTCACCAGGCCGGCGACGAAGTCTTGCGGCATGTGGCAAGCGTCCTCCGCAAACAGACCGATGCGGACGATCTCGTCGCCCGCTATGGCGGCGAGGAATTCGCCATTGTGTTTTCGGCGATGCTCCCCACCGCCCGGGAAATGGCGGAGCAGGCGCGGGCGGCGATCGGCAAGGCCACGCTGCGCTATGAAGGGCGAGACTTGCGAGTGACCATGAGCGGGGGCATCGCCGAACTGCAACCGGGCGAGGATCAGACGGCACTTCTCAAGCGCGTGGACTCGGCGCTGTATGCCGCCAAGAAGGGGGGCCGCAATTGCCTGTACTGGAACGATGGGAACCAGAATCATCACTTGCGGCATGACCATAGAACTTCCGCCAACGCCCCCGTTCGAGACGACTTGACCGAACTCTTGGGGATGGATTGGACGACCGATACCGACGAATTCTCGACGACACTCCTCCGCGCCGCGGAAGCCCATGTCTCCAGCAAACCGGCGTTCATCGACGATATGATCCGCCGCCTGGCCCAGTGGAAACGAGATCAGACGCCGCTTTGCCTGATGCTGGCGCAAATTGATGGATTCGCCGATCTGATCCAAAAACCTGGGGATGCCGGGGCCGGCCTGGTTCTGAGGGTGGTGGCCCAGATCATTCAGGCCAATATGCGGGACATGGACCATGTCTCGCGCCTGGGGAACGACACCTTTGCAATTCTGCTTCCGGCCATGCGGCTGGCGGACGGAGCCCGTTGTGCCGAACGCCTGCGCCGCGCCGCCCTGCAATGCCGACTGCCGGCCAGGGTGCAGGGATTTTCGCTGCGCCTGACACTGGGAGTGGTGGAGACTTTTACCGGGGACGATATGCGGCGATTCTTGCAGCGCGGCCGGAACGCCTTGCAGGTCGCCATCGACCGCGGCCGCAATCGAGTCTACTCTCAGGACGGCAGCGGGATATTTGCCGAAGAAAACCGCACGGTCAAAGCCTGACCCGCAGTTCTCACACCAGCCTTCTATGTAGGCGTGGGTGTCAAAAGGGCCTTTCGCAACCCTTCGACGAAGAAGTACTCTCCCCACATCACGGACTCATCCACGCCCAGGTTCTTGGCCGTGTGATAGACGCCGTGCTTCAAAATCCCCTCCCAGCCCGGAGTGTGGACGGCGAGATACTCGCTTGACGAGAGAGCATCGAGCGTGGCGAGGGCGGTCGCCTGGTACTTCTTCGCTTTCTCGGGGGACTTCGTTTGCTTGGCCAGGTCGAGGAGCCCGCTGGCGGCGATGGCCCCGGCGCTCGACTCTTTCTGGGCTCCCCAAGGCGGCAAAAGGGAAAGGTCGGCGTGAAAGTCCCAGTAAGGAACATAATCAGCCGGCAGATTCTTGATCCAGTAGTCAGCATTGTGCTCGGCAACTTGCAGCCAGGTCTCATCACCCGTCAAGGCGTAGCACTTGCTGTAACCATACAGTGACCAAGCCAGACCGCGGGCCCAGGCACTGTCACCGCGCAGACCCTGATGGGTCGTCTGGCGCAGGAAGCGGCCGGTCTCCAAATCAAAAATCCCCTCGTGAGCCGTGCTGCCGTCGGAGCGCACCAGATAGTTCCGCGTCGTGCGGCAGTGGGCGGAGGCGACGCGAAGCAAGTTTTCGTCGCCCATTTCCTTGGCGGCATAGAAGATGATCGGGACGTTCATCATGATGTCGATGAACAACGATTCTGGCGCGACGAACGAGCGGAGATACTGCCCCTTCTCCATGAACCGCATCGCCAGCGTCCGACCCGCCTGCACCAGCACGCCGTGCAATTCGGGCCGCTTGGTGAGCTCATACCAGGGAAGATACGTGCTGAGAAAGATAAAGCCGAGGTCATGCACGGCCCGGTCATGCTGCCGATGCTCCAGCAGCTTGGAGTAGTGCTCCGCCCGCTTTCGCCACTGCGACTCTTGCGGTGCGGCCAGCCCGCGGCCCAGTTCCCGCAGATGAAATTGCCACATCATCCCCGCCAGAAACCCGCCGGTCCAATCGGTCCAAAGCTCGCCGCCGTGATGCCATTTGCCGCCGGTGGTGTAGATGGGGAAAAAGTCCGGGTGCTTCGCGATGAGCGCGGCGACTTGCCTTTCGGCAAAGTCGAGCGCGGCGGAGTAAGCGGCTGTGCGGTTGGTAGTCATGCGCGTAATCCTGTAAGTGCTTCCCTAAGAAATGAGGCCGCCGATGGGAGTTCCTTCGCAGGCGCGGTAAGGCCGGCCGGCACGGTCGCGAATTGTCAGGTCCGGGGATACGCCGAGCAAATGGAGTAGTGTGGCGGTGAGATCCCGCGGAGTGACGGGACAAGTGGCCGGATAACCTCCCTGCGCATCGGTCGAACCGTAGATGCTTCCCCCCGCTATTCCAGCTCCGGCCAGCAGAATGGACTGGGCGTG
Source organism: Pirellulaceae bacterium (assembly GCA_046153945.1). GTDB lineage: Bacteria > Planctomycetota > Planctomycetia > Pirellulales > Pirellulaceae > SXOA01. The sequence goes on from JBJXFF010000162.1 coordinate 14,955, forward strand.
GGGCCAGTGGTCCCGCCCACCTTTGCCGTTCACTTTGGGGGAGCGGCCGAATTCTCCCAGCACGACGACCAGCGTTTCCTCAAGCAGCCCGCGATCGGACAAATCCCGCAGCACGGCGGCGATGGCGGCATCGGCGGGAGGAACCAGCCGGTTGCGGAGGTGCGGAAAGTTGTTCTCGTGCGTGTCCCAAACCGGAGAATCATCGGGGCCCTCGTAATGCCAGTAGACCGTGACCAGGGCGACCCCCGCTTCCAGGAGCCTTCGGCCCAGCAAGCAGCCCTGGCCAAACAGATGCTGGCCATAGGCGGCGCGGATCGGGGCCGGCTCGGCTGCCAGATCAAATGCCTTTTGAACTCGGGGGGAACGGAGCAGATCGAGGGCCCGCGCATAGTTGGCATCCAGGTCGACCGTTGCGGCTCGCTGGTCGGTGATGTTCAAGGAGTTGTTGAAGGCCGTTTGCAACAGCCGCCGCTCCGCCAGCCGGGCCGCCGTGAGTTCCTTCGGCAGGACGATGTCGGGCAGCCGAAAGGTCAGCTTGTCCGGGGCCGTTTCGATGCGAAAGGGATCCAGGCCGCGACCGAGAAAGCCTCCGACTTGTCCGGGGAACTCGTTCACCGCGGCATCCTTGATGACCTCCGGCAGCGAGACGAATGCGGGCGTCCCATCGGTGGATGGCCGAGCTAGCGCCAGGAGCGAGCCGAGATGCGGATGATCGTCCGGCCGCGGCTTGATGTCGGTAGCCGTCTTGGCGTTGGCCAGCGGATGGTCATTCCCCGTCAGCAGCGTATAACCCGCGGAGGTATGGACCGTGTCGCGATGGGTCAGCGAACGGAGGATGCAGAATTTATCGGCCACCTTGGCCAGATTGGGCAAGAGCTCACTGATCTGCATGCCCGCTACGTTGGTCGAGATGGGCCGCAGCTCGCCCCGAATCTCCACCGGGGCGGCTGGCTTCATGTCCCACAAATCCACCTGCGGCGGCCCGCCGGTGAGAAAGATGAACATGCACCGCTTGGCCCTGCCGAAACTCCCCCGCTGCTCCGCTGCGGTTGATTGCTGGGAGAAAAGCTCCGGCAGCGCGAGCCCGAAAGCGCCCAGCGACCCAATGCGCAGAAAATCCCGCCGGCCAAGACCGTCACAGAGCTTTGCGGGAGACCCGAGCACGCGGAACATGAGCTTCAACCTGCCACCGGCGAGATGCAAAGTCAAGTCGCTTAGCCGCGACGACGACGCGACGCATCCCCGCGTGGGCGCGGGGGCTAAGCTACTTTTTGCCGAGCCGCCGCTGGACCTGGAAGAACTTGGTCAGAATTTCGCCGCACTCGGGGGCCATTACGCCGGGAATCACCTGGCAGCGGTGGTTGAGCCGCGGATCGCTGAGGAGGTGAAACAGCGAATCGACCGCCCCGGCTTTGGGGTCGGTCGCGCCGAAGACGACGAGCGGGATGCGGGACTGAAGTATGGCCCCCGAGCACATGATGCAAGGCTCCAGTGTTACATACAGCGTGCATTCCTCCAGCCGCCAGCCCCCGACTGCGGCCGCGGCCTGGGTAATGGCGATCATCTCTGCGTGGGCGGTTGGATCCTTGAGTTGCTCCCGCTGATTATGGGCGGCAGCAATCACCTGCTCCCCGCGGACAATCACCGCCCCAATCGGCACCTCCTCCTCCAGCAGCGCCTGCCGCGCTTCCGCAAGAGCCTGTCGCATGTAGTGGTTGTGGAGCATGGGTGGAGAATCGTGCAGCAGGCCGCGACTTACTTTTTCTTCTCCTCGGTCTTCTTCTCTGGGGTTTTCCCTTCTTCCGGCTTTTTCCCTTCCTTCTTTTCCTCCGGCTTGGCTTGTTCCAGCAGCAGCGGAATGGCGACGGCCATGCGAGGAGCGGAAGAAGGGGACTGTTCGAGGAGGCCGGCAGACGAGGCGATCGTCTTTTGGGCGGTGGAAACGAGGTCGGGCTTCTTCAAGGCTTTGGCGAGCAGAAGCAGGTTGCATGCGGCGACGGAGTTGCCGGACGGGATCGCTCCGTCGACCGGGTTCTTGCCGCGGGCGAAAAGGGCTTCGTGGTCGCTGGAAGTGAAGTAGAACCCGCCGGATTTCTCATCCTGGAACAGCTCGACCTGCTTCGTGGTGATCTCCCCGGCAGCGGTGAGCCATTTTTTGTCGCCCGTCGCCTGATGGAGCCGCAGGAGGCCGTCCACGAGGAAAGCATAGTCGTCCACATAGGCGTTGAGCTTGGCTTTGCCTCCCGCTTCACCTGCCTTGCTGTATGTCCGGAGCAGGCGGCCTTCTTTCGTCCGCAGATTCGCGAGGACGAAGTCGGCGGCTTTGATCGCAGCGGCGAGATAGCGATCAGCTTTGGCGGAAGTATCAGGGGGCTGACGCCCCCCGCTCGCCTTGAGAATGCGGGCGGCATCGGCGAGACCGCCGATCATCAGGCCGTTATCCGCGGTCAGCATTTTTGTATCCGTCAGTGGGCGGGCCCGTTTCCCGCGGGCGTCCAAGAGCTTTTTACGGATGGGAGTGAGCTGTGCTTCCAGTTCCGACTCCTTCATTTTCAACGACTTCGCATTTTCCGCCATCGGCTGGGCAAGCTGCGGGGCGTAGTACTTCTCCTCAAAATTGGGCTCGCCGGTCAGGCCGTAGACGACGGAGAAGAGTTGAAACTCCTCCTTGGTCAGCAGCTTCTGCACTTCGGCCTTTTCCCAGCGATAAAACTTCCCTTCTTCATCCTCCGCATCGGCATCGAGAGCCGCGTAGAAGCCGCCATTCTCGTCGGTCATTTCGCGAAGGACGAAGTCGCACAGTTCCTCGCAGACCCGGCGGAAATCCTCGCGCCCGGTCAAGCGATAGGCTTCCGCATAGATGCCGGCGAGTTGGCCGTTGTCGTAGAGCATCTTCTCAAAATGCGGAATCCGCCAGAAGCGATCGGTGCTGTAGCGGTGAAAGCCGCCGCCGAGGTGGTCGCGAATGCCTCCCATTTCCATCTTTTCGAGCGTGGCGACGAGCATCCGTTTCGCTTCCTCGTCCTTGCTCCGCTGCACGCGGTCGATGAGGTAGGCCAGGTTGCTCGGCTCAGGGAATTTAGGGCGGTTGTCATTGATCTCGCTGAAGCCAAAGCCTCCCCATTTCTCGTCAAACTGCCCTTCGAGTTCCTTCTGCACTGCCGCATAGAGTTTGTCGTCGATGGGCGTCAGGACCGCGGGGCGACGAGTTTCGAGTTCCGTCTTGGTGTATTTGACGATGGTCTTGCCGTCCTCGCGAATCTTGTCGGGCGATTTCGCCCAGACCTCCTGCACCCGCTTCACCAGCGTCAGAAAGCCGGTGGAGGGGCCGCGGTCCCCGTCGCGGGCGGGAAAATAGGTGCCGCCAAACACCGGCTCCGCCTCGGGGGTGAGGAACATGCTCATCGGCCAACCCCCGCCGCGGCCGGTGCCGGCGAGCTGGTTGTAGACCTGTAGGGCGGTCATGTAGATGCTGTCGATGTCGGGACGCTCTTCGCGGTCCACCTTGATGCAGACGAAGTGCTTGTTGAGGTATTCCGCGATCTCGTCGTCCAGAAACGACTCTCGCTCCATCACATGGCACCAGTGGCAACTCGAATATCCGACGGAGAGAAAAATTAGCTTCCCTTCCTTCTTCGCCTTGGCCATCGCTTCTTCTCCCCAGGGATACCAGTCCACGGGGTTGTGGGCATGCTGAAGCAGGTACGGGCTGGTCTCCTTCGCGAGCCGGTTTGCCGGCCTGGGTTTGACCGGGCCGACAACCTTTGGTTTTTCCGGCGTCTTGGGCTTCTCCGATCCGGCGACTTTTGGTTTCTCGGACTCCTTCGGCTTTGTCGCTGGGTCCTCCGCTCGGGCTAGTGAGGAGGGGAGTGTCGCCAGTGCAAGCGAGATTGCCGCCAAGGAAAGGGCGAAAGTGCGCATGGGGATTTCCAGGTTATCAGGATTCAATCAGTTACCCCGGATTGTATCGCCTGGCAGCGCGGCCGTGGCTGCGGAAGGTCTGTCGCGTTACTTTCCGAGCAGCTTTTCGATAGCGGCCAAAATGACTTCCGGCTCGGCCATGCGCCCCGCGCCAACCTGGCGGCAGGAGAGCCAGCCGGAGGCGGGATCGACGAAGTGAACGCCGTCGCTCCGAAGCTGCGTGACGTTCCGCTGGACAGCCGCTTTCTCCCACATGGCGGTGTTCATGGCGGGGGCCATCAGAACCGGCGCAGTGAACGCGAGATAGAGGGTGCTGAGCAGATCGTCGGCCGAACCTTGAGCCGCCTTCGCCAGGAAATTGGCACTGGCCGGGGCAACTACGAGCAGGTCCTTCTTCTCCGCGAGTTCGATATGTGCCCCGAGCGGATGCTGCGGGTCGTCAAACAGGCCGCGAGCGACGGGTCGGCCGGTGAGAGCGGCAAACGTCGCCGCGCCGATGAAGGCTTCGGCTGAGGCGGTCATCACGACGCTGACCCCCGCGCCGGATTGCACGAGCTTGCTGACGAGAGCCGCCGTTTTGTAGGCGGCGATCCCGCCAGTTACGCCGACGACAATTTCGCGCGTGGGCATGGAGATAAATCGCGGGTAGTATCAGGGGGCTCACGCCCCCCGCTCGCCAGGAACTACAGATCTCCGAGGTCCAGTTCCATCGATTCGCCCGTTCCTTGGAAGTCGCCAGCCACGCGAACCTTTTGGGTCGAGTCGAGGAAGATCTTGTCCTGGGCGATTTCTTGCAGCACGATCTGCATCTTGTCCTGGGTGTTCAGGTCCACGAGAGCCCGGCTCCCCTGGTTCAGTTGCACCAGCCGTTTTTGGATCAGCGTGCTGAGCTTAAAGCGGCCGCCGACCTTGTTGACGATGGATTCTTCCTTCAGTTCTTCAATCATTCTTGTTTCCTTCGCGAGCCAGGATGTCGCAGATTTGGTGAACCGACTGATCAACGTCTGTGTTATTGATTTGCCAGGTATAGCGGTCCTGCAAAGCCAACTCGCCGCGGGCTACTTCGAGCCGCCGCTGGATGGAAGCTTCGCTTTCGGTGTTCCGCTGCCGCAGGCGTCGCTCCAGTTCGTCCAGCGAGCCGCAGTGGATAAAGATGGTGACCGCATTGGGATGGGCGGCCAGGACGCTCATCGCCCCTTCCACATCAATCTCTAAGATTACCCATTTTCCGGCCCCAAGTCCAGACGCCACTTCGCTTTGAAGCGTGCCGTACCAGTCGCCGCGGCCGAAAACCTCCTTGAATTCCAGGAATTGGCCTGCCTCCCGCCGCCGCTGAAACTCCTCCTTGGAGAGGAAATGGTAGTCCACGCCGACCTGTTCCCCCGGCCGCGGCGCCCGAGTGGTGACCGAAACGCTCCGGGCGAGCGGCAACGGACACTTCCGAAGCAGCTCACGGACAACGGTGCTTTTGCCCGCTCCCGAAGGGCCGCTGACGATGACCACGCCGCCGGTTTTCGTCGCTTTCGGGCGTTTCGGCTCGGAAGTCATGGCGGCAGCGGGGTAAAGGAGGACGGTTGTGGACATGGCGGAATCGGTGGAAAAGGAATGAGTTTGGGCAGGCTGGAAGCCTACCCCACCACTTAAACTCTACTCCACATTTTGGACCATTTCCCGGATCCGCTCGATGATGGACTTGATTTCGATGACGTGGCGGGCGATGTCGGCGTCGTTGGCTTTGGAGCCGATGGTGTTGGTTTCGCGAAACATCTCCTGGGTGAGGAAATCGAGCTTGCGGCCCGGGGTCTCCTCCTTCTGCATCACCTTGTCAAACTGCTCCAGGTGGCATTTGAGCCGCACGATTTCCTCGGAAATATCGGTTCGTTCGGCAAACAAGCCAACCTCGCGGGCGACGTCCGCCGGGCCGACGCTGACGCCGAATTCCGCCAGCATCTTGGCGAGCCGTTCCTGAATCCGTCCGCGGTAACCTTCAATCACCAGGGGAGCGCGGGCCTCGATATGATTCAGCTCGCGGGCAATGGTTTGCAGATTGGAAGAGAGATCGGCCAGCATCGCCTTACCTTCCTCGGACCGCATCCGCGCCAGATTCTTCAGGGCTTCGCTAAATACCGGCTCAATGAGCGGCCAGTGGGATTCGGCAGCGTCGAAAGTTGCGCCGAGTTCGTTGACCACGCCCGGGAGCGCAAGGAGCGCATCAAACCGGGCCGGTTCGCCGGAACCATGCTGCTGCAAGATCACGTCGAGCTGCTTCATGTAGCCAAGCAGCACCGATTCGTTGAGCCGATAGTCGTCGCTGGTCAGCTCGCGGTCCACTCGCAGGTTGATCTGCACGGTGCCGCGGCGGACATGCTCGCGAACGACGGCTTCGACGAGCGGTTCGAGGGAAGCGTACCCTTCGCTGCACCGGACGCTGAGCTTGAAATAGCGGTTGTTGACGGTCCGAACCTCGACCGCTATCGCCATCCCGGTCTGGTGGCGATGAGCTTCTCCGTGGCCGGTCATGCTGAGAAGCAAGAAATGGTTCTCCTGGTAAGCGGCCGGACAAAACTAAACGGTCAGAACTCGAACGCCTCGTGGTCGAAGCGGCTAAGCTTGGCCCCAGCCCTCCAGGGCGGGAGCGTGCATTACTTTTTGTCGGACGACTTGGCGGGCGTTTCGGATTCCGGGGTCTTCGTCTCGACGCCCTTTTCGGGGGCCTTCTTTTCCGGCGTTTTCGTTTCCGGTGTCTTCGTGTTGGACTTCGTCTCGGGCGTCTTCCCTGCTCCAGTCCCCTTCTTCTCATCCGTCTTGGACTTGTCCGTCTTGTCCTCTGACTTGATCTTCGACGTTGGCGTCGAAGACTTCGTGGAACTGAGGCCGCCGGTCTGCGACTGGCTGCCGACGTATTTGATGATGAGCATGGTGGAGACAACCCACACGATGGCGACGCCGATCGTGATCTTGGTGAAGAGGTCACCCGCCTTGGTGCCGAAGGCGCTTTGGCCACCCATCCCCCCCAAGGCTCCCGTCAGACCGCCGCCGCGGCCGCGTTGCACCAGGATCACCAGAATGAGAAAAATGGAGAGAGCCGACAGCCAGATGGTGTAGAGGTAATGCCAGGCCGTAAATTCGGCGAGGAGTGGTGTGAACATCATCGAACATTTCCTTGAATAGGATTTTCAAAGTAGTCTGCACACGCCGTGTG
>JBJXFF010000028.1:0-4108 GCA_046153945.1 Pirellulaceae bacterium
TCCGAGCCTCAAAGGGCGGAGCAACCACAAAACCGCAAAAATATGACCGTGGCCCACGGAGCAACCCCCACGGTTCATCCCGCGACTTTACCCCTCTCGTTGCCACCCTTAAGCGCGACGCGGAACATCTCGAACGTCCAGCCATGACAACGGTCAGCGATACGATGGCCCCGAGTTCCCTAACAGCATCCAACGCCACAACGGATATCGAAGGAGCACCGCGGCCCAAGGCACCAAGGACCCGACCACCGTTGCCGCCGGAGTTCAAGGAGCTGTGTGATCTGTGCAAGGCCGGGAAGCTGTTTACCGTCCAGGAATGGTTCAAGAATCACAAATACTCGGAGCCGGAGAACCTCAACTACAGGCACTGGCCGATGGGGATCGCGATTGGTCTGGGCTTTCACAGCCTAATCGAAGTGCTGCTTCAGAATGGCATTCCGGCAGACGGGTCGGCACTACAAGTAGCCTTGCGACGGCGAAACAAGGACATCGTCATGCTTCTGCTCCAGTACGGAGCAGATGGCCAACACCTCCGGATCTATCCAGATGGCCGCTTTGGCTGCGCTGTGCATCCGAAGGACCACGAGCACCGGAAGCGCATCTTCGCCCTGGCTGGCGACAAGTCACCGCGGCAGTTCACCGTGAAGGTGACGAATATCAAGGCAGCGACGGTGACGGCGAAGTCGGTGACTTCCTCCCTCACCAGTTTTCGTGGGACGCTTGGGACGGCAATTCCCGACTCGGTTTCGAGTAGCAAACAGGCGTCCCAAGATTCGGCGCAGTCGCCTGCTTTACAATGTAAATACGTTGGGACGCTTGGGACGGCTATTTCAATGTCTCGCGCGTATGCAAAGAGAGATGATGAGATCATGTGTGATCACACATACATGTGTAAGGACATTGAAAGTGGCGTCCCAAGCGTCCCAAACCCGCCGACAGAGGGACGGATGCCCTATCTCACGCCACGCGGAGTATTGGGAATTCCGGCTGACTCGCCGGAACGCTTTCACTGGTGGAAGGGTGGGCAGTCCATCGAGGAGACCAGGAAAGAGGTCGAGAGCCGAATGAGACTCGAACAATCCAATGAGTAAAGCCAAACAGAAAGACCCAGGCATGAGACGGGTGCGCCTGATTATTTGGGCGCTGTACCATCAGACCCCGCTTGATGTTGAGATCCAGGAATGGGTCGAGCGCGGTGTCGCCAGCCGCTGCAAGTTGAGCTGGGAGCAGTACTGCGAGATGAAACGAATCCACGCCGAGATGTGGATTGCAGGCGCAGAACGACGCAGAAAGGCGAAGGTGGCCGGAGGATTCCCGCCGCAGCCGTGGCAGCTCCGCCTGCACCGGAAGAAAATGGCCAAGCTGAAGCGGCGTCTGAAGAAACCGCGGCCTCGACTCATCGAGTGGGCCGGCAAGAAGCTCATGCGGGCGCGGGGCTACAAGCGTCGCTGGCTTCGCGAGAGGGTTACGGATCGATTGCTCATGCGCATGGCCGGCCAGTGACCGGTTTGACTGGGAAGGGGTGCCGAGCAAACCGCGCGCGGAAGGATTTTGGTCCCAAGGACCTCGTTTTCCATCCCCGGCAGGATTCGATTGCTCCACGCTGCTCGTGACGGCCCTACTGGCCGATAGCCCGGAGTTGGTTTGCCCCCGTCGGCGCCGGTTCCGCCAACGTCGGCTATGAGCGTCCCTGTGAGTTCACTTCGCTGCGCAATCTTGCATCGAGGTTCGTATTCGATTGACGAAGTTTGGCGTTTTGTCATATACGTTCGCTCGTATGATAGTGACTAAATCGCGACAAACCTCAATGGATAAAGGCAAATTCATCGCCTATTACCGCGTCAGCACCGAACAACAAGGGCACTCCGGTCTGGGGCTGGAGGCGCAGAAAAAGGCCGTTTTGGACTGGCTCAACGGGGGGAAGTGGTCCCTGGTGGCCGAATTCACCGAGATCGAGTCGGGCAAGCGAGCCGACCGCCCGGAGTTGGAGAAGGCGCTCAGGGAATGCAAGCGACGCGGTGCCTCCCTGGTGATTGCCCGCTTGGACCGCCTGGCAAGGAACGTCCACTTCATCTCGGGCCTGATGGAGAAGAAGGTGCCCTTTGTCGCTGTGGAGTTCCCCGACGCGACACCGTTGATGCTGCACATTCACGCTGCGATGGCCGAGCACGAGCGTAAACTCATCAGCGAACGGACCAAGGCCGGCCTGGAGCAGGCCAAGGCGCGCGGGGTCAAGCTGGGGACCTACGGCAAGACGCTGGCCCGCCAGAACCGGGACAAGGCCAGGGCACAGGCTAAAGAGCTGCGGCCCGTGGTCAGGGCGCTCCGCAAAGCGGCCAAGACGACGGTTCGCGAGATTATGGAGGAACTGAACCGGCGCGGGATCAAAACGCTTCGGGGAGGCACCTGGCACCCGCACACGGTCAACGTGCTCTTGCACCGGATCGACCGGACGAAGCCCAAGGCGCGAGCGGTGGCTGGAACGGACTCTGCGCCCGCGGAGTGAGTCGGTGCCGACAAAATGGGGGGGGAGGGGGTTGAGTTTTCGAGGTGAGCTGGCAATGCTCGATAGGTTGGCTTCGAGAAAAAATTTACGTAAAAGGCAAAAGGAGGCTGGCTTTCAAAATTCCTAAAAACCAAAAAGAGGCAAAAACGCTTTGCTCGCCGGTTGTCCGCGCTCCAACGGCGTTCTCAGGACCGTGATCCTCGTTTCGTCCTCGCTGTCTCGGTTAGGTGATTGCTGCCGTAAGGGTTCTTCCAGTGGCCGCCCGAGCATAGCCTTTTTCGAGGCGTGAGGAAGCCGCCGCACTTTCATTCCGCTGAGGCACAGACCAATGTCTTGCTTTGGTCCCGCTTTGCGGAATTCTCATTCGCGAGCACTCTATGAATATTCAATGGTCAAAAACCTGTTTTGCGAGTCTGAAGGAATGCTGGCTGCGATCCGAGGGGCGAATTCCCGATGCGGATGAAATCGCCTTAGTATCCCGCTACGTAACTATTGTGCAGATTGTTGGGAGCGACCGATTTTGGCCACCGACATCGGGGGCTAAGGACGCTTTTGTCCCGGCCCTCTGCGAAGTGCTGGCCCGATTGCCCGAGAAGGCGTTCGAGTTCGTCGAATCTCAGATCTCCTTCGTCTTGGAAGACCCTACCCTGGACGCGCTCGCAGTTAATGTCCCCTTACCTGAAGTTGAAGACTTCGGCAGGCCGGGAGGAGCGAACGAAACCTCATGTCTGATCGTTTTTTATCGTAGTGCCTGGAAGCTGAGCACCAATGGGCTCATTGGTTTAATCGCGCATGAACTGGCGCACTCGTTCGTAGGCGGGAAGGACTACGAGGAGGACGAAGCTAAAACGGATGACAAAGCCCACGAGTGGGGTTTCGAGCAGGAGTTGCTCTGTCTCGAAAATGAAAAGCGGACACTTTAGCCATCGCCTGTTCAACCCAGTCCATGAGCAGGAAATAGCTATGCTTGCGATGAAATACGCCCCGAATCAGATTGCTCGCGGATGTATCGGAGCAGATCTACCCGATCAATCAACCGAATGCCGCGGGCCGCGCCTTTCTTGCGAAGCACAAATGATTGAACAGGCGGTTTGAAATCGTTGTGCTTGCTGGGGGCTACCAGTTCGTTCAAGGAAGTCCGACTCATCCCAGTTAGCGGACAGCGAGCGCGCGGCGGCGGCAAACGGAGAAACTCCGATGGGGAGGCCGCGCTCGAATCCTGAATCGCGTCCGCGATGGATTTCGCGGTGAACGTTGTCGAGTGTTTCACTAATTCTTTGATCAGTTCGTCGATGAATTTGCTCATGCCCGCGAGTATCCGAGATGAGCTTGGTCAACGGCAGTCCAAGCGGGGGAGGTGAATCCGAAAGGAATCAGTTATTTCCGCGAACTTCCGCGCGGTGACTCCAAGCAAGCAGAAACAACGCGCCCAGAATGAATAAGGAACCAGGAAGGATGGCGTACACCGACCAGTGGAACCTGCCCCAGGCGCAGGCCATCACTTTACCTCCTGCACTCTGAAGGAAGCGGTCCGGGCACTCAACGCGTCCAGTTCGGCGGCCGATTGAGCCAAGGCTGATTTAGCCTCACGGGCTTTCTCGG
>JBJXFF010000165.1:0-17015 GCA_046153945.1 Pirellulaceae bacterium
GCTCCGTCGTCGGTCTGCGGGATGGCGAAGACGCACGCGAAGCCGGGGTGGCTGCCGCGGCTGATGCGGCCGCGGAGCTGGTGGAGCTGGGCGAGGCCAAAACGTTCGCCTCCTTCAATCGTCATGAGGGTGGCGTTGGGGATGTCGACGCCGACCTCGATGACGCTGGTGGCGACCAGGACCTGCGTGCGGCCGCTGCGGAAGGCGTCCATCACCGCTTCCTTCTCCGCCGGCGTCATCCGCCCGTGAATCATGCCGAGGCGATAGTTGGCCAGCTCGCCGCGGGAGAGGATTTCGTACGTTTGCTGCACGTTGGCGGCTTCGAGCCCCTCGGCCTCCTCGACGAGCGGGGCGATGACGTAGCCCTGCCGCCCTTCGTCCAGCTTTTTGCGGTAGAACTTCCACCAGCGGTCCCGCTGCCCCTCGTTGGCCCAGTAGGTGTTGATTTTCTGGCGGCCCGGCGGCGGCTCGTCGAGCGTGGAGACGTCGAGGTCGCCGAAGAGGGTCATCGTCATGGTGCGGGGGATGGGGGTGGCGGTCATCACCAGATAATGCGGATCGATCCCCGCCTTTTTGAGCGCCGCCCGCTGCCGCACGCCGAACTTGTGCTGCTCGTCGATGATGACCAAGCCGAGCTTCTTGAACTCGACGCCGCTTTTGGCGACGGCATGCGTGACCGCGTGGGTGCCGACGACGATGTCGATTTCGCCTTTGGCGATTTTGTCGAGGATTTCCTTCCGCTCAGCCGGTGTTTGCGAGCCGGTGAGCGTGCCGATGCGGACCTTGCTGGCGGCGAGAGCTTTGGAGAGGGTCTGCACATGCTGCTTCGCCAGGACTTCGGTCGGGGCCATGAGTGCCGCCTGCTGGCCGTGGGCGACGGCGAGGAGCATGGCGTACATCGCCACGACCGTCTTGCCGCTGCCGACGTCCCCTTGGAGCAGGCGGTTCATGGGGTGCTCCCGTCCCATGTCGGCGGCGATTTCGTCGATGGACTTTCTTTGCGACTTGGTGAGCTCGAAGGGAAACAGGCGGGTGATGCGGGCGTCGATCTTGGCGCTGGCCGGCATGACTGGGGCGTGGCGGGAGTGCTGCATCCGCCATTTGCGGATGGCGAGGGCAAGCTGCAGGACGAGAAGCTCCTGGTAGATGAAGCGGCGGCGGGCCTGGTCCCGGGCGGCGGGGTCGGTGGGAAAGTGGATTTGCGGCAGGGCGGCTTTGATGGGCCAGAGGTTGTGGGTGTCGAGGAAGTCGTCGGGGAAGACTTCGTCCACGAACTGCGTGTAGGTTTCGACCACGCCTTGCACGATCCGCCGCATCTGCGTCTGGTTGATCCCCTCGGTGAGCGAATAGACCGGCAGAATGCGGCCGCTGGGGGCGTCTTCGTCGTCCGCCAGGAATTCGACCTTGGGGTGCGACATCTCCCAGCGAATCCCCTGCAACTTCGCCTCGCCGCAAAGCATCACCCGGCGGCCGCGGACCAGCTTCTGCAACATCCAGGGCTGGTTGAACCAGATCGCCCGCAGGAATTTCGTCCCCTGCCGCAGGAGCATGCCGAGGATCGATTTGCCGGGGCCGGTGTTCCGCAGATCGACTTCGTCAATCACGCCGACCACGCTTGCCAGGATTCCCTCTTCGAGCTGGTCCACTTCCCGCAGCTCGCTCATGTCCTGATAGGTTCGCGGGAAATGGAACAGGATGTCGGCGGCGTAGAAGAGGTCAAGGCGGGCGAAGGCTTCTTGCCGTTGGGGGCCGACTCCTTTCACGAACTGAGCGGGAGTCGTCAGCATCTCCGCCGGGGATTTTTGGGGTGGGAGGGGCTTTTGAGCGAGCGGGGTTTCGGTGGAAGGTGCGGAGGGGGACATGGGAGCATTGTAAACCTGGAAACAGGGGGAGACGGGAGACGTCACGTCATCCCTGTTGGCTATTATACAAATGTGCAAACAGCCGCGGCTAGCCCGCCCGACAATAAGGCGGGTAGAAGATCTGGCAAGAAAGTGGAGGCAAGAAGAAGCAGAAAGCGAAGAGGTTGCCTATTCAAAGAACTTTCTGACCGGCAGAGTGAAGCCGGGAAGATCAGTAAATGTCAGAGCAGTGTCCCCTTCGAGTTCCTTCGATGGCTCATCGGGGAAATGAAGGTTGACCGTCTTGTAGGCGGGGTCGACGACGCAGACGACATTGACGCCGGCGTTCAGGTATTCGCCAGTCTTGACGGCGATTTTTCGGCGGGTGTTAGTGGGTGAAACGACCTCGAACACGATTTCGGGGGATGCTCCGGCGTAGCCGACGGGGTCTTCGCCTTCGGGAACACGGGCATAGCTATAGAAGCTCACATCCGCGCCACGGACAGTGTCTGGACCTCGGCGGGTGATGATGCCGGAGTCGTTGTTAAGAGTCGTACCCAGGTGATGCTCTTCCGCAAAGTTGCCTATGAGCCGGCCGATACGGTTGCAGACGCGGCCATGACGATAACCGGGCAAATTCATGGAAATGACCTCTCCCGCGACCAGTTCCGTTCGCTGGCCGTCATCAGGCAGTTCAAGATATTCCTCGGCGGTGAGCAGCCTAGGAACGATAGCGGTGGACATGGAATCCTCGCTGGGCGTGGAAGTTAGCGTCACTTCTTCCATTATAGCTGCTCCGCACGGCAAGCCCAGATTAAACACGCCCACGCAGAGCCGTGGGCGTGCCACCCGGAGATCGGATACCTACGTCGTCACTACTTCGCCAACAGATATGCCACCACCGCACCGTTCTTCTCCTCCGGCTTGCCGGCGAAGAAGGTGAGGTTTTTCGGCTTCCAGGCGGCTTTGTAAGTGGCGACGATGTATGCGCCGGTTTCCTTGGTTTCCCCGAGGACCATCAGCTTGTCGGGGGCGGTGAGGGAGATGATGCCGGGGAGGTCGCCGTATTTGGCGCCGCCGGGGAGGAAGTCGGGATTCCGGTAGTCCGTGAGGTTGCCGAAGCGGAAGCCGTTGGTATCGACCACGGTTTTCTCAATGGTTCCTTCACCCGCCTGAGCCCGTGCGGCAGCGACCCAGTGTCCCGCGCCGGCCAAGCCGACGAGCGAAATCTCCTCCGGCTTGTCCTTGTAGTTTTGGCAGAAGCTGATGGCGGTGAGAATGTCGTGGACCCGCTGTTCAAAGACGGAATGGTTATAGCCGAGCGTGTAGCCGGCGAACTCGCGGCTGTTGCCAACTTTCGGAGTTTTCTCGGGGGCCTTGCCGTCCGCCAGGAATTCACCCTGGTAGATGAGGTCAACGCCGCAAACCGCGGTTCCGGCCTTCAAAAGCTCGGCGACGTCGCCATTGGCTCCCCCATCGGCATTCAGCAGGCCGGCCTTACCCTTGTCGGTGATCCAAATGACGACCTTCTTGTTCCAAGTCTTCGGGAGGAAGAACAGTGCGGGGACTTCCTCGCTCCGAGCCTTGTTGCGGAGCAGGCCAACATAGCGGGTGGCGTCTCCTTTTTCGACTTCCTCCGTTTGAATCCATTCCACATCGCCAGCCGCCGGCAAGCCGCGGCCGATGATGGCGTCGATCCCGCCGCCAACCAGCTTTTTCCACGGTTCGAGCGTTTCCTGTTTGATGGTCGGCGTTAGTTTCTTGAGCTGCGCCTCGGCGTCATTCGTCCAGGTGCGGAGCAGCTTGGTTTCGAATTCCGCCCCACCTTCGGGCCGCGGATGGGCAGCGTCATAGACCGTGAGCTGCGACCGATCGAGCCGTTTGTAGTCTTCTTCAACGACCGGCTCCGGCAGCCCCATCTTGAATTGCTTGTTGACGAAATTGAAGAAGGCGGCCCGGCTGACGTAGTTGTAGTTGTGGCCGAAGTGGGTGAAGTTAAAGAGAGCGACGTTGTTCGGGGCACCCATGAACGCGTAGTGGGCTTTCAATTCCGGGAAACCCTTCGTGGACATTTCCTTGGTCCAGTCGTCAGCAGCGGTAACCCCTTGCGGCTTGGGGGCGAAGAGGGCGGCGAACTCGATGTTGCCGGTATCGACCCGCAGGCAGCTCGCGTTCTCGCAGGTGCAGCCCCCCTGCATGGCCGTGGAAACCATGACGGCTGGGAACGACAGCGCGATGCGTTGGTCGAGTGCCGCCAGCATGAACGACTGCGTGCCGCCGCCGCTGGCTCCCGTGATGGCGATGCGGCTGGCATCGACTTCCGGCAGCGAGGCGAGGAAGTCGAGCGCGCGGATCGAATTCCAGGATTGCAGGCCCATCACGCTTTGCAGGTGGGCTTCCGCCTGCGTGCTGAAGAGGCCCCAATTTTCGGTCTTGTTCATCTCCGGCCGCTGCTTGGCGAAGCGGTGGGCGATGTCGAACGAAATCTGCTGGCTGTCCGCATAGCCGATCATGTCATATTGAAAGCAGATGCAACCCATGCGGGCGGCTTGCACGGCGAGAGATTGCAGATGATTGCGGCCGCTATCTTCAAAGCGCTCCGCACCCTGCACCAGTTCCTGGCGGACAGCAGGGAGCCCTTTGTCGTGAAACCGGCCATCGGCCCAGTGACCGTGGGCGAATAGAACGCCTGGCACCTTGCCGCTCACCTTTTTGGGGCGATACAAGCTGCCCGTGACGTGAAAGCCGGGAAAGCTCTCGAAATAGACCTTCTCAATGGTGAAATCCCCCTGGTCCATCAGTCCATGCACGACGGGATTGAGCGGCGTCTTCTCCGGAAGCGGCCAGAGTCCTTGCGAAACCAGCATCTGGCGCTTGACCCGCTCCGCCCGCTTCTCCCAAGCCTCGCGATTCGTGGGTGGGGTGAATGGGAAATAGCCATCGAGGTCTTTGGGAGGAGAAAGACGAACGTCGTTTGGCAGTTTGCCGGCCGGAAGTGCCCGGGGAGCATCGGCCATAGCGGCCGCGCAGGCCGACAAAGTCAGGGCCAAAAGGGATAGCAACGAAGCAAGGCGCGGGAGGCAGAACGTCATGGTGGGAACCTCGTGGCGACGCAGGAAGGAGGGAGCGGACGGCATGCCCGCGGTTGAAAGGTAGTCTAAGCGACGTCCGTACGAGATTCCACCGGCCCGGCGGCGGATTCGCCCCGCCGCCGAATCGAACCTAACAATTCACTTCCCACACATTCCATTCTTCGGTCTCAATTGCCCAATACCAGACGGTCACCAGGCCGAGGTTTTGCTCGTGCGAATGGGAAATGCCGATGAGGCGCTCCGGACCGAGCGTGGTGGCAAAAGAGGCGGCTGCCGAGAAAATGGTTTTCCAAGGGGAAGTGCCGCTCTTGAAGATTCGGAAACGGGCTTGCATGAATCGCCTCGTTGAGAAGTTGAGACTTCAGGTTACCGGACTCGCCTTTGGCTCTTCCGTCGGCTTTGGCTCCCGATAGGTCAGGGCGTGAATCGCAAGCATAATCGCGCCAGTGACAAGAAACGAGTCGGCGAGATTGAAATTGGGCCAGGGGTTGAAGAGTTTTAGAGGGACTTCTTTCCACTGGAACAGAATCCAGTCCCGCACGGCTCCGGTCAACTCGGCGTCAACTCCCTTGGGAAGGCCGCCCCAATGCCACATTCCCAGCCGGTCAAAGAGATTGCCAATGATGCCGCCGGTAATGATTCCCAAGGCAACAGTAAGCCAGCGATCGCGAGCGGCTTTGTAGACAAAGAGCCAGGTGAAAATGCCGATCAATGCGGCGATGGAGAGAGCGGCAAAGATGAGCCGCTTACCCCCTCCCATGCCAAAGAGAGCTCCAGGGTTTAGTGCCGTTTGAATTCCCAGCCGATCCTGAATCAGCCACCAGGTCGGTTGTTCGCCAGGATAGCCGAGGGAGCGAAAAACGGCTTGCTTGGTCAGCAGATCAATCGATCCGCCGACAATCGCCAGCGCAAAAAATGTAATGTATGCCGCTGTAGAGACCGGCACTTGTACGGCCGCGCCTTCTACGCCAGCCGCTGTTGCCTGGCTGTCTTTGGTCTGGCTCCGCTCTTTACGGCGGCTGTTCATGGCAGCCTGCACCGATCCCTTCGCCTTAGTGGCTGGGGACTTTATCTGCGCACTTGACGCAGTGGGGTGTGTAGGGGAGGACATTCAGGCGGGTCTTAGGGATTTTCTGCTCGCATTCGGTGCAGACACCATAGATTCCCCCCTCAATTCGCTCAAGAGCACCTTCGATTTGCTCCAGCGTCGATCCGTCGTGTTCCATCAGGCTGAGGGTGAATTCCTGCTCGAATGCGTCGGTCCCCATGTCGGCCATGTGAATCGGCATGCTGGAGAGATCGCCGCTCGATTCGCTCCGGGTCTTTCGCAGCGCCGCGTCCGCCAGCCCGGAAAAATCCCCCCGTAGTCGGGCCCGCAGTGCCAGCAAGGTTTCCTTGTATACCTTGGACTCACGCTTATTCATCAGACTCTCCGAGGGTGCTTGTGCGGCGTTTTGTACATCCCGGTTCCTTCCGCCGCATTCTCTCGCCGCCACCAGCCTTGGTGGGGCAATTTCGCTCCGTAGCCTTGTTATTGTAATTTGCCTCCGTCCCCCTGGTCAAATGGGTAGCGATGCCAAATGCAACTGATTTTCGGAAAAAGCGAAATGTCAGCCGATATCAGTCTGTCAAATGGGAGCAAATGTCAAGAGAAATTGACGTTAAGAAGGTTTCGCCGCTCTAGGCTCGCTTGGACTTCAGAATTTCAGCAGTCCAGGTGCTAAGTTCGGCGGATAAGGGTGGATCGATCACCGATTCTCCATAGCGTATCCGGCGAGCGTAAGGACCCGTTTCGTAACAACGATAAAAAATTGACTGAAGATTAATGGTCACGTCGCCATCGCCGGGCAAAAGCGGAACCGATATTGCCGGAAGCGCTTCGGTCAATAAAACGGGGTAAACGAAAAAGTCTTCCAGGTTGTCGAAGCGGTGCGTGCAGATATGGTAGTCATATTTGCCCGCTTTCTTTCGCAACCGCTCCAATGGAACCGCTGTGGCATGCTGTCCGCCTCGAAGCAGGTCAATCTCTACCAAATGCACCTGGCCATATATGATCTCCTGCTGCTTGCGGCGGTAAAGATCATGTCCGTGGGCACCCGGCGTTTTGTTGGCCAAGCTCAAAACCTCTACCGTCGTGACCAATCGCTCCCCACCCACCTGGGAAAAAATCTGCACGAAGGGCTCGCGGTGTTCGTCGTGCGGAACATGAATCACCAAGGGTCTAGTTGCGGCTTCGACAGCAATCGCCAGCCCGCCGCCAGTTTCCGCGGGAGCGTCCCGCGGCTCATCTTCACTTTGAAGGATATTGACATCGGGACCAATAAAACGGTCGGAAATCTCCACCCACAGACGGTCGCCGATGTCTGCGAAATAAGGTGCCGGAAGCGCCGCCTGGATCGCTTCACTGAAGTAAGCGATGAAACGATCGTGAAATCCGGGGAAAATCGCCGGATGTTCCAGATAGGGGTCCATTCCAGGAAATGGTGATGGCATGACGAGCCTCATTAGTACTGGATCGTCGAGTCCGACTTCCTCGTTCCCTGACTCCGCAGTTCTTTCATCATGAAGCTGATCGCCCGGCAGAATTCGCGAACCCCGTCGATGTAGTTCTTCCGTTCGTCGGCTGCCTGAGCGCGGTTGCAGTACTCGTCGAAGGCTCGCCAGTCGATGTTCCAGTGGCTGTCGCGGGCGGCTTCCCGCAGTTCTTCAATGACCTCTCCCAGCTTGCTGATGAACTCGTGACCCGGTGAGCAGGCGGTGACAGTATACGGGCCCTTGCCCAAATGGCGTCCTCCGCCCAGCGTCACGCCGCCACTCACGCCAAAGTGCTGGAGCAG
This sequence comes from Pirellulaceae bacterium, assembly GCA_046153945.1. Lineage (GTDB taxonomy): Bacteria > Planctomycetota > Planctomycetia > Pirellulales > Pirellulaceae > SXOA01. The sequence continues at coordinate 7,771 of JBJXFF010000165.1, forward strand.
GCCAAAGCCGGCCGTCAACAAGGAGACCGCTCCCACTACGGCAGCCGGAATGGGCATGTTCATCATCAAGATGAAGATCGCCGCCAAAGCCGCGACTCCCGCACCGATCCAGACACCGGGATGAACCCCTTTTTTGTTCTTGGCGGAGCCGACGGTAATCGGCGCGGCCTGAGAGGCGGCCGTAGTCATTTCCGGCTTGACGACTTTGGCAATCAGGATCGTGCAGTTATCCGGACCACCGCGCAGATTCGCCAGGTCTACCAGCACCCGAGCCGCTTCTTCCGGAGGCAACGCCCCCATGATCGGACCGAGTTCGTGGTCTTCCACTCGCCCAGTGAGGCCGTCACTACAGAGCAAATAGACGTCACCCAGTTCAATCGGCCAGAGGCCTTCCAAGTCGATCTGGACATTGGCATTGGGACCGAGCGAGCGGGTAATGACATTTTTGGGAACTGAAGCGGCGATGTCGCTCCCCGGCGGCAACTGGCCGGAGGCTCGCAATTCCCATTGCAGACTGTGGTCGAATGTCAGTTGATGGAGTTGGTTCCCCCGCAGCCGATAGATGCGACTGTCGCCGATGTGAGCGGCCATGGCTCCCTGCGGCAGCAGGACCAGCACACTGCAAGTCGTCCCCATATTATGGAAGTCGGGGTTCGCCATACCGCGGCGATGGACCTCCGAATTCGTTTCGCGGATCGCCTTCTCCAGTGCCTCCGGCGGCGAAAGATCCCGGTGCTTGTGGTAGAGGTGGGGAATGCCATCGGCCGCGAGCTTGCTAGCCAGCTCGCCGGCAGCCTGTGCCCCCAAGCCATCGGCCACCATCAGAAAATGGCCGCGCGCCTGCCACAACTCGGCGGTGTCGGCCACGACCAGGGCATGAGAGTCCTGGTTCGTCGTCCGCCGCATTCCAACGTCGGTGATAGCCGCCACTTGGAGGCAAGTCGAGTAATTCACCTGAGCCACAAAACCTGGGGAATGTTGTGAAGGCCCCCGCCTGATTTGAATTCTGCAAATATCCCTGTTTACCTTATTCTAACCCCTTACGGAGTCAAGAGTAAGACTAATCAGCCGCAGTCTCTCGGGTAGCACTCCATTTGGGAATGGAACTCCGTAACCGCCTCATTTCTCTCTGGGCGGAAGCCGCAATGGTTTCTATACTCCCGCGCTACTCGACCGTGCTTCCCAGGCCATCCATGCCGCATCTTCGCCCCATTTCGTCCCGATTTCCATCCCTCTTGCTGCTGCTCTGCGCGCTGGCCCTGCTTGCGGCGACGGGCTGCGTCCGTCGGCGGATGACCATTCGGACCAATCCCCCCGGTGCCCAGGTTTTTGTGGACGACCAGGAAATCGGAACCACTCCTTGCTCCACGGGCTACGTCTACTACGGCACCCGCAAGGTGACCGTGATCAAGGACGGCTACAAGACCGAGACCATCTATCACAAGTTCAGCCCGCCTTGGTATCAGATTCCGCCGCTCGATTTCATTACCGAGACCCTCTATCCCCGCGAAATTCGGGACGAACGGATCGTCGACGTGACGCTCGCCCCGCAAGAGATCGTCCCCGAAGCGGCTCTCCGCTCGCGGGCCGAAGGACTCCGCAATGACGCCCGCAGCAGGCAGTACCTGCCGCTGGTTCCTGCCGCGGCGACGCAAAAGGCCAACGCCAACGTGACGGAGCTCCCCGCGGAAACTGGAGTGCCCGGACAAGGGCTCAACTTGTTTCAGCCGCAGGCAGATCCCGGTAAGTAGACGACACACTCCTTGTGCCGAAATATCCGCTCACGGAGTGAGCGGACTACTTTGATTACACCAGATCTAGTTCCACCAGGAACTTGTTAAGCGAGTCCCTGCCAGCCGTCTCATCCGCAATCGCCTTCTTGATCTGCTCGCGGAGCTGGTCGATCTTGGTCTCCTGCTCGTCGAACTTGGTCACGTAGCGGCGGAAGAGGTCGCTGTCTTTGGGAAGCTGGGCCATGTTCTGGCGGATGCGGTTCTGCTCGTCGAAGATGATTTGCACCTGCCGCTCCATCTCTGCCCGCTTCGCCACGAGTTGACCCTGGGCTCCCTTCCGTTTGATCACTTCCTCCAAAGCGGCCTTGATTTTGTCGCTAACGACTTTGGCGTTGATGTAAAACCGAATGGTCCCGTCGTCGAGATTCGACAGGGCCTGGTAGTCATCCGCCGTCCGCTGCTCCTTGATGGTCAGGTTCGCGGGCTTCCCCGGTTCAGCGTTGACGGCCAGGCGATAGAGGCTCCGCGTCTTCTCGGTCGGGTCCTTGGGCTCCAGCAGGGTCCACTGCGTATCGAGCGGATATTCAACAAGAACCTTTTTGGCCTTCTTGCCCGAATTCTTGATGACATAGGACTGGGTCCGTCCGTATTTGCGGGTGATTTGCATCGTCCCGCGAGCTATCTTGACCGCAATGAGCTGCTCCGGCTCTCCAGTGCTGGTGGGAGCGACTTCCGTGTCCAAGTCCATGGCATAACTCACCAGCCGCTCGCTTTTCGGCGGCAAATCCTGAATCTGGGCATCGCCGGCATAAGCTCCGTCATCGAAAACGGTAATCGGTCCCTGCATCAGGTGCAGGTCCGTGCTGTTCTTGAGCCGCAGGCCGTTGAGCGGGTGCTTGGCATGGACGGCCGGGTTGTAGATGGAGACTTTCTCTCCTTCAACCGAATCGTTGACGATCGGCAGCATCGCACTCTTCTGCCGACCGAGTTTGACCGGCGTGGCAATGCGGTACTGGAACATTTCGCCGACGTCGCTGGCCTGGGCGACTGACTCCACGGCTCCAGGGTCAAAGCCCCCTTCGCCCTTGCCGTCCGCCAGATAGCGTCCCGAGGAAGCCGCCTTTTCGTCGGCGCGATTTCGCTTCAGTCCAAATGTTTCCGACTCACTCTTCGCCAATTGTTCCATCGCCTTCTTGGCGGCAGGCGGCCCCCCGTGACCCGCACCACCCATCATTCCCGCAATTCCTGGTTTGGCGGGCATTCTCGCTTTGCGGAATTCATCATCGGCGGAAGCCAGATCCTGGTCATACGTCCGCGGCCGAAGCGAAGCATACAGTTCCTGTTGCACCAGCGGCCGGTCGATATACATCGGCTGATAGAGGTCCATCACAAAGGAGATGGGGCGGCCACTGACAAGTGTCAGGTTCACATTGTCCCAATCTTCCTCGGTCGTATTCTCCACAATGGCCCAGCCCTGCAGCAGCGGCTTGGCGTCATCCGCCAGAACCAGCCGGTAGCTGGTCTTCCAGATCGGCGATTCCTGTATGTAACCGACCTTCACCGGCCGCTTTCCGGCCCCCGTGAAATTCAGCGTGACGCTTTTCTTATCGACGGACTTCCCCAGCGCCAGCACAAGCAGCGCCTGCCGCAGTTCGGCATCAAGTTTGGGATTGGAAAGCTTGATCTTTCCAACGCCATCCAGCGGCACACTCCGCAGCCCTTCGTCGGTCAGCAGATTGAGGTATTCCACTTCGACGGTCTCGTTCATCCCGGCCGGCTTTCTCCGTTTCTCAATGCCGATAATGGTGCCGGTCATCTTGTTGGGTGAATCGATCTCAATCTTCTCTCCCCGAATCTGGCCGAGCAAATCCGCCAGCGTCGGCTCGTGGGTCAGGTCGATGGTGAAGGTCCGAAGGGTGCGGGTGATCGGATCCTTGGAGCCGTAGGAGACGGTGGAAATCTTGCCACCCCCCTCATCCTGCAACACCATGCTCTTGAGCAGGTCGTTGATGTCCCGCGTGTTGAACCGGAGGTCCACGGTCGCATTTCCCTCCACATCGCCGTTCCGCTCATAGAACGCCACCCCCGAGCTGAACATCACGACTCGCTTGAGGGGAATGTTCGTGGCGGGCTCTTCCGCAAGTGCAAAACCGGTAAGCGTCAGGAGGGACGATACTACTGTCAGACGGAAGTTGAAAATGCATTGAGTCATAAGGAACACCCTAAGGAGAGGCAATTCGCACAATGGCGAGACTCGTTAAGTCTAGCCCTTAAGACGGGGCCGACCTGAGCAAAGTTTCCCATACCGCCAACCTTTCCGATACTAGCCGGACCGTCTCAGCGCGATAACCGGACTTTTGCCCCCCATTTGGAATGAACTGATTCGTCGCAACTCATTGGTGCCATTCTGTTTTAGCCTCATGCCAGGGCAGAATTTGTATCGCTCAATCCAGGCCCTCCCAGCCTTGCTCCGCTCGAGAAACCCCAAAACATACCAGGCCTGGCCACACATTATCGGGGAACTGGTCATCCAGTGCGAGTCAGTTAGAATCACCACGGTGAGTCCAGCGAATCGCCAATTGGCGGTTTTTCGTGGAAACTTCGCGGGACATCAAAATGCGATCTTCCTTGTACGTTTAAACTAATTTTTTTCCCAGGTGAATCATGCTGAGCAAACTCTTTGACCTGTCCGGCCGCACCGCACTTGTTACCGGCGGCAGCAAGGGAATTGGCAAGGCAATGGCCCGGGCATTCGCCGAAGCGGGTGCCAATATTGCCATTAGCGCTCGGCATGAGGACGAACTTAAGAAGGCGAAGACCGAGATTGCCGATGGGACGAACGTCAAGGTCGAGTATTTCGTGGCCGATATGACGCAGCGCGATCAGGTGAGGAAGCTGGCAAAGGATGTGCTGGCCAAGCTCGGCCGTGTCGATGTCCTCGTCAACAACGCCGGCAGCAATAAGCCGCAGAATTTGGTGGATACTACGGAAGAGGCCTGGGACGAGATTTTGGAACTCAACCTGTCGAGCTGTTACCTACTTTCCAACTTGCTGGTCCCGGGAATGATCGAGCGGAAGTGGGGGCGGATCATCCACACCTCGAGCATCATGGCACTCGCTTCGAATCCGGGTCGCGGGCTCTATTCGGCCACGAAGGCGGCTCTGATTGGAATGGCCCGGGCACATGCGCTGGAATTAGGCCCACACGGCATTACGGTCAATTGTCTCGCTCCCGGTCCGGTTGCCACCGATCTGCCGATGAACATCCTGTCGGACGAGCAGAAGAAGTCCTTCGCGGAGCGAACGGCTGTGAAGCGTTGGGGCCAGCCGATCGACATGGTCGGTCCGGCATTGCTCCTTGCGACAGAAGCCGGTGCGTTTATCACCGGCAACGTAATTGTGGCGGACGGCGGATTGCTCTGCCGCACGTTCTAATTCTCGTCACCAAACCTTAGCGGAGCTTGCGTTGCGTTTCGCTTTTCAGCATGGCCTGATGAGCGGTGACTGCGTATTGCCTGGGGTTCTTCTCAAAGCGGTCGCGGGATTCTGGGGTGGCGAAGAAGTACATCTCCGACCGCTCGCCATTGGGAAGGGCGACGCCGAAGTTCCGGTTCCCATCCACAAGCTGTCCCTGCTCGGCGAAGATCACCGGGTCCGCGCCCGACAATACAGGACTGTACGAATCGGGGTCCGCCAGGAACTTCTGTTGTTCGGCGGCGGAAGCAAAGAGGTACGTCCGACCGCGGTGTATGGCTCCATACTGCTTGTCACCCTTCTTCCATTTGCCGGCTTCTTTCAGCGATACCGGGCAGAATCCTTCCAAGCCAACCGGCGGAGCGTCCTTCACGGGAATGAACTGATTTTGAATGGGCTGGCGGGCGGTGATGTCGCCGGGATCTTGAAACGTCGCCCGCTGCATCGCCGTCGCCGCCGGAGGGGCAACCTTTTTCCCCTGGGGAGCAGGTTCCGCGGTCGGGTTGGCCCGAGCAGGCACTGGTTCAGGTTGCGAGCTGAAGGGTCCGCTGGGAGGTTGGGCCGACTGTGCCGCGGGTGGTCCGCTGTAAGCGGTCTGAACTTCCGAACTGGCCGCTCCGGGAATTTGCGGCTGGGCTTTGACTGGATTTATTCCACTCGCCGCGCTCGCCGGAGCATACCGATTGCCGGCATCGCCGTTCTGAGGAGCAAACTGATTCTGCACATACTGCTGCTGGGCGGGCGGCTGCTCGGCAGCGGCCTGCTTCGCGTCACTGCGTGATTCGCGTTCCAATAGCGCTGCCTGGCGAGAACTGCCGATGCCGGTCTGGATCGCCAATTGATCGAGCAGGCTCGTATAATCCGCGACTGACGGCGACGTCAGATTGCGATGAAACTCCTGTCCAGCCGAGGAAAGAAAGACGTCCGTGGGAATCGAGCGGATGCCGTAACGGCTGGCGACATTCTCGGCCTTATCGACGTTGATCTTCACGGGAACATAGTTCCGCATGACTGCTTGAACAACTTGCGGCTGCGGAAAGACTTTCTGTTCCACAACGCGGCAAGGAGCACAGGAATCGCCGTAGAAATGGACGAGGACCAGCTTCTTCTCTGTCTTGGCCTGTTTGATGGCTTTGGCGATGTCGGTCTGCCAGATAATCTGCTCGTCAGCGGCAAACGCCGGCGCGGCCACCAGCACCAAGGCCACCATGGTCAACAGAACGCGAACAACCATAAAACCCTCCTGACAATACCGGCAGCCGGACACTCGTCCTGAATACGACCTTCTGTTCGTATCGGAAGTGAAGGGCCAGCAATTACAGCGAAAGTAGCGGTTATGAGGATTGAATGGCGAAATTCGCCTTTCTTTGGCGCACTGAAACGCCGAAAAGCGGCCCCCGCCCACCAGAACCCTGCAAATTCCACCAATTTTTCCTGATTTTCCGGCTCCCAGGCTAAATGCCAGCTTGACAAAGGTCTTACTGTCGATAAGATTCACGGTAGTTTGACTTCTGTCGATGTAAGCGTTTTTCTCCGTGCAAGTTATGGCGGAGCGACCTGGGTGAGTGGGACAAGCATCACCCTCCCTCGGTTCGGACGCTTCTCTGTATCTGGCTGTGTTTTCGCTTACCAGCGGACATGGCACACCTTGCTTTCATAGGATAATTGCCGGGGATTAAGTTTTCCCTCGCCAGCGAAAGCCGGGATTCGTCGAGAGCAGGAAGCGAAGTAACGCTAAGGCATTTGCCGGAACAAAGCTTGCCACGGGACAATGGCGCTGTCATTTTCGCAGCTGCCGGTCGTCTCGCAGCAGTTAGCTGGATGGGTGCTCGGGCATTGTAGCCACGCGGCTGCATCCCACCCCTGTCTTTAGTACAAGAGCCATGATCTCGCTTGGGCGATGATTCTCTGCCGCTGGGCATTCCGCGGCCATTCGCCGGGCATTCGGTCCATGGAGTCAATTCACGTTTACAGGCGCAAGCTCTCTTAGCCAAGGCCCTTGGCTGTTTGCGCGGTTTTCCTTCGGGTGTGGTATGGCAAAAAAGAAGTTTGGCCGGCGTCCCTCGGGCGGTGGTGGTCGTTCGCAAGGTGGTTACGGCGGCGGCGGTGGTGGCGGCGGCGGCTACTATCAAGGTGGCGGCGGCAATGGCTACGGTGGTGGTGGTGGCGGAGGAGGCGGTGGCCGTCCTCGTCGCGGCGGCCGTCGGCGTCCCGATGGAGGGGGCTACCGGCAGGACCGCGGTCCCGATCGCGGCCCCGGCACCCCTTATCCGCATCCCCAAGGGGACGGTGCCGACCAGCCCCGTCCCTTCGGCGAGCTTCCTCCGGAAGGGGGCGAACTGCAGCCCAATCCCGACGGCACCATGCCGGTCGGCGTCCATACCGAACCGGAGCTCATTCCCGGTTACGGCCTCCTCGAAATGCATCCCAACGGCTACGGCTTTCTCCGCAGTCCCGACACCGGCTACTCGCGGGAGCGGAGCGATCCGTTCGTCCCAGGCACCATGATCGAGCGTTACGGTCTCCGCCAGGGGGTCATGATCCGCGGCACGGTCCAGCCCGGCCGCCGGCAGCAAGGGCCCCGCTTGCGGGACTGCACCGACGTCGATGGCATGGCCCCGGACGATTATCTCAACGTCAAATCGTTCGATGTCAAAACGCCCATCAACCCCAACCAGTGGTTCCGGCTCGAAACCGGCGCGACCCCCCTCACCACGCGGGTGATGGACCTGCTCACGCCCCTTGGCCGCGGCCAACGGGCTCTCATCGTTGCCCCGCCGCGCTCCGGCAAGACCATTCTGCTGCAGCACATCAGCCAGGCAATGAGCATCAACTTCCCCGAGGTCAAGCAGTTCATCCTGCTGATTGACGAGCGGCCGGAAGAAGTCACCGACATGAAGCGGAACGTCAAGGGCGAGGTCTGCGCCAGCAGCCTGGACGAGGATATCGAAAGCCACGTCCGCCTCTCGCAGCTCATCATCGAGCGCTGCCGCCGCCTGGCGGAAATGGGGCAGGACGTCTTTCTGCTCCTCGACTCCATCACCCGCCTCGCCCGGGCCTTCAACAAATACGTCGGCGGCCGCGGTGACGCGATCCAGACCGGCGGCTTGTCGGTCAAGGCGATGGACATCCCCAAAAAGCTCTTCGCCACGGCCCGCGCGTTCGAAGAGGGGGGCTCCCTCACCATCTGCGGCACGGCTCTCATCGAGACCAACAGCCGCATGGACGACGCGATCTTCCAGGAGTTCAAGGGAACAGGCAACATGGAACTGGTCCTGGACAAAAAGCTGGCCGAGCGCCGCGTCTGGCCCGCTCTGGACGTCACCCAGTCCGGCACCCGCCGCGAAGAGCTGCTGCTGGATCCGGATACGCTCCACGCCGTCACCATGCTCCGCCGCACCCTCTCCAGCATGCACCCCGTCGACGCCATGGAGCAACTGACCAAACAACTCAGCCGCTTCAAGACCAACGCGGAGTTCATCAAGCTGATTTCCAGCGCCCGCCTGGATTAACGTAGCCACACGCGGCCCGCGTGTCGGCTTCCTCTGATCGGCGAGGTCTCCGACCCCGCCGGCTCGCTCTGATTCATCTGATTCACGACTTTTTTTCGTGATTCCTGTCGCCGCAACTCCTTGGCTCACGCCAAGTTCGCGTGATTCATCCCCTGGATCAGCCTCAAACCTGATTCACTCCCCCCGCGCGGCCAGCATCTTGCCTCAAGTCAGAATCAGAAATCTCTCCTCCCTCCGCGCAGACGTACGCCCCATCCCTCGCCGTAAGGCAGCGCGGACCAATGCCCAAACCACCGGATTGCCAAAGATCTGACCGTCTCAGATTCAAGTCCTTCTTCTCTCCCGTCCCAGCGCAGCTCCGCCGCGGTCTATACAAGTGTACAAAATCGGATTGGCATCGTCAATAGATCGCGACAAAGATTTTACGAAATAATTCGCAACATCTATCGCGGCGATGGCATATGCGCCGGCAGCCGATCCGGCAGACCGGGGTCGGGAGTCTTTGGCGAGGCGAAATTCTCCATCT
>JBJXFF010000177.1:0-23439 GCA_046153945.1 Pirellulaceae bacterium
GGTCGAATTACCTGTATGCTCATGCCGGATGCTCCGAGAGTTGGCGGAACTCGTCCGGCGAAATGGAGAGGAAACGGACGATGTCTCCAGCTTGCAAGAGCGTCGGCGGGTCCTGGTCCGGCCGAAAGAGGGCGAGCGGCGTACGGCCGATGAGTTGCCAGCCGCCGGGAGTTTCCAGCGGGTAGATTCCCGTTTGATCTCCCGCGATGCCGACTGACCCGGCAGGAATCTTGAGGCGAGGCGAACTGCGGCGAGGAGCCGCAATTTGCTGCGACATTCCACCAAGGTAAGGAAAGCCAGGAGCAAAGCCGATCATGTGAACGAGGTACTCACCCTCCGAATGAATCCTGACAACCTCGTTGGGAGTGAGTCCGGCCTGCTCTGCCACAAACTCCAAATCGGGGCCATATTCTCCGCCGTAACAAACGGGAATTTCCACGACGCGCGGCTCGAACTCGTCAGTCAAAGCGAGCGTCGTTGCCAGGTCGCTGATGGTGGAGCACAACTCCGCTTCCGAAATTCGGAGCGGGTCGTAGTAAACGGCGATTGTCGTAAAGGCGGGAACAAACTCGATTACTCCTGTCGGCGGCAAAGATTCGAGTTTCTTCGTCAAGGAACGGATAGCGCGAAAGATCGGCGGATCGATTTGATCCCCTAAATGCACGACAATTGCCCGGTCACAGAGTGTCGCAAACGTGGGAAAACCGGTCTTTAGCATGGTCGCTCCGAATCCGCCCACCCTACATTTCCCGGCTAACAATGCCCAGATGGGTAATTAGAATTGCAAGTGATGAACCGACCGGAAAAATGGCTGCCGGGCGTCACCCCCCAAAGCAAAATCCGCGCTGTGGCTCGGCAGGCTCTCGTCGCGCGCCTGAAGCGGGTTGCCAAAACTTTGAAGCGGGCGGAATCGGGGGCCCGCAACGGGGCGGACAACATCCACAAGCTCCGGACCTGGAGCCGCCGCTCGGCCGCGGCGGTGGAACTGTTTCACCCGGTGCTGCCGAACAAGGAAGGGATATGGTTTGCAAGGAAACTCAAGCAGGTTCGCCAAGCCGCGGGGGACGTGCGTGATCTCGATGTGATGCTGGAGCAGTCTGCCGACAATCCGGTTCTTGCCAAGGAACTGAGGCGGCGGCGTGACAAAGCCCACCGGCCGCTGGAAAAATTGCATAAACGTCTAATCACGAGTGGCGAGTTTGAGAAGCGGCAGAAGCGTCTGCTCAAGAAGATTGACCAGCCCAAGCAGCGGCTGGGAGACTGGGCCGCGAAACGCATCGCTAAGCAGGCGGCAACGCTCGTCGCACTCGGCTCGCAACGATTGACGACACCCGCCAAAGCGCACGAGTTTCGCATCGCCGGCAAGGAGCTTAGATACGTTTTGGAAATCATCGGGGCCGCCCTCCCAGCAGCAGCGGTGAAAGTGGACGCCATGCTCATCGACCTGCAACAACGAATCGGCATCATCTGCGACCACGCTGCCGCGGAGAAGATGTACCAGCAGTTGCTTTCCCAGGTGAGCGGCTCGGAACGACTGCCGCTACAAGCCGCAATTGTCCAGGCAAAAAAAGAGAAGACCAGATGTCACAAGGCCTTCTTGCGCTGGTGGACGTCCTCTCGCCGGATTGCGTTCCGCCGAGCGCTCATCGCCGCTGGCTTATTGCAGCGGTAAGCATCTCTCGAGGTGCGGAGCGCGAGGGGGCCGGAAATCTTTGGCGTCCAAGACTTTCCATTCGATGCAATCATCGCCGCCGAGGACTCCCGAACCCGATCCACTTACCCCGCCGCTTTTCTTAGCATCTGGTCGAAGAGCTTTTTCTGGGCGGCGAGGGCGGCGACGCGGTCTTCGGGTTTGCTGCTGGCTTCGAGGAGCATCCAGCCTTCGTACTTGGTTTTGACGAGCAGGTCCATCAGTTCCTGGAAGGGATAGTCCGGCGTGTCCAGTTCGCGGACGTGGACCGTTTGGCCGAACCGTTTGCGGACCAGGGCGAAGTTTTTCTCCAGGCCGTCCCCCTTCAGGTCGGTGGGGTTGGAGTTCCAGCAGACGGCGACGTTTTCGTCCTTGGCCACGTCCATGATCGCCTTGATGGTCGGCAGCTCGGCACATTGGCCGTGGACCTCCAGCCGGATTTGCTGGCCGAAGCCGGTGGCGTATTCCCCCAGCTCGCTCAGGGCCTTGCCGATTTGCTCGATGGTTTTTTCGTGCGGCACGTTGTCGTAGAATTTGTCCGGCTTGACTTTCACCCCGGAGCCGCCGATGTCGTGGCTGAGGCGGATGAACTGCTTCGTTTTTTCGATGGCCGCTTTGACCTTGGCCGGGTCGGGGTTGTCGAACCGCTCGTCGCTGCCGATGCCGACAAACGTGACGCCGCTTTCGGCGAACTGGTTGCGGACTTTCTCGCGGCCGGCGTCGTCCAGGTCCGGCTCCACTTTGTGGGCATGCGTGGTCCGGAGTTCCACGCCGAGCACTCCCGTCTTCTTGCAGTTCTTCAGCAGCGTCGGCAGGTCCCAATCCGCCCCCCACATGTAGGTGACCAGGCCGAACGAAATGGCCGGTGGTTCCGCGGCGGCTAAGGATGAGCGCGTGAGGAGCGATGTGCAAGCGGCCCCGGCTGCCAGGGCGGCGGTGGAGGAGAGGAAGTCGCGGCGGGAGGAGAGGGACATGGGGAGGCTCCTGGAGGATGGCTTTTGGCGGAGGAAGGGAAATATCTTACCACGAAAATCTGGCAATCTGGGGCTGGATTGCTTACATTGGCGGGGAGTAATTTATTCGTTTGCGGACTTTCAAATCCACAGGATTCGTATGCTTCGCCTTCTAACAGTCGCCGTAGTCGGCCTCGCGTTTGGTGCCTTCTTCTCAACTCGGGTTGCCGCCGAAGATGAGAGTGAAAAAGATCTCAAGACAATGGCAGGCGACTGGACTCCGGTGCTGATGCAGCTCAACGGCAAGAAGCAGCCGGAGGAGCTGCTGAAGTCGATCAAGCTGACGATCAAGGGTGACAAATACAACACGGTCGTCGGCAAAGAGAAGGACGAGGGAACGCTGAAGCTCGACGCCACCAAAGTGCCGCGGGAGATGGACATCACCACCAGCGTGGGCGAGAACAAGGGGAAGGCGATTCCCTGTATCTACGAAATCACAGGGGACGAGCTGCGGGTCTGCTACGGCCTGAAAGTAACCGAGCGCCCCACCGACTTTAAAGCGGACGAAATTGCGAAAGGGGTCGTGATGTTGATTACCTATAAGCGGGTACGCAAGAACGGCATGCGGTGATCGCATGCTGGAAACCATTCAAATTGTTGGCCGGTTTCCCGGCCCCCATCTGCTCATCACCGGTGGCGTGCATGGGGATGAATTCGAGCCGATGGCAACCGTGCGGCAACTGGCGCGGGAGTTACGTCCGGAAGAACTGCGCGGGAAGGTGACGCTCGTTCCCGTCGTCAATGAGCCGGCGTATCGGCTGGGCCATCGATGCGCGGAAGACGGTTTGGATTTGGCACGGACTTGTCCTGGGCGGGCCGACGGCAGCGTGACCGAGCAGATTGCGTTTGAACTCTCGCAGCTCATTCGATCCGCGGACCTCTACATCGACCTGCACACCGGCGGCACACGGCTGATGGTGCTGCCGCTAACAGGATATGTGCTGCATCCTGACCAAGCTGTGCTGGAGCAACAGCGGCGGATGGCGCGGGCTTTCGGCCTGCCGCTGATTTGGGGAACCAATCCGAATCTGCCGGGCCGCTCTCTTTCCATCGCCCGGCAGGCGAATATCCCCGCCATCTATGCCGAGTACCTCGGCGGCGGACGTTTTGATCCTGAGGGAGTCGCGGCGTATGTGCGTGGCTGTCGGGGCGTGATGGCGGAGTTTGGGATGCTAGATGACGAGGGAGTCCGGCGCGACGAAGTACCGCTGACAGTGGAAGATGACCGCCCCGGTGCCGGTCACATGCAAGTCAATCACCCCTCTCCCTGCGAGGGATTCTTTGAGCCGGCTGTCGTTTTGGGCCAGAAAGTTGCTGCTGGTGATGTTATCGGCACCGTATGCGATCCGCTTGGGGGACGAGTGGAGGTCATCTACTCCCGCTACGCCGGGATCGTCATTGTTCTGCACACATTCCCGCGTGTTGAAGTAGGAGTGAGCGTGGCGGTGGTGATGGAAGTACGGAGTACGGAGTTCTGAGTACCAGGTATTGCCCAACTACTGTCCGCTCCGCACTCTGCACTTTACACTTTACACTTTGCACTCCCACCGATCCTTTCGAGAAAGTCTTCCATGCGCAAAAGCCGCATCAAAGCCAAACTCAAGCAGAAGCAGCCGGTGCTGCTGACCACGCTCCATATTCCCGATCCCCAGCTTTTTGAGATGGCGAGCCTGCTCGGTTTCGACGGCATCTGGCTGGACCTGGAGCATCATGCCTACACGGTGGAGACCGCGGCCAACCTCGCGCGGGCCACGCGCGTCGGCTCGTCGGACATCATGATTCGCCCCGCCAAGGGGGAGTTTATGCGGATGTGCCAGATGTTCGAAATTGGGGCGACGGGAATCATGTATCCCCGCTGCGACAACGCGGAGGAAGCCGCCGAGGTGGTGAAGTGGGCCAAGTTTGCCCCGCAGGGGCAGCGCGGCATTGATAGCGCAGGGGCGGACAATCCGTATTGCTTGATGCCGCTTACCGAATATCTGCCGGCTGCCAATGCCGAGACTTTTGTGGTGATTCAAATCGAGGATCCCGCAGCCATTGGCCATGCCGATGCAATGGCCGCGGTTCCCGGCGTCGACATCCTCTTCCTCGGCCCTGGAGATTACAGCATCTTGGCTGGAATCCCGGGGCAGATGAACCACGCCATCATCAAGGAGGCCATGCAAAAGGTTTCCGCGGCGGCCAAAAAGGCGGGCAAGGATTGGGGGATGCCAATCTTCTCCACCGAGCATGCCAAAGAGGTGATGGAGCTCGGCGGCCGGTTCCTCTGCCACGGCTGCGACCTCCTGATGGTGAAGAACGGCCTGGAAGATATGCAGAAGAAGTTTGGGCCGCTGGGAGTGACGTTCGAGAAGCGGGCGTGAGTTTTATGGCGGGCGAGATCCATAAAGTGCTCGTCGTCGGGGCTGGTTCGATCGGCGAGCGCCATATCCGGTGCTTTCTGGCGACGGGGCGGTGCGACGTTTCGTTCGTAGAGATTAACGAAACGCTGCGTAAAACGATTGCCGCTCGCTATTCCGCTTGTGGCTTCGCGAGTTTGGAAGAAGGGATCGGAGCACGTCCTGAAATTGCCGTCGTCGCCACGCCCGCCCATCTGCATATCGAAATGGCGATAAAGCTCGCTGGGGCAGGCATTCATTTGCTGATCGAAAAACCACTTTCGACGGGTGAAGACGGAATCGGACAACTAGTTTCATTGGTCCGTGAAAAAAACCTCGTCGCCGGAGTCGCTTATGTCTATCGCAGTCATCCGATCTTGACGGACATGTGTCAGACGATTTGGGGACGAGGCGCGATGCTCTTTGGCTCACCAGTTCAAATCGTCGTCGTCTCCGGACAGCACTTTCCGACCTACAGGCCGGCCTACCGGGACATCTATTATCGAGACCGCTCGACGGGTGGCGGAGCCATTCAGGACGCTCTTACGCATCTCATCAATGCCGGCGAGTGGCTCGTCGGACCGGTGACTCGCCTAGTGGCTGATGCCGCTCACCAGGTGCTGGAAGGCGTGGATGTGGAAGATACGGTCCACGTCCTGACTCGTCACTGCAACGTGCTCGGCAGCTACAGCCTAAATCAGCATCAAGCGCCTAACGAAACAACGATCACGGTCATTTGCGAACGTATGACTCTTCGACTTGAGATGAACGAAAATCGCGGGCGGTGGATGGTATCACCTGGCAATCAGTGGGAAGAGCGAGTTTATCCCCCTTTGGAGCGCGATGAACTGTTTACCCGGCAGGCAAACCTCTTCTTGGACGCTGTGGAGGGTAAGCGTCCGCCAACCTGCTCTTTGGCGGATGGATTGCAGACGCTGCGCGTCAATTTGGCTGCGTTAAAGAGTGTCGAAACCGGCACTTGGCAGGCTATTTCAACGGAGGAGAGCCAATGACGAGTCCCACCAACGAGCCAACCATTCAGCAACTCTTTTCTCTCCGCGGTAAGGTCGCCCTCATCACCGGCGGTTGCGGGCATTTAGGTTCGGCGATGGCGCGGGGGCTGGCGGAGGCGGGGGCGTCGGTCATTGTGACGAGCCGGGAAGAGAGCAAAGCCCAAGATGCTGCTTTGACGTTTTCGCGGGATGCGGGGGCCACGCACCACGGCCTCGCACTCGACCACATGCAGCCGGAAACGCTGCCAGCAAGCTTTGCCCAAGCAGTCGCATTGGCCGGGCAGGTGGACGTACTCGTGAACAACGGCCACGAGGCGCTCGGCAAAGACTGGACGGACGTCACAGCCGAGGAGTTTGCCCGCCACCTTGCCAATGCCGCCGGATATTTTGAATTAGCCCGGCTGGTGCGTAATCACGCGGTCGAACGAAAGACTGCCGCGAGCATCGTTCAGATTGGCTCGATGTATGGCGTTGTCGGCTCCTATCCGGAGGCGTATGAGGGAGTCGTTCCCGCCAGTCCCGTCGCCTACCACGCGCTGAAAGGGGGGATCGTCCACATGACGCGGCACCTGGCGGTTTACTGGGCCAAAGATGGGGTGCGAGTGAACTGTCTTAGCCCCGGGCCGTTTCCCAAAGAGTCAGCCAACGGCGAAATGGTCGCGCGCCTTCGGACCAAGAGCCCCATGGGACGAATGGGAGAGCCGTGGGAAGTCAAAGGGGCCGTCGTCTTTCTGGCCAGCGATGCCAGTAGCTACGTGACCGGGCAGAATCTACTCGTCGACGGCGGCTGGACAGCGTGGTGAAAGTAGTCCGCTCACTCCGTGAGCGGACATGCCTGCACACGGAGTTTGCAGGCTACGAATTAAACTGCCCCAAAATATCCAGCCCCACCCGCTCGCTCCACGCTTCAATCAGCCGGCGGAAAATCGGTCCCGGCTTGCCGTCCGCGATTGGTGAGCCGTTGATTTTGGTAACCGGCATGACGCAAAACGGCGTGCTGCTGAGCAAAGCCTCGTCGGCGTTCATGACGTCATGAACTTGCAAATCGCGTTCGGCGTAAGGAATGTCTAGCTTCGCCGCCAACTCGATAACCGTCTGCCGGCTGATGCCGGGGAGAATGTTGCGGGGGCCAGGTGAGACGATCGTGCCGCGCTGGACGACCAGGAAATTCGCGCCGCTCGTTTCGGTGACATTGCCGTCGAGGTCGAGCAGCAGCGCGATGGCATCCGGTGCGACCAACCGGGCTTCCTGGTCCGCCAGGTAGTAATGCATGCGGCTGCGGTATTTCATTTTGGGGTCAAAACACTGCGGCGGGACGTGGCGTATCGAAGGGGTGACGACGTGGGCCCCCTCTTTCATCCGCTGCGACCAGAGATTGAACGGCAGGGGAAACGTATGGACGCAAACCGTCGGCGTCATCGTCCCGCCGCTCGCCGCCGAGCCGGCATAAACGGGGTATTCCCCCGCGGTGACAAAGTGGATCAGCCCGAGTTCCTCCTCAGGTTTGATGAGGCCCGTGTTGTGTGCCAGCAGCTCGCGACTGATGCTCGTCATGTCGACCGGCGTCAGGCCCGTTTCCATCCGCGTGTACTTCAGCGACCGGAACAGCCGGGCGACGTGGTCCTCCAGGTGGAACGGCTGGTGGCGGAATGTGCGGGTCATCTCCGTGACGGTTGCCCCTAGCACAATGCCGGAGTCATAGATTTTCAGACTGGCCTGTGAAGCCGGCACGAATTGGCCGCGAAGATAAACGAGAGGTTCGGTCATTTTCGATGCGGACTAACCACAGAGGCACAGAGAAGACCTTCTTCTCCGAATTTGAATCTCTGTGTCTCGGTGTCTCTGTGGTTATATCCCTTCCTCCGCGTCCAGTTTTTCCAATTCCTTCTGCAACGCCTTGTAGCCAAACTCATTGCAGACGGCGATCATTCCCCGGTCGCTCTGGTCGCGGGCGACGGCGGCCAGGGCGGAGCAAGCGGAGTTCATCGATTCGATGGCCTTTTCAAGCTGCGCACGTTGCTCGGCCGAGTCTTTTTTGCCCTTGGCGACACCCGCCAATCGCGTCGCCTCCACGCAGTTCATGTACTCATAGCCAAACTCGCAGCGACGGGCGAGATAGAGCGTATACGACCGCCCCCCTTCCCGCGCCCGCGAATTGGCCCGGTACATGTCGTTCATAGCCCCGAGATAGTTGTCGCGGACTTTGGACCACCACTCCGGAGGAGGGTCGGTGTTGGCGTAGTGCTTCAGGATCATGTTTGGCCCTGGCAGCGTTAGATGAAGATCATTATCGCTGATGAGCCGTACCGCCTCGTCCATTTGGCGATTTGCTTTAAGCACAACACCATCGACTTCAGCGCCGCAGATGGGTTCGACTAGTGCCCGACAAGCTGCTTCTCGGGTAACCGTAAGATCAAAGCTCCACCGGCTGCTTTGGTATGCGTTTAGATTGGCATCTATCACCAAAGAAATCGGCGTCAGAGCAACGAATGGAATTTCGTTTCGAAAGCTCCTGCGATCCAAAGGAATTTCGTCGTTTTTCAGACGAGTTACAATTTCAGGAAACTGAAATGTCGACAGGGCGATTGAGTCAGCTTTTGAGAACGTATTTTGATAGGCCTTCAATTGGGTTATGGCCAGCTTTATTAATTTTTCGTTTGGAACGTTTTTGTTTGGATCTGGTTCCACTGCAAGCTCAATTGGCTCCGCTACCGGTCTTGAGTCTGGAAAAACTCCTTCAAATTCCTTGGGGAATTCGAGGGGGTTGAACTCGAGGTCCACACCCATGCCCAACGAATGAGCCTCCTCGATAAGGCCGCGAATCAGGTTCTGCCCAGCCTTTAACCTTTCCTCGTAGGTTCCCTTACTTACTATGTCGGGATTCTCAAAAAGCTTGGCACCCTTAAAAGCCGCTCGACCCGCAGTATCGCCACTCACCGAAAACTCTCGGCCATAGAAAAGCACCGCGGTTTTCTTCCTTACCCCTTCGAATTCAAAATGCACGAATGGCCCAGTCGAGCGAACTGCAATCGACAACCTATTGCGCTTTAGTCTCGCAAGCTGTCTCAGAAGGCGTTTCTGATCTTCAAGCCCCCAGGAAGACCTACCTGTTGGATTTTGATCCAGTACATGTGAGGTGCCTCGCTCTTTGACGATCGGTTCCTGTATAACTTCATAGTTATCCAATGAAAATGTTGGCGGCAAAACCGGATGCAAATCTCCATAAAGCATTGTCCGAATACCCAAGGTATGTGCGTATTCAGCGGCCCCCCAGTAAGCGGCAATAGGGCTTCCGCCACCGATGAATAGTGCGGGCTTATTGCGATACTTGATGGTCCGGAGGACATGCCCTTGCTCACTCAACTTTGGCCAATTCTCTTCGATTTGCTTCTTTGTTTGCTCATTTGTCTCTGGGCTGCCAACGAAAATGACGTTTTCCGCATCCTCCGGTGCCGCCGTCGCGATCTTCACCTCCGCGTCGTAGACATTCTTCAAATCCGCTGCGACATCTTCGGCAGCCCGTTTTTCCAGCGCTGGTGCTTTCTCGCCGATGACGATGTCCACGCGTGGGCCGGCGGCTTGCGTCAATTGCGCCGCAGCAAAAAGCAGAACCGATGTGATTGAGAGAATCCGGATGATCACTTGGCCTCCTCCCCAAAGCAAAACAGCGTTTCCCGCCCGCGGATGAAAATGCGGCCGTCGGCGAGGGCGGGGGTAGAAAGGCAGGTCTCGCCAATGTCATTCTTTGCCAGGAACTTCATTTTCGGGCCTTGCTCCAGCACGACGACGAAGCCGTTTTCGCCGGCGACGTAGATTTTGCCGTTGCCGGCGACGGGGGAGCCGTAGTAGTCGCCGATGTTTTTGATGCGGGCCAGCTCCCAGTGGGTCTGGCCGGTGGCGGCGTCGAACGAGCTGGAGAGGCCCCCTTTCTTCACCACGAAGAGTTGATTGCCGACGACGAGCGGAGAGGTGAGGTTGGAAGGCGAGCGGTTGTGCAGGTTGAAGACGACGTGCGTGCTCGTCACGTCTCCGCTGCCGCCGCCGCGGACCGCCTGGATGGTGGTGCCGCCGCCGATCATGTTCTCCGCCGACTGGAAGGCGGTGTCGAGTTCGCCGCCGGAGAGGGTTTTGCTCTTGTCCTTGTCGGACTGATCGAACCGTTCCCAAAATTCCTTGGGAACTTCGTCGCGAGCCAGGTTGCCGTCCTGGTTCGTGTCGAGCCATTCCAGCAGGGCGTATTTGAGCGTGCGGCTTTCGTCGCCGTAGCTTTGCACAGCGGTGTAGATGAGGCCGTCCCGCACGACCGGCGACGTCATGGTGGTGCGAAGGAGAGTGTTGGCATGCCACAGCTCCTTGCCGCTGGCCGGATCGTAACCTTTCAGCTTGCCGCTGCCGGCGACGACGAGGTCAGTCCGGCCGCCGACTTCACAGAGAACGGGGATCGCGTAACCGGCGAGCATCTCCTTGCGGTCGGTTTTCCAGCGGATTTCGCCCGTGGCGGAATCGACGGCGAATAGGGCAGAGGCCAGGTCGTCGTCCTGGTTGAAAATGACAAGGTCCTTGTAAACGATGGGGGACGAGCCCGAACCCCAGTCCATCAGGTAGGCCGGCACCGGCAGCGGGCGCTTCCAGGCGATTTTGCCGTCTTCGCAACCCAGCGCGACCAGTCCGAGCGTGCTGAAATGCACATAGACCTTTTTGCCATCACTGGCGGGGGTGGCGGAAGCGTGGCTATTGGGGGGCGTGATTCGGGGCAGTTTTCCGGTATCGATTTCCGTCTTCCAGAGCTGTTTGCCGGTGGCCGCATCGAAGGCAAAAACGCCCAGCTTCTGCTCTCCGGTCATGGCCGTGCAGAAGACCTTGCCTCCCACAATGATCGGCGAGCCGATGCCATCCCCGATTTTCGCCGACCAGCGCAAATTCTTCGTCTGCGAAAACTCCGTCGGCAGCGGTTTGTCGGATTTGGAAACGCCGCTGGAGTTTTCGCCCCGGAACTGCGGCCAGTCTTCGGCCGAGGCGATGGCAACGAATGAAAGCAGCGCGACCACCACCAGCGGGACGTTGAAAGATAGTTTCATAGTTCACCTTATAACACATCTACTTTGGGCAGGCTGGAAGCCTACCCCACTTTCAGCCCCAACTCATGATGCTGCTGCTTGAGCGCGGCCTCATAGCGGCTGAAAGCCTCTTCATCGCGACGACAACTGATCCCCTTGAGAACCATGGCAAAGGCACGGCGGTTGCGGCTCGTGGATGTGTTGGCGTCCGCGCGATGAATGGTATTGCCATGATGAGCCACCACGTCCCCCGGCTGCAGATGAATCCGCACTTCCTGGGCTTCGTCGGCCGGGCCGTAATCGGTGATTCCCTGCGAGAAGCCGAGGATGTTCGAACGGTTGTGCGGGCGAAGCGGCGGGAGGTGCGAGCCGCGGACATACCGCAGACAGCCGTTGCCGTCGTCCACGTCGTCGAGTGCCATCCAGATGGTGATGACATGCGGCGGGGCGAGACAGAAGTAGTAATTGTCCTGATGAGGCGGCGTGGGTTTGCTCGTCCCCGGCGGCTTGTTGAACCACTCGGGCCCCATCGACGCGACCTCTTCACCGACAAGCGTCGCGGCGAGAGCCGTCCAAACGGGGTGCTGGTAATATTTGCGAAAGAATGGATCGACGTCCAAGTGCTGCAATTGCTTGAGCGTTTCCGGGCGAGACTTGTCGTCGTAGAAGGCGTGTTTGTCCGGCAATGCCGGAACAACTTCGCGAATGTAGCGATTCAGCTCGCGGTTAAGCTCGGTAAATTCGGCCGGCGGAAGCAGCTGCCGCACGATGACGAAGCCGTCGTTGTCGTAGGCCGATTTGTGGGATTCAAACGTCATGGCAAATTGATGCTCAAAATTACGAAGGGGAATTGGCCGCGAAAAACACGAAGATACACAAAGAAACCAGTGAAATCATGGCTACTGAATCTTCTTTTTTTGTGCCCTTTTGTGTTTCTCGTGGCGATCCTCTTCTGCGGAATCAGCTCGACTGGTCGGATTGCGGCGTCTCTTTCACCACAGACCACCAGGTGAATTTCCAGCCGGGATGCGGCCCGGAGTCATCGAATAAATAGCTGAGAAAGGCGGAGAGCAGAAAGGTTGTCGTGCAAGGAACGGCTATCGACAGAAAGATGGTGGGGCGGGTCTTCGTTTGAAAAATGAATTCCCACCAACTCCAGATGACCGCCACCACGAGCCCGCACAATGCCGCCGGCAGAACCGAACGAGTTGTGCAGCGAGGCAAAAACATTCCGACAAAGAAAATAGCAGCCAGCGGCCCGACGAACATGTTGAAGAACTTGGGCATCATGTCGACCAGCGACAGATCGTATTTGACGTAGAGATAACCGACGCCATAGGCCGCTCCGGTAACGAACAGCGTAATCAAGATCGTCAACCGGCGGGCGGCAGTCAATTCTGCCTGGGCCGTTTCCTCTTTCACGGACCCTGGCGCGAGCAAGTCCTTGGTCACCACGGCCGTAATCGCGTTCACGCCAGACTCCAACGTCTGAATCGCATCGCACAGGAACGCCGAAATCACCAGCCCCGCGCAGCCGGCTGGAAGTTGATGGCCGAGAAAGTAGGGATAAAGCTTGTCGGCCATTCCCACCGGCGTTTGCCCCTCAGGGAGCAGGTTGGTTCGCTTGATATACAGAGCCAGCAGTGCCAGGCCCGCAATGGAGAGCAGTCCCACCATCGAGAAGTCCACAATCACATTCGTCAGGTAGCTGCGGCGGGCGGCCTTGAGGGAAGAAGTGGAGAAATATCGCTGGAGAACAACCTGGTCGGAGCCGTGCGTGCAGATGTTCCAAAAAAAGGAGTTGATAACCGTAAAGATGACGGCGCTTCTCACGGTTAAGTCCCAGGTGAACCAGACCGGTGCGGTGTGCCCTTTGGCTTGTTTCGCCGCCACGTCCCACCATTCCAGTGGTCCGCTCCCATCCGCGACCACGACATAACCAATGGCCAAAATCACGCCGAGGAGCAGCAAAATGCACTGCAGCACGTCCACCCAGATCACGGCCTGGATGCCGCCGATAGCCGTATAGACTGCGGCCACCACGCCGATGGTTCCAATGGCCCAGAAAATATCGGGGCCAGGAAGCCACTGCAAATCGCCCCCCTTCACCATATCAAGTGCCAACGACGCCGCGAAAACCACCATGCTCATCCACCCCAGCCGCAGCAGGATGAACAGCACCGCCCCCAGCAACCGCACTGGGTAGCTGAATCGTCGTTCCAGATATTCATACGCACTGGTCAACTTCAGACGCATGAAGAACGGAATCCAGATATAGGAAATCACGATGTACGTGAGCGGAATTGCCAAGTAACCCAGGAACATGCCGATTCCCTGCTTGATCATCTCCCCAGGGACGCCGAGGTAGGAAAGCGTAGAAAAGAGCGTCGCCAGAATGCTCAGCCCCACCGCGAACCAGGGCATTCGCCGACCACCGACGAAGAAATCTTCGGTGCTCTTTTGCTGACGGCCGAAGTAGACGGCGATGCCAAACGTGACGAGCAGATAGAGCACCACGGCCGCATAGTCGAGCGGCTGGAGGCCGGAGTGCTGGACGAGAGTGGTTTCGGATTCAGGGGGCATGTTCTTCGTAGGATGGGACTCCAGTCCCGTCCGTGTTCGACCAAAGACCGGACGGACGGGACAGGAGTCCCATCCTACGTGACTAGTCGCCTGAAAGCATCTTGGGATAGGTCACATTCGAGCAGGAAGTCGAGCTTCTTGCCATCGAGTCCGTCTTTCATGATCGCGAAGACTTCTTTCGCAGCGGCGGCAGTCTGTTCGACTTCGGCGGCTCCCTGAGCGGCGTTCAAGTAAAAGGCAGCGTAGCCGTGACAGCCGCGTTTGGCCATTTCTTGAATGTAGAGCGTGGTGAACTTGGATTTAGTGGCGGGGTCATCGATTTGAAATGCGAGTAGCGGATGCGTGGAAAGACCGCGACAGACGGCAGGGAGGCCGGTCTCTTTTGCGACTTGGTTGATGCGCTGCATGATTTCTTTGCCGAGACGATCTAGCTGTTCCGGCACATTTCTCCGTCGCAATTCTTGAATCGTCGTCAGAGCCGCTCGCAGGCCGATCGTATCGCTCCAGTAGGTACTGGAGATGAACATCGGTGCCGCTTGCTCCATCACCGCACGTCTGCCGACGACGGCGGCCATCGGATAGCCGTTGGAGATGGCTTTGGCGAAGACCGCCATATCGGGAGTCACGCCAACAAGTTCCTGAATCCCGCCGAGCCTCGTCCGGAAGCCGCTGGAGACTTCGTCGAAGATGAGAACCACACCCCGCTCGTCGCAGAGTTTCCGCACTACTGCCAGATAACCTTCCGGCGGCAATTCGCTCCGCAGCGGCTCCATGATGACGGCGGCAACTTCACCGCGGTTGTCGTCGAGCAAAGTGCCGAGTGCCGCCAAATTGCCATAGGGAAATGGAGTTGCCGTCCCCTTCAACACCCGCGGGACACCGATGGGCTCGATGCCGGGAAATAGATGCGAGTTCAGGCTCGCTTCTTCCGCCAGGTTCGCTGCCAGATACCAGTCGTGCCAGCCGTGGTAGCCGCAAAAGAGGACTTTGTCCCGTCCCGTCGCGCCGCGGGCGATTCGGACCGCTATCGCGCACGCTTCGCCCCCGCATTTGGCGTAGCGGACCATCTCGGCACAGGGAATCGTGCGGCAGAGCTCCTCGGCCAGCTCGATTTCCAGCTCATGATTGACCGAGTACATCGTCCCACGGCTGATTTGCTCGCGGACGGCATCGTCCACCACCTCGTCGCAGTAGCCCAAGATGATCGCCCCGATGCCGCTGACCCAATCGATGTATTCGTGGCCATCGACATCCCAGAATCGGGCACCCTTGGCCCTCGTCGCATAAGCGGGGGAAACGCCGCCGGCGTACCGCGTTGGCCGCCGACTGACGAGCTGTGTGCCGCCGGGAATGAGCTGGAGAGCGCGGGCGTAAAGTTCCTGGCTCCTGGGAACGCGGCTCACTGGGCTCGCTCCTCGCGCTGGACCTGGCCGCTGGGCAATGCGGCTCGGAGGGCAAAGCCGCCATCCACGAGGAGCGAAGTGCCGGTAATATAGTCAGCATCATTCGAGCAGAGAAACACGGCCGCTCGCCCGATGTCCGAAGGCGTGCCAAGTCGTTTCCAAGGCAGAGTCGGTGCTGCCTTATCGATGACCTCTTGTCCGAAGGCAGCTTGCTCCCCCGGCGTGTCAATCCAGCCGGGCTCAATCACGTTCACGTTGATGCGGTGTGGCAGCAATTCGGCCGCGATGGTGAACGCCATATGGTTGAGGCCGCTCTTCCCCGCGTTGTAGGCGACGCTGCCGGCATAGGGGACGCGGGCGTGGACGCTGGAGATGAACACAATTTTTCCGCCGCGCCCCTTTTTCACCATGTCGCGGGCCACAAGCTGGCTCATGTGAAAGCCCCCCATCAGCGTCCCTTGCAGAACCTTCTCAAACATCTCCGGCTCATAACTCAAGAATTCGCCACGCCGGGAGTAGGCCGGGTTGCTGACAAGGATGTCGAGCCAGCCGAAGGCGTGGAGGGTTCGCTCGACGATATTCTCGCAGCCGGGACGAGAAAACACATCTCCATCCACAATCATCCCCCGCCGCCCAAACGCCTTGATCTCCGCCAGCAGCGAATCGGTCTCGGGCGAATGTTCCCGATCGTTAATCGCCACGTCGGCCCCCGCCCGCGCGAGTTCCAACGCACAGCCGCGGCCGATGCCGCGAGCGGCACCGGTAACGAGGGCTTTGCGTCCGTCGAGAATCATGTCTTGCATGGAAGATACCTCGTCAAAACCGAATGAACCGTAATGCGGCAAATCGTTTCCGCTTGATTCTACCAGCGTCGTCCCTGGCAACAACACAGCGGCTGGGAGCACGCAGTGCATGCCACATTCTCGAAGATACCGATTCGCGTTGAGGGAAATCGAAGTAAATTCCCCTTTTCAGCGCTTTCATGGTGGGCCGTTGCAAATTCTCAAATAAAATGGCTTCTATGAGCAATGCTGCCGCCACACCTGCGACGCCGCCCTCTCCTGAGAAACTCAAGTTGATTAGGGACGTGAGCAATCGGTTGTTTATCGCGATCGGGGTGCTGCTGGCGGTATTCATTCCCTCAGCTTTCCTCGCCTATTATCTGGGATCTAGCATGGTGGGTGCCGTCCCGTTGATGGCCCTGATAACCGGGTGTTTCGGCGGGTTCGTGGGTTTGCAAAAGCGCCTTCGCCAATTACCCGAGGAAGAACTGCTGTTGATGGCTCAGTCCTGGGTTTACACCTGCCTCTCGCCGATGGTGGGGGGAGTTCTGGCTGGGCTGACCTACATACTGTTCATCTCTGGCTTGCTCTCGGGAGACCTGTTCCCCAAATTCGCCGCCGAGAAGGGTAAAGAGGTCGGGGAAGGCCTCGCCACTCTGTTTGCGATGGGTGGAAGTGGCCCTGACTACGCCAAACTTATCTTTTGGTGTTTCCTGGCGGGATACTCCGAGCGTTTTGCGACGGATGCGCTGGGTAAGTTTGAGGGGGGAGCAGGTCGAGGATAGCGAGTGAAGCAGGTTTTAGAGTGACGAAGCGAGCCAAACCTCTCAAATCTCGCTACCATGAGGGGGCACTCCCAGAAATAGTCCCCGGTTTCTGTGCGGAAAATTTCTGCTTTGCAGAATCTCGTGCTTAAATCCCTCTACCGTATCCCCACCGCTCACTTTTCACGGCACTACGTAACAAACTCGCTTTTCCTGCCATAGCAGCATATAAAGGAATGCCTTATTCCCAAGTTCCCCGCTGCGAAAGGATTTGCGGCTGAAAAAGCGACGGCAAATTGCCGTAAACTCATGCCCTGCCGCTGGAAACTGCTGCTCATCTCCCTGCTTTCAGTCGCTTGTGCGGCGGCACCGGTTTACGCCCAGACTGAGGATGAGATTACGCCCCAAAGTGAGGCTGCCCTTGATCGTGGGCTGGCGTGGCTGGCGAAGAATCAGGGTCCGGAGGGAAACTGGGGCTGCAACGACCTGGGGCTGGTTAGCATGGGGGCTTTGGCCTTCATGTCCGCCGGTCACGCTCCTGGCCGCGGAAAATACGGAAAAGAGCTAGACAAGGCGCTGGAGTTTGTCGTCAGCCGGGCCAAGCCCTCGGGGCTGCTCAATATCTCCGACGCCCAGAGGGATATGTACAACCACGGGCTGGCCACATTCGTTCTCGGTCAGGCCCACGGAATGCAGACTACGAAGGACCGGAAGATGAACCGGGTCCTGGATGGGGCCCTTAAACTGATTGCAAATACCCAGTGCGAGGACGGTGGCTGGGATTATCAGGCCCGGCGTCAAGCAAACGGCCATGATTTGAGCCTGGCCGTCATGCAGGCCAAAGCCCTGCGAAGTGCTGTCGATAGCGGCCTGGAAGTCCCCCCGGAAGTCATCGACCTCGCCATCAAGAGCGTCCGCGAGCACTACTCGCCGGTTGGCAATCGCAACCTCCCCGAATCCGAGCTGATGAAGCTTCCCGGCCAGTTCACCTACGGCAAAGGGGGCGGCGGCGGGACGATTGCGATGGCGGCGGCGGGGGTTGTATGCATGCAGGAATTCGGCCAGTACGACGATTGGCGAATCGGCAAGAATATGGAAGTCATTACGGCCGCCATCCGCGAAATCCCCAAGCCAAAGAACCGGGACGGCCAGATGCCGTTTGATGCTTACACGTTGTACTACGTCGGCCAGGCCCTTTATCAGGTGAATGGCGATTACTGGCAGCAGAGCTATCCCAAGATGCGGGACCATCTGGTCGACTCGCAGGTGATGGACGCCAATAATTCACAGACCAACGGCGTCTGGCGTAATATCGGCGCTCGCGGTGGCGGCCAGGTCGGTGGCCGCGACGGGGAACTCTATGCGACCAGCGTCGCCTGTTTCATCCTGGCGATTCCGAATCGGTATCTGCCGATTCTGCAGGAAGGGAAGATTGAAAGCTTTAAGAATAAGCCCAAGTAGGTAACTGGCGAGCGGCCAGCGTAAGCTGGCTGGTTACTCGGAACTTTGTCGGACACTCAAGAATTACGGGGGGCTCAAGCCTCCTGCTCGCCATACATGTTCGGTTTCTCACTCACGACTGCCGGCTTCCTCCTCGCAGGGGCGATTTGCGCGCTGGGGCCGTTGATTATCCACCTCCTCAACCGGCGGCGGTTCAAGGTGGTGCAGTGGGCGGCGATGGATTTTCTCCGCGAAGCGATGCAGCGCAACCGCCGCATCATGCAAATTCGCGACATTGTCCTGCTGGTCCTGCGGACGGCTGCCGTATTCTTCTTCGGCCTCGCCCTTGCGCAGCCCTTTTTCTCGAAGAAGCAAGAGGGGGCGAACGAGCATCAGCCGGTGCATGCGATTCTGCTCGTTGATAACAGCCTCAGCATGGACTTCGGCACTACTGCTGAGGGGACCGGCCTGACTCGTGCGAAAGAGAAGGCCAAGGCCCTCATCGACAAGCTTCCCGCAGGCAGCAAAATCTCGGTCATTCCGGTCTGCGGCTCGCGCGAAGGCTACAGTCCCGATCCCCACGATACCAAAGAGAATGCCCTCGAAGCCCTGGAGAAGATTGAAATCGTCGACCGTTCCGCCACCGTCCTCAAGGCGGTGAACGAGGCCAAAAAGGCCAGCGAAGCGGCTCCGGAATTGGCCAAGCGGATCATTTTCATTAGCGATCAGCAGGAGAGTAATTGGAAGGATCTGACCAGTCCCGAGACACTCAAGGACTTGCCGGCGATGCAAGTTGTCGATGTCTCGCGTCCCAATCCGAAGAACACTTGGATAGCCGACCTGCGAGTGCAAGACGGCCTGGCCGATGTGGAGACGCCGAGCACGATTGTCGTGCAGGTGCAGTATTCCGGCCTGGACGCACGGCGGGATGTGCCGGTCAAGCTCTATCACGGCGAGTCGGTCATTGGTGAAAAGCTGGCCTTGCTGGAGCCGGGCGAAGGGACCCGTGAAGTAGATTTCGAATACACCTTCAACGCCCTAAACGAAATGCCGGAGCCAGGCAAGCCGGTCTTCATCACGCTCAGGGCGACGATTGATCAAGATGAGTTGCCCTCGGACGACCAACGGTTCCTCGCAGTTCCTGTTGTTGCCGCACTGCCGGTCGTCTTTGTGGACCAGTTCGGGGCGGAGGACGAAGATCCCGGTCGCAATCGGCTGGGTGAAACTGTTCGCTTGCGAAAGCTTCTCGCCCCGAAAGCGGCACGCGAGGAAGCCCCGCGACAGGTTGTGAAAATCAAGCATGTGCGGGCCGATGAATTGTCGCAGGATGTGCTGGCCGATGCCCGGCTGGTGGTCGTTGGGGGGCTCGCGAATATCGACGATGTGAACACGGTGCCCCTATTGCGGGATTATGTGAAGCAAGGTGGCCAGCTTCTCATTGCCGCCGGAGCCGATTTCAATCCGGATTCCTGGAACGCAGCCGCTTGGAAGGATGGCGAAGGGATTCTTCCCGCACCGCTCAAGCGCGACGCAATTGGCGAGGTTCCCGAGGCAGCAGGCGAGAACCTCAAGCCGTTTTTCCTGTCGTTTGAGAGCCTTTCCGGCGACGAGTTTTTTCAACTCGCGGGAATGCCGGAAAATGATTTGCGGGATCTCTATTCCGAGCCCTTCTTCTTCAAAGCGGTTGAAGCCGACGTGAGCCGCGAGACGCTGGATGCCTGGAAAGAGACCCAGCGGAAAAAGCTGGGCGAAGAGTTAATCTTCATCGCAGCGGCGGACAAGCGAAAGGCGGAGCGCGATGCCAAGACCCCCGGCGGGGCTCTGACGGAAGAAGACCGCAAGCTGCAAGTTGACGATGAAACGCGGCTCAAGGAATTGCGGCCGGCCTGGCTGACGTGGGCCACTGCCAGCAGCGGAGCGGCGGCGGATAGCGATATTCCCGCGGAGGATGCCGCCCGTGAAGCGCGGATTGGCCAGCTCGTCGAGCAGCAAATGCCACGGGTGCTGGCCCGGTTCAGCGATGAAAAGGGAGCCCCATTCCTGGTGGAGCGGAAAATCGGCCGCGGCACGGTCATTTTTTGTACCAGTGGTTTGTCCTCGTCGTGGAACACGATGTTGACGACGAATGCCACGGTCGTTTTCGATCGCATTTTGCGGAGCATGATTCAGGCCACGCTCCCCCGTCGCAATTACGGAGTTCAGGAACGGCTAATACTCCCGCTCCTGACGGAAGATCACGATTTGACAGTCGCCCTCACTCGCCCCGGCGATGGCCCTTCTGAGCCGCTCGACATCGGGTACATCGGCAAGGAACATCGCGGCGTGACGATCAACGGCATGTATCAGCGGGGTTCCTACCGTGTCTCCGCCTACCGCGGACAGCCGGCCTCAGTCGATCCCTCCCAGCCGGCTGTTTCCGACAAACCGGTTTGGGAAATTCCGCTCGTCGTCAACGGTGACGCCGAAGAGTCGCATCTATCGCCGCTATCGCGCGAGAAGTTCGAAGAGCGGGCCAGCGGCACCAGCCTCGGTTGGGTTGGCGTTGGTGAAGAGATCAGCCTGGCGGGACCGACGAAGAGCGGCGAAAAAACCTGGTGGTATCTCGTGTTTTTTGTATTCGTTTGTTTGCTTGTGGAAATGGGAATTCTGGCCTGGCCCGCGATTAGACAGCAGGGCGAGGCGGCGTTAACACAAAATGTTCAAAGCACTAATGTCTAATGACTAATAAGAAAATGGGGTTTTTATTAGTCATTAGACATTAGGATTTAG
Source organism: Pirellulaceae bacterium (assembly GCA_046153945.1). Lineage (GTDB taxonomy): Bacteria > Planctomycetota > Planctomycetia > Pirellulales > Pirellulaceae > SXOA01. The sequence continues at coordinate 20,893 of JBJXFF010000177.1, forward strand.
TCATTATGAAATTCATCGGCTGGCTTCTGGGATTCGGTGGCGAAGGGGTGACCTCGATCAGCGAGGTCGAGCCGTCGCTCGCTGCGCCGTGGGCTCAGGAGAATTCGTTCTGGGTGCTGCTGGGTGCCGTCGCTCTGGTCGTGGCCGCGATTGTGTTCTACTTCCGCTTTCAGCCGAAGGGGTCGCCATTCGCTCGTTTCGGCCTCGCCGCCAGCCGCGGTCTGCTCCTCGCGGTTCTATTCATCACACTCGCCGATCCGGTCCTTCGCTTGCGTCTGGTGAATGAGCAAAAACCGTATGTCTATGTCGTCTTCGACGGCACTGACAGCATGGCCATTGAGGACGAACTGCCGGAAGCTCAGCGGAAGGCTCTCGTGGAAGCCACGGGCTTGAAAGAAAGCACACCGAAGCCGGAAGCTAAGAAAGAGCCCAGCAAGACCGATCCTGCCGCCGTCTCCACCGGCCAGCCGACACGCCTCGACTACATCAAGGCCCTGCTGAATAAGAACGACAACGTCCTGGCCAAGCTGCAGGATGGAAAAAAGGTCCAACTGGAAGCATTCCTGTTTGACGGCAACACCACCAGCCAGCTTCGCAAACTGACGCTGAACTCCAGTGGCACCGACAAGCTCGATTCCAAACATTTGGCCGAGCAACTCACGACCAAGGGGCAAGTCACCGCCCTCGGCTCGGTCGTCAGCGAAGTCGGCCAACAGTTCGGCTCCGGCAGGCTGGCTGGCGTCGTAATGTTTAGCGACTTTGCCCAGAACAGCGGCATTGCTCCCCTGGGCAGCAACGAGAATTCCCCTGTGTCACGGCTCGGGGTGCCTATTTACGCGGTTGGCGTCGGCGTGACGGAAGCCGTGGATCTCTCCGTCGATTTGCAGACCGATCCCAAGATGAAAAAAGCCGAGCGGAGCAGCGTCCTTGTCAAGCTGCGGCAAAGCGGATTGCAGGGCCGCTCAGTCACCGTCACGGTGATGGCCCGCAAGCTCGGCGGCGAAGGGCCCGGCGAGAGCCCCGCGGAAATCAAAGTCGGCGAGAAGACGCTCACGCTGCAGTCGAGTGTCGAAACGGCGGAGCTTCCCTTCACGCCGGAAGAGTCTGGCCGCTTTGAATTCACCGCTTCGGTAGAAAAAGTTGAAGGGGAAATTGTCGATCAGAACAACCGGGCCACGCGCGAAGTCAATATCATCGACGATTACCTCCGCCTGATGTATGTCGCCCACGAGCCGACCTGGGAATGGCGGTTCATCAAGGAAGTTTTTCATCGGGACAAACTGGTCGGCATGCAAGGTTTCCGGACATTCCTGGGCTCGTCCGACCCGCGGGTTCGCGAGGCCAACGTGCTGTTCCTCAGCACGCTGACTCCCAAACGAAGCGAGTTTTTTGCCAACGACGTCATTTTCCTGGACGACATGCCGCGAGGGAACTTAAACGACCGGTTCTGCGAGATGGTGAAGGAATATGTCGGCAACCTCGGCGGCGGCCTCGTGGTAATTGCCGGTCCGAGGTATGGACCCAAGGAAATCTATCAGACTCCGCTGGCGGACATGCTGCCGGTTATCATCGACCCCAATGCCGAACTGCGAACCGCCCCCGAGCGGCCGGAGTTCCGCCTTCGTCTCACGCCTCACGCGTCGCGCTATCAGTTCATGCAGCTTGGGGCCAGCGATGTTGAAAACAGCAAAGCCTGGGACAATCTCGGCCGGCTGCCGTGGTATCAGCCGGTGGCGGCATTGCACGAGCAGGCGTTTGCATTGGCGGAGCATCCAACCGATAAATGTGCCGATGGCAAAACGCCGCAGCCGATCATCGCGGTGCGGCAGTATGGCAAGGGGGAAGTGGTCTACATCGGCGAAAATGAAATGTGGCGGCTGCGGCGCAAGTACGGCGAGAAGTACTACCGCCAGTTCTGGTCGCAACTTATCTATCGCCTCGGCATGAGCCATGCCCTGGGGAACGACAAGCGGTTCGTCACGCGACTCGACCAGCAGCAGTACCGGGCGGAAGACAAAGTGACCCTGACCGTCGAAGCCTACGACGAGAACTATGAGCCTCTCACCGACGAAAAAATCGCCAGCCGTACGTTGACGGCTGAACTCGTCAAACCGGGGAGCAACGGTAACGAAACGACACCGATCGCCGTTCCAATGCTTCGCAAGGGAGTGTTTGAAATCCGCATACCAGTGTTTACCGCTGGCGAATACAGCCTGCGGGTGAAAGACCCCGTGACGAACAAGTTTGACGAGCAGCGGTTTGAAGTACTCCCCCTCTCCGCCGAACGCCGCCGGGGTGTGCGAGATGAGAAATTGCAAACGGAAATTGCCCAGCAGTCCGGCGGCCGCTCCTACGACCTGACAACCGTCTCCAATCTGATCAACGACATTCACGCCGAGCCGAAACGCGAAGCTCTGACCCGAAACCACGCTTTGTGGACGACTCCACTTTGGTTCACGTTGGTGGTGGCATTGATGCTGGGGGAATGGCTTTCCAGAAAGATGATTAAGTTGTCCTAACCGTGGTCCGCGCGCTCAGCGAGCGGAA
>JBJXFF010000161.1:0-5266 GCA_046153945.1 Pirellulaceae bacterium
CTCATGGGTTTTCTTATCATTTTGCCTTCCATCATTTTGCCTCTCTCTTCCCGGAGTGACCCTATGTCCGCCCTAGCTTCCAAATACCTCCGCCGCGACCCTGCTGACGTCGAACCCTGGCGGGAAACTTGCGGCCAGATCCGCTGCCTGGTGGAAGAAAAGGATCAGGCAGCCGCGGAGGTGCATCACGTTGAGATCGACCACGCCAAGCTCCACTACCATGCCCGAACCGACGAGTTCTACTACATCATCGCGGGCAGCGGCACGATGGTGCTGGACGACGACGAAATTGAGTTGCACCCTGGCGTGGTTGTCTACGTTCCGCGCGGCGTCAAGCACAAAGCAGTCGGCAAGCTGACCGTGCTCACTGTTTGCATTCCGCGCGGCGTGATGGGGGATATTGTTGAGTTGGAGTAGCCCAGTACTTGCAAGTCGTTACGCTTCAGGCTGCTGATGCGGATTGAACATCCCCACCGGATGCAGCGGGTCAATGAGTTGCCGCTCCAGCACCGCGAGTTTCTGGTAGGACTGGAATCCCTTCCACATGCAATACAGGCAGTAGGCGTGGAAAGCGACCGCCATCATCCGCCCAAACCTCAGAAACAGCAGTCCGTCGAGCAGATACAGAATCATTCCGATGACAAACACCGGCTGCCAGCGCTTCACGGCGAGCCAACCGAATCCGCAAACGATGGCGGCGACGAAGAGGTCGAAGGCGAAAGCTGTCGCCTTGATGGCCACGGCGTTTTCCGGCGCGCGTTGAGCCTGTTGCAAGGCTCCCCAGTCCACAAGCAGGGTCGCACCCAGGCCGACGACAAATTTCGGCCCCTTGCCGAGGAGCATGATCAGCGAATTGATGAGCGAGAATCCGGCGATGGAATAGAACCAACTCGCTCCTCGCTTTCCTTGCTGGAGCAGAGTTGCAATCTGCGACTTCAGCCGCGAAAACTCCTGCGCAGATGAGTCCACCGATTCATTAGCCTCAGATGCCTCCGCCGGCTCACTGTGATTCCGAAAGTCATCTGCGGGCGCAACCGCGGCGGGTTGCGGTGCCGCGGGCGCGGACCGGCCTCGAAAATCGGAAAGGGGCAGGCTCATACGATTGGTCGTTGTGAAAGAACTTCCCATTTAGGTGGCTTGTCGTGGCGTCGTGCCCAGGGGAACCATGCACCAGCATAACCTCATGTCCGAACTTTTCACGACAGATCCCGCAGTTCTCCGTGGTCCCGCCAGTCATCCGGCAGAAACGGACGGACGTATTCCATTAAACCTAAGTCAATCAGGTCCTCCTCGATCTCGTCCGGCGTGGCATTCTTCATCGAGCGGGAAAGTTCTTCCAGCAGCAATTGAGCGAACCGGAGGCGGGCCCGGCGGAGCTGCTGGCGGGCGGCATCGGCTCGCCAGGGTTTTTTGGTGGCTTTGCTGAGCTTCTCCGCGAGTTGCGGAGAGTCATCGTCCGGATTGGCGGCCCGGAGTTGCAGCAGCGTATAGTAGACGCAGCCGCTATTGGCCCGCTGAAAGGCTTCGAGGCTCCGCCAGGTGGCATCGAGAACCGTTCGTTGCCAGTTGGCGGTCCAGGCGTCTTCGGCTGCGTCTTCCTCCGCGGTCTGCTCATGCTGGGTCACATCGTAGGCAACCCCAGTGCGGCGGTTCTTCTTGTCCCAATGCGTCCGGACCATATTCTTGACGGCGACTTTCAGAAAATCGCGGAATCGTCCCTTCGTCGGATCGGCACTGGCGAAGTCCCCGCGGAGCATCCGGACGAGGCAATCCTGCGCGACTTCGTCGGCATCAGCATCGTCCTTAATCAGTGCCCCAACGTAGCTGCGAATCGCCCCGCTGTACCGGAGCAGCAGCGTCTTGCGGGCTTGCGTGCTATCCGCGGGAGCCGGGCCATGTGCCAGCCGCAGCAGGCTCCACTGAGTGACGACCTGGTCGAGTCGCTTTTCGTCTTCGTCGCTTTTCATGGCTTCCTCTTCCGAAACAGGCTCGTAATTGTCCAGCCAATCTTCAGCGGGCTGTTCCGGGGTTTTGAAAAACAGGTTCCAAATGAAAAACCCGCCGGCGAAAAAGCCGACCACTCCCGCCAGACAAACGAGGCCGAGCCAATCGCCAATGGTAAGCGGAATCTGCACCTTTACTTCGCTCCCATTATTCGGTCCCCTATTATTCTGTCATTTCCTTCAGCCGCGGCGGAAGGGACAGAATAATGGAGGACAGAATAATAAGAGAGGGGGCAACTACTTCAGGCTCCGCAGGTAGGCGATCAAATCCCGTAGTTGCTCGTTCGTCATCGTGTTTTCCAAGCCGGCTGGCATGATGGAAACGGGGCTGGGCTTCATCTGCTCGATGTCGGCAGTGGCGAGGCGGATGTCTTTCTGGTCGGGGGTGCGGAGGAAAAGAGCGTCCGCGGTGCGGCGGGTGACGAGGCCGGTGACGGTCTGGCCGCCGGTCGTTTGGATGATGTAGGTCTCGTACCCCTGGCCAACGCTGGCGCTGGGAAAGAGGACCGCTTCCAAAAGGTCCCGCTGGCTGCGGCGCTCGCCGACTTTGGTCAGGTCGGGACCGATCTTGCCGCCGTCACTGCCCACACGATGGCAAGCGGTGCAGGAGGCTCGCTTGTTGACGAAGATGTCGCGGCCCGCCTGAGCGTTGCCGCCGTCGAGCTTGGTAAGCAGCAGTTCCAGTCGTTCTCTTTGCTCTTTCGTGGCGGCAGCCAGCTTTTCCAGGAGCGGCTGGGCGGGTTTTCTAGCTTCCGCGGAAAATGGTTTAAGCAGCGATTCAAGCTGCGACAGCGTGAGGCTTCCCGCGCCAGGAGACTTGGCGAGAGCGGCGGCCAGTTCCTTGCCGACAGTCTCTTCAGTTGTACTTGAAAATGCGGCGAGGAGTGGCATAAGTTCCAGTGGGCCGACTTCGCTAACAAGAGCCGCTACCACCTTAAGTTGGTCGGTCGTCAGAGTCGCAGAACCAAGCGCGCGGGCGGCAGTGATGCGGGAGAGGTGCAAATCGCTTTGCACGACCTGATTCTTGAGCCAGGCAAAGTCAATGTCGCTGAGCGATTTTTTGTGCCCAGAGATGGAGGCATAGGCGGCTAGGCGCGTTCGGTTGGCGTGTTTTTCATTTCGGGCAATTGTCAGCAGCGGCTCATCGAAAATGTCGGCCTTGGCAGCAAGGACTGCGGCTTCCAGAACTTCGGGGTCCGTTGCCGACAAAGAATTCATCACGACAGCCGACAAATTGGTTGGCAGCTTCGGCAAGTCCCCATTCGCGAGGACCTCCAGCAACATCTTCCGCAGGGGGCTCGGAAGCGAATCCCTTTCCAGCGCCACCGTCACCAGCTCCTGCACTCTTTTTTCCTGAATCAGCCCCGTCAAGGCATTCGCCAGGATTACTTGTTGCGCGGGATTCACATCCGGTTGATCCATGTGCGACAAGATCCTGGTGGCATAGCCAATGACTTCATTCGTCCACTTTCGCCGTGTGATAATCTCGAATGCCGCTGACTGCAGCGGCAGATCACGGGTGTCCAAGAGTTCCACTACGCGCTCGCGCTTGAGGTTGCCGTTAGGCATTTGATCAAGGGCGATGAGTGCACCGCGTCGAACGGCAGCGTTCTCATGGTGTAGTCCTTTGGCCGTCGCATCCCGGTCTCCGATTTCAATAAGGGCGTAGATTATCGAATGTTCAAGAAAGCGATCGCCTGGCTTCGCCAAGAGTTCCAGCAAGTCCGGAATCGCCCCGATATTATGTTGCGCGCCTAGAAAGGCGGCTCCCTCCCGTCTGGCGGCGGCAGATTCGGCAGCCCGAACCTGGCGGAGGGCAAATGCAAAACTTTGGACTGAAAGCTGACTTGTGTTAGTTGCGGCAAAACGAATCTGAAGTGGGCGTTCATCGGAGAAAGACCTATTGTATAAAGGCGAGTGATCCTTGACGGTTCGGAGCCATTGCCAAATTGCTTCGGAAGGGACATTCGTGCCACCCGCACTTGCCACCGCATTAAGGCGCATAAATCCGCTAGGCCGCCGGAGAAGTTCTTTAATCGCTCGTGAGCGAACCGCGGTTCGCGAATCTCTGATCATTTTCACCAAATCGGTATCGAGTGTTTCTTGCCATTTGATTGTCAGCCCCCTTGGATCCTCCACCTTCTTCGCGTCCGTCTTCCGCACCCGATAGATGCCGCCGAGGATGTGGCTCTTGGCGATTTGGCTCGTGGGGCAGCCGATGCGGAACCAGCCGCCGGTGTCGATGACGAGGAGGGAGCCGTCGGCGTCTTCGAGGACATCGGTGGGGTGGAAGTCGTCGCTTTTGGCTTTCAGGAATTCGTGGACGGTCGCTTTGAAGGTGCTTCCTTCCCGCTCCAGGACGCAGCGTTTGACTTTGTGGGTGTTGAACTCGGTGACGAACCAGTTGTTGGCGTAGCTTTCGCCGAATCCGAACGCGCCGGAGCGATAGCGCATGCAGCCGCTGACGGCGACGTGGCCGAAGTCGTGGACGGCGTCGAGCGGCTCGCCGGTGCGGGGGAATTCCGCCAGGCAGTCCGGCTGGTCGAGGCGAGGGTAGACGCCGCCGCGGACCCAGTGGACGAGCGTGTCGCCGCGCTTGTGATAGAAGATGTTGGCGGTGCCGAGCATTTCCCCTTCCTCGGTCCAGTCGACTTCGACCGGGTTGTCCATGCCGCCGCCGGCAAAGACCTGCACGTCGCTGCCGTCCGTTTTGCAGGAGAAGATGCGAGCCGCTTTCCCCTTGCTGATAAGCTTGCCCTCTTTGTCCGTGATTTCGTGCCCATGCCGCCCTTCGCACCAATAGATGCGGCCATCCGGGCCGAGGAAACAGCCATGCACGTCGGCGGCGTTGCCGGTGTAGCCAAATTTGCTGACCAGGAGCTGCCGCTCGTCGGCCACGCCATCGTCGTTGAAGTCGGTCAGTTTCCAGATTCCGCCGGAGGAGGCGGCATAGATCGAACCGTCGTGCCAGAGGGCTCCCTGCGGAAAGGTCATCTTGTCGGCAAAGACCGTCTGCTTATCGAACTTGCCGTCTCCGTCGCTATCTTCGAGCCGTACGATGCCGTTGGGCAACTGCTTCTCCAAATCGACCCGCGGCAGGTTCATCCCCGCGCTCTCCGCCACATACAGCCGCCCTTTGTCGTCAAAGCCGGCCATGATCGGATGCTTGACGAGCGGAGTAGACGCGGCGACTTCGACCGTGAAGCCTGGCGGAACTTCGAAGGGGGGAGGGGAGAAGACTTCGGGAGGGGACTCGGTGGGCT
>JBJXFF010000191.1:0-34546 GCA_046153945.1 Pirellulaceae bacterium
ACTCCGTGAGCGGACATGCCTGCACACGAAGTGTGCGGGCCACTATTTCGCCTCTTTGACTTCTACGCGATTGGCCGCCGCTGGGCTTGCCCCAGCGGAAGCCACGTTTGGAAACCAGCAATGAGAGCATTTTGGAAGTTGGGTTGGGGGGCACGTTCTGGTTTACAAACACCGTTCCACCGGGGCGAGCCCGGTGGTGACGAAATCAAACAGTCGAATTATCGATTCCCTTAACTCTTCCCCGACCACCTTCTTGCTCCACGGCGTTATAAGCGGCTGATACCCGTCCCTGATACAGGTTTTCGCTGATTCATTTTTCGCCAGCCGTGAATCAGCTTATCGCCTTCAAACCCCTGTCCGCCAAAGACTTCCGCTGATTCACTCCGCGCAAATCGTGCTTCATCATGCGACTTTTAGATACACCAAAACCCTAGTTCCTCCGGGTGGGTGTACTAGCGACTTTATAAGCTGTTTTTCACGACTAGATACAGAGTCACGAAGCCACTTTGCGGCACATTTTCTTCCCTTGGGGTCGGGAGGTGTTTTCGCATAGGGTGGCGCAGCACCTCGCGAAATCGCAGCGGCGAAAACTCCTCCTGACCCCGTCCACGTCGCAAAACGGATCACTCCCTTGTCGGAAAGGTCATTGCAGCAATAGGCGCGAGTCCGATCCCCACGCCAACGGGGTCGGGAAATGTTTTCGCGGGCCACCCTTGCCGATGATCTCGCCTCCACGATCGCGAAAACCCTTCCCGACCCCTATCTCACGGCCATCCTGCCAGTCTCAATAAGAATCCGCAGACTCTGACTAGCTGCTGAAAAACCCCCTCGGGTTTTTCAGCACCACCCCGGGGGATGGGGGCCCCAGGTAAACTGAAAAACCCCTCTATTAATTCAACACCGCCAAGTTCCGAGGGGGGTATCTTTCCGTCTCAATAAGCCGCCACCAAACACCCTCGCGGCTGCCTGACTTGCCGTTCCACCAGATTGTCAATGATCGCACCCTCCCTAGCCTCGCGCGCAGCTCCGCCGCGACTTTGTACAAGTGTATACAACCGCATTGGCACTGGCAAGGCCCGCCGCAAATTTTTTGGGAAAATTTTCTTTTCGCCATGCGGCGTAGCACGGAGCGGATTTCAGTCCCGCAGGGGCGGAGATACGAAAGCCCTGGCCACAGGCCAGGGTACGGTTCTTGCGGATATCTTGCCGCCGATGGTCCACCCACCATGATGACCGCAAGTACTATCACCAGGAACAAGTCGCGGATGGAGAATTTCGTCGGGGCTGCTGGCCTCGCGCCTTCCTCGCGGTTAATAGCATTCTATGTGTCCATATGCGTCTTCAAGTTTTTGAGCAGCCAGAGAGACTTCTGGAATGAAAACATAAATCCTCCCCTCATCGCCCCAACAAAATCCGAGATCAACGTCCGAGTCGATTTGTAGCAGCAGCCGCCAGCGTTCGACCCCGCGACCAAAAATAATCGGGTCAACTCCCATGGCGTCCAATTGTTTGGCTGCGTGCGGCCTTCTCCACTTGATATCCTGAGCCATGACGTTGGCTCGCTCTAGTTCTGCGACGACAGTGGGGTCATTCATAAATCGGCCTGAATCCAAGTGCAACGTAAGATTGGGGATAGGCTTGTCGGTGGACTGGACCAATTCTGGCAATCCTCCAAACCGATGTCGCTTCGCACCAACCTTGGCCCATCCCTCTTGGAGCGGGCCACCTTCTATCGTGGATATGGGGACAGCTTCTCGGATGACAAGGGACGATGGGGCGGCAACTCTGGGCCCCGCCGTTCTTGCATAAACCACGCGGCAAACTACGCCATCAAAACAAAAAAGATTCAGGACACCTGTTCGCGGAAAGTCCACGGGATAATTTTTCGCAGCGGCCATCTCGCTCAAGTGAATGCACGCTACCAATTCCAAAGGTGTTTGGTCGATTACCGGCCAAGGGCAACCTTCGTCCAACTCTGGCAGGCCGCGAAAATGTGAGCGGGTGGGAGCGTTATGATTGGAAACTAAGTCTAGGCCGTGCCATTCGAGCTCTCTTGGCGTTTCCGGTTCGACGTACATCGCACTCGTATCGAAATACTCTCGGATAGTGCCTAATCCAGTGGGTCCCAACCCAACAAAACGTCGCTTCGAATTGGGAATGCTCATTGAATTATTTCTCCCCCTAGCTCCTAACAAGCAAGCATCACCACAATCATCAAGTTCCGCACGCTGTACGTCATGGGGGGCTAAGGGTGGAAGCCGCGGAAACTATGGAGCTTGGCACCATTGGGGTACTCGTACTTAATGTGAATTCCATCTTGGTCGATCTCGAATTCTGCGCCCATTTCCTTGATCTCTTCCTTCAGCGTTTCGGCTTCCCACGCTGCTCGCTTTTGCACCGCTATCACCTTCGCTTCAAAGTCTTGTTTCAGAGTCTCAATTTCCTTGTCTGTCATCTCCTTTCCGATTTTCCCACGGCTAGCCAAAGCATTCCGATCAACCCACCACGCCACCGCCAGCACAGCCACCAGCGTCACCAGCATCAATTCACGGATCGAGAAGCGGAACATTAGGCGGACACCTTTGGACGGCATTCTACAGCCGATTCCGCTACTGGCCCAAGGCGAATCGGGCGTAGGTAGTGATACCGTTTGCGGGAAATGCTTATTTCTTGGGCTTTGTTTTCTTAATGCGAGTTGCCCGTTTAATCGGTGAGTTGCCTTTTTAGTGCCGGATGGCTGGCGGTGCCTAGAGATCGGGCGGGATGCTTAAGGGTAAGGCGGAGATTGCCCGCCCACGATTAGTGTCGCTCCTGGGCTTTGGCTCGTGTTGACTATGAAAGGGCGTTCGTTGTTTCGGTCAATGCGAACTCCCGGCCACTCTTCCTTTACTTCGTACCCAAGAAACTTCAGGCCTTCTTCCATCACCGTGTTTTCCAGGTCCATCTTTCGATAGACATTGCTTGGACGCCAATGGTCGATGGCCCATGCCACGGAAATCGCCACCACCAGCGTCACCAGCATCATTTCCCGAATCGAGAAGCGGAACATAGGCGGACTCCTTTGGACGGCATTCTACAGCCGATCCCGCTACTGGCCCAAGGCGAATCGGGCGTACTTCATTGGGGGGCTATTGCAGCGGGAAAACGGGTCATGGGTCTGGATTTCTCACCAGCGAGCGGCCAGCGTAAGCTGGCTGATAATAACGCACCAGGCTGGCAGGTGTTTGACGCGGCGTGGCCGATTCCGACACTAACCCGACGCGCCTGCGAGGGAGTTACGCCTTGGAGCACGAAAAACGGTGCAGGTCCGTAGGACCGACATTACGAAAGCCCAGGCCGAAGGCCTGGGTGACGATACGCAGAGCACCAGAAAGCCCTGAAGGCGCGGTAATTCTGGACGGTGGACGGTGCCACCAATTACAACGCCCCTGTAGGGCTTCCGATCTATCTATCCGCATTTACCCGGGCCTTCTCGGCCCGGGCTATCGTATGGTCGGCCCTACGGGCCTGCAAATTGCCGGCAACTCATTTCTACCTAATAGCGCAACATCAAAACGCGCCAGCGAGGGAGTTACGCTTCCGAATATCCTGAAGTCGCTTCCTCGGAATGACCCTTGGAGCGCAGTCGCATCATCACCGACCCCCATTCCATTTCCATCTCTTCCTCCGCGGGCTCCGCGCCTCTGCGTGATGCCCTGCCTTCTTCCGAGTTGGCATCACGCAGAGGCGCAGGGGACGCAGAGGGAATACAAACGGGGTGCCACCAGCCGATTTAGCTTTTCGCCGGCAGTTGCCCACGGCTACAATGACCGGATGAAGTACAGCCTGCTGAGCCTGTTTGTCGTCGTGACGCTCGTAGCAGTCGTGCTAGGCGGCAGAATCGAGTATCTGCGGCGGTGGGTGGTATTTCACGAGGAGCGGGCGCAACAAGAAGACAAGAATTACGACAGAGACTTCGCCAACGAGCACAGGCGAATTGCACAGCTCTACCGCGAGGCATTGCTTCGCCCTTGGACGGATGTTGAAGAAACCGTAAAGCTTCCCGACTGGGTGCCGGATTCGCATCCATCCCGAGCCGTCCCGATGAAATCGTCCGTCCGTGATTTGCTGTGGCTGACCCTCGTCGTCGCATTGGCCGTGGCTTGGTGGTTGGATCGAAGGAGCCTCGTTGCCTTGATTCGTGCCCGCGATGCGCAGCGCAAGATGGTATTGGAGAGTTCGCTGGAGCCCTCATGAAATTTTCCATCCGCGACTTATTCCTGCTGACGGTGATTGTGGCCCTGGCGTTGGGGTGGTGGCTGGACCATCGCGAGTGGGTGGAGGCTTACTCCACGAAGTCGCACGATAGCGAGATCTGGGAGGCGCGGGCTGGGGAACAGCAGAATCGGGCTGAGATACTCTCGGAGCGGTTGAGTGGAGCGCCCGTCCCTGCTTCGGCACCCGCCGCAAACCCGTCCAAGCCGTGAAGCGGGAAACGGGCACTGCCGGGGGTGGGGGATGGGCCGTAAAGGGCTGAGTAAACTAGCCTGTGGCGCAAGCAAGGGTGTTAAGCGTGGGGACGGAAGTGCGGCCGTTTTTCAAAGTGCCGCGCGGAATTCCCTCGCTGGCGCGTCGGGCTAGTGTCGGAGGCTTCGCCCTATTCTGGACGGCCTGGGAAGGGCGTCCTACGATGGGGGTTTCTCGGGCCACATCCTTGCAACGGAAGAGTTACTGACATGAAGCTGGCAGGCAAATCGGCACTCGTTACAGGTGGCGGCAGCGGCATTGGGCTGGGGATTGCCCAGGGGCTGGCGGCGGAAGGGTGCCGCGTGGCGATTGCCGGCCGCCGCGGCGAAGTCCTCCGCGAGGTGGCTGCGGCCTGGATCGGCAAGCCGCCGATGCTGACGCACGAGGTGGATGTGGCGGACCGGAAGAGCGTCGAGAAGCTTTTTGCCTGGCAGGAGAAGGAGCTGGGCCCGCTCGATTTTCTCATCAACTCCGCCGGCATCAACATCAAGACCCGCAGCATGTCCGCGATGACCCCCGAGCAGTGGGACCACGTGATGCAGGTGAACGCGACCGGCGTTTACAACTGCATGTACTTCGCCCTGCCGCAGATGCGAAAGAAAAAGGACGGGGTGATCGTCAACATCTCCTCCACCTCCGGCAAACGGGCCGGGGCTCTCGGCGGCATCGCCTATAACGCCAGCAAGTTCGCCGTCACCGCCCTCGGCATCGCCGCCGGCAGCGAGGAGATTCCCAACGGCATCCGGATCACCAACGTCTACCCCGGCGAAGTGAACACCCCCATCCTCGAACATCGCCCCGCCCCGGTCAGCGACGAACGGAAGGCGAAGATGCTGCTCCCCGAGGACGTCGCCCAGCTCGTCGTCGCCATCGTGCAGCTTCACCCCCGGGCCCATGTGCCGGAGATCGTGATTAAGCCGCTGACGCAGGAGTGGATGTAGAGGGGTTGCTTCCATGACCAAGCCCCAGCCCAAGCCGATAGACCCCGCCAAGCTCCGCGAGCTGGCCCTCGGCGTCATCGCCGCAGACCGCTTTCCGCACCTCGCCACCATCGACGCCGACCAGCCGCGGGTCCGGCCGGTGTCGCCGGTCCGGAGCGACGGCTTTACGATTTACGTCGCCAACCTGCGGCTCTATCACAAGACGGGGGAAATCGCCGCCAATCCCAAGGTCGAGCTCTGCTACATGGACGACGGCCACAACCAGGTGCGGCTGACCGGCCTGGCCCACGTCGTCACCGACCGAGCCACGCTCCAAGAAATCTGGGACGCCAACCCCCTCCTCCGCCAGTACCTCGGTTCGCTGGACAATCCGATGCTCATCGTCTATCGCATTGAGCCGGTGCAGGTGCGGTATATGTTGGAGTGGGCGCTGGAATACTACGAAGTTTCATTGGTGTAGGTGACGAACGATGCCCAAAATCCTCATCGCCGAATGCAAACAGGAAGTCTCCACCTTTAACCCGGTGCTGAGCCGCTACTCCGATTTCAACATCTCTTTCGGTCAGCAGTTGATTGACTACCACCGCACGGTGCGGAATGAGGTGGGTGGGGCACTGGCGGTGTTTGACAAGCAACCCGGTGTGGAGCTGGTGCCGACGTTCAGTGCCAAGGCGATTACCTCCGCGGGGACTTTGGCGGGGGACGACTTTGGCCGGATTGCCCAGGAGTTCTTGGAGGCTTTGCGGCAAGCGCCGCCGGTGGATGGGGTCTATTTTTCGATGCATGGAGCGATGGGGGCGGAAGGGGAGGACGACCCGGAGGGGTATCTGCTGCAAGAGGCCCGCAAGATTCTCGGGGAGCGTGTGCCGATTGTGGTGTCGCTGGATCTGCACGGAATCCTGACCGACCGGATGCTCCAGCATGCGGACGCCATTGTGGCGTACCACACTTATCCGCACGTCGATTTCTTCGAGACGGGAGAACGAGCCGCCCGGCTGCTGCTGCGGATCATGGCTGGGGAAGTGAAACCGGTGACGGCGCGGGTGAAGATTCCGGCTCTGGTGCGGGGGGATGAACTGATTACCGCGACCGGATTATTCGGCGAGTCGATTCGTCATGCCCAAGCGATTGAGGCGAGCCCCGGCGGACTCTCGGCAGGCATGTTCATCGGCAATCCGTTCACCGACGTGCTGGACTTACGCACCAACACGTTCGTTGTGACCGACGGTGATGAAGTGCGGGCTCGGCGCGAAGCGGAACAGATGGCGGTGGGATTCTGGAAGCATCGCGAGAAGATGCAGGTGCCGCTGACGGGTCTTTCGGATGCGGTGGTGCTTGCGAAGGAAACTTTGAAGCAAAAACTGGGGACTTGTGTCCTGGTCGATGCCGCCGATGCGACGAGTTCCGGCGCTTCCGGCGACAGCAATGCAATTCTCCGCGAACTGGTTGCCCAGGATTATCACGGCCGGGCTGTGCTGCCGATTGTCGATGCCGCCGCTGTAAAAGATGCGATTGCGGCAGGCGTTGGCGGCGAAATTACTACGACTGTCGGCGGCGAACTGGACCGTAAGAGGTTCATACCGCATCTCATTCGCGCAAAGGTGCGATTGCTGTCCGACGGCCGGTTCCGCAGCGAGTCCTACGGCGAAAAATGGTATTCCGGCGAGACTGCCGTCCTCGAAGCGGACAACGTCACGCTCGTCGTCACCAGCCGGGCTGTGAGTCTGTATGACCGGTCGCTATTCTACGCCCACAGCCAAGATCCGAAGAAGTTCGACCTGGTCGTAGTCAAATCTCCTCACTGCCAGCAGCACATGTTCGCCGCCTGGTGCGGCCGGCTGATTAACGTCGATGCTCCCGGCTCGACAAGTGCGAACCTGAAGAGCCTGGGCCACACCCGCTGCCGGCGACCGATCTTTCCGCTGGATGAGGGCGTCGAGTTGGTGCCCCAGGCGGATGTATTTCGGCGCGGATAAGTTATGTAGGATGGGACTCCAGTCCCGTCCGTCCCGCTGCTTGCTGTGCTAACTCGGACGGGATTGGAATCCCATCCTACGAATCCCACCGAGGTCATCACCATGCTCGACCGCCGCGATTTTCTCGTTGCCGGTGCCGCCACTGCTGCCGGTTTTGCGTTCGCTCCCTTGGCGCGCGGTCAAGAGCCGGCGAAGGAAGGCCGCAAAAAGCTGGCGGTGGTGACGACGCTCTGGAACTACCGCTCCCACGCCTGGCACATGGCGGAGCGATTCCTCGGCGGCTATCCGCTCAAGGGAAAGTGGCATCGCCCGCCGTTTGATGTTGTTTCTGCCTATGTCGATCAGAGGCCCGAAGGGGACCTGAGCGCGAAGCGGGCGGCGGAATCGGGGTTCAAGGTTTATGGCTCGGTCGCAGAAGCGCTCCGCAACGGCGGCGACAAGCTGGCGGTGGATGCAGTGCTACTCATTGGCGAGCACGGCAATTATCCTCTCAGCGAAATCGGCCAGAAGAAATATCCCCGCTATGAGCTGTTTCAGGAGATCGTCAAAGTTTTTGAGAAGGACGGCCGGACCACGCCGGTCTTTAACGACAAGCATCTCTCCTGGAACTTCGACTGGGCCAAGAAGATGGTCGAGCAATCGAAGCAACTCGGCTTTCCGTTTCTCGCCGGCTCGTCGCTGCCGGTGACGTGGCGAATGCCAGCCATTGATATGCCGCTGGGGGCAGAGGTGGAAGAGATCGTCGTCGTGGCGATGGGAAACGTGGACATCTACGACTTTCACGCCCTGGAGACTCTGCAATGCATGGCCGAGCGGCGGAAAGGGGGCGAGACCGGCGTCGTTTCGATGCACGCCCTCCGCGGCCCCGCCGTTTGGGACGCGATGAAAGCCGGTTCCTGGAAAGCCGGCGGCTGGGATCCCAAGCTGTTCGAATCCTGCCTCTCCCGCAGCCACACTCTCGCCCAGGCGGAGAGCTATAGCCACCGCTATCCGACGCAGAAGCAAATCGAGGAGTTCGTGAAAGAGCCAGTGGCCTATCGCTTCGAATATGCCGACGGCCTCAAGGCAACGATGCTGCTCATGAACGGCCTCGTCGACGACTTCAACTTCGCCGCCCGGCTGAAGGGAGAGAAAGAGCCCCTCTCCACTCTGTTCCAACTTCCGCCGAATCCGAACGTCGTCTACTCCGCCGGACTCATGTCGAAAGCCGAGGAGATGTTTACGACCGGCAAAGCCCCATACCCCGTCGAGCGAACCCTCCTCACCAGCGGCCTCGTCTCCGCCGGCATGCGGTCGCTGTTTGAAGGGCAGAAGAAAATCGAAACGCCCAACCTGGCGATTAAATATCAGCCGGCGAAGGAGTCGCAGTTTTTGCGGGAGTAGCAGCTTCGATCAACGCAACTTGGATGAGTACGACTACGACGCCCGCCGATCAGACCTTTTCTTCGGAGTTTTGGGGATTGGTCTGGGCGGGTCAACTTTGACTGGGGTTGGTAATTCGATAAACCGCACTCCCCCGCGGCGAATTTCCCCTTTTGAAGCCTGAGCACCTACACGTGGACCCTTGCCTCTGGCACCCAGTGGTCGATTCTGCGGATTTTTCTCTTTCATGATTCTTCCTCCGCCTCGATATGGACGACGAAACTTTGTCGCTCGATCTCGTCCCCATTGGCATACGCCACAACGTCAAAAGCGCCGTCGGTGACAACTTCAATCGATGGCCAGCGCACTACAATTGCCAGCAAATCCAAGCGACTTTCAAAGGTCATTGTAACGGGAACTGTCTCGAAGACTACCTCGTCGTTTTTCAAGTCGTGCAACTGCATCGTGATCGAATTCTCACCGGTCCCTTCGGTAAGCAGCAGGAATACGGAAAACGCTCCTAGATTTGGCGACGCCGACGACACGGTGACCTCTGTAAACGACCCGATGATCGAGTACTTTTCGGTGTCCCGCTCGACAATCACCTGATCGCAAACGAGCATCGCTCTGCATCGGGGGACGATATTGGCCGACTTCGCAGGCATCGTAGATCCTCGTTGGAGCTTGGGACGATTCTAACGACTAATTTTGGCGCTCTCCACCGTCCCCTTCCATCAATAACAATTGATTCATGCCCCGCCTTTCGTTACCATGAAGAAGCCGCTGGAACTCCCGCCTGTTCGTTCAAAACGCACCCGCCTATGCCTCGCTTCTGGCACTTCCTCGCGCTCCTGTTTTGCTATCTGGCGGCGGCGTTGTTTAACGGTGTAGTCGCGGCAGAAGTCGATAAAGCAGGAGATGAGTTTTTCGAGCGGAAGATTCGGCCCCTGCTCGCCGCGAATTGCTTTTCATGCCACGGGAAGGAAAAGAAGGGGGGGCTGAGCCTGGAGAGCCGGGCGGGGATGCTGGCGGGTGGTGATGGCGGAACGGTCGTCGCGCTCGGCAAGCCCGACGACAGTCGGCTGCTGAAGGCGGTGAAGTACGCGGACGAAGAATTGCAGATGCCGCCGAGCGCCAAGCTTGGCGAGCAAGACATCGCGCTGCTCAAGGAATGGATTGAGCGCGGCGCTCCCTGGCCGGAAACGAAAGGGACGGCCGCTGGATTCATACGGACAAGCGGCGCGGTTACCGCAGAGGATCGGCAGTTCTGGTCATTCCAGCCGGTGAAGCCGCAGCAACAGCCGATTGTGAAGGACGCGACCTGGCTCCGTCAGCCGCTCGATTCCTTCGTGTTTGCGGCCCTCGAAGCCGAAAAGCTTCAGCCAGCGAAAGAAGCCGACAAGCGGACGCTCCTTCGCCGCGCGACTTTCGACCTCACCGGCCTGCCGCCAACGCCGGAAGAAGTCAACAGCTTTCTGGCGGATGTATCCCCCGACGCTTACGAACGGCTTATCGAACGGCTGCTCGCTTCACCACGCTACGGCGAACGGTGGGGCCGACACTGGCTCGATATTGCCCGCTATGCGGAGGACCAGGCCCACACCTTTGCGGCCCGGGCGTATCCCGGCGGCTATCGCTATCGCGACTGGGTGATCAACTCCTTCAACGCCGATTTGCCCTACAGCCGCTTCGTGCAGGAGCAGATTGCCGCCGACTTGCTCGAAGGGGGGGACCGCAACGCCCGCCTCCCGGCCCTCGGCTTCTTCGCCCTCGGCCCGGTCTACTACGCCGACGCCGGCTGTGCCCCCAAGGCCCAGGCGGACGAGATGGACGACCGGATCGACACCCTCACCCGCGGCATCCTCGGGCTCACCGTCTCCTGTTCCCGCTGCCACGACCACAAATTCGATCCGATCCCGACGAAGGACTACTACGCCCTCGCCGGCGTCTTCGCCAGCACCGAATATTTCGAGGCCCCGCTCGCCCCGCCGGACATTGTCGCCGCCTACGACCTGCGTGTCGCTCGCGTCAAGGAGCAAGAGAAGGCCATCGAAGATGCGAAGAACGACACGCAGCGGGAAGTCCGCGAATCGCTCGCCTTGCAAACGGGCAAGTATGTTGTCGCCGCTTGGAAGCTGCAGAACAAGCAGAAAAAGAAGGCCGCTGACCCCGTGAGCGCGACTCTGGCGGCTGTCAACGACAAGGTTGCAGCAGTCAACATCGCCAAGGAAGCCGGCCTGCAGGAATTCGCCATCGAAGCCTGGGCGAAATTCCTCAGCGGGGAGAACTTGCAGAAGAAGTCCTATTTAGCCGCTCTGAAAGACGCGATTGTCGCGCAGGATGCCAAGACCGACCTCTCCGCCGAGCCCTCTGCGCTTTCCGCAGTTCAAATTGCCGCCGACCGACTTCAGAGGGAAATCGCTGTCGCCCTAGACATGCGCCGGACCAAGGAACCGCTCGATAAATTCGCGGAAGAACTGCTCAAGGAAATCGTGGACGACAATAACGGCCCCTGCGCCCTTCCCAAAGAGAAAAAGGACCAGATCGACAAGCTCGTCTCGGAAGAGCGCCGCAAAAAGAACGACGAACTGAAGAAAGACCTCGAAGAGCGGAAGAAGCAAGTCGGAGAAAAGTATCCCATCGCTCACTGCATCAAGGACGGCGCGGTGAAGAACCTGCAGGTTTATCGTCGCGGCAATTACAAGGATCTCGGGGATGAAGCGCCGCGGAAGTTCCTGGAAATCCTATCAGCAGGTGAAGCAAAACCATTCTCCCAGGGGAGCGGCCGGCTGGAACTTGCCCAGAAAATTGCCAGCGAGCAGAATCCACTGACGGCTCGCGTCCTCGTCAATCGCGTCTGGCAGGAGCATTTCGGCCGGGGGTTGGTCGGCACACCCAGCAACTTCGGCATGCTCGGTGAGCGACCGACGCATCCGGAATTGCTGGATGATCTCGCCAGCCGCTTCATGGCCGGCGGCTGGTCGCTGAAGTGGCTGCACCGGCAGATTATGCTCTCGTCCGTCTATCGGGCATCGTCGGAGTTCAAGCCGGAGAATTATCAGCGCGATCCCGATAACCGCCTGCTATGGCGGATGAATCGGCGGCGGCTCGATATTGAATCCTGGCGGGATTCGCTGCTGACCGCGTCGGGGAATCTCGACCTGTCGCTCGGTGGGCAGTCCGCGGACATGGCGAGTGGCAACAACCGCCGCCGCACACTCTACGCCTCCGTCAGCCGGCACAACCTCAATAGCACATTGCGGCTCTTCGACTTCCCCGACCCGAACCTCACCAGCGAGCGCCGCAGCAGCACCACGGTGCCGATGCAACAACTGTTTGTATTGAACGGCCCATTCATGGTCAGCCAGGCCAAGTCCCTCGCCGCCCGCTTGCAAATCGAATCGGCGGGCGACCAAGCCCGCATCCGCTTCGCCTACCAACTCCTCTTCAGCCGCGAACCGACCGATAAAGAGTTGCAGGTAGGAACGACCTTCCTCAAGGCTTCCGAAAGCCAGCCGGATGCGAAGCTGACGCCGTGGGAGCGATATACTCAGGCGCTGCTGGGGACGAATGAGTTTGTGTTTGTGGATTGAGCCGTCTCCGCGTCATACCGGCGGACTCTTAGCGACGTACTGCTTCTTCGACGGTTCAGAATTTGTATGTTGACTGGCGAAAGTTAAACATCGTATCCATAGGCCCTAAGGAGACTCTCGAGCCAGAAATATAGCGTGATGCCTAGAACCAGGAAGGCAGCTGCAAACAGCCAGCCCAGCCGCGACGGCTGCTGCGGATGCCCTAGTAGCGCGGTAGCTTTGGCTGGAAAAAGGGCATAGACGAGTCCCGTCGCAAAAAGCAATGGAGTAATCCCTATGGCCTTGAGCGAAACTCGGACGGTGGCATCGTGATGTGATGCCGCCTCAAGCGGGGATATTACACCGACATAACCAATGACCGAGCCGATGAGTAGCATACCAATCCCAAATCCTCGCGATGATAGCTCGCGTCTAAGGAATGATTGCTTAGGCTGCTGTTGATCATTAGACATTTTGATTTTCCAAATCCAGCCCACGTTTTGATCATCGCATCTGCTCTTGTACCATACCCAAGCACAAAAAGCTGAGTCAAACCCCTTGCTTAAGCTGCGGGTTACTGTGTTGTCGTGCCGATTGCGGCGGTATAATGAAACCGGCTTGCCCCGCCTAACTTACGCCTGCCTCTGAAGCCCTGAGGTCCCGCCATGAACTTCACCCTCTCCCGCCGCGATTGGCTCTCCCGCATGGGTGGCGGCTTCGGCACCCTCGGTCTCGCCAGTGTTCTGGCGGAAGCGGGCCTGCTCGATACAGGTGACTCAGCAAACGCCGCAGAATCTTCGTCAGCACCAGCATCTTCTTCCGCCGCAACCAGCCCCCTCGCCCCGCGCGCCCCACACTTCAAAGCCAAAGCCAAGCGGGTCATCTTCCTCTTCATGAACGGCGGGCCGTCGCACGTCGATACGTTCGATCCCAAGCCGGCACTCCAAAAATACGCCGGCACCAAGCCCGAGGCGCTGACCAAAAACTACCAGCGGTCGGTCGGCAATCTGTTTCCCTCGCCGTTCAAGTTCGCCAAGCACGGCCAGGCGGGGATCGACGTCAGCGAGCTGTTTCCGCACATCGCGGAAAAGATTGACGACATCTGCGTCATCCGCTCGATGCACACGGACATTCCCAATCATGAGCCGGGCCTGCTGATGATGAACAGCGGCAACACGCAGCCGACGCGGCCGAGCCTGGGGTCGTGGCTGACGTACGGCCTGGGGACGGAGAACCAGAACCTGCCGGGGTATGTCGTCTTCTGCCCCGGCAAGCCGGTGGTCGGGCCGCAACTTTGGTCGAACAGTTTTCTGCCGGGGATTTTTCAGGGTTGCCACATCGACAACAGCAAGCTCGACCCGCGAACCGTCATCCAGCACGTCCACAACCAGTATCTCCCCGTCGCGGCCCAGCGGCAGCAGCTTGACCTGCTGCAGGAGCTCAACCGCGAGCACCTGGCGGCCCGCGGGCAGGACGGCCAACTCGAAGCCCGCATCGAATCCCTGGAAATGGCCTTCCGCCTGCAATTCGCCGCCCAGGAAGTTTTCGAGCTCAACCGCGAAAGTGAAGCGACGCGAAAGCTCTACGGCAGCGGCCAGTTCGCCGACGCCTGCCTTGTCGCCCGCCGCCTCGTCGAGCGGGGGGTCCGGATGGTGCAGCTCTACTACGGCGGCGGCCAGCCCTGGGACGACCACGGCGACATTTTGAACCACAAGAACCACGCGAAGGCCAGCGACCAGCCCATCGCCGCGCTCCTGGCCGACCTCAAGAGCCGCGGCCTGCTCGACGAAACGCTCGTCGTTTGGGGTGGCGAATTCGGCCGCACCCCCTGGTCCGAAGGGGCCAAAGGCCGCGACCACCACAGTCGCGGCTTCACGATGTGGCTGGCCGGCGGCGGGGTGAAAGGGGGCCAGGCCCTCGGCAACACCGACGAGTTCGGCAACGAAGCGGTCGAGAACAAGGTCCACGTCCACGACCTCCACGCCACCCTCCTCCACCTCCTCGGCCTCGACCACACCCGCCTCACCTACCGCTACAGCGGCCGCGACTTCCGACTGACGGACGTGCATGGAAGGGTGGTCAGCGAGATCATTGCGTAGGCGAGTCTGAGGAGGCAGTCTGACACAAGAGATGAAATGGCACGAAACACTCCGCTCCGCCCCGGTCAGCGGCGCATCTGGTGCCGAAATTCGTTCGTTTGTCGAGAGTGTGTTCGCACCACTCACCGAGTCTGAAATCCGAGAATTGATGGACGAGCATCGAAAAATAGTGGGCGAAGGGCGGTTTGACCCTCCGTTTCGCCCCGATCAATGGATTTTCCCAAAGCGTCCATTGCCGACTGAGTATCTGAATTTCCTGCATTGGTCAAACGGCGGGTATTTCGGAGGAACTGACCAAAATCTTGATCCGTTGTTCTCAACCAAGGAGGTTCGCGACTACATGCTTGGGTATAGTGTGCCTCACTGGATGCCGGAGACTTGCCCGATTGGTTTTGATGGCGGTGGCGGCTTCTACTTGCTGGACATGAGACTTGGCTCAACATGCAGTCGCTATCCCGTAATCTGGGCGCACGCTGGTAACCTCGGCTTCGAGGACGCAAAGCCGTTGGCTGCCTCGTTCGCACAATTCATCGCCTCTAGACTTGGGGCGTAACCCCGAAGGGGGTTTCCTAACGCAGTCCAGGGCGAGCCCGAGGTCAGCCGGCGCAGCCCAGGGCTACCTTAGCACCGGCCCGTTGGGCCTGAGAACAAACGACTACCGAATTCGGCCTCATCCGTTTCGCGTGTTCATGCTTGGGCGACCCCGGTTCTGCGGAAATTCACATTAGGGCAGACTGGAAGCCTGCCCCACTCAGTCCCCGCCACCCATCACGATGCTGCCGAGGCCGCCGAGGTGGTTGAGGACGGAGCCTTCGTCTTTGCCTTTGCCTGCACCGGCCAGCATGCGGCCGGCGAGGCGCGAGAAGGGGAGTGATTGCAGCCAGACTTTGCCGGGGCCGGTGAGCGTGGCGAGGAACAAGCCTTCGCCGCCGAACAGCGTGTTCTTGAAGCCGCCGACCATCTGGATGTCGTAATTGACGCTCGGCTGGAGGGCGACGAGGCAGCCGGTGTCGAGCTTGAGCATTTCGCCGGGGGCGAGGGTCTTTTCGCAGAGCGTGCCGCCGGCGTGGACCAGGACGATGCCGTCCCCTTGCAGGCGCTGCATGATGAAGCCTTCGCCGCCGAACAGGGCGACGCCGATTTTCTTCTGGAATGCGATGCTGACTTGCACGCCGCGGGCGCCGCAGAGGAACGAATCCTTTTGGCAAATCATCTCGCCGCCGAGTTCGTCCAGATGCAGCGGTATGATCTTGCCGGGGTAGGGGGCGGCGAAGGCGACCACTTCCCGCCGCTGGGCGATATTGCTGAACGTGGTCATAAAGAGGGATTCGCCGGTGAGGACCCGTTTGCCGGCACTCATCATCTTCCCCCAAAAGCCTTGTCCCTTCTGGCTGGGGTCGCCGAACACGGTTTCCATCTTGATGCCGCTGGTCATGAACATCATGGCCCCCGCTTCGGCGATGACCATTTCGCCGGGGTCGAGAGTCACCTCGGCAAACTGCATGTCGTCGCCAAAGAGTTGATAATCGATGACATCCGCCACTTTGGTTCCGGAAGAGGACCGAGCCCCCGGCGGCGGTACATGCTGGGAAGAGCCGACCGGCTCCACGGGAACGAGCTCCAGCCCGTCGTCCTGAATCACCGGCATTTGAAACATGTTTCCGCATGCCTGGCAGCGGACCTGCTTGCCCGCGAATTGGTTGTTGTAGTGATACTGTTTGCCACAGTTGGGGCAGTTGATGATGGACATGGAAAGACGGGGGCTAGGGGCTAGGGGCTAGGGATGAGTGGGACAGGCTTTCGGGCCCAAAATGCCACGCAGAGTATGTTCGTACCAGCGTAGGAAATCTTAGCGGAAAGTCCACACTAGCGCCGCTGGGCTAAAGCAGTTAGCTGGCCGCGGCCTTTGTGTCAGGGATATACTGCGTTGACACATACACCCAAATCCTTCCCATTCTGCGAGAGAACGATGCACCGCGAACTCATCGATGGCGAAAACATCTTTGTGATTCATGACTTTCTGTCCCCTGAAGAATGCCAACAGCAAATTGAGCGGAGCGAGGCGCTGGGGTACGAGACATTCACCATTGGGGGCGAGGTCTTTGCCGGTTATCGCAACAATGCTCGCTTGATCCATGACGACCAGGCGCTGGCCGATTCTTTGTGGGCCAGGGCCGCCGATTTTCTGCCGCCGCTCTTGGAAGGGGAACCTGCTTCCGGGCTCAATCCCCATTTTCGGTACTATCGCTATACGGGGTCGGAAGCGTTTGCTCCCCACTTCGACGGCTCGGTACGCGTGGGGAATCGAGTCAGCAAATTGACGTTCATGGTCTACCTGTCAGACGTTCCCAAGGGGGGCGAAACCCGCTTTTACGATAACAACGCCAAAGTCCGCCTGGCGATTCCCCCGATTCGCGGCAAGGCCCTGGTCTTCAATCACTTGATTCTTCACGAAGGAGTGGCGGTGGAAACAGGAACGAAGTACGTCCTTCGCTCGGATGTGCTATACGGGTGATGCGGCTGGCCCGCAGCAGTTATCATCGAAGTAGGCAGTTCTCGGCATTCCCTCCGCCCATCGATCATGAAATCTTCTCGTCGCAAACCTGCGCAAACGTCCGGAATTCCCGTCCGGACCCGCCGACTGCGGGGAGTGTTTTTGCTGGCTGTAGGTGTGGTGATTGGTTCGGTTCTGGCAGCCGTGTATGCCCCGAGATTGTGGGAAAAGGGGGAAGGGAAGCCGCTGGTCGAGTCGCCAGAAGACGAGCAAAAGAAGGAAGTGGCGAAGGAAACTCCTGCCATCAAACTGGAGGCAACGAGCCCTTACAAGAACACTCAGCCGGGAGTCAAGTACGTCGGCTCTCAGGCTTGCATCGCCTGCCATGAGCAGGAACATGCGACGTTTCAGCACACGGGCATGGCTCAGTCGATGGCAACCGTCGATGTCACTCGCGAGCCTCCGGACGGTGTGTTCGAACATCGGCCGTCCAAAGCCCGCTACGAAGTCGTTCGCAAGGATAGCCAGATGTGGCACCGCGAGCTACTGCTTACCAGCGGCCAGGAGGAAGTGCTGTTGCAGGAGTATCCCGTCAAGTATGTCACCGGTTCAGGGCGGCACTCGCTGACGTACGTCGTGGAGGACGATGGCTTCTTGATGGAATCCCCGATCACCTGGTACGCGTCCAAGAAAGCGTGGGGGATGTCTCCCGGCTATGACCGGCCCAATCATTCGAGTTTTGAGCGCGAAGTTGGGGAGACCTGCCTGGCATGCCACGCGGGGCAGATCAAAGCCGAGGGAAAAAGCTTGCACCGGATGCAGATCACCGAGGCCGCGATCGGCTGCGAACAGTGTCACGGCCCAGGGGAGTTGCACGTGCAGCGGCGAGAGGCGTCCAAAAAACAGCCGGAGAAAGCAACGCCAACAGAGGATGACACGATTGTGAATCCGTCTCGACTGACGCGAGAGTTGTCCGAGGCGGTCTGCCAGCAGTGCCATTTACGCGCCGCTGCCGCGGTGTACAGCAAGGGTAAGACCCCTTTTGATTTTCGTCCGGGCTTGCCGCTGGCGGAAATCGTGCAGCACTATGAACGGGACACGCCAAATCCGCTGATGTCGGTCGTGGGGCACGTCGAGCAGATGCACCAGAGCAAGTGTTATGCGCAGACCAAGACCTTTTCCTGCCTCACCTGCCACGGTCCGCATGGGGAACCGGCGCAGGGAGAGGCGCTGACTCAGCATTACATTCAGGTCTGCACCAGTTGCCATGAGCCGAAGGCTTGCCGCGTCGCACCGGAGCGGCGAGAAAAGGAGAGTCCACAAAACAACTGCGTCACCTGCCACATGCCGCAGACTCCGACCGACATTCCGCACCTGGCCTTCACACATCATCGGGTTGGAATTCATGGCGCTGCGCCAGCGGCGGACCAGGCGACATCTCCTTCGGTCGAAGCTGCGCTCCGCCCGGTGCTCGACCTGTCAATGCTCAGCGACGAAGAGAGGAAGCGATCGCTGGGACTTGCCAATTTGGAGGTTTCCATCCAAGAAGAAGGTGCCTCACGCCGTGCTCAATATCAACGACAGGGGTTCTCGCTACTCACCGATTTTCGGTCCGGCGGTGGAATCGATGGACCGGTGGATGCCTGCCTGGCCCGGTTGCGATCGGCCCAGGGAATGTCGGGTGCAGAGCAGTATGCCAGGTCCGCGCTCTCCGACCCGCAACTGACCGGTCAGGATTTGTGCAACGCTCTGTTCCTGACGGCGGAGTCGCAGTTCCAACAAAGGCGATATGGACAAGCCATCCAGACGATCGAGCAACTCAACAAGCTGCGCCGCCACAGCATGCAATGGCTGCTAATGGCCCAATGCCACCGAGAGTTGGGGAATCAAGCCGAGGCGGAACAGGCTCTCCTCCAAGCGGTCCACATCAACCCTCGGCTGACGAAGATTCACCGGCAGCTCGCGGAAAAATACCGTCAGCGAGGGAATGAAGTCCGAGCCAAATATCACGAAGCGCGGGCCGGAGGATAGCCCGATCGGAAAGTCCTAAAACTCAATGCTCTTGACCGTTCCGCTCCCCGAGAGCAGAGCAGCCGCAAGGCACCGATTGGCGGCAGCAATCAACTCGCGTGGGGGAAAATTGCGGGTGGGGATAGTCAGCGTGGCCAGCCCGGCGGAGAGCATCCAGCCCGAGGCGAGTAAGCCACCCTCCAGAAGGGAACTTTCCTTGCCGAGACGGAGGATGTGGCGGGCGAGCTCAAAGCCGTCGCTTCGATTGCAATCTTCCCAGGCCAAAGCGAACATATTCTGCGGCAATATCAGGCCGTTCCCCCGGTCTTGCGACCAGTGCTCCAGCCCCGCCAGCAATTGCTCCGGCGCAGGATACGTTTCCGGAGCGCCGCCCGAACCCGGCGCGCCGTGGGCTTGGATCAGGACCAGGCTCAGGCTTCGCTTTTCTCCGCGGCAGCGGGAGATGGCGGCCTCAACGATGTCGAGCAAATCCGGGTCGTTGATGAGGAGCGTGTGTTCTTGCCCGGAAGATGCCTGTCGCCCCAATTGTCGCGGCCGCTCGGCGGCATGCATTCTGGGAGCACCTGCGTCATGGTTAAACGCCTGGCGGGCGGCGGTTTGCATTTGAAGCTGCAGCGATGCCATGTCCGCCAACAGGGCTTCCTCGCTGGCCCCTTCCAACATTTCCACGCTCGCCTCCGACAAACGAGCGTGAGCCGCCGTGGAAAGATCCGCTCGGGCCGGCAGGTCCAGCGAAAGTATGCGGGCCAGTTCTTCGGCCCGTTGCATCAACACTTCCACAATCTCCTGGACCTGATCGGCAGAAAGCCCCAGCACTTCCTGGGCAGTGGCCGCGAGTCCGACCTGGTCGTGGCCGTCATTTTCCACCACCGTGGCCATCAACTCGGCGACATGCAACAGCTCGACGAGCGGGGCTTGCCCCTGCGCCGTTCGGTTTGTTCCAAGTTTGGCCGCCACCAATTCCGTAAACGCCGACGGCATTCCCCATTGGCTCAGCAGCTTTGCGGAGAGTTCAACATGGTCAAAACCGAGCGCGAGAAACTCCGCTTCCCGCAGCGGCCGTAGTTCTTTGCGCACCTGGCTGCGAAAGCGAATATACGATGGGCCAAGCTGCTGGATGAGGACCAGTTCTCCCACGTCCTGCAGCAAGCCAGCCGTAAAGGCTTCTTCCCCGTCGGCGGGGGCCGCCTTTCGGCAAAGTTCCCGGCAGCCGGCGGCCTTGAGAAGCGTGTGCCGCCAGTACTGGGTGAGGACTTCCTTTTCCGTATCGGCCACCAGTTGATCGGGCAGCGAGAAGCCGAGGACCAGCATCTTGAGCGGCTTGACTCCGAGCAAGACGAGGGCCTGTCCGAGGTCAGTGACCCTTCTCGTCAAGCCGAATAGCGAGCTGTTGACGACCTTGAGAATCCGCGTGGTCAGCGCGGGGTCATTTTCCAGGCAAGCCTTCAGAGCCGCCCGGTCCACGTCCCCGCTGCCCGTGAGCTCCAGCACCTTCACCGCCACGGCCGGAAGGGAATAAAGTTGGGCCGCTCGGGAGGCGAGGTGATCCAGAATGGAGGTCGCGGAGTCCGGGTTCACATTCGGCGCGGGGGGTGCACAAGGTGTAGCTTCCATGCGCAACTGTAGCACGGAAAATCAAGAGCCGACCGCGTTATTAATCTTCGTCGAGGAGTCCTGAAAGCTGGTCAAGGTAGCCTGCCCGAAAGACGTAATTCCTACGAGAGCAGCCCCGACGATGAGGGCGAGCATCACGGCATATTCGACCGCCGTCGGACCATCCTCGCGGCGCAGAAACTTAAAGAATCGTTTCATGATTCCCCTCGGAAGCGAAGGGCCGCCAATCGGCTCCCGATGGAAGTAGCGGCTCCGGTCTTTACAAGACGACAGGGCCTTCCAAGCGGGTAGCGCTGGACGCAACTAAAGACTACGTCGCGATCTTGGGGTTGGCAAATTGGAACTGGTTTCAAAAGGGGTAGGGCTCCGAGCGACGAGTGGATAATGCCTGCGGAACAGACGCGACCGCGAGGTGCCTGACCCCTTTGGAAACTTCCTTTAGTAATTCGGCCGCGAGATGTGCAGTTGCGAACTGCGCGCCGGGACGGCGGTGGGAGCGCGACTCGTCCGCAGCGCTAGCGGCGGCTGGGGGGCGGGACGGACAGCGGGAGCCGGCTCCAGGTAAGGTGCGAGAGGTTCTTCAAAATTGCTGCTGCGATTGGAACGCCGCTGCCAGGGCTGGGCGCGATGCCGCGAGTCCGGACAACCCTCATAGGCGTGATAACCGTCACTCCAGCCCAGTCCCAGGTTCCGCGCCAGTTCGTTGCCCCAACCGGCAGATACAGGTGCGGCGCTCGCCAGACATAAAGCTGCGGCGACGATGGAGCAGAGGCGGGTGCGCATATCGATCCTCCCTGATGGACGGTGCTTCCAGGTTGTATCGAACCGGCCACCCAGAGAAACGCAGTTCCTGGCGGAAACGCCGCCTTTTCCGGTTATTCCCAATTTTGGGTGCCCGGACGGGAGAAACGCGTTTTCGAGGAGGGTGAAACGGCCCGTTTTGAGCCCCTTCCCGCCTCCCGCCGGGCTCGGTTATCATGGGAGATTCGCCCGATTTAGCGTTAGGATACTGCCATGGCCAAGAGCAAGAAAAAAGCCGAAGTCGTTCACCTCGTTTGCGACGAAACCGGCGACCTCAATTACGTCCTCCGCCGCAAGCCGGGGGGAGAGAAGCTGAAGATCTCGAAATACAGCTCCCGTCTACGGAAGCACACGATGCACACGGAGAAGAAGAAGTAGCCTCGTGGGGTAGGCTTCCAGCCTGCCCTGATTCTGCTTGTTGCGGTGCCATTTTTGGGCAGGCTAGAAGCCTACCCCACGTTAAGGATGACCCCCATGCGCAAGCGCTGGCGCATTGAGCCGCACGATGCTGACCGGATTGCCCGACTGGAGCGGTCCGCCGGAGTGCCGCCGATTGTCGCCCAGCTTTTGCTTTGTCGCGGCGTCCATGACCCGGAACATGTGAAGACGTTTCTGGAATCCAAGCTCACTGGGCTCCGTGATCCCGACGAACTCCCCGGCTGTGCGGCAGCGGCGGAGAGAGTGCATGCGGCCATTCGGGACAAGCGGAAGATCGTCATTTACGGCGACTATGACGCCGACGGGATGACCGGCACGGCGATTCTCATCATCTGTTTGCGATTGCTTGGGGCGGATGTCACATACTATGTTCCCAATCGCCTCGAAGAAGGTTACGGGCTGAGCGACGAAGCGTTGAGAACTCTCGCCAGCCGCGGAGCGCAGCTCATTATCTCTGTCGATTGCGGCATTGCGAGCATCAATGAAGCCGATACGGCCAAGTCGCTCGGCCTGGAACTCATCGTCACCGACCATCATGAATTTGCGGAGCGGCTGCCGGAGGCGGCGGCGATCGTGCATCCGCGGCTGCCGGGGCATGACTATCCGTTCGCCGGCCTGTGCGGAGCGGGAGTGGCGTTCAAGCTGGCCTGGGCCATTTGTCAGCGGGCCAGTCAGAGCAAAAAAGTCAGTGAGCCGATGCGGAACTTTCTGCTCTCGGCAGTTGGACTTGCCGCCATCGGAACGATTGCCGACGTCGTGCCGCTCCTCGACGAAAACCGCATCCTCGTCCATCACGGCCTGAAGAGCCTGTTCAGCCAGCCGCCGCTGGGGATTCGAAAACTGCTGGAAGTGACTAAGCTCCATGAGAAGTCGTCGCTCGACAGCGAAAACATCGCCTTCACGCTTGCCCCCCGCCTCAACGCCGCCGGCCGCTTCGGCCAGGCTCAGCTCGCCGTCGAGCTGATGACCACCGACTCCGAGCAGCGGGCCCAACAACTGGCGGAGTACATCCACGAGCTCAACGGCAGTCGCGATAGCTTGGAACGAAGCATCATGATTGGAGCCAACAAGCAGATCAAAGAGGAGTTCGACGCCGAAAACGACCCCGGCTTCGTCCTCGCCGGCCGGGACTGGCATGTCGGTGTCATCGGCCTCGTCGCCGGCAGATTGGCGGAGAAGTTCGGCCGTCCGGTCGTGCTCATTTCGCTCGACAAGCTCGGCGTGAAGCCCGGCGTCGGCTCCGCCCGCAGCGGCGGCAGCACGAATTTGCATCACGCCCTCTCCGCCTGCAGCGAGCACCTCATCGGCTTCGGCGGGCACGCCGCGGCAGCCGGTTTGAAAATCGAGGAGAGTCGCATTGAGGCCTTCCGCGGCGCGTTTTGCGATCAGCTTTCCACCCAGTCCACCGGTGGCCGTGTCGGAGACGTCGAAGTCTGCATCGACGGCGAAGCACCGCTCAGCCAGCTCACTCCGCAAGTCGTCCGCCAGATTGAACAGATGGCCCCCTTCGGCAAAGGAAACCCGCGCCCCGTACTCTGTGCCACCGGCGTCAAACTTTCCGAACCCCCCAAGAAAATCGGCGGTGGCGAACGGCATCTTTCCTTGCGTTTGGTGCAGCACCGCGTCAGCATGCGCGGCGTCGGCTTCGGCTTTGGCGATCAAGCCGACGAACTCTCCCGCATCGACACACCGCTCGACATCGCCTATCGCCCCGTCATCAACGAATTCAACGGGCGGCATACCGTGGAAGTGCAACTTGTCGATTGGCGAGTGTCTGAAATGGGAAGCTAATTGTCTCCTTTTGCGGAGCGAAAGGCGACTATTACGCCAAGATCCCCTTCACCACTTTTCCATGCACGTCCGTCAGCCGGAAGTAGCGGCCTTGGAACTTGAAGGTGAGTTTTTCGTGGTCGATGCCGAGCAAGTGCAGGAGCGTGGCTTGGAAGTCGTGGACATGGACGGGATCTTTGACGGCTGACATGGCGAGTTCATCCGATTCGCCGTAGCTGATGCCCGGCTTAATACCACCGCCGGCCATCCAGACGGTGAAGGCATAGGGATGATGGTCGCGGCCCCACTTGGGGCGATCGTTGAGGTTCCCTTGCAGGAACGGCGTACGGCCGAATTCCCCTCCCCAAATGACGAGCGTGTCGTCGAGCAGGCCCCGCTGCTTCAGGTCCTTCACCAGGGCGGCTGAAGGCTGGTCGGTGTCTTTGCACTGGGTGTACAGCTCGGTGGTCAGGCTGCCGTGCTGGTCCCAGCCGGCGTGCATGACTTGCACAAAGCGGACGCCCCGTTCCGCCAGGCGACGGGCCATCAAGCAGTTGTGGGCAAAGGTCCCCGGCTCCTTCACACTTGGTCCATACATCTCCAGCGTGGCGGCGGACTCGTCCGAAAAATCGGCCAGCTCGGGAACGCTCGTCTGCATCCGGTACGCCATCTCGTACTGGGCAATCCGGGTGGCAATCTCCGGGTCGGCGAATTCCCGCTGCTTGATTTCGTTGAGCTTCGCGATCGCGTCAAGCTGCGTGCGGCGAACCTCGCGGCTGAGGCCGTCAGGGTTTTCCAGATAGAGCACCGGCTCGCTCCCGCCGCGGAACTTGACCCCCTGGTACTTCGACGGCAGAAAGCCCGCTCCCCAATAGAAGTCGTAAAAAATCTGGCCGCAGGTGGTCCCCTTGCTGACGGAAGTCATCACCACAAACGACGGCAGGCTCTCGGTGTCGCTTCCCAGGCCATAGCTCAGCCAGGCCCCCAGCGTCGGCCGCCCCGGCAGTTCCGCTCCCGACAGGAAAAACGAAATCCCGGGTGCATGATTCACCGCCTCCGTGTGCATGCTCTTCACGAAACAGATTTCATCGGCGATCTTCGCCGTGTGGGGCAGAAAATTGCTCACCCACGCCCCGCTCTGCCCATGCTGAGCGAACGGCTCCACCGGCGCGAGCAGCAGCTTCCCCGTCGGCGAGCCAGTCATCGTGCTAAACCGCTTCCCCGCCACAGCCGCCTCCGGCACAGGCTTGCCGTGCAGCTCAATCAGCTTCGGCTTGTAATCGAACAAGTCGCAATGCGTCGGCGCGCCGTTTTGAAACAGGTAGATGACCCGCTTGGCTTTGGGGGCGAAGTGCGGCACGCCATCCAGGCCGCCAATTCGCGTTGCTGCTTTTGGCGAGCCTTCCGCCGACATCCCCTCCTTCGCCAACAGCGACGCCAGCGCAGCCGAGCCAATGCCGCAAGCCGAGCGGCCGAAGAACTCGCGGCGGTTGACGAGCAGGGAATGTTCGAGGAGAGGGTTCATAGCGCACTGCACTGTTTCGGCTCGACGGGAATATTCTTATGATAACTGGGCCGCTCTTCAGCAGCGAGGTTAGTTGCACCTGACGCTACGCAATTCTGCGAGATCAAGTTTTCTCAAACACGCATCAAGGGGGATGATTCATGGACCGTCGACAGTTGCTCGGGGCATTGGGGGCGATCTCCGCCGGACTTCCACTCGCAGCAGCGGCTGCGGAGGAAGGGCACGGCAAACACGCGGAAGGTGCGGGGCCGCTGGCCGGGCCGCTGGCCGGGCCGCTGGCCCGGTTCTGCGGCATTCACATGGCGAAGAAGAACCCCAAGCTGCAGTTCATCACGCAGCATTTTTGCGCGGCCCATTCGGATACCGGCCACGACGACATGTTCCAGTGCGTCCTGTTCGACGGCGCGGGAAAAAACGCCCGGCTGATCGGCGTGGAATACCTCATCTCGAACGCCGCTTACCGCAAACTGCCGGAAGAGGAGAAAAAATACTGGCACGCCCACACCTACGAAGTCCTCGGCGGCGGGTTGATCGCTCCGGGCATGACCCCCGATGAGGAACTGAAGTTCATGAAAATGATCCTGCCGACCTGGGGCAAAGCCTGGCACACCTGGCCCGACCCGCAGACAGCCGTCCCGATGGGAGAGCCGATGCTGATCTGGTCGCTGATGGGAGATGGCCAAGTCGACGAAAATCTGGTCGCCGCCCGCGACAAAGAATTCGGCTGCTCGACCAAGGCCATCCGCGAAGCCCGCCTCAAGGAATTCGGCCTCGAAGTCCCCAGCGTCCCCCCGCCAAAATCCCTCGACACCATCGGCCGCCAATGGACCGGCACGGGCGAGGACATGCCGACGAAGCGGTGAGATGGCGTTCGGCGAAGACCCCACCGACCTTGCGTCGGTCGGTGAACTGATTTTGCACTATCCCAACACCTCGAAACGAAATCCTCGAAAGCCGCCCCTACCTCACCAGCCCCCGCTTCCTCAAATAGCTCGCCACTAGCTTGTCCACCGGCGTGTCGGTGCTGGTCATGAGGTAGTTCATGCCGCGGCGGTTGCAGAAGTCGCGGGCACCGTCGATGAAGCTGGCGAGGGTCCGCTTGTATTTGTCCAGCAGCGGGCGGCTGACGGTGACTTCGGCCTGGTCGTTGTCTTCGCAGTCGACGAGCTTGAGGTCCCCCTTCAGGTCGGGGCTGATTTCCTCGGGGCAGAGGACGTGGATGACGTAGACGTCCATCTGCTGGGCGACGAGGAAGCGGAGGGCTTTGTCGTAGCCTTCCTTGTCCATCAGGTCGGTGATGAGGATGAATATCCCCTTGCCGGTGTTCCGCAGGCAGAAGTTTTTCACGCCGGTGGAGAGCGGCACGTTTTCGCCCGCTTCGATTTTCCCGATGTACTCCGTCATCCGCCAGAGGCTGGCTCGGCCGCGGAGCGTCGGGCCGGGGGTTTTGTGCGTGCTGCCGAGCGTTTCGATCTTGACCCGGGCCCCGCGAATCAGGCCGATGAACCCCAGCGAAGCCGCCAGTTGCCGGGCGTAGTCCAGCTTGGTCGGCTCGCCAAAATCCATGCTGCCGCTGGTGTCGATGAGGGCGAAGAAATGCAGGTCTTCCTCCTCCAGGAAGAGCTTGAGGAACAGCTTGTCGAGCCGAGCGTAAAGGTTCCAGTCGATGAACCGGAGATCGTCCCCCGCCACGTAGTTGCGGAAGTCGGCGAACTCCACGCTCTGCCCCTTCCGCTTGCTCTTGCGTTCCCCCTTCATGCGGCCGCGGAAAATCTTGCGGCTGACCAATTCCAGGCGCTCGAGCTGGGCGAGGAGCTGCGGGGGGAGGAGCTGGGTGGGGGAGATGAGGGTGGAGGGCATGAAATCAAAATGACGAAACCCGAATGACGAATGACGAATGGAAGAGCTCGAGTCTTCACATCCCCATTCGTCATTCGTCATTCGGGCTTCGTCATTCTCCTCTAGTGGTTGAACACAAATTCCAGCGAATTGAGCATCGTCCAGGTCAGGTCTTCCAGGGCGGTGCGGCGGGCGGCGGAATCGCCGGCCTTGGAGAGGTATTCTACCGCAACTTGGCGCTCGGGGTCGGTGGGGAGGCGGGAGAATAATCCCAGATAGAGGTCGTCAACGGCCCTGCTATTTTCCGATTCGCGGCGAGCCAATTTCGCCACAAAACCGTTTTCGTGGGCCAGTTTGTCCTGGACCCGCTCACTGTTGAGCAGGTGCAGCACCTGGGCGACGCTTGGCTCGGTGACCCGCTCGCATTCGCAAACCGTCTGCCGCGTGGGGCGGCCGAAGAGGCGGAGGAAATAGTGGTCCACCTGGCTGTCCCAAAGCTGAATCGCCCGGGAACCGGCGGGGACTCCTTCGAACTTCTCGGGAACGCCGGTCGCCTGACAGACGGCGTCGAGCAGGACTTCGGCATCCATCCGCTTTAATAGCGCTCGTGAGTAGTTTTGCTCGTCGCGGTTGTTGGTCGCGTTGGGTTTGGTGGAATGCTGATAGGTGCGAGAGGTGGCGATGGCCCGGATCAATTCCCGCAAGTCAAATTTGCTAGTGGCGAGGTGTGCGGCCAGAGCATCGAGCAGTTCCGGATTGCTCGGCGGGTTCGTTGCCCGGAAGTCATCGACCGGTTCAACGAGGCCGCGGCCGAGCATGTGGGACCAGACGCGGTTGGACATGTTGCGGGCGAACCAGGGATTGTCGGCAGCAGTGAGCCAGGCGGCGAGTTCAATGCGGCGGTCGCCGGCGACATTCTTTTCCGGCATCGGCCGGCCGAGCGGATGGGCAGTAATCGGCTGGCCGGTGCGGGGATGGTTCGTCGCGGGATCGCCGGCAGCCAGCAGCACTTCTCCCAGTGGCGTGGCCCTCTGCTGAAGCTGCGTGAAGTACGCGGTCATGCCGTAGTAATCGGTCTGGCTCCAGCGGTCGTACGGATGGTGGTGGCAAGTGGCGCACTCAATCCGGACGCCGAGGAAAACTTGCGAAATCGTGCTCGCCGCTTGCCCCGGCTGCGCAGCGGACTTGAAAATGTACCCTTGCGGATTTTCCGCCAGGGGGCCGGAAGCCGTGATGACCTCGCGGGCGAACTGGTCGAGCGGCTTGTTTTTGGCCAGGCTTTCCTTGATCCAGCGGTACTCGTCGTAAGCTGCCTTGTGGCCGAGTACCTGCCGATCCACGCGCAAGAGATCGGCCCATTTGAGCGCCCAGTAATCGGCGAACTCGGGCCTCGCGAGTAGCTCGTCCACCAGCAGCTTCCGCTTATCGCTCTTAGTGTCGGCGAGGAAGCGGCGGGCTTCTTCCGCAGTCGGCAGCGTGCCGATGAGATCGAGATAGACCCGCCGCAGATATTCCGCATCGCTGCAGACGTCAGCCGGCACGATGTTGAGCTGCTTCAGTCGGCGATAGACATGCTGGTCGATGAAATTGTTGCCGGCGACTTGCGGGTAGGGTTCCACTTTCTCCGCTCGCGGAATGAGAACGTGGAAGACGTCCACTTCATTCGCGTAACTGGCCATCACGGCGATCACGCCCGGCGTTTGCCCTGCGGTCACGAGCCCTTCGTCACTTACCGAGGCCAAACCGTCGTTGTTCGACTGGAATTTTGCGAGCCGGGTGACATCGACTTTTTTTCCATCCGTCAGCGTCGCCGTCACTACAAGTTGCCGCGTCTGGCCCATCGCGAGCGTTTCTTCATGGGGAGCAAGCTCAATCTTGACCGTCTTCGGATCGCTCGCCGAACCGACCGGCAGACCGGCAGCAATCCAGCGGCGGAGCGTTTCGTATTCCGGCCGGTCCGGCAGAATCCGGACGCCCCCACCATGCGGCTGGCCACCACTAGCTTTCAGGAGCAACAGGCTTTTCTCGGCAGCGGACGGAAAGACCCGTCGCCCGCGCCCCTCCATCGTGATCGCCCGGTAATCAGCCGGCGGATCGAAGCCGAACACTGAAAGCTTAAAGCCGTTCTGGCCCTCCGCCTTCCCGTGGCAGCCCGAGGCGTTGCAGCCGAACTTGGAAAGGATGGGGACGATGTCGTTTTCGAAATTGATGGCCTGCGAATTCACCTGCGGCTCAGCGGCATTGCTCGGGTCAGTCAATAACGACAACCCCGCCATCGCGGCACAGAAGCAGAGCGCAGCTCGGAGGGAGAGGTTCATAGGCGGGATGATGCAGGCGGGATATTCGGCGGGGGTCGGCAGTTCTGGCAAACCAGTCTCCGACTCATCAGTCTATGTTAATGTATGGAACGAGCGCGGGGCAAGAGAATCCCGCCCGCGAGCGGAAGAAAGAAATAGCTCGCACAGAGGCACGAAGGCACAGAGGGAGCAGGGAATACATTTGGGAGAATCATGGATGGCAAAATCATGAGGAGTCTTATGATTTTGCCATCCATCATTCTGCCTCCTGCCTTTTTGTATTCCCCTCTGTGCCTTCGTGCCTCTGTGCGAGCTTCCTCTAGATTTCATCCGCTACCGACTTGACAGACGCCCTCCTCGCACTGGATATTTGACCACTCCCTGTCCGCCGGATGATTTTCTGGAGTTGTCCGATGTCCGAACATGAAGCAAAACTGTTTTCCGTCCTGCAAACGCACTGGGGGTTCAATGAGTTTCGGCCGCTGCAGCGCGAGGCGATTGAGGCCGTGCTGACGGGACGAGATTCCGTGGTGGTGCTTCCAACAGGTGCGGGCAAGTCGCTTTGTTATCAG
This sequence comes from Pirellulaceae bacterium, assembly GCA_046153945.1. Lineage (GTDB taxonomy): Bacteria > Planctomycetota > Planctomycetia > Pirellulales > Pirellulaceae > SXOA01. The sequence continues at coordinate 29,838 of JBJXFF010000191.1, forward strand.
TTGCCGGCGGTCTTGATGCCGGGGTTGGCGGTGGTTGTGTCGCCGCTCATTTCGCTGATGAAGGATCAGGTCGATGCCCTCACGGAAAACGGCATTCCCGCCGCTGCCGTGCATAGTGCCCTCTCTCCGGACGAGCGGCAGCGGATTGCCCAGGAAATCAAGGCCGACCGGATCAAGCTGCTCTATGTCGCCCCCGAGCGGCTGGTGACCGAGCGGATGTTGGCGTTCCTGCGGGAGCGGCAGCTCTCGTTCATCGCCATCGACGAGGCCCACTGCATCAGCAACTGGGGGCACGATTTTCGGCCGGAATACCGGATGCTGGGGGAGCTGCGGTCCCATTTTCCCGGCATCGGGGTGCACGGCTTCACCGCCACGGCCACGGAGCAAGTCCGCGGGGACATCGCCGTGCAGCTCAAGCTCCGGCAGCCGGAGTTTCTGGTCGGCAACTTCGACCGCCCCAATTTGCAGTACCGCGTCCTCCGCCGGGCCGGCAGCGGGCAGCAGATTCAAGCGGTCCTGCAGCGGCATGCGGGGGAGTCGGGAATCATCTATTGCATCTCGCGGAAAGAAGTCGATGCCCTCACGCTCGCCCTCCGCTCCGCGGGGGTGAAAGTCGCCGCCTATCACGCCGGACTCTCCGACGAAGAGCGGCATCGGAACCAGGATGCGTTTTTGAGCGAGCAGGTGGACGTGGTGGTGGCGACGGTCGCCTTCGGGATGGGGATCGACAAGTCTAACGTCCGGTTCGTGATCCACACCGGGGCCCCCAAGTCGCTGGAGCACTATCAGCAGGAAACCGGCCGTGCCGGCCGCGACGGCCTCGATGCGGAATGCTGCCTGCTGTTTGGCGGCAATGATTTTGTCATCTGGCGGAAGATGAGCAGCGAACTGACCGGAGATGCCTGGCAACAGAACGACACCAACCTGCGGCTGATGGAGAACTACTGCACGTCGGTCACTTGCCGGCACCGGGCGCTGGCCGAGCATTTTGGGCAGACCTATGAGCCGGCCAATTGCCAGGCGTGCGACGTTTGCCTCGATCAGCAGGAATGCCTCCCCGAATCGCTGATCGTCGCGCAGAAAATCCTCTCCTGCGTCTTCCGGGTGAACGAGAATTTTGGAGCCGATTACGTGGCTCAGGTGCTGATGGGTTCGCGCGAGCAGCGGATTCTCGACAACGGGCACGAGCAACTTTCGACCTACGGCTTGCTCAAGGAAGAACGGAAAGGGACCGTCCGCGAATGGATCGAGCAGCTCTGCGGGCAGGATTTTCTCTTTCGTGACGAGGAATACCGCATTCTCAAAGTCACGCCGAGCGGCAGAGAAGTCCTTCGCGGCCAGCAAACGCCGCGGCTGCTCAAGCCGGCGGCGGGGAAGACTACGATCGCCTCGCCGTCGCGAAAGCATTTCACCGTCGGGATGGATGCCGGTTTGTTCGAGGCCCTGCGGCTGCTGCGGAGGAAGCTGGCCGAGGAGCGCGGGGTTCCGCCGTTTGTGGTGTTTGGGGATGTGACGCTGCAAGACCTCGCCCGCCGCCGCCCGACGACGCTCCCAGGATTCCGCCAGGTCCACGGCGTCGGCGACCACAAGGCTCAGCAATACGGCGAGCTGTTCACCACGGAAATCGCCCGCTACTGCGCCGCGAATCAAGTTCCCGTGGATGTTGCCATTGCCAATGACCCGGCAGGACCCGCTGCTGCCGAGGGGCTTGCGTCCCTCTCCAAAAGCGCGGCGAAAATGGCTGCGGACGCCCTCTTCCGCGAGGGGCGCTCCATCGAAGTGGTGGCGGCTCAACTTGGCCGGGCACATTCCACGGTAACCGGGTACTTGTTCGAGTTTTTGATCCAGGAAGGGCACCTCTCGCCGGAACCCTGGCTGGATGAACCCAGTTTCGCGGCAATTTCCGCAGCCACGAAGACCGCGGGGCTAGAGCGCCTGAAGCCGATCTTCGACCAACTGGAGGGGAAGTATTCTTACGACCAGATACGCATTGCCGTGGCTTGTCTGAAGAATCGAGACGGATAGGGCTTTGCCTATTAACGGGCGATTCTGACTGAGTTTGTGGGTAACTTGACTTTCCGCCAATAAACCTACCAGGGGAATCCAGCTTTCATCCACCCCTGAGCCGCGAAGCACAGAATTATCCCATCCAGAATCGCCGCTGCTCCCCAGAGCGCGAATCCCCATCGGCGACAATAAAACAGCGTACACACACAAATTGGCACGGGGATTATGGAAGCAACGACGATCGCCGGCCAGTTGTCTGCCAGTACCACAAGGAAAAAGGCTCCTGCGGCGACCACAAGGAAAGCGAATCCCGGCCAAGCCCCTGAAGAATGAACTGGAAACGGCGGCTCATCCTGAGAGCTTGGGTATTTCGGCGGTTCGTAGGGGTTTTGTTTCACGCCACCATTCTACCAGCGCAGCAAAAAGCCCCGCTACTCTTGCGGGGCTTGCGGCGCGAGTATCATCGCAATCATCCGGCTCCGCAGACTGTACTTCAGGGGTGCATTCCAGCGGCAGGGGCATTCGGCTTCGCACACTCAGCGATTTGCTGGCATAAGGCAGCAAGTCGAAAACAAAATACCTGCCGACCCAACACATCCTCTGCGAGCCCTGCGCCTCTGCGTGATGTTCTTCTCTTTCCGAGGTAGCATCACGCAGAGGCGCAGAGCACGCAGAGGGGAAGCAAACCAGATCGGACGGGCTGTTCTCTTGTCCCCATGCTTGTGAAGCAGGTAGTTCATTTCTCACGGTCTGGCTAAGTCCTCACAACCCTTCGAAAATCAGTTGACCGCTTGCCAATCGCGGGCGCTATAAAGATGCATGAATGGGCAAACGCTCCACAGCTACGGGTACGGGCTTCCCCTGCATTTCTACATCTATGGCGGCATCTGCATTGGAGCGACTCTCATTCTCCTGATTGCTGCCCTGGTCGCTTTCGTCCTGGCCAGCAAGAAGCGAGAAGAGTAGTAGGCCGCACCAGGCTTTGTTTGAAGACCTTGGAACCCCGATGCGTCAGAAATTTAGATTTATTACCCCTCCGAATTAGCCACCACCGAGCTTGTCTCGGTGGAGCCCTGATTTTGCACCAGCGCAAAGTATTTTTTTTGTCCGTCCCCACCGGCCTCGTGCCGGTGGAACGCATGATTACTCGGCGGGCGTCACTTGCTCCACCGACGCGAGGTCGGCGGGGGCAGGAACATCAAGAGGAGCACTTCTGGTGCAGAATCATTTCACCGACCGAGGCAAGTTCGGTGGGGTCTGGCGAACCAAGGGACGCTTTTCGCCGGAGTTAACCCGGTAAAGAATTTGGAAAATTCTTGCAACGTAAGGGCCAATTTTGGCTATCGTGTGTGTATAATAGTTCATATACCAGCGTGGAGTGGCGGAAGTGCCTTGCGGGCGGGGCGAGAGGAGAAGGATTTGAAATTTGAGACGAGGAGAATCAAGAGGACTTGGCCATCATTTTTTACCACGGATGGCACTGAAATCACGGATAAGGAGAACAGCCTGGGAATTGCGACATGAATTCAAGGACATCATGATTCGACGACTTGTTTCGTCTCAATTCCCGCATCATCCGTGTATTCCGTGACATCCGTGGTTCGTTCGCCTGTGAGACCTGCGCCAGGATGCGGACAGTCGGTTGGCGTGATGAATCAAGAATGGAGCTGTGAACCGAACTTACGGCGACGTGAATCAACGAAACATATGTATACATAACAACTTGCGGCAGGATGAATCGTCGTAAGTCGCGAAAAAAAAGAGCCTGAATCAATGAATCCAACAATCCTATCGGGGGGTGCAATGGCGAGGGGCCGGCCCCGGTTTACAATGAGCCTGCCCGGCATTCGTCCGTCGTACCAGGAGAGGGCGCTTGCCAGGCGAACAATGGTTTGACGGTCAAAGACTGCTCGCTGAGGATACTACGATGCGATGTTTTGCGAAGCCCATGAATCTGCTTGTCCCAGTCGCGCTGATGCTCGCGAGTTGCTCAAGGAACAGCCAAGAGTACGAAGAGCTTGGAAAGCAGGGACAGGTGTCAACATTGCTTTCCGACCTGAAGTCGGGCGATGCGACCGTGCGAGCAAACTCGCTGACGGGTCTGGGCTTTGCAGCCGCATGTGCGAACCCCGCTCGCGCCTCCGAGCAGGATCGCCGGGCAGTTGATCCTGAGAAACTCCTTCCAGCGGTTGATCCTGTTATCAACTCGTTGGGGGACGACGATACTTTCGTACGCTACTGTGCTGGCTATGCACTGCGCTATTTGGCTGAATCGGTAGAGCATGGGCCAGCCTTGACTCGCATCACCGATGCGCTGATCGAACACAAGCCTCAGGTTGACAACGGCGATGATCATAAACACTACGTGGAAGGTTTGACGGCAATTGCTGCTCGAGCAGGCGACTTTCCGGAGTTGGCGGCCAAGGCACAGGCGGCCCTTGGCGGGGAGCGCGGTGCTGCTGGGAAGGTTGAAGCGGAAGGTAAATTGAAAAGGAGCAAGTGAACCAGATTCCGCCGAACAGCGGCGCTTCTCCGCCGGCCTCTTAGATACTCCCTCGGTTTACAATGGGCCTGCCCCGAATGGCGTTAAGTTAGTTCGTAACATGTTGCGATTCCAGCAGTTGCCTGAGCTTGGCGCGAGGTTTGTTCATGAGGGGATAGTTCTTGGGTCGGCGTTTGCGGCAGCGAGGTTCGGAGCGGCC
>JBJXFF010000206.1:0-9830 GCA_046153945.1 Pirellulaceae bacterium
TCTCCGCTCACTCCGTGAGCGGACATGCCTGCACACGGAGTGTGCAGGCTACTGATTACAACGAGTCCAGGAATTTGTGCAGGGCGGGAAGATAGTGCTCCGGCTCGGCGTCGTTGTGGTCGCCGCCGGGAATCTCGAAAAACTCCTTGCGACCCTTCGCCGCTGCAAACAACGATTGGCCATGCGAGAATGGCACAATTCGATCCGCTGTGCCGTGGCTGAGGAGAATTGGGCCGGAGTAGCGGCTAATCCGGGAAAGCGAGTCATAACGGTTGCGCATCAGGAGGCGAACCGGCAGCCAGGGATAATGCGAGGCAGCCGCATCGGGAAGCGAAGTGAATGTGTTTTGCAGGATGACGCCGCGGGCACCGTGCTCCGCGGCTAAATGGAGCGCGATGCCGCCGCCGAGAGACCGCCCCATCAGCACGATTTCCGATTTCTTGAGCCCGGCTCGCTGGGCCAGCCACTCTTGAGCTGCCTCGGCATCCTCCATGATTCCCTTTTCTGCCGGCCTTCCTGCGCTTCGCCCGTAGCCGCGGTAGTCAAAGGCGAAAATGGAAACCTGGAAATCGTCCCGCATGATTTGCAGGAATTCCGCCAGGTCGGCCACATGCGTTCCATTGCCGTGGCAGTAGAGAATCACCGCTTTGGGTTGCGAGTGCTCCACATACCAGCCGTGGAGCTTCGTTCCGTCGGCTGATTGGAACTGGACATCCTGATGCTCCAGCCACTTCGCTTCCCAGTCTCCCTTCGGATATCGGGGAGCGGGATAGACCAGCATCGTTTCGAGATAAAGCAGCACGAGCAGCACCACGCAGTAAACAACAGCGACCGCGCGGACCAGCCGCAAAAACCAGCGACCCAAACGAGCGCCGATGACGAACGGAGAGAACATCTTGTCATCCTACAACAAAAAACCTCGCAGGGCCGAGGGCCTTGCGAGGTTGTAAGTTCGTGGTCAGTCTCGTCGAATCATCGCTGCGCCTTCGGTTGGCCTTTGGCTTCTTCCTCTTCCCGTTTGCGGGCGATTTCCTTTTCGTCCACCTTCACCGCTGGGCTCCCGACGCCGCGAAACTTATAGGTCGGATTGGCGGGGTCGAAGTCAACATCCGTCAGGTTGGGATTGAGTTCGATATTTGTGTAGTTGTACTCTTCCAGGATCACATCTCCCTTTTCCCCCGCCTTGGGCCAGCCGTAGGCGATGTAGCGGACGGGAAAGTTATACTCGTCGTCGATGAAGATTTGAGCGAGCTTGAATTCGAATCCGCCCAGGTCCGTGGGGTGGGAAATTTGCAGGATGGTGCAGGGTCGTTTGTTGACGCCGCTGCCAAGTTTGGCACCCTTGGTAGTGGTAACCACCGTGGCTTCGCCCTTAACGTCGGCAGCCCGCTCCCGCGTGCCCCGTTCAATCAGCTTCGCAATTAAGTTCTCGATGCCGATTTCCGTAATCGGGTACAAGTTGCCACGCATAGCCATCGGACCCTTGGGGTCGAGCCAAACAGCGGGGAGGCGACCGAGCAGTCCCCCTTCATGAGCACAGAGCTTTCCCGCATTGGTACCTTCCATCCAGATGACTTCCCGCCCGGCAACATTGGCCGGCTTCTGAAAGTTGAGGTAGACGCTGAGGGGGGAAGTCATCTTGCCCCCTTCTTCCTTATGGTTCCGGATTTTCGCGTACATATACTCGTATTCGTTCAGCACGCCGCGGATCCGCTCCCGCTTCACAATCAGGCACTTATAGTCCTTGATTTCCGCTTGAAATCGCTTCAGATTTTCTTCCGCATATTTCAGGGCAGGATCGAGTGGATGCTCGCCCGCTGCCGCTTCGGGAATGAGGCCAGTATTGACATTGGCAGCCACTCGAAAGACCGGTTCCTTCAGCTTGGCTTCCTGAGCGAAAATCTGTCCGGCGGCGAAGCTAGTGCCGGCAGCAGCCAGGGCCAGCAGGAAATTGCGACGGGAGTTCTGGGTTTTCGTCATCGGGGACTCTGCTCCTTTTGGGATTCCGGCCGGCTTACGGGTGGCGAGGGGGCCAAAGCACGGCGAAGAATCATTCTTGATTTGGGCGGTATGGGAAATGTGTATGGGCGAGTTTCGGGGTTTGCAAGTGGCGTGCCCGCAGTGGGGCAAGGTTGTGGAAAGTCTTAACTTATTGCCTCTTATGGCTTTAGGTAGATTCCGGCGACTGCCGGCGCGCGGCCGCAGTTGTCCATTCTGTCCTATCGCCCGACAATCCAGGTAATTATTACAGCGAGTCGACCATCCTGTGACACTTGCCCAGTCCGAAAAGGGGGCATTGCAGGCATGTCTTCCGCACAAGTCACATTGTATTGCGAGTGAAAATACGAAGCGAGGGTAGTTTCTTGGCGCATAGGCAGCTCCTGATCAAAAAAGTCACCTCCCGGATGTACGCCGAGAACTGCTATCTGGTCAGTTTGGCGGGGCGGGCGGACTGCTTGGTCGTCGATCCCGGCTTGGAACCGGGACGCATCCTGACGGTGATGAGAGATTCCGGTTTGGAGCCCGCTGCGATTCTCTGCACCCACGGGCATGCCGACCACATCGCGGGAAACGCCGCATTAAAGATGGCCTTTCCCGCGGTTCCGCTGATTATTGGCGAAGGAGACGCTGAAAAACTGGTCGACCCCGACCTCAACCTCTCTTCGCTGTTCAGTGCTCCACTCGTCAGCCCACCGGCCGACAGGCTGGTGCGGGAGGGTGACACCGTGGAAGTTGCCGGAATGACCTTTCATGTCCTCGACACGCCCGGTCACAGCTCCGGCCACGTTGTCTTTCTGACCAAAGACCAGGAACCGTGGGTAGTCTTTGGCGGAGATGTGCTGTTTCAAGGGAGCGTCGGCCGGACGGATTTTCCGGACGGCGATACCGATTTGCTTCGCAGCTCTATTCGCAACAAGCTGTTCACCCTACCACCCGAGACCGAGGTTTACCCTGGCCATGGCGAGCCCACGACGATCGGGGAAGAGATGGAGACGAATCCGTATGTGGGCAGAGGTGCGTTCTGATGTACCATCGTTTTGCCAGCGCAATTCCTATTTCTTCTTCTGCCCGAACAGCCATTCATACATCTTTGCGTCGCCGTAGGCGTTCTCCCAGGAATTGTGCCCCACTTTCTCGTACTCGGTATACTTCGGACTCCCGCCGACTTTCTTCAAAGCAGCGATCATGTCGCGGGAGCGCCTTGGCTTGACCGCCCCATCTTCCGCGCCATGAAACGCCCAAACCGGAACATCCTTAATCTTTTTGGCGAAGTCCGCATCTCCGCCTCCGCAGACCGGAACCGCTGCCGCGAAGAGCTCCGGGTGCCGCTGAATTGCATCCCAGGTGCCAAAGCCCCCCATCGAAAGCCCGGTCACGTAAATTCGGCTCTTGTCGAGGGAGAATTCCTTCTGCAAAGCTGCAATCAGGTCGAGCGAAAGCCGGAGCGGTTCGGCGGGCTCCTTGGGCATGACGTGCGAGTCGGCGGACCAGGGAACGTCTACCCATTGTTGGCCTTCCGGGCATTGCGGGGCGACGACGAAGGCCGGGTACTTTTCCATGATCTCGTCCGCGGCAAATTCGTTCATTCCGTGGACGAGTTGAATCTTGTTGTCGCTCCCTCGCTCCCCCGCCCCGTGCAGAAACAGCACCAGCGGATACTCCTTCTTCGGGTCATACCCCTTCGGCCGCAGCAGCCGATAGTTCAGCTTCTTCCCCCCCTCGTCGGCGAAGGTGCGGGCCTCGAAACGGTCCCGGTGATCGGCGGCGAAAAGGGAGGCGGACATGGCAGAACCTGCAATGAGTATGGCGAGCGGAAGTGCCGCGGTGAACTTCGTCATGACTAGAAACCCTGGGTTCGTGGATTCTGAAGATGCCGTTTTAGCATATTCCCAATTCAGCGGCATGGCGGCCCCGTTTTCGCCCAGTCCGTAGCAATCGGCGCTTCCATTCGTTACCATTTCCACCAGCGGATTCTCCCCTTCCAATTCCTCATCTTGGAGACGATTCCATGTCCCGCTATCGCAACCAGCTTCCCACACGGCTGCCGCCGGACCAGGTGCACCAGCACCTCGCGAATTATCTGACGTCGCAAGGCTTCCGCCTCGTGGACCCGCAGCAAAACGTCTGGCAGAAAGGGATGGGGCTGATGCTTGGTCCGCAATTCGTTCGCTACGAGTCGCATCCCGGAATGCTGGTGCTCGAGGCCTGGATCAAGTTCGCACTTCTCCCGGGCGTCTACCTCGGCGAAATGGGAATCGACGGCTTCTTTGCCTTCATTCCCAAGAAGATGCTCAAGGGAAAGGTCCAGGAGATCGAACGGATGATGGCGCAAGCTGGCTGAAGATTGATCGCTGGACGAAAAGGCAGTCCGTCGTTCCAATTTCAACCTCCGGCTAACGCTCCGACGACTAGGAACGGCTCCTCGCCACGGGCAACTGCCTCCGGCAATAGGGTATCGGGCGAGTCGTTGGAAAAGTCCCGCTCGCAGGCATAGAAGCGCACAAATGCTCGACGAAGATGAGTGGAATGATCGCGAATCGTTCCACGCAGCATTGGATACCGCGATTCAAGGGCATCCAAAATCATTCGCTGGCTAACTGGGCCATCGATGGCCAGTTCGACCTCGCCCGTGATACGGGCGAGATTGCGGAGGTGATAAGGGAGGACGACGCGAATCATGGGACGGCGGGCGGAGGAGTAAGAGTAAGAGGCTCAATCGAGCGTCTGCACCTCGACGGATAACACCGGCGGCAGATCGCGGACAATCGGCTGCCAGTTGTCGCCGGAATCGGGCGAGCAGTAGACTTGTCCGCCGGACGTGCCGAAATAGATGCCGCAGGAATCGAGTTTGTCGACTGCCATCGCGTCGCGCAGAATGTTGTGGTAACAGTCGCTCTGCGGCAGACCCTTGGTAAGTGCTTCCCATTCGTTGCCGCCGCTGCGGCTGCGGTAGACGCGGAGTTTTCCTTCCGGGGGATAATGTTCCGAGTCACTCTTGATGGGAACGACATACACCGTGTCCGGCTCGTGGGCATGTACTTGAATCGGGAAGCCGAAATCTGTCGGCAGGTTTCCGCTCACCTCGTGCCACAGGTCCCCCGCGTTGTCGCTGCGCATCACATCCCAGTGCAACTGCATGAACAGCACATTGGGGCGTGCCGGATTCAGCGACATGTTATGCACGCAAAAGCCAATCTCGGCTGTGGGGTCTGGCATGTACTGCGACTTGAGCCCTTTTGTGATTACCTTCCAGGTCTTGCCGCCGTCGTCGGAGCGGAACGCCCCGGCTGCCGAGATAGCGATATAGATCCGCTGGGGATTCGTCGGGTCGAGAAGGATTGTATGCAGTCCCATCCCGCCGGCCCCCGGGCCCCACTTCTCCCCCTGGATAGCACGCAAGCCGGCTAATTCATGCCACGACTGGCCGCCGTCGGTCGTCTTGAAGAGTGCCGCGTCCTCGACGCCGGCAAAAACCGTGTCCGGGTCAGTGAACGACGGCTCCAGATGCCAGACTCGCTTGAACACCCACGGCTTTTGCGAGCCATCGTAAAACTGATGCGTGGTAAGGGGCTGGCCGGTCCCCGGCGACGTGTCGTACACGAATTTGTTGCTCTCGCCCTTGGGCATTCCTTCGGGAGTCGTGGTCGGTTCGCCCGCGGGAGTGCCGGGCTGTTCCCAGGTTTTGCCCCCGTCGCTGGAACGCTGGATGATCTGCCCAAACCAGTCGCTCGTTTGTGAGGCATAGATCCGATTGGGGTCAACGGGCGAGCCCTTGACGTGATAAACCTGCCAGCCGCCAAACAGCGGGCCGGCAACGTCCCACTTCTGACGTTTGCCGTCCGAGGCGAGAATGAAAGCACCTTTTTTGGTGCCGACGAGGACTCGAACGGAACTCATAGTTTGCTCCAGGTCTATTAAGATTTAGATTTCAAAGGCTGTGAGAATTAAGTCAAGTCGACAAGTGTCTGGAAACCACCCCAAGCCATTCGTTTGTAATCAAAGGGCATTTTCTGGCCCTCCATCATCTGGCTCATGCGCGGGTCCTTCATGACTTTGGCATTCACCCGGTCGCGGTGGGCTCGCGATTTATTAACGATCCAGGCAAATACCACGGTTTCGCCCGGCTTGAGGGTGATTGCCTTGGGGAAAGGCGTGCCGTATTTGACATCTAAATCTTCCCCCGCGCACTCACGATATTCGAGCGCCCCATGTTCCAACCAGACCTTTCCCGCCATGGCGGCAATCTTGGCGTAAGCCTTGAGGTTCTTCTTGGGAACTGGGACGACAAATCCATCGACGTACTTCATAAACTGTTCCTTGGGCTGTGGGTCAGAATATGGTGAATTACCTAGTGAATGGGGTTTTCGCAACTACTTGGCCTGGGCTTCGGCAAGTGACTTCATGCTCGCCAGTCCCTTTTCGAAATCGCCGCCGACCATTTTGTCCATATTCATGAACATGCAAAAGGCCTTGCTCATGAAGTTCTTTTCGCCGGTCATGGCCCAGGTGACCAGGGTTCGCTTTCCTTCGGGCTCGAATGTGAATTCCGCGGTGTTGGTACAGGCAAAGGGCTTAAGAAATTCCAGCTTGATGCGGATGAGCTCACTGGGCCGGCTCTCCAGGATGGTCATCCTTCCCTGGCCGACTTGATTGTTTCCTTCCCAGGCAAACTTCGCTCCGGTTCCCGCTTCTGGACCATCATAGGAATTCTTGGCAGCCGGGTCCATCTTGGCCCACGGCGACCAGTCGTTCCATTTGTGAAAGTTGTTCACATGGCCGAATACAACCGCGGGGGGAGCGGCAATGGTTGCCTTCCGCTCGACGCGAAACTTCGATGGCTGCAGGGCAACAACGATGAGAAACAGGACCAAGATGACGACGATTACGGCCAGCACGATGAGGGTTACTTGGAGCAACATGGGTGTGACTTAAGTCGGAGGAAATGAATTCAAGAGTCTCTTACGCGTCTGATGGCAGTCCGGGGATCTCCATCAGTGGGCGAATTTCCACCGTTCCCTTACGAGCCCCGGGGATTCTCCCGGCGATGCCAATCGCCTCGTCCAGATCCTGGGCCTCGACCAGGAAATAACCCCCGAGGTGTTCGCGTGTTTCGGCGAACGGACCATCCGTCACGAGCCGCTTCCCTTCTCGGACCCGGACGCTGGTAGCCGTGGAGACGGGTTGCAAAGGGTTGGCACCGGCGTATTGCCCCTTGGATTGCAAATCGTGGCAAAGCTGAGCGGACTCCACATAGCAGTCCTCACGCTCGGTCTCGGTCATGGCACCTTCGCCCAGATAAATCAACAGCATGTATTTCATGGCTTGTTCACTTTTGGAGTTGTTGGGACCTGGCCGCAATCTCTTGGTTAATCGCTTCCGCCGACGGGCGAATTTCAAACGGTCCACCGAGGCGGACACCGGGATGTTGGGACATGAGTTGGATGGCGTGGTTCAAGTCCCGCGCTTCCAGCAGCAAGATGCCACCGATTTGCTCCTTGGTTTCAGCGTAGGGACCATCCGTGACCGCCACTTTTCCCTCTTGCCAGCGCAAAGTGGCTGCGTTGCGAGGACCCTGAAGGGCTTCGCCGCCGAGGAAGTGGCCATTCTTGCGAAGCTCGTCGTCGTAGTCAAAACATTCCTCCATCAAGGTCTTCCGTTGACTCTCGCTGAGGGAGTCCCATTTGCCGTCCTCAATATATCCAAGACAAATGTATTTCATGGCTGTCTCCACGCGCAAGTTGCTTGGAAAATTACTAGGGCTTTTCTCCGCCAGGCAGATAGAGCATCCACGACACGCCAAACCGATCCTTGACCATGCCGAAGCTGGGCGAATAGAACGTTTTCGTGAGCGGCATCTGCACCTCGCCGCCATCCGCCAGGGCCTTGAACATCTTGGTCGCTTCGGCTTCGCTGGCCACCGCCAGATTGAGCGTGATTCCTTGAAAGCCCGATTTGCCGTGACAGCCGCCGTCGCTGGCCATCACGGTTGAATCGCCGACGCGAAAACTAGCATGGCAGACCTTGTTATCCGAGCCGGGTGCCAACATTCCCGGCGGCGGCTTCTCGGGAGTCTCGCTGTTTCGCATCAACATGATCAGCTCCGCGCCGAGTGCCTTCTTATAGAAATTGATCGCTTCCTCGCAGCGGCCGTCGAAGTTCAGATAGGGTTGGATTAGCATGGCAATAATTCCTTTCGTAAGTGAATTTGATTAAGCAGATTCGACGCTTGGCGTTAGGGATTGGTGTGGTTTGTGGCTCGAGAGTTGGCTGCGAACCTTGTGGTAACACAAGCTAGTCGAACGGGGTTCGCCCGAATCGACACCCGATTTCACAGTTTGAAAATAATTTTTGTCTCCGCTTTTAGCTGCTCAATTCCGCCAGCCGTTTCTCTAAAAATCGCCGTTCCGGCCCCTGCTGGGTGAGGGCGAGGGCCCGCTGGTACGAGACCCTGGCGTCAGCCGACTTTCCCAGCCGCCGGCAGAAATCGGCCCGCGCGGAATGTGCCAGGTGGTAATCGACCAGTTCTCCCCGGGCCAGAATTCCGTCTATGAGGGCCAGGCCAGCCGTTGGGCCGTCCCGCATCGCCACGGCCACCGCACGGTTGAGCTCGATGACCGGCGACGGGCCAGCCTGGGACAACAGGTCATAGAGCGCGACGATTTGGCTCCAGTCGGTCTCCGCCGCTGTCCGTGACTGAGCGTGGACCGCCGAAATAGCGGCTTGAATGGAGTAGGGACCAACCTGACCCGAATCATAGGCTCGCTGCACGAGTGCCGCACCTTCCGCAATCTGCTGCCGGTTCCAGAGAGTGCGATCTTGCTGCTCAAGGAGTATCAATTCCCCCGAATCACCCGCACGCGCCGCCCGTCGCGATTCGTGCAGAAGCATCAGGGCTAGGAGTCCCAGCACCTCGGAGTCCGGGAGGAGTTCGACCAGCAGCCTGCCCAGACGAATGGCCTCCCCCGAGAGGTCTTCGCGAGTGAGAGAATTTCCGGACGAGGCGGAATATCCCTCGTTGAACACCAGATAAATCACTTGCAGCACGGTTTCCAGCCGCTCGGGCAAGTCGGCTTGGGACGGAATTTGATACGGAATACCGGCGTTCTTGATTTTGGCCTTCGCGCGGACAATCCGCTGCGCGAGCGTAGGGGGAGCGGTCAGGAAGGCCCGCGCGATTTCCTCCGTGGTCAAGCCGCACACTTCCCGCAGCGTGAGGGCCACCCGTGCTTCCGCCGCAATCGCCGGATGGCAGCAAGTAAAAATCAGCCGCAGTCGGTCATCTTCCAGGCGTTGTTCGTCCGGTTCAGCAGCGGCTTGGCTGTCTTTGTCGAGCCTCTGGGCAATGTCGGAGAGGGATGCATCAAATCGCGCCCGGCGGCGCATGGCATCAATGGCTTTGAACCGTCCCGCGGAAACGAGCCAGGCCCGGGGATTCTCCGGCACCCCGTCCCGCTGCCACTGCTCCACCGCCGAGATAAACGCCTCATGCAGCGCCTCTTCGGCCAGGTCGAAGTCATTCAGCAGTCGGACCAGCGTGGCAAAGACGCGCCGCGACTCCACACGGTAGACTTCGTCCACCCTGTTGCGAATCTCGTCGATTGCCAGGCTGCCAGTCATTGGCTCACTTTGCTGAGTCTCTTGCTTTCGGGTGATAAGTGCTTTTTCACACCACCTCACCCCCTCGAAAGCAGTGCTCGATTCACGTACGTGCTTAGCCTGCTAGCGCTGGTTTGAGAGTGAGGGATTGGGCCAGTTCGGTAAGGAAGTCGCGGGTTTGTTGGTGGGCGGTGGTGATGATGCTCAAGAGGATTTCGTAGGCGTTGGCGCCC
>JBJXFF010000211.1:0-14187 GCA_046153945.1 Pirellulaceae bacterium
AGCGACATCGATTCAGTCATGTTCCGCTCGCGGAGAGAGCGGACTACGCTTAGGACTCAATCTCTTCCTTGCACTTCTGCACGAAGTGCGGCGACTTGCCGCCGGTGGAGAGTTCGGCGGCTTTGGCTTCGGCGGCCTTCTTCTGGGTGAAGTCGTACTTTGCAACCCGCTTGAGGGACTGGTTGTAGACCCCCCAGAAAAGCATCTTGCGGGCGGGCTCGGTGCTCTTGGCCCGGCTCTTCCGCTTCACCGCGGGCTTTTTGGCCTTCTTCTTTTTGCCTCCTTCAACCTCTTCGCCAGCGGCCACGGCTGCCTTTTCCTTGGCTTCCGCCGCATCATTCTCTGCTCGTAATTCCTTGCGATTGACGACTTTGCGTGCCATAGGTGTCTGTAGAGAGAGGCAGGAATGCATCCTCAATAGGACGCGTGTTCAAGGATTCTAGCCGATTTCTTAAGATTCTGCCAGCGGCCAAGAAACCTAAGAAAGGAAACGCCGCAGTCTCTAATTCGGCGATTCCGTCGCCCCCGGCCGCCTTAGGTGGCTCCGCAGATAAATGGCCCGCTCCACGTTCCGGTCCGCCGTTTCCAACTGGCCGCCGCGGATTTTTTGCAGATGGGCCGGCTGGGTGTGGATGAAGAGGCGGTTGATGGCGGAAATGTCGAGGTCCTGGATGAGGCCGAGGTTGACCCCCATCCGGACGCTGGAAAGCAGGTGCAGCGTCTCTTCGCTGCTGATAGTTTGGGCCGTGCAGAGAATGCCGTAGGCCCGGCTGACCCGGTCGTGCAGGTCTTTGCGGCTCTCCTTGACGAGGAAGGCCCGCGCCTGCCGCTCGTAATGGATGATCAGGGGGATGACGTCGCTAACTTGCTTGATGAGGTCCTCTTCGCTTCGGCCGAGCGTGATCTGGTTGCTGATCTGATAGAAGTCACCCATCGCCTGCGAGCCTTCGCCGTATAGTCCGCGGACTGCCAGGCCGATTTTTTGCAAGCTCTTGAAGGCCTTCTCGATTTCCTGCGTGATGACCAGGGCCGGCAGGTGAAGCATCACGCTGACCCGCATTCCGGTGCCGACGTTCGTGGGGCAGGCCGTCAAAAAACCGAGCCGATCGTGGAAAGCGTAGTTCAGGCGGGCATCGAGCTGATTGTCAATTTCGTTGATCCGCTCCCAGGCGGATTGCAGATTCAATCCCGCCTGAATCACTTGCAGCCGCAGATGATCCTCTTCGTTGATCATCAGGCTGAACGATTCGTGCGGCTCGATGGCAACGGAGCGGGCTCCGTTGGCTTCGGCCAGTTCGCGGCTGATGAGCAGCCGCTCGACGAGAAATTGCCGATCGAGGGCGGCGAGCGTGGAGACATCGACGTAGATCAGGTCCCGCCAGTTTTCCACCTGGGCGATCGCCTGGTGGCAGGCTTTCTCCACGCCGGCCCGATCCTGGTCCGTGCAGCGGCGGATGAAGGGGAAGTCCGCCAGGTTCCGGGCCAAACGGATGCGGCTGGAGATGACGATATCCGACACCTCGCCGGATTCACGCAACCACCCGCAGGCGCGAGCCGCTAGTTCATCAAGCTTGAGGGTCATGGTTATTAACTACGGCAGGCATGTTGGGTGGCATGCCCACGGCTTTGCGTGGGCGTGAGACTCCGAGGAGGCAATGTAACACGCCCACTCCGAGCAGTGGGCGTGCCACCCAGTCATGGTTTATCTGGTGAATCCGGTACTTTCCCGGGAGGCTTCTTTCTCTGTTCAATCTTCCGAATATCATCCCGCAGCTTGGCGGCCCTTTCGTACTCTTCTTTCGTGGTCGCTTCCTTCATTTCCCGCCGCAAGCGAATGACGTCCGTCTCCTCATCGAGACTCACTTCGCTTCGTCGTGCCCTTTTGCCAACATGTTTTGTCTCGCCATGAATGTTCATGATGAGAGGCATCAGTTCGCGTTCAAAGAAAGTATAGTCATGCGGACAGCCGAGCCGCCCCTTGGTGCGGAACTCGTGGAACGAGATTCCGCAAACCGGGCAGGCCCGCTGATCCAGTCTCGCCAGTTCTTCCGCCGCCTGACCAATCTTAAGCTGCTTGGCCAGCACGCCAGCAAGAGTCGGAGCCGGCGGCGATGACGTGTCATTATCCGCCAGATAGCTTTTGGCGCATATCTCACATAGGTGGTGCTCCACCGGCGAAGGACCCGTCAGCTCCGTGATGTGAAAGGTAGCGGGCTTTTCGCACAATTGGCATTTCATAAGAGCCCCGCGAACCTGAGTTTGCTCGATCGTGTCCCGACAATCGTAGCCACACGCGGCCCGCGTGTGAGCTTGACTTTTGCCGCTGGATGACGCTCTCAGCCGCAACCAGCATGCGGGCCGCATGCGGTTACGACCGCCCAAGTGATTCTAGGGACCAGCCACCTAGTGTCAAGGTTGACGGCATTGGCGGCGTTGTTGGCATTTTCTTCCGCTGCTAAGCTTCTTCTATGCCTCATCTTCCCGACTTCGACACGTTTGTGCGGCTGGCGAAGGAACATTCTCTGGTGCCAGTTTATCGCCGGCTGCTAAGCGATGCGCTCACCCCCGTTTCTGCGTTCCGTCAGATTGATACGGGGGGGAGTGCGTGCCTGTTTGAAAGCGTCATCGGAGGCGAAAAAGTGGGGCGATACAGCTTTCTCGCCGTGGAACCCTTTCTGCAAATCACCGCCCGCGGCACTGCCGTCACGGTTGAATCGGAAGGCCGCCGCGAAGAGCTTGAGTGTTCCGACCCTCTGGATGAACTTCGCCGCAGGCTAGCACCGTTCAAAGCCGTACATCTGCCAGAATTGCCGCCGTTCGAAGGGGGAGCCATCGGCTACGCGGGTTACGATGTGGTCCGCTACGTCGAGAATCTTCCGAACTCCCCGCCCGACGACCGACACTTGCCCGACATGTGTTTTGGCCTCTACGACCGGATGGTCGTCTTCGACAACGTCAACAAAACGATGTTCGTCATCGCGATGGCCCGCCTCGACAGACATGGAAGCTCGAAAGCCGCCTATGACGACGCGGTGAAGCGAGTAGACGAGTTAGTCGTGAAGCTCTCGCGAGCTTCTGCCCTGCCGCCGACCGACATCGCCCCTAAGGGTGACTCCAAAATCACCTACGAGTCCAACTTCCGCCAGGCCGATTTTGAGAATGCTGTCCGCAAGTGCGTCGAATACATCCGCGCCGGCGATATTTTTCAAGTCGTCATCAGTCAGCGGCTAAAGCTGAAGCTCAGGAGTGACCCGTTTGAGGTCTATCGCACGCTCCGAGTCGTCAATCCGAGTCCGTTCATGTTTTACGTTCGGACGGCGGAGGTTACGCTCGTCGGTGCTTCGCCAGAAATCATGTGCCGTGTGGTGGATGGCAAAGTAACGGTTCGTCCCCTCGCCGGCACTCGCAAACGGGGTGCGACTGACGAAGAAGACAGCCGTCTCGCCGAAGAACTACTCGCCGATCCTAAGGAGCGGGCCGAGCATGTGATGCTCGTGGACCTCGGCCGCAACGACGTCGGCCGCGTGGCCAAGTTTGGCAGCGTGAAGCTCTCGGACGTCATGGTCATCGAGCGCTACAGTCACGTCATGCACATCACCTCCAACGTCACCGCCGAACTCCGCCCCGATTGCGACGCCTTCGATGCTCTCAAAGCTTGCCTCCCCGCCGGCACCGTTTCCGGTGCCCCCAAAGTCCGGGCGATGCAAATCATCGACGAACTCGAGCCCCACCGCCGCGGCCCCTACGCCGGCGCGGTCGGCTACATCGATTACAGCGGCAACATGGATACCTGCATCGCTCTCCGCACTCTCGTCGTCCAAGGGGTCAACGCCTACATCCAAGCCGGTGCCGGCATCGTCGCTGATAGCGTGCCAGAAATGGAATATCAAGAAACGCTCAACAAGGCCCGCGGGCTGCTGAAGGCGATCGAAGTCACGGAAGAGCGATTAGGCTGAGTTCAAGACACGCCCGATTCCTTTGCGGTTCTCATTCGCCTCACAACCGCTAAAACCGCTGCGATGTCTCGTGGACCTCGTTTACTAGAACAATCGGCGCAACCACACAATCTGCCGATTTTGCGCACGGTCAAGACGTCATTGCCTTCCATTTTCGTAGCAGCTTAACCGCAACCTATGGTTCTCCAGATACCTGATGGTCTGGGGGGCAGATGACATCTCGTTGTATTTCTATTGATTGCGCGAGCAATCCGGCCGCAAACAAGCTACCAGTCCCTGCTGCGCGGCACGGTGACTGGCGAATACGCGCTGGGTGCTGCGCAGTCGTCCTTCAGCGCTACGCTGTAGTCCTTGCGGTTCTCGGCTGGGGACTGGGAATTGGTTCTGGCTGCTTCGCGCTTTGGAGTCACGCCGGCACTCCGGGGAAAAAACTTCCTGGAGCCGCCGTTTGGCCCACCGACACGACGTTCTATCGCCAGAGTGGCCACCCTACGCTCGTCCTCTTTGCCCATCCCCATTGTCCGTGCACTCGCGCCACGGTCCGCGAACTGGAAAGACTCGCCGCGCATTCGGGCAGAATGCTCGACATCCGTGTGGCGTTTGTCCAACCTCCCGGAACGAACACCGATTGGGCGCATACCGACATTTGGCAAGCAGCCGCGGCCATTCCCGGCGTGGCTGTCGCTCTCGATCACCACGGGCTTGAGGCCCGCCGGTTTGGTGCTCGCACCTCCGGCGAAGCCTTTCTTTACGACTCCGCTGGCCGGCTCGTGTTCCAGGGGGGAATCACACCGGCCCGTGGTCACGAAGGGGACAGTGCTGGAAAAACCGCGATTGCCCGCTGGATTGCCGCCCCGCCAGCCGAGGCCCGGGCACCGGTTTTCGGTTGTCCGCTGCTCGATTTAGAAACTCCTCCAACAGCCGAGTAACTGCCATGTCCGCGGACATCACCTTTGCGCTCAATCGCTCCGACGATCCGGCGATTGCCCGCCGCGCCGCGGAAATGCTTGCTCAACGAAAGCTGGCCGTCCACGGACGAACCGACCGAATGTTCGCCTGGCTCCTCGCCATCGAGTATGTGGCGGGTATTGTAACAGCGCTCGTGGTATCTCCCCGCACCTGGTCTGGAGCAACGAGCCAGGTGCACGTTCACGTCTGGACGGCTGTGGTACTTGGGGGGCTCATCATTTGTCTTCCGATCTGGCTGGCGATTCGCCATCCTGGATGGTGGCTGACGCGGCATGTCATTGCCGCGGGCCAGATGCTGTCGTCGGCACTGCTCATTCACTTGAATGGCGGACGGATTGAGACCCACTTTCACGTTTTTGGTTCGCTGGCGTTTCTGGCTTTTTATCGCGATTGGCGGGTCTTAGCGACCGCCACCGTGGTCGTGGCCCTCGACCACGTATTACGGGGTATCTTTTGGCCGCAGTCGGTCTATGGCGTGCTCACGGGTGGGGAATGGCGGTGGGTTGAACATGCGGCGTGGGTTCTGTTCGAGGTTTACTTCCTCCGCCTCTCCTGCCTGGACAACGTCGCCGACATGCGGGAAGACGCACGGCAACGCGCCCAGTTGGAACTATCTCACCTGGCAATCGAGCAAGAAGTGGCCCGACGAACGACGGACTTGGAAAAAAAGAACAAGGAGCTGGACGAGTTCAACTATGTCGCCAGCCACGATCTGCAAGAGCCGGTCCGCAAGTTGATTTCGTTCAGCAAACTGCTTGAGCAGGACGCCGGCAGCGCGCTTGGAGAACGGGCTCGCCGCGACTTAACCTTCATCGTCGATGCGGCAACCCGCATGCGAAACCTAATTCAGGATTTGCTTTCCTTGTCGCGAGCGGGACGAACCGCCATGAAGGTCGAGCCAATCTCGCTGGACAAGTGCGTCACACAAGCCCTGGACGCCTTGGACATGCGAGTACAAGAAACGCAGGCCCAGATCGATTACCCGTCGCTTCCGTGGGTCGCCGGCGATTCAACGCTGATTACGCAGCTCTACCAGAATTTGGTGGGGAACGCTCTCAAATTCATTCCGCCCGATCGCAAGCCCAAGATCTCGCTGTCGGCGGACTGCCGGGGCGACCACTGGGAACTGGCGGTCTCCGATAACGGCATAGGCATCAAGCCCGAACATTTGGAACGCCTGTTTAAGCCATTCCAGCGATTGCACGGCCGCAACGAGTTCGAAGGGACGGGAATCGGCCTGGCGATCTGCAAAAAGGCCGTCGAGCGGCACGGCGGCACTATCTGGGTCGAATCGCAGCCGGGCACGGGATCGCAATTCAAATTCACCATTCCAATCACTTCGGGGAATCCAACATGATTGAAACCAAATCCAAGTCCAGCCGACTCGCGGTAATTCTGCTGGTGGACGACGATCCGGGGGACCAAGAATTGACCCGCCGGGCACTGGAAGAGGACGTACTCCGCGTCGATTTGCGGATCGTCTCCAATGGCGAGGAAGCCCACGAATATCTGAATCGTCGCGGTCAGTTTGCCGCGCCGGGCACAGCTCCCCTGCCGGATCTGATCCTGCTCGATTTGAACATGCCCCGGATGAACGGACGCGAGGTGCTGCAGTCGCTCAAGGGCTCCCCTTATCTGTGCCGGATCCCGGTCGTGATCCTGACCACGTCCCAGCAGGAGACCGACATCCTGACTACCTATAACCTGGGGTGCAACTCGTACGTGCAAAAGCCCGTCGATATTGAGCGGTTCGTTAAAGTAATTCGGGAAATGGGGAACTACTGGTTCGAGGTGGTGACGTTGCCTCGTTGCACCGCTCTGCCCGCATAACAACACGCTTCTATTGATCCAAAGACCAATCCATGACAACTCAGGATATTCAGCGACTCCGACTTCTGCTCATCGAAGATGATGAGGCGGACGCGCTCCTCGTGGAGCGAGCCTTGGAGCGATTTCCGGGCTTTGAGCTGCGGCATGTGACTCGCATGGAGGGGGCAATCGAGACTCTTAGCGCGGAACCGTTCGACGCCGCCCTCCTCGACTTGTCCCTGCCGGACAGTTTTGGACTCGAAGGCGTGACTCGGCTGCAAGCCAGGTTTCCAGATTTGCCGGTCGTGATCTTGACGGGGCTCGACGACAGCGAAATGCCTTTGGAAGCCCTGGAGCGCGGCGCGCAGGACTACCTCTGCAAAGGCCGTTGCTCGCCGGAGAATCTCATCCGCGCACTCCGCTACTCCATTCAGCGGCAGCAGATTCAAAGCGAAAACCGCCGACTGCTGGAAGAGTTGGCGAAACAGGCTCGTCACGACCCCCTTACCAACATTCTGAACCGCCGCTCGCTGGTAAGCGAACTGCAACGAGAATGGCAACGCTCGACGCGGGGGAGCGAGCCGCTTTCCTGTGTCATGATTGACGTCGATTTCTTCAAACGGATCAATGATGCCTATGGGCATGCGGCTGGTGACTACGTGCTGCAATCCATTGCCAACCTCTTGAGCACAATGTGTCGGTCCAGCGATGTGCCGGGCCGGTATGGCGGCGAGGAGTTCCTCGTGCTGCTGCCCGCAACGACCGAAGGGGGTGCGATGATTTGGGCGGAGCGTCTGAGACAGGAATTGGCCGCGACGCCAATTGCCTTGAGCGGCGACACCATTCATGTAACGGCAAGCTTTGGCGTGGCGGAGCGGACGCCCGGCGTGGAACACAGCGATCAAATGGTCGACCAGGCAGATCAGGCCCTGGGAATGGCCAAGCAGCTCGGACGTGATCAGGTAATTTCTTATCAAGAAACCATCGCTCAGGCCGATGGGACTGATGGCCAAATGCACGATGCCTTTTCACGACTCACCGCCGCCGACATTATGACGCCCTTGGTGGCAACGCTCGTGGAAACAGCAACTCTCCTACAGGCCACGGAGTTTCTGCTGAATCTGCAACTGGATTCAGCGCCGATTGTCGATTCCCAGGGAAAGCTAGTCGGCATTTTGGGAGAGGAAAAGCTGGCTCGCGTTCTGGCGGCTCCGAAGGCCTGGAGCCGCGCGGTCTCCGAGGTCATGAGCACCAAGCCGATCAGCTTCTCCATGGAGACGCCGGCGGCTGTCATCCAAGACTTTCTCTCCCGTGCTGCTTCACGCCGAGTCGTCATTCTCGACGAGCAGCGGCCAGTCGGCATCGTGAGCAGGTCCAGCATCTTGCGATGGCGGGAGCATCAGGAACGGGCTGGCCGTTCGCTGCTGGCCAATTTGTCTCAAGACAAATCGCCACCGACGACCCAGTACGCAAGCCTGCTGGCGCTGGTAACCGAAATTGAAAGCCAAGTCGCCAGGCTGGCCAGTGGGCTGGTAGCTAGCGACGATCCTCCCGTGGATTTGACCGTTGCCGCAGCCACACGCATCCAATCGCTTTTGGAAAGTGCGGTGACGCAGTCGCAGCGCATGGAAACTCGCCATGCGGGTCAAGCGACAGTCGGCGGCATTGTCTGAGACAGGCTGCTTTGCAGCGTCAGGGGTTTGGGCCGCCTAATTCTCTTTCCGGGATTTTTCCAGGGCCTCCTGGACGAGCGGCTTGAAAACAGCAACCGGGGCATATCCCGACTGTTGGCCGAGCTTTTCCCCATCCGCGGAGAGAAAGACGAGATGGGGATAGCCCCTGGACCCCAGCTTGCTGGCCGCAGATTTCTCTTCGTCCCCATCCACGATGACGCACACGAAGTTCGAGAGCAGTTCCTTCACCTCGGGGTCGTTGAAATTCTCGGCAGCCAGCTTCTTGCAATAGCCGCACCAGGTGGTTGTGACGAACATCATCGCCGGCTTCTTCTGCTCCGCGGCGGCTTTCATTCCCTCGTCGTAGCCCACAATGAAGGGAAGGCCTTGCGTGTGCTCGGCCCAACCGATGGACCCACCACCGCAGCCGGCCAATATATAGGTGCCCAAGACCAAGATCGCAACTGCAAAGCGGTTTAGACGAGCGTCCATTTTGGATTCTTCCCTTGAGGCGGCGGTATGAAGCGGAGGAGTCATTCTATCATCTTCACAGGATGATTCGCACCTTTGAGCAATGAGTCAATTTCTTCCTTCCTTGGCAGCGAGGGCTGCGCGCCCCGGCGAGTGACGGAAATGGCGGCAGCGGCAGAGGCAAAACGGACGGCGGCGAAGAGAGGTTGCCCTTCCGCCAGGGCAACAGCCAGGGATCCGCTGAAGCAGTCACCCGCAGCGGTGGTGTCGATGGGGGTGACAGGGAATGCCGGAATGTGGTGAGCTGTGCCGGTTTCGTCAACGACGACCGAGCCCGCATCGCCGAGAGTGACGATGATGTGCCGAGCCCCCAGGGACTGAACGATTCTTGCAGCCGCAGCAGCGGAATCGGGAGTCTCGACGGTCATTCCCGCCAGAGCGGCCAATTCCAACTCGTTGGGGGTGAGCAAGTCGACCAGTGGCAGGAGTTTTTTCACTGCCGCTGAGTCCCCAACCGGAGCCGGATTGAGCAGCGTCATCAATCCATGCTCTTTCGCTCGCGTCAGCCCTCGCTCGACCGTCGGCAGTGGCGATTCGAGACAGGCGAGGAAGACTTTGGACTTCTGGAAAAGGCTAGCCGGCAAGGCATCGACGTCGCTCGGCAGCAGATGGGCGTTTGCACCGCTCGCCACACTAATCAGGTTCTCGCCATGTTCGTCCACAAGGATCAGGGCGATGCCGGAAGGAACTGAGGTGACTTCCTTCAGGTGCGAGCAATCAATCCCTTCTGCCAGAAGCCCCCGGCGAGATTCGCAGCCATAGTCATCATCGCCGACGGCACCGATGAAGGTGACCTTCCGGTGCTCTCCTGCCGATCGCGCTGCCGCCACTGCTTGATTGGCTCCTTTGCCGCCGGCGGCCTGGTAGAACTCACCGCCGAGCACCGTTTCGCCGGGCCGCGGCAGACGGGGCGAGCGAATGACGAGGTCGGTGTTGACGGAGCCTAGGATGAGTACGGACATGGAAATAGCTTAGGGTTCGGAAACCTCCGCGGGGAGCAGGTACAATCGGCGCTGCCGTGCGTTAGTGGCTCGTCATGATTCTGTTTCACACTGGGGCCTATTTTCATGAAATCTCTCCCGTTCCTCCCAGTAGCCACTGTGGCGTTGCTCTGCTGCTTGACCTTCGTCGCCCACGCTGGTGAGCCGGCCAACGGCTGGCGGGGGAATGGGACGGGGCTCTGGCCCGACGCGAAGATTCCAAAGGAATGGGGACGAGTGCCGCATGGAGCAATGGAAGGAATGCGCAACTCGGCGAGCGGGGGGCGTCAGCCCCCTGATACTTCGGCGCTCGAATCCGCAGAGCTTGTCCAGAAAGGACTGCTGCGGAACTGGCTAGTGCTCGGGCCGTTTCCCATCAAGGACTCCGTCGCCAATTTCGACGACGATCTGCTCGCAGGCGAGTCTAAAGTCCACCCCTCCCCCGGCGACAAACTGGTCGGCAGAGAATGGCAGCCGCTGACGGTTCCGCCGGACGACATCCTGGTGTTTGGGACATCGGAGGTCCCCTGGCTGAATCTGGCCAAGGCCCTCGGCTATGCCAAGAATCAGGTGGCATATGCTCACACCTATGTTCATTCGCCGCGTGGGGGCAAGGCCCGCATCGTGATGGATCACGGCTACGGGGCGAAGGTCTGGGTGAACGGCGGCGAGGTCTATCGCGAGCCGCTGCGGAAGATTGGACTGGGGTTTTACACGGCGATTTCCAAGCTCGAACTGAGCCACAGCACGCCAGTCACCGGCAAGTTTGATGTGGAGCTGAAACCTGGCTGGAATTCGCTGCTCATCAAGATCAGCACGTCGAACAAGGTCGAGTGGGAGGACATGCAGTTCTGCCTGCGGATGAGCGATCCGCCGGATATTGCCTATGAGACGAAGAATATCCTCTGGATGACGCCGCTGCCGGGGCGGAGCACGTCGACGCCGATCATCGTCAAGGACCGCATCTTCGTGATGGCGGAGCCGGACGAGCTGATCTGCATCGACAAAGTGAGTGGTAAAAAGCTCTGGCAGCGAGCGATCAACTATTACGAGGCGCTGACGCCCGAAGAGAAAGCCGCTCAGCCGCGATTGGCGAAGGAAGTGGAACCGCTGGTTGTTAAACTCAAATCAGCGGGGGACAAAATCGCCCGCACGAAGTTGCGAAAGGAGATTCAGGAGAAGCTGACGGAAATCGATGCCGCCACGTTCACTCCCAAGTACGACGGCCATTTCGAAGCCCACTTTGGCATCGTCGGCTTTACGATGCCGACGCCGGTGAGTGACGGCGAGAAGGTCTATGTCTGGATTGGGACCGGAATCGCCGCCTGCTTCGATCTCGACGGCAAACAGGAGTGGATGACCCGCATCTATCCCGGCGAGTTAACCTACGGCTCATCGCCGGCGCTCGCGGATGGCGTGCTGGTGACGTTTCTCAATCGGCTCTACGGCTTTGACGCAAGGACTGGCAAGCAGCTTTGGGAACAGCCAAAGGTGCGGCAGAATGTGGCGGCGCTGATGGCGGCAAAGCTGAGTGGTGAGCAGGTGATTGTCACACAGCGGGGAGATGTCATCAGCCCGAAGGATGGCGAGTTGCTCTTTCGCCCGCGCGGGCAGGGGACCGGCGATGAAGGCTGGTCGCCGCCGGTTATTTTTGGGGAGACGGTGTATCTGCCCCGGTTCGGCGTGACGCACGTCAGCCTGCTCGACTTCACCGCCGCTGCCGCGAACAAGTGGCAGCCGAAACAGGCGGGAACGATTCAAATGGACGACAGCATCAGCCGCGAGAACGGCAAATGGATCGACCGCTGGACCGCCGGCTCGCCGCTGATCTGGCAGGGTCTGAGCTACCAGGTGGACATTTACCACAACCTGTTCGTCGGCGACGTGAAAACCGGCAAGATGCTCTATCGCCACCTGCTGCCGCTGGAGGGGTTCATGCACTACAACAGCGTCCCTGTCGCCGCCAGCCCCACGCTCGTCGGCGACTCCATCGTCATACTCGACAACCAAGGAACCGCCGCCGTCATCCAGCCCGGCCCCGAGTACAAACTCCTCTCCCGCAACAAAATCGGCACCCTCCTCGACCGCAACCTGCCGCTGCCGGCCCAAGAGACGCTCAGCTATTCACCGCCGATTGTGGACGGGAACAGGATGTATATCCGGGGAGAGGCGTTTTTGTATTGCGTGGGGGAGAAGTAAGTAGAGTGAAGACAACGGCGACCTGGGAGACTGACTCCATGCCATTTCGCGACGATTTCTGGTTACTTCCCGCACTCGCCAATCGGGGTGAGCCACTTGATGTCGCGGAGCGAGGTGCCTCGGAGGCACTCATTCGTGAAGCCCAGCAGCATTTGGACGTCGT
The DNA here is from genome assembly GCA_046153945.1 of Pirellulaceae bacterium. Classification (GTDB taxonomy): domain Bacteria; phylum Planctomycetota; class Planctomycetia; order Pirellulales; family Pirellulaceae; genus SXOA01. The sequence continues at coordinate 12,281 of JBJXFF010000211.1, forward strand.
CTTTCCCGCGGAGTACATTCGCCTGATGTCCCGTATTGACGGCGGGCAACCTCGGCGACAGGCTCTGTTCCTCCGTAATCAGCTGACTGGCAAATGGAATTACTTTACTGCAGAGTGGTTCATTACGATGTCCGAAGTGATGGAGAATTTGGGTCCGTGCACCTACGATGGCTGGCCGAGCAATCGCCTTATTGCGTTTGCGTCTGTCGATAGCAAAGACGATTGGCTCTGCTTCGATTACCGGAACGGGCGACAGGATCCAACCATCAAGCACAGGGATGAATATGGAAAAGTGGTGCCAGTCACTTCGACTTTTGAGGAATTTGCGAACGGACTTGAGAGCAACTCAAGACACGATGTCTATGGGGTGAAGCATGTAACGAACAAAGAGGCGATCTGGGAGGCGGTTCGAAGTGTTTTGTCGCTTGAGTGCCGCGGCAACGAGTCTGCGGGAAGTCACAAGGATTGGAGCGGCGCGACGCTCTTCGGTCTTCCCCCTCATGGGAAGGCTCGTTTCTGGCTTGGCTCCAATGCGTGGATTAGAGGATATCTGCTGTATCCGGACCACTCGGAATGCACATGGTATATCGAGGCGGATTGTGACCCAGTTCACTCAGCGGAAGTGGACGCGGCGATGAGAACGCTTCCGTTCGAGACGGTGCAGATCATCAAGGTTGATCTTGAGAAGTGGAGATAATTCTGGCGTCACGGCTAAACTTGGAGGGCGTGAAGTTGCGGCAAGCAAATGTTTATGGGGGCTACCAAAACATTGTCCGCTCAATGTTGCGGCTGCCGTGAAGGATGCGGATGACTTCGATGCCGGTCGCCATCGGCCGATAGTAGATGACGTACTTGCCCGATGGAAAGCAGCGGAGGCCAACCGAAAGTTCGTCGCAGGCCTGACCCATCAAAGAAGAAGACGCCAGCATTTCTGCGCGGCGCTGGATCTGCTTGATTTGCCCGTCTGCAATTGCTTCGCTCGCGTGCTTGCGGAGGTAGAGCCAGATCTCTTCCAAGTCAAACTCTGCTGCCCGCGATAGAGTGCTGACGTTCATGCGCAGCTACCCTGCTTCGGCGAATCGCTTGCGGGCATTGGCGATGATCTTGTCCGCATCGAAGGGAACGACTTCGCCTCGATTGGCCTGCTCGATGCCAATGGCGATTTCCGCTTTGAGTTCCTCGAATTCCAGACGCTTCGCTTGCAGCAGTTGAAGCGCGTCCCGCATTACAGCGTCTTGCGAAGGATAGGAGCCGGAAGAGACAAGCTCGTTGACGAATGGAACGTATTCGGTGGGGATAGAGATACTCATGGATATGCACTCAAACGCTAGAGACAAAATTCCCTTCGCATTCCATCATACGCAATTTGGCCCGCTGCACCAAATCAATCGTCCCTATCCGTGTTTCATCCGTGTTCAATCCGTGGCTCACCGCAATCTGGGAATTTTCGACGATTCTTGAAAAATTTCGCGGCAAACCCTTGCCAGTGCCAATTGGTTGTGTACAATAGTTCCAGTACCAGCGGCGGAGCCGCGCGAGGTCTACGGAGGGTGAGTTCTTTGACATTCTGGTTGTTTGGCAGAACGGCAGCAGGCTGGAATCCCTTGCTGACGCGGCGGTTTGCGAGTTCGCCCTCGCTGGCGCTTCGAGTTAGTGGGGAAGACGCAGACCGGTGCTTTCGGGGGGAGGTTTTGCCACGGGTGATGAATTTGAGGCGGGCCAATTCATCACAGACCCCTGTTTGCAATGGGGAGCAGGGTGATAAATTGGGGGGGTGCCAATTCAGTACGTGCTTAGCCTGCTAGCGCTGGTTTGAGAGTGAGGGATTGGGCCAGTTCGGTAAGGAAGTCGCGGGTTTGTTGGTGGGCGGTGGTGATGATGCTCAAGAGGATTTCGTAGGCGTTGGC
>JBJXFF010000216.1:0-8361 GCA_046153945.1 Pirellulaceae bacterium
ACGAATCCAACGGAGCCGGCAGCGGCAGCCTGGCCAAGGGAGACGCGGCGGATGCGGCCCTCCTCGCCCTGCTGATGGCCTGGGGCCCGACACCAACGCTCGCCAGCCTTGGCGGCTTCAATTCGACGGCTCCTGACGGCTCGGTCGACACCCTCTGGGGTGGCGCCGAAGCCGACGCCTTCTTCGGCTTTGGAGCTCTCCTCGACAACGCCGCCGACCGGGTGGTGGGCACGGACTTGAATTAGCGGAGGCGTTCGGAGTGTCGACAGTAGGCTATACGTCGTGTTTTGCCACCACCACCGCGCTCGCCTGTCCTTGGGGTGTGATATTGAGATTGATGAAGTTGTCGCCAGAAGAAGTTTCCGCGGAAGTGACGACATTCACCGGGCATTGCGGATCGGGTGAATCGTAGTTGAGCGTGCGAAACAAGCGGCCATTCTGGAGCGAGAGAACGCTGGCGATGAGTTCAACAAGACCGCTACCGGCACCGAGGTTGCCGAAGTAGCTCTTGGCGGCCACCACTGGAACGTCTGGAGAGGCAGAAAATACGTCGCGGATTCCCTGTGCCTCGGCTGCATCGGATTTGTGGGTCCCCAGACCGTGGGCGTTAATATGGCCGACTTGCACCGTGGTCAAGCCGCTGGTCCTCAGGGATTGAGTCAGGACGTTGCGGACTGCCTGGTCGAGCCGTCCGACGCCGTTTCCGTCCGTCACCGAACTGGATCCAAAGCCGATTACTTCACCCAAGATTTTCGCGTCGCGGGCCTGGGCGTATTCCAGCTCTTCGAGCATGATCGCGCCTGCTCCCTCGCCAATTACCTGGCCGGTGCGATGCAGATCGAAAGGTCGGCTAAGTGCGGCGGGATTGCCGTTATCCTCCGCGACTTCTTCTTGCGTGACGGTATGCACCGTGCGTGAAACATGGATGCGGGTGCCGGTTGCACCGGCAATCATTGCGTCGGCATGACCACGAGAGATCGTCTGATAGGCTTCACTAACCGCCATATTGCTTGAGGCTTCGCGCACGGTGAGCGAGTTATTCGGTCCATGCAGGTCGTTAAAAATGGCGAGATGGGCGGCCGGCAGGTTGGGCAAATACTTAAGCAGCCAGAGTGGATCGATGGCGCTCTTGAACCTGTCACCCCACTTAGTGAAATCAAACTCCCCCCGCTCGTCCAGGCAACTGCGGATGCCATCCGCGAAATCGTGAGGCAGCGTCATCATATAGTCAGAACCGTACAGCACTCCGATCCGGTCCCGATCCACATCCGCGAGCGGCAATCCGGAATGAGTGATGGCAAGTTGGGCCACGGCAACCCCCATTTGGATTTCGCGGCACATCATCTTGAGGCTCTTCTTGATGTTTCGCCCCATGACTTTTTCGAGTGGACCGAAATCTTCGATCGCGCCCGTAAACTCGCGGGCCTCCCCACCGAACTGGGCCGTTTGCGGCAAGGCGGGAATGAACTGCAAAGGGCCAATGCCGCTTTGCCCCGTGGAAAGTGCCTGCCAGAGTTTCTCCGGCGAGTTACCTAGCGGGCTGACCAGTCCGAGACCTGTTACGACAACGCGGCGCGACATGCAGGAAACCATCAAGAGTGGAAAGGACTTAGGCCAGCCTGGAGCAAAGGGGCCGATATGCGAGGAAAACACTCCGAATTCCAATTCCCCATATTAATATGACTGGCCGAAACAGTCGAGACGCGGGGCTGATTCGTCCACGAGCATGCCAACCATTGGGGCCAGCCAATCGGTTGCACCAACTAGACCCACTGATTCACGTCCAGCGTCAAGTTTGCCCGTTCCTGGGCACTCATATCGGTAATGTCGGCGCGGGCTGCGAAGAAAGCAGCCACGACTTCAGGGTCCCATTGCTTGCCAGCCCCCGCTCTCAGAACCTCGTCTACCTTGGGCGCATCCATGCCTTTGCGGTAGGGTCGATCACTGGACATTGCATCATAGGCATCGGCTACCGCCACAATTCGAGCTAGTTGTGGGGTTTGGTCGCCACTGAGCTTAAAGGGGTAGCCGCGTCCATCCCACTGTTCGTGATGATGGAGAACGGCCGGGAGAACACTGGCGAATTGGCGGATATCCGCCAGGATGCGATGACCGAGTTCGGGATGTTGCTTGATCTGATCGAATTCTTCGTCGGTTAGCTTACCCGGTTTGCGGAGCACGGCATCGTCAATGCCGATTTTTCCAATGTCGTGCAACAGCCCAGCCATGTAAAGCGTGTGCAGAGTCGCTGGATCGCAGCCGAGCTCCTTGGCCAGGCGGACGGCGACGCGGGCCACTCGGTCGCTATGGCCGCAGGTGTAGGGATCTTTGGCGTCGATGGCGGAGGTTAAAGCCCGCACCACACTGGCCAGAAATTCGTTTTGCTCGCGATACAGGTCACGATTTCCGGCATGGATTCCGACCATCGCCCCCACGGAGTTGAGCAAACTGGCCTCCACCGTTCCGAACTCCCCTCCTTCACGGTGATTGAAGGCGGCCAACCAGCCGAACACGCGGTCCCCTTCCGCAATTGAGACCACGATGAGCTGGCGGATGGCAGGGAACTTCCAGCCCTCGATGGAGGTCGCCCGGTCATTCATGACCCGCGGTCCGCACCCGGCGTTGAGCTGCAATTGCTCAATAAGCTCTGTAAATTCTTGGTTATTAACCGGACACATGCCGGAACTAAGCAAAATGCTGTCCGTTCGGGCTTTGTAAGTAATCTCTCCTTCGCGGGCGACTGGCAACAACTGTACCGCCATGGACTGGGCCGGCATGCAATCGAGCAGCCAATCCAGAATCATTCGGCAGAGGCTTTCATCGTCGGCCGAAATCCGGAGATTCTGCGTCACGCCATGCAGCAGGCAAATTTCCTCGTAAGTCGTAGCCAGGTTGTCGGAGAGCTTTTCGACTTCAGCCTCCAGCTTTTGACTGCGAATCTCAGCAGCGATTTGAGCCTGCGCCGACCGCGCGAGACGTTGCAGCGCATCGGGAGACCAAAGTGGTTGACAATTCATCCAGTCGGCGACTTTTTCTTCGCTAAGCCCCAGCAGTTGAGCAGGACCAGCCAGGTCTTCGTCCACGGATACGTGGCGGGTAACAAATGCCGCGGTAGCGACGACGCCGCTGCCGGAAAGACCGAGTGGAATGGCGATTACTAGTACACTGTCCTCGTCTTGAATGAATTGGGGGTCGCTACCGGGAAGTGCCCGAGCCAATTGCCCTCTGAGCGGATCGCTGCTACCAGGCTGGCGAGTGGCGTGAGAAAGTTCCCCGGAACCGCGATCCCAAAGGGAAAACGGCGTTCCAAACGCTCGCTCGAGAATCGCCGACAACGGAGCAAGTTCGCCGTTGGCGTTCGCTTCGATCAGCGGAAAAACGGTTTGAAAAGGATATTCAGCGACAACTGACATTCGCGTGCCCCACGAGAGGTTCAGGCTTCCTTTCAACCGTAGGTTAGATTCAAGCGCCAAGCCAAATGGCGGGGAAGCGTATGTCTAGAAGCAAGACATCGTGCGCGGGAGTTGAGTGCCAGCAACGAACATTCCGATTTTTCCGCCTGGCCGCAAATCTGGTGCTTTCGACATTAACCCTGCAAGTGGATTGCGAGAGGGCAAGAGTCCGCTGGAGCGGACCGCTCCGTTCAAGGCCACACAGGCAGGGGACGATGAAGAGAGATAGCGGCAAGGACGCCAGGTTCAGCGAGCGAAGAGGACCAGGCGGCCATCATGCGCGAGCTATTGCTACAAAACTGGCAGATTGTTGCGGGCGGACTGGTCGCGGCCATTGTCCTACTCGTGGCCTTCCTTTCCCTCCGCTCGGCACCCTATCCCTATGTGCGCCGCGGCGTGATGCTCGGCCCCGCCGAGATCAACTTCTTCCGCACCCTGCAATCGGCGGTTCGCGAGGACTGGATAATTCTCTCGATGGTGCGGCTGACGGACGTTATCAAAGTCCGTCCCAAAACGCGGCAACATCAGATCTGGCAAAGCCGCATTTTTGGCAAGCACATCGACTTTGTCATTTGCGACTACGAGACATTGGAAGTGAAGCTGGCCATTGAGTTGGAGGACCTTTCCCAACGTCGCGCGGAACGCAAAGCTCGCGACCGCTTCGTCAACACCGCCCTCACCGCCGCCGGCCTGCCGCTTCTCCGGGTAAAGATGGAAGAGAAGTACGAAACCTCGGCCTTACGGAAGGACATTGAGGATGCTCTCGGTATCGCCAAAAAGAAGAAGCGTTGAAAAAAGAAATACCCCGCATTTAGCGTCTGCCGAACGCTCGACGGGGGCCGAGTCTGGGCAGGAGATCCGAGCGGAACTACCGCAGGAAAACTGCTTCGATGGCGTTTTACACCAATGCTTGGATCTGGCCGGGGATTGCGTGATCCCGGTCTGCCTGCATTTGTCCGAAAACCGGGGGAATGCACCGCAAACCCCTGGAAACCACCTGGCGGTCGTCTATTCCGCTAGATTCTCGTAGGCCAAGAGCTTTAGCCGTAACGGTTCCTCACTCGTCCGCCATATTTAGGCAACTTGTTTAGTCCGGCACCGAGCCAAGAATTATGGCAAAATAGTTGACATAAATCCTGGCTTATGAGTACGATGGGACCGCCAAGTCGTTTAGAAGTTGAACTTTCCATTCGACCCTGCCCCAGACAACTGCGGGTGAAGGAAAATACTCTGCCAAGGAGCTTGAACGTGCGGCATTTGGCCATTTCCGGGTTGACGCTCGTCGTAATCGGCTTTGCGTTCCGCCTTTCGGCGACCGAACTCGACAAAATCGTGGAACGGGAGAATACGGCTGCGGGCGTAAAGCTGGCGGCGACTCCGGTCGTGGGTGACCACGTATTCCTGCGGCGGATTTACGTCGACCTTATCGGCCGAATTCCTACCGAAGCGGAAGTCCGCGAATTCGCCAGTTGGCCCGAGAAGGGCCGTCGCGAGAAGCTAATTGACAAGCTTATCGCCGACGAGCGGTTCGCCGACCGCTGGACGATTTTTTATGCGGATATGCTTCGCCTGCGGTCCAATGCCACGGGCGGGCCGGCATTGATTGCTTATGTGCACAACGCAGTAAAGACCGGAATGCCCTACGACGAAATGTGCCGCAAGCTGATTTACACAAACGGCAAAGCTAACAAAGTGCCGGAAGCTGGCTTTATCCTTGGCGACGACGCCGATCCCCTCGCCATGGCCAGCATCACTTCCCAGGTCTTCATGGGAGTCCGCATTGGCTGTGCCCAGTGCCATGATCACCCATTCGACGTCTGGAAGCGGCGCGATTTTTACGACATGGCCGCTTATTTCGGCAAGACTCGCCGCTACGAGAGCCAGTTGACCCGCGTGGTTTACGCCACCGAAGCCGATCAGAACACCATCCTGTGGCCGCCGGACGGCGTTGGACCCGATTCCGAACGCAAGCCGATTCCCGCCAAATTCCCATTTGGCCTGGCTGTTTTTGAGAAGAAGCCGGAATACCTGGCGCGCCTTGAAGATGTTCGCAAGGCCAAGGAATTGGCACGGGCCAAGCCACTGGCAAAAGGGCCGTCCGTGGATGATCTCCTGAATGACACAGCCGATAAGGTCGCCAAGACCGCCAGCGGCAAACTTCCAGAAGCAGGCGTGACCGCGGAAGCCAAGGCCGATATCCGCAAGATTGATCCATCTGCAGGAGGCTATCGCAGTAGCGACCTCCGCGAGCAGTTGGCCAAGCAAGTCACGGATCCCAAGAATCGCTATTTCTCCCGTGCCCTGGTCAATCGAGCCTGGAAGACATTGGTTGGCCGCGGATTTGTCGAGCCGATCGATGATTTCCGGGCAGACAATTTAGCTGCCCACCCCCAAGCGATGGATTATCTGGCGGATGAGTTTGTCGCCAGCGACTACGACCTGCGGACTCTGGTCAAGTTAGTTGTCACCAGCGATGCCTACCAGCGCGATCACGCTCCTGAAGCGACCGATGAACCGACTCGCCACGAGATGGAAGTCGCTCTCCTTGCTACGCCGATGCGGCGGATGATTGCCGAATCGCTGTACGACAGCGTCGTCACTGCCGGTCACTTGTTTGAAGCCAAGCACAGCCCAGGAAAGAACACCAAAGTCCTGACCGAAATCGTTCGCGTTCCCAAGGAAGGTGCCGGCAAACCGGCTGAGTTGATCAAGGTCGCTGGCAAGCCGGCGATGAAAGGCATGGAGGGAAAAGAGAAGATGGCTGCTGGCGGTAGCTATGCCCTGGAAGAGGCGATTGAGCTGGATTTCACCGCACTTCTGAAGGCGAGTGCCGATGAGCCTGAAGTGGATGAAATGAAGGTGGTGTCCAAGGAAGAGTTGGAAGCCCAGCGAATGATGCAAGAAAAGATGATGCGAACCAAGATGGAATACGTCGAGAAAACGGTCACTCGCACCATCGACGACAACCCTGTTTTCAATACGTCGCTCCGCATGCAGTCTCCCGCTCCGGAAGGACATTTCCTACGGGTCTTTGGCCAGCCGAATCGGACTGATCTGGGGGACCTGCGAGACGACAGCGCCTCGATGCGTCAAGCGTTAATGATGCTTAACGGCCGCGTAACCCACGAAGCTGCTCGTGTTGGGGACCTGGAGCCGATTGCCAAGTTCGTAAATGGCAAAGATGCTAATCCTGATGAGGCCGTTAAGTTCGCTTACCTGGAAATTCTCACTCGCAAGCCGAGTGCGGAAGAAATTAAAGAAGGCAAGGAAATCCTCGCTGCCGCACCGACGCCAGCGGACGGCGTGGCTGACCTCCGTTGGATTCTCCTCAACTGCAACGAATTCCGATTTCTCCCCTAGTAAACATGTAGGGCAGGCTTTGCCTGCTTTTTCCTATAAACAAAGTCAGGCGAAGCCTGACCTACGAATCACTCATCCCGGTTAACCCAAGGAGTTGGATTATGACCATCGGTTGTGAAGGCTATCGGCTGACGCGGCGAGCCATGCTCGGCGCGACGGGCGCATCGTTACTTGGGATGAGCATCCCGCGTTTGCTCGCCGCGGCGGGCAAGGACCACGCAGCCAAGGCAGAGAATGTCATTCTCTTCTGGAATGGCGGCGGCATGACCCACATCGACACGTGGGATCCCAAACCCGGCCGTCCGACCGCCGGCGAATTCAAGCCGATCAAGACCTCGGTCCCCGGCATGGAGATTTCCGAGATCTTCCCGGAACTCGCCAAGCAAATGCATCATTGCTCGCTGATCCGCTCGATTGCCGGCACCAACGGTGATCACGGCCGGGCCACCTATCAACTGCAGACCAGCTACAACTCGTCGTCGAACCTGCTGCATCCCGGTTTGGGTTCGGTTGTCGTTCATGAACGGCAGCAACAGGGTGACTTGCCCGCCTACATCACGATCAGCGGCCAGGCTCCGCGGGCCGGCTACCTGGGCCAGCAGTGCGAAGCCTACTTCGTGGCCGAACCGGGCGAACAAGACCCGTACCTTGCCTTCCCGTCGGGGATCGCCGAAGTCCGAGGCAACAAGCGGTTGGAAGTTCTCGCCAAATTCAATCAGCGGTTCTCGGACACGCAGAAGAACGCCAAGCTGGATGCGACGCAAACATCAATCAACGACGCCGTCAAGCTGATGCGCAGCCCGGCTCTCGAAGCATTTGATCTGAACAAGGTACCCACCACCACATTGAACAAGTATGGCGACACGCCGTTCGGCCGGGGCTGCATTCTGGCCAAGCGGCTGGTCGAAACGGGCGTGCGGTTCGTGCAGGTCAACCGGGGCGGATTCGACACCCACACGATGAACTTCCCCGCGATGACGGGCCACGGTCAGGTCATGGATCCCGCTTTGGCGTCACTGGTCTCGGATCTTGCCGAAAGCGGTCTGTTGAAGAAGACGCTGATCATTATGCTGAGCGAATTCGGCCGGACCCCCAAGATCAACGACGACGCGGGCCGCGACCACTGGGCGTCGGTCTTCAGTTGCTTCATGGCGGGGGGCGGCATCAAGGGTGGCCAGGTGATCGGTTCGTCCGATGAAGACGGCTATCAGCCCAAGGACCGCCCGGTCCAGGTCCCCGACATCCACGCCACGGTCTGCCACGCGTTGGGCATCGACCCCAACAAGGAAGTCATGACCCCGCTGCAGCGGCCGATGAAGCTGGTGGACAAGGGAGCGTTGGTCAAGGAATTGTTTGCGTGATCGGCCTTGAAACTCACGACACGACCACGAACCGCCGGGGACGGTGAGCCACTGTCTCGGGCGGTTTCGTTTAACCCTGAGCCAACGGCGAAGGCGTCGCGGCTCGGGCGGACACAGCTTGCACGATGGTTTTTGCCTGGCCGCCTTCGCCGTTGGCTCAGGGTTAAACGATTGAACGTGATTATTCC
>JBJXFF010000004.1:0-40373 GCA_046153945.1 Pirellulaceae bacterium
GGCGCCAACGCCTACGAAATCCTCTTGAGCATCATCACCACCGCCCACCAACAAACCCGCGACTTCCTTACCGAACTGGCCCAATCCCTCACTCTCAAACCAGCGCTAGCAGGCTAAGCACGTACTGTCCGTCAAGCACCCAAATGGGGGGGCGAAATATTTCGGAATGTTATACTTGCCGGACCCACTGATCTCTAAGTCGTTGGGGTTGCTGGCCTTATGGTGCGCTGTCGTTATCCGCGCAAAAAGTGGGAATCGTACCAATTCACAAGGTTGTCTAGAGGCGGGCACTGCTTGCCAGCCCAAATCAGTGGAGCGTAGATAGTTTGGACGGCCTCGTTAGAAAGATAGCCGTTGCATTGCAGCCATACGGCAGGCCCACCGGACAGAACATATAGGACCGGGAGCAGGACAATCAGGACGATAGCCGCAAAGATGATTGGGGCACCGGCTCCGCCTTTGTCTTTTTCGCGCATGGCGTCACCCCTTAGCCTGATTGTTCCGGTTCACCTTCCCCTTCTTAGCCGCCTTCTTCTTCCCCGGCAACTTCTTCGGATCGACCTTCAGCAGTCCCCCTATGAACTGGCCGAACTCCAGGGGGACTTGTGGGAAGGGCTGTTTCTTGGGTTTGGTGGGCATGGCGGACTCCTTTTGGAAGCAATTGTAACATGTCCACCTAAATGTCCAGTCCGCTGGCAAGGGTAGTTGACGGATGCCATATAGACTATTACGCTGCGACTGAGCTGGCAGTTAGCTCGGACGCAGTTATAGGTGATTCAATACCAAGAAAAGTATTGCAGGGGGCATAGAATGGACCGGCCCGTTGCCCTAAAATCTTCGCATGGCCGTATATCTTCCCCCGCTATCGGCAGTTAACACCGAAAAACTCGCGGAGATTTCGTCCGCGCTGCAAGCGCTGGAGCGCCTGTTTCCCGGGTGCGACATCCGCGTCGAACTTTCGGAAGCGGAGGAGCAGGAAATTATAAGCTCCATCCGCCACAGGGTGATCCACGCTACTGGCAAACCGACGACCGCGAACGAAATCGCCGCTGCCACAGGACTGGATAAAAAGCAAGTTCGCGGCGTTCTCAATGCGCCCGATCTTCATTTTAAGAAGAGCCTTACCGAAGGCGTTGTTCATTACGAGTTCGTATATGCAGACCGGGATGAACCGGTTGAGTAACAGGATTCCCGAGAATCTAAGGAAGGTGAAAGCAAGAAACACAAACGGCCCAAACAAAGCTGGCGAGCTTTGCAAGGGCCTGATTTTGTTTGCGTAGCCAGGGTGCTTGTGAGAGGGCGTTCCTGATTCCGCGATGTGCAGCCCAGTGAAAACCATCGCCTGACGGCAAAGGGCTTTTTCGTGGACTGACGGAATCATACGCGGAGAAAAGCCACAGTCAAGCAGGCTTTTCTCAAAAAAGAAAGGAGGGCGAATGAAACTCATTCGCGGGCCATGAGTTAGGTCGCAACGGATTATTTCAGAACTCTAACTAGACAGGAGAAATCGCGTGCAAACGATACGCGGACCACCAGCAACGTAACACACAACCAGATCAAAAACGGAGAGGTCGGGGCCGCTCACCAGCGCGGTGATAACGGACCCCGACCTCGGCTTTGTGGCAATGGCGAAATTAGCAGACGCACCGGGTTTGGATTCCGGCGGGTGCCCCGTTGATAGCGGACAGGCCCCATGCAGGTGCAACTCCTGTTTGCCACACTTTTAGGATACACTCGCACGCGAAACGCATCTAGCGGAGAACTTCAATGAGCGCACCCCAGAATGTAATTGCCGTCATTTTCGACTTTGACGATACGCTGACGGATGACTCTACGACCAGACTCCTTGAGCACCACGGAATTGACCCTGTGGACTTTTGGAAGGTCAAAGCAGCTTCTTTGCTGAAAGGCGGATGGGATCCAACCCTTGCCTACTTGAAGTTGATTCTTGACGAAGTTGGACCGGGCAAAAAGCTGGGGAATCTGACGAACCAAAAGCTACGCGAATTCGGCAGCACTTTGAAAATCTATTCCGGCGTGACAACCTTGTTCAAAGACCTCAAGAAAATTGCATTGGAGCATCCGCTGTCAAATCCGGCCGTAGAATTCTACGTAGTTAGCGGCGGCTTGGAGGAGATTATTCGCGGCTCAAAGATTGCCAAAGACCTGACAGGCGTGTGGGGAAATCGCTTTTGGGAAGACCCGCAGCGTGGCTGTGTTTCGCACCTCATGAACGTCTTGACGTTCACGGAAAAAACAAAGCACCTGTTTGAAATCAACAAGGGCATCGTCGAAAAGACGAGAGTCGAGCACTATGCCGTAAACCAGCATGTAGAGCAATCTGCGAGGCGAGTTCCGTTTAAGAACATGATTTACGTTGGCGATGGGTTAACGGATGTTCCGTGCTTCTCTTTGCTTCAGGCAAACCAGGGCAATGGGTTCGGAGTTTTCGATCCGAAAAAAGAAGGGTCGCCTAAGAAGGCTTTTGAAACGCTCGTGACGACGCAACGCACGAAAACAGTGAACTCGCCACATTACGGGAAGAATGACGACCTTGGCGCGTTTATCCGTGCTGCTGTTCACGGGATTTGCGTGCGTCTAGACCTTGCGCTGCACCAAGCTTAGGCGTCTCGGATTTCTTGAGTGCTGCCGCCGTATAGTTCGCCACGGCTTTGCTGGTAGATCGCAGCCCAAGATTGATCATGCTGGCCACGGACTGTTTCTGTTCAGGTTTCGACTTCATAGTTCCCTCCGTGTGAACATCCGCCACCATTGGAGAGGAAGTTAGCGAACGGGAAAAGCGGCGTCAATGACCCTTGGCCACTAGACGTTGGGTAATTGTATACTTGTATACATCGGCAGACAAGTCTCCAATCTCAGATTTTTTCCGCAGGTTTCGCGGATATTAGCGACATTTCCCCCACTGGTTGCCGGTACATCAACCTCTTTCCCTCTCCCCCTTCAATCGCGGCTACGAATCGCTGGCCGTCGCTGGCATAGCGATGCTTCCACCGGAAAGAGAATTCATCCAAGTAGCGCTCTAGGTGAGTCTTGGAAAGCTGGTGGAAAATCCCATAGTGCCCGCGTTTCAGAAGGGCGTTGAACGACTCGGCGGTATTGTTGTGAATCACCTTGTCCTCTTCATAGCGGACATACTGCTTGCTCTTGTGATTCACGGAATGATGCCCGCCGGTGAATTCGTCGCCAAGTCCTTTGTGGGATCGTGCCGGATGAACGTAGGGTCAGGAATGCTCCCTGCCGTAGCGAGAATCCGGCGTTTCCACTCTTCCTGAGAAAGAGGCGCGGCGGCAGCGGACTCGATGGTGACGCTCACTTCCTGATTCGCCTCGCCGGGGCCGAGGGGAAGAGTGAGTTGCAAAACGCCGTCGCTCCCCACCTTTGATTTGACGATGATCCGGCTCATGGGAGTTCTCCTGAGAGAATTATAGCATCCGCGAACTGGAAACTGGGACATCCGTGGAAAACCCAGTGCAAGGCGTCTCACCCCCTCCCGCTCACCGTCTCATGAATGAACCGTAGTTTTTCAATGACCGGTTCGCTGAGGACGAAGGGGTAGCCGTCCGGGAGGCCGAGGCCCCGGTTGAGGTTGTTGAGGACGTAGGTGAGGGGGAACCAGGCGGCGATCATTTGATCGAAGGTCCCCCGCTTGTGGAGCCGGGCGTCGGTTTTGAGGGTCGGCTCGTCGCGGCGGCGGGGCTGGAGGGAGAGGCCGGCGGTGGCGGCTGTTTCCAGGGTGTCGGTCATGTGGAGGTAGTGTCCCCAGGTTTCGGCCCAATCTTCCCAGGGGTGGGAGCTGGCGTAGGGACTGACGAACTGCTGCTGCCAATCGGCCGGGGCTCCGTGCTCGTAGTGGTTTTGCAGGGCGGCGGCGTAGTCCTGCTGGTCGTCGCCAAACAGGGTGCGGCAGGGCTCCAAACTGTTGCTTTCGCGAATCAGCCGGTCCCAATAGTAGTGGCCGATCTCGTGCCGGAAATGGCCGAGGAGCGTACGATACGGCTCGTGCAGAGCCAGCCGCCGCTTTTCGCGCTCGGCGTCGTTGGCCTCGGCGATGTTGATGGTGATGACGCCGTCGGCGTGCCCGGTGAGGACGGGTCCCTCCGGCGACTGGGCGGAATCCGAGAGGAACTCGAAGGCCAGCCCCGCCTCGGGGTCGTCGTCCTTGTTCAGCACCGGCAGGGCCAGGGCCGTCAGGCTGTAGACCAGTCGCCGCTTGGCCACCTCTAGCCGATACCAGGCTTCCTTGTTTCCCGTTTGGCTGAGGTCGGGGATGACGCGGGTGAGGCGGCACGACTGGCAAAGCGTGTGAGGATCGCTGGCGGGAATGGCCCAGTTGCAGACGTTTTCGCAGCTATAGTTTTCGCACAGCCGGTACGTCCGCTCTCCCGAGCCGACGAGCGAGCGCCACAGGTTCTCGCCGGCTGGTTCCAGCGAGCAAAGGTCCCGCACGTCCGGCAGGTAGGCCAGGGCATGGTCGCAGCGGAGGCAGCGGACATTTTCGAAGAAGACGAGATTCTGGCAATGATCGCAGTGGAAAATCTTCATGAAGAGAATGTGAACGTTTGCGCTAGACTGACATGAGGGGGAACGAGCATGATGGTGGACGAGATTGATGCGATGCACATGGCGTGCCCGGCAGCATCGACAGTTTAGCGATCGAGACAGGTTGTGGGGGTTGGCAGGTCCGCGGAATCTTCGGCCCGCTATTGAAGAGGAAAGCGGCGCAGGGCAAAGAAAGTGAAATGTGGGGGGTGTGTTTGTCAGTCGCCTTTCGCGAGAATATGCGCGTGAACCGAGGTGTCTAACAAGATTTGAGGCGACAATGCGGCAACTTTTTATGTGGGTGGGAATTCTGATGGGGGCGGTTGCTTTGTCGGCGACCGTCGGGGCCGAGGATCCAAAGGGCGAGGCGAAGCGCGAACCCGTTGTCCTGCCCGGAATGCAGGCGGGAGGAAAGATCCTGCTCCCCAATCAATGGTCGCTGCGGCCGGCTGGGAAGCAGCTCAAGTTGGGAGATTTTCCGGTAAATATCGCCGTGCATCCCACCGAGCCCTTTGCGGCGGTGCTCCATGCCGGGTATGGGGATCATGAAATCGTCATCGTCGAACTGAAAGAACTCTCCATCGTTTCGCGGGTGAATATTCCCGAGACTTTTGTCGGCCTGGCGTTCAATCCGGCCGGGTCGCAGCTCTTTGCCAGCGGGGCGGAGCTGGAGGTGGTGCATCAGTTCGCGTTCGCCAAGGGGTTTCTGAGCGACCATCGGGAGATCAAGATTGCCGACGTGAAGGAGAAGTTCGTTCCCGCGGGGCTATCGCTGAGCAAAGATGGCGAGAAGCTTTATGTCGCCAATCCGTGGGGAGATACCGTGGCCGTCGTGCCGCTGGCCGAGCCGGCCAAGATCAGCCACATCAAGCTCACAGCGGCGGACTATCCGTATACAACGCTCCCCTCCGCGGACGGCAAACAGCTCTATGTCAGCCTGTGGGGGCGGGCCGGCGTGGCGGTGATTAATTTGGAGACGAAGAAGGTCGAGTCCGTTTGGGAGACGAAGGCTCATCCCACAGAGCTAGTGCTGAATAAGAAGCAGGATTTGCTGTTTGTCGCCTGTGCCAACAGCAATTCGGTCTGCGTGATGGAAACCGCCACCGGCAAAACGCTGGAGGTCATCACCAGCAGCCTGTATCCGCAGGCTCCCGTCGGCAGCACGCCGAACAGCATTGCCCTTTCAACGGACGAGAAAGTGCTGCTGGTGGCCAACGCGGACAATAACAACGTGGCGGTGATCGACGTCACCGAGCGGGGCCGCAGCACTTCGCTCGGTTTCATTCCGGCTGGGTGGTATCCGACGTCGGTCCGCTTCAGCCCGCTCGACGGCAAGATTCTGATCGCCAACGGCAAGGGTCTGATGAGCAAGGCCAACAGCCGCGGCCCCAATCCGATCACTCCGCCGCCGAGAGGGGTGGAGGAGTATATCGGCGGTTTGTTCCGCGGCACCATCAGCCAGCTTGAGCCCCCAACGCCGCAGCAGATGGCCCGCTTCACCAAGGACGCCTTCGCTTGCAGTCCGCTCCGCGCGGACCAAGCTCCGGTCAGCAAGCCGCGGGACGCCGATAATCCGATTCCCGCGAAGGTGGGCGGGAAGAGCCCGATCAAGCACTGCATCTACATCATCAAGGAGAACCGAACCTACGACCAGGTTTTCGGCGACATGCCCGAAGGGAACGGCGATAAGAGCCTGTGCATTTTTCCTGAAAAGGTGACGCCGAATCACCACGCCCTGGCCCGGCAGTTCGTGCTGCTCGACAACTTCTATGTCGAGAGCGAGGTGAGTGCCGACGGCCATGAATGGAGCATGGCCGCCTATGCCACCGACTTCGTCGAAAAGACCTGGCCCCTCCTCTACCGCGGCAGCCGCGGGGGAAAGCTGAAGTATCCTGCCGAAGGGAATTTCACCATTGCCGCCTCCGCCGGCGGCTATATCTGGGACCGCTGCGCGAAGGCGAAGGTGAGCTTTCGGAGTTACGGCGAGTTTATCGCCAATGGTGCGAAGCCCGGCGATCCGGCGAAGGCCAAGGTGAAATCGCTAGAGGGGCACTTTGACGAGCAGTTCCACGGCTACGACCTCGATTACCCCGACGTGAAACGGGCCGATCGGTTCATCGAGGAATTGGCCCGGTTCGAGAAGGAAGGGGAAATGCCCCAGTTCATCGTCCTGCGGCTGCCGAACGATCACACCTATGGCACTTCGCCCGACAAACACACGCCGACCGCGATGGTGGCGGATAACGACCTGGCCCTCGGCCGCCTGATCGAGGCCCTGAGCAAATCCAAGTTCTGGAAGGAGACCGCGGTTTTTGTCGTGGAAGATGACGCCCAGAACGGGAGCGACCATGTGGACGCCCATCGGACGGTGGCACTCGTTATTAGTCCGTACACGCGCCGCGGAATCGTCGATTCCAGCATGTACTCCACCTCCAGCATGCTCCGGACGATGGAACTTATTCTCGGCCTGGAGCCGATGACGCAGTTCGATGCCTCCGCCCTGCCGATGTATAACTCGTTCCAGGCCAAGGCGGACCTGAAGCCCTATCAGCATCTGCCGGCGAATGTGGATCTGGGAGCGAAGAATGCTTCGACTGCTTATGGAGCGAAGCTCTCGCTGACGTTCGATTTCAGCAAGGAAGATGCGGCTGATGATTTGCTGCTGAACGAAGTGGTGTGGCGCAGCGTGCGGGGGGCGAACTCGGTGATGCCCGCGCCGGTGCGGGCGGGATTTGTGTTTGGAGTGCCGGAGACGGAAGAAGAAGAGGAAGAGGATGAGGAGAAAAGGAAATGAGAAAATCCGAAATTCGAAATCCGAATTGGGAGAGGGTATTAACGGCAATCCTAAGTCTGGTATGATGACTGCCGCTATCAGGTATCCCGGATAGGAAATCGATTTCACTCAAGGAGAATGAAATGGGCAAAGGAAACAACAGCCAGAAGAATGACAAGAAGAACAAGAAGGTCAAGAAGGAAAAGGCGAAGCCGAAGACCAAGTAACCAAATCCGAAGCTCGAAATCCGAATGACGAAACTGGGGAACGACAGGCTTATCACCAGCCGTCATTTCGCACGCAGCCGTTCATCTGCCAGGTCCAGCTTATAGAGCACCTGGTTGTAGTCGTACCGCGGCGTCTTGTGCTCATTGCCGGAGAAGCTGGTTGTGTAGGTTCCTTCGAAGTAGATGAAGCGACCACCTTCTCGATCGAACTCGGTGTGGTGGACTGGGTTGTAGAAGCTGTAGTTGTCGTGGGTGACGACTTTGACTGTGTTCTTCCACGGCCCGGTCGCGGTGTCGGCTTCGGCATACCAGATTTCTCCGACCATCGAGGTGCCGCCGAACTGGCCGAAGAGACAGATCCATTTTTTGCGGTAGTTGTTCCAGTTGACGCTGCCGCGATGGACGGCCACCTTCTTGCCGGTCTTGGCGTCTTGAAGCTGAAAGCGGGCCTCCTCCGGTTTGAGCTGACCGGCATTGATCAGTTTGGTCTCGGCACCTGAGTCGATTGGGGAAGTGTCTTTCTTCCAGCCCCAAACAGGCTTGCCGTCGCTCCCCCGCTCCACGGTCGGCTTATCGAGTCGACTGCCGGGGGTGAGGCAAGTGAAGGCTTCGTACTTGGAGAGGTTGGAGTAGTTTTCAGCTGGAGCAGGAATGCGCGCTGTGGGGAAGGGATCGCCAAAGGCGACGTAGCTCTGGCCGCCCTCGTCCAGGAACAGGGGATGGCCGAATGGCATGATGAGAGCATCGAGGGCCATGTCACCTGCATGTACAAACTCGCTTTTCTCGTCGTTCCAGACGCAAGTCCCGCGGCGATAGATGGACAAGGGGGGTTTGACTTTGACGTACGCACCATAGAGCCGCTCTTTGCCGGCGGCATCCTTCAAAGCGACGACGCCGTCGATCCAAGTCGGTCCTTCGCCGGCCATCTTGCAGGTTGCCTTGGCGAAGCTGTCCTTGCCGGTGAAGTAAGTGAGGTCGATTCCCTTTTCAATGTCCAGGCTGGCTGGCAAAGATGTAGTTGCTCCCGGAACATCGAAGAGTCCCAGGACGTAAGCCGGCCGGTTCGTGTCTCCCCAGAACCAAAAGAGTTTCCCTTGATAAGTTGCCAGCATCACCGAATCGCTTCCGGTTACTTTGCTGTTGAGGAGGGGCTCCTTGATTGGGGCATCATGTCCAAGCAGGACGCTATCCCGATAAATTCCCGAGCCGGTAATCCGGTACAGCCGCTCCGCGATGTTGAGCCGCTTGACTTTGAGGGCCATCTTCCCCCCTGGTTTGACATCAAACGCCGAGCCGGCGATTCCAAAGCCGTCCTTGGGTGCTTCATAGCCGTGGCTCTTCACCGCGAACCAGACCCGCTGGTTCATCATCCCCGGTTCGTCGAAGGCAATGCGGCCGGCGGAATCGGTGACGAAGGTCACACCGGCGGTGGTGGTCAGTTCGACGAGCGGCACACCGCGGCCGGATTGGTCATCCACGACTTGGATTTCAAAAGGTTTGTCAGCGGCAAAGAGAAGGCTGATGAAGAGGAGGGAGGACATGATCGATCCTAACGTTTTTTGCTGGAGCGGCCCTTCAGCACCGGGTCGCCCTTCAGCGGCAACTGCACCGCCTTGGCGGTCTCGGCGGACTTGTAAATGGCGAGGATGATTTCGACGCTTCGCCGTCCTTCGCTGCCGTCGCTGAGCGGCTTTTTCTTTTTCTTGATGGCGTCGAGGACGTCCTTGAAGAGCCCGGTGTGGCCGTGGTGGCCGATCGCTTTGGGGTCGGCTGCGCCGCCGCCGGTTTGCGTTTTGCCAGCCATCTTGGCCAGCAGTTCTTCGTCGGCCTTGGTCTTCTTGGCGAACTCCCAGCGGATGATGTCTTCTTCCCGCATGGCGATGCTTCCCTGCGTGCCGTGGATTTCAATCCGCTTCAGCTCACCGGGCCAGACGGCTGTGCTGGCTTCGATGACGCCGAGAGCTCCGCTGGCGAACTTCAGCGTGGCGACCGCGACGTCTTCGACTTCGATCCGTTCGTGGGCCAGCATGGTGGTGTGAGCCGTGACTTCCACGACCGGCCCCATCATCCAAGTGAGCAGGTCGACGCTGTGAATGGCCTGATTCATCAGGGCCCCGCCGCCGTCGAGCGACCAGGTGCCCCGCCAAGCTCCGCTGTCGTAGTACTGCTGGGTCCGATACCACTTCACGTACGCATCTCCCAGCGTCAGCCGCCCGAGTCGCCCTTTGTCGATGGCCGCTTTCATCAATTGCGAGCTGTGATGGAATCGGGAGGGAAAGATGGTAGAGAGAATGACGCCGGCTTTGTCGCAGGCGGCGATCATCTTGTCGATGCGGCTGAGGGTGATGTCCAGGGGTTTTTCGACGATGACGTGCTTGCCGGCTTTCGCGGCGGCGAGGCACGGTTCCATGTGTGCCCCGCTGGGAGTGCAAATGGTGACGACGTCGACGGCCGGATCTTTGAGGAGCCCATCGAGCGAATGATAAGCCGTGCAATGTTGCTCAGCCGCGAACTTGTCTGCGGAGGCTGGCGTGGCGCTATAGCAGGCGACCAGCTTCGACCCTTTGATGTCCGCAATCGCCCGCGCGTGAAACCGCGAGATCATCCCGCAGCCGATAATTCCAAAGCCGATGGTCATAGTGGGTCTCGAAGATGTCTACTTCCCTTGCATCTGTTCCAATTGCGGAACTTCGAACATTTGTACCCAAAAGGCGGCCATGCTCAAGGCGTTGAGGCAGAAATGGACGGTGATGCTGGGAAGGATGCGGTGGGTCCGCTGGTAAATGTAGCCGAGGCCGAGGGCGAGGAACGTGAGCGGAATCCAGGCGAGGCCGTGCGAATAATGCATCAGGGCGAAGATGATGGAGCTGACGTAAATCGGCAGCCACTGCTTCCAGAGCGATGGAGGGGCGAAGTCGGGAATCACGGTGGCTGCGAGCGGCGGGGCGTATTTGTACGCTGGCGGTTCGACGATGACTTGCGGCGGAGAATAGGGATTGGCCGGATCAATCCATTGAATACCAGGCTGTGGAGTGGAAGCTGAGGAGAGAAAGGTGATTCCTTCGGCGGGAGCATTCGCGTTGCTTTGTGAAACTGGCGGCTGCGTTGCGTCATCAATCACAATGGGCTCTGCGGGAGCGATCCCACCGACCAGAAGATAGAACGGGTTGCCGTTGTGCGTCATCACCCTTTCCAACCAACCTTGCAAGAGCACCCGAAAAGCCCACTCTTCGGAGAGCGGAGCCAGAATCACCGCGGAGAAGCAGAGCAGGGCGAAGAACGGCACGTCTGGTGTGTTCGTCAGCATCTCGATGATGGGATGTTTATAAGGCTGGATCTGCGTGAGCGCGGCTTGAATCGCGAAGACAATTGGCGCGAGCATGCAAAACGCGGCCAAGCCGATCGCGATGTCCCGCCCGATTTCCTTCGGTACAACGCCCAAATCACGCCAGGTGCAGCCGGTCCGGAGCATGATGATTGGCGTGACGATGAGCATCGTCCCGACCTTCATGGCAGTGTCCGCCCAAATGAGCAGCATGTTCTGCTGCAAAGTTAAAGGGGGACGGTCGACACCTTCCCCCCGCACGATTTGACCTTTTAGCAAATAGCCTGAGACGTTTAGGAGCACGAACAGAACCAATACCAGAAGGACCAGATCAATCAGCCCCCATGGCACGGGCCGGCGCGGCTCGTACGTCAGCAGCGGCTGGCGGCGGACGAGCTTGGCGATCGCCAGGCCCCAGCAAACGAAAAAGCCGAGGATGATGGCGAGGGCGGCCAGCAGGATGAGCGGAGCGACGATCATGGAACCATTCTAACGTCGCGAAGGTTGCTATTTGAGGGTCTTAGCCGCGATAAAGACATATTCCAGGCCGCTATAGATCGTTGAAAGGATCGCCAGCCAAACCGAAATCTGGAGCGTCCAGAAGAGCAAGGCATTCTCTGTCGGCGAAACCGCAGCTTTCGTTGGCACATACATCAGCACCACGAGACTCGCTCCGACCGCCAGGCACTGAAAGACCATTTTGAGCTTGCCGGCCATCTTGGCGGAGAAGTCGCCGCCGCTTTGCTCGACCATCGTCCGGAGAACGGTGACCAGCATCTCCCGCCCCATCACCACCACCGCCATCCAGGCGTAGATTCCCGATTCCGGCTCAGCGGCCAGGAAGATAAAAGTGCCGCAAATGAGAATCTTGTCCACGAATGGATCGAAGACCCGGCCGAGCTTCGTCACCTGCTTGTATTTGCGAGCCCACCAACCGTCCACCCAGTCGGTTCCCGCTGCGATAGCAAAGACGACGAGCGCCGGCAGATAAAGCTGCAGGGGGATCAGCACGAACACCCCAATCGACAACGCCAGCCGAGCGGCCGTAAGTTGATTGGGGACGTTGAAGACGACGTTTTCGGGATTTGCGGTAGCCATGCCCGTAAGATAGGCGACAGCGAAGCCCGGAGCGAAGGGTGGAGGCAAAAAGTGTGTAAAATCTGTGTGCGCGGGGAAGGCCTGCGTTGCACCAGGAATGTCCGCTCACGGAGTGAGCGGACTACTATGCCGCTTCCGTTTTCCGCGAGGGCACCGCTTCGCCGATTTCATCGGGCGCGGCCGGATCCGCGATCTTGAGCATCGCCTTGCGGCTGATGCGGCGTTCCTGCACGAAGCCCCGCTTACCGCTTTTGAGAAATTCGTGATAGAGAGCCGCGGGTCCGGCGGTGAAGTCGCGGGCGAGCTGCTCCAGAACTTCGCTCCAGCGGAGACCCTGGCGATAGATGACGCGGTAAGCCTGCTTGAGCTGCAACATGTCGTCCGCCGTGAAGCCATTGCGGCGGAGGCCGATTTGGTTGAGACCGATGATCTGAGCTTGAGCCCCCTCGACGAGGACGTAGTGCGGAACGTCCTGCGTGATCCGGGACTGGGCACCGATCATCACAAAGCGACCGATGCGGCAGAACTGGTGAATGCCGACACCGCCGCCGATGTAGGCCCGGTCCTCGACCTGGACATGGCCGCCAAGCATGACGTTGTTGACGAGAACCACATGGTTGCCGACTTTGCAGTCGTGGGCGACGTGCGCCCCAACCATGATCAAGTTGCTATTGCCGACGGTGGTGAGCGCTTCGTTGGCATAGCCGCGGTGGAGCGTGGCATTTTCGCGGATGCGGTTGTTGTCGCCGATAACAAGGCGTCCGCCGGGATCTTGCCGCTGCAAGTGCTGGGCAGCGCCGCCCAGAACGGCCCCTTCGCCAATTTCGTTGCCGCTGCCGAGGACTGTTCGGCTCTTGATGACCGCGCGGGCTTCCAGCCGGCAGCCGTCGCCGACGACGACCTCAGGTTCAATAATCGCGAAAGGTCCAACGTGAACGTCGCTCCCGAGTTGCGCGGAAGGGTCGACAATAGCCGTGGGGTGGATGTGGGGCACAGTTTGGGTCTCACGTGGCAAGACCATCCTTGGTCCGCCGGGCTCGTGGTAATGGCCAAATCCTTTGACCGCCTGGCCCGCGCAGGATGAACCTGATGCAGGCGGGTGGGATTATCGCCATTTTGCAGGTTGTGTCGATGCCGAAATTTTGGAGAGTGCTAGCGGGCGCGAAGGGCTCTCTCGTCAGCACTGGGCTGGAGTAAACTGAGGCCCTAGGGAGCCTGTTGAAAAAGGGGTCTGGCTCGGAGCTATGCTCAAATATCGCCGAGGAAAAAATGTCGCAGCGACGTGCCTGACCCCTTTTTCAACTCGCTATCATGCCACTGTTTGATCAGCAGAAATGGGACGCCAAATACGCCGCTGCGGACGAAGTTTCGCGCGAACCGTCGGCCGTGCTCCGTTCGCTGGATGGGCTGCTGCCAACGAGCGGGCGGGCGATTGATGTGGCGGGGGGAGCGGGGCGGAACGCTATTTGGCTGGCCCAGCGAGGGCTGGAGGTGACGATTGCCGATGTTTCGCCGCGAGGACTTGAACTGGCGGCGACCCGAGCGCGAGAAACTGGGGTGAATATTGATCTTTTAAAGACGGACCTGGAAGATGGGCCGTTTCCCGCTGGACCGTGGGATCTCATTCTTAACGTCTGCTATCTTTGGCGTCCGCTCTATGCCGTCTATCCGCGGGTGCTATCACCGGGGGGATTGCTGGTGATCATTCAGCCGACCAAGAAGAATTTGGAACGCCATCCCAAGCCGCCGGCTGGGTTCTTGCTGAATGATGGGGAGTTGCCGAGTCTGGTGAACGGGTTTGAAATCGTGCATTACCAAGAGGGCTGGCAGGCCGATGGCCGGCATGATGCCGTGGTGGTGGCCAGAAAGTCCGTCTAGCCAACGGGTGGCAGAGGAACGAACTGGTCGAGGCGGGCACCCGAATCGTCCGTCACGGCAATGACGTACAGAACGCCGTCCTTTTGCCAGGCTCCGACAACCCAGCCCCCGGACATGCCGGACACCTTCGTGTATGGCGACGCGCCCACGGGGAATGGCCGCGACGTCGGAATCGCCAGCAGTGTCGCGCTGACACCTTTGCCTCGTATCACCAAGTAAGCCGTGATGGTTCCCTGTCTCGACGAGAAAGTGCGACTGGCGGCGACATTTCCGAGCACACCGCCGGGGGCTGGCGTTGGCTTGGTAGCCTGCACCATCGTTTTGACGTCTACGTTCCCGAGCCAATCTTGCACCTGACTCGCTAACTGGTCCTTCGTAATCGGCTGCTCGGCGGGCTTGAACCAGTTCAGGGCCAGAACACCGACCAGAACCAGCGCGGCTGCCGCGGTGAGACCGCCGGCAACCTTGAGAAACGAGCGGCGATTGACGGCGGCCGGAGCCAGCACAACTGGATTCCCGATGGGGGCTGACTCCGCTTGAACGGCAGCCAGCAAGCGGGCTTCCAGTCCGACGGGCAACGAAACTTCCTGCATCGCGCCACGAACAACACGGTCCACTTGTTGACTCAGTTCAAACTGGGCCCGAACCGGCCCATTCTCGCGCACCCCAGCCGTCAGCTCTGCCAAATCAGCGGCATGCTCCGGCAAATGCAGATCGTCGCTGTCCGGCCGACAGGCATCCATCTGCTCACGAATTGTGGGTCGCTCGTTCATTCCAGATCTCAAACTATGGCCACGGATTGAACACGGATTGAACACGGACAATAAGAACAAAAAGCGTTACATTTGTCCGTGATCAATCCGTGTTTCATCCGTGGCTCCTCAATTGCCTCGTTTCAAATCTATTACTAGCCAACCGTCTCTTTCCGTCTGGCCTTCTTTGTCTCGCTCTCCGCAGCCGCACTCAGCCGCTCTCGCAGCTTCTGTTTGGCCCTGGAAAGCCTGCTCATCACCGTGCCGATGGGGACATCCAGCTCATCCGCAATCTGTTTGTACGATAATTCCTCAAAGTAGAACATCAACAAAATCAGCCGTAGGTCCTCGTGCAATTCGCCCAGGACCTGCTGCAACTCTTCGCTATCCACCGCCCGCAGCTCGGCGACCGGCTGGGGGACTTCCCCCATCTCCAGGTCCGCCACGGTGCTGGTCAGGGGGAACCGCTTCCGCCGCCATTTCAGGTAGCAGCTCCGCAAAATCGCAAACAGCCAACCGGCCGCCCGTTCCGCCTCCCGCAACTGGTGCAGTTTCTGCTGGGCGATCAGGAAGGTCTGCTGGCTCAAATCCTCCGCGTCCGCCGCCACTCCCGTCAGCCGGTACGCATACCGGTAGAGCGAGGCGTGGTGGGCGGCAATCAACCCGGCAATGTCCACGACCGGCCCGGCGGAAGGCCCTGGCGCAGTGCTTTGAGGCGACTGCGCTGGTGCTGCCGACTGTACCGGTTTCGGGATATGGCCCGCTAGAACATCCGTGGGGATGTTCTGCGGGGGCTCTTTGCTGGGCATGAACCCTGTCCCTGCTAGTAGAACCACGAAGAATACGGATTATTCCCGAAATTCGCCGGCTCGTCAGGCATATTGGAGAAAAATCACCTCGGGAACTGAACGTAACCCCTTTGCTGGCAGCAATCTACGACCTACATTCACACATGCCCGATTTACGGGAAGTTAGCTGGGGAATTCCGCATTCCGGGAATTATTTTCGGGAAGTGGGAATATCCCGGGGCCCAGTGGGCTCTTTACCCTTAGCGATTACTGACAAAGCAGGAGCGTCCTGCTGTCGAATATTTGTTTTTTGGCGTAAGCCAAGAGGAAGAGATACCATGAAGAAGTTGTTTGCAATGTTGACCGTTTTCGGTCTGGCCGTTTCCATCATCGGTTGCGGTGGGGAGACCCCGAAAAAGGTCGAAAAGAAGACCGAGACCAAGACCGAAACCACCACGCCTGGCGGCGAAACCAAGACCGAAGAGACCAAGACCGAAGAGAAGAAGGAAGAGACCACCACGCCTGGTGGCGAAACGAAGACCGAAGAGACCAAGACCGAAGAGAAGAAGGAAGAGACCACCACGCCTGACGGCGAAAAGAAGGTCGAAGAGACCAAGACCGAAGAGAAGACCGAAGAGAAGAAGGAAGAACCCAAGGCTGAAGAGAAGAAGGAAGAGGCCAAGGAAGAAGAGAAGAAGGAAGAAGGCAAGTAATTGCCTCGCGGCTCATTCAGCGAGGCTGATGACTGCCGCGTAACTGTCTGAACCATCCAGCGGGGAGCAGAGACCACCGGTTTCTGCTCCCCGCTTTGCGTTTCTTGGCAGACTCCTTGAATTCGCTTGAATTGGCAAAGGCGACAAGATAGAACTGCGCATGCTGGGGCACTTCTGGGGGATCATCGCATGCCGCTCGAAAAATCATGGTTCCAAATTGGTGCCGGCGCGGGGGTTGGGGGACTGTTGGCATTCCTGTCTGCCGCACTAATCAGCATGGCGGCCAGCAGCCCGGTGGAAGCCCCATCTTCATTGCCTGGTCCGGCACCTGCGTCCCTCAAACCAGTTCTCGTTGCCTCATCACCCCCAGCCACCCCTGGCAAATCCAAGCCAAGGAGCGAGGAGCCGAAGAAAGTCCCCGCGCCAGTTCCTCCGGTCGTCGCGACTCGTGACGTCGCATTGCGGGAATTCAGGCAGGTGCTGATTCGGCCGGTAAGTTATATGAATGCTCCAGGGGGACGAGTCCAACTCTGGAGCAAGGAATTCGCATGGGAGCGCCACGGCGAAATGCCTGCCGGCGAACTTGTCCGCTTGGAGCAAGGGCTGCGCACGCTAGACGGACGATTATTTCGGCAGGTCCAGCGAATCGACGGCTCTCGTGTTGTGCTGCAGGAAACGCCGGGGCTCTTTCGCGAATGTTGGCGGCTGGATGTCTCTCCCGATGCTCGCCAGCTTGCCGACACGCGAAACGCCTTTGCCTGGGACCTCTACCACCAATTCCAGCACCAGCCCGGCAACCTGTTCTTCTCTCCCAGCAGCATTGCCGAAGCGCTGAGCATGGCTTTGGCCGGTGCGCGGACAGAAACTGCCGTGGAAATCAGCCGGGCACTTAAACTCGACAACGGCCCGGCCAATGTTCACGCGGCAGCCGCCGACTTGCGAAAGCTGCTGATCCAGCCGGATCGCCATCGAGGCTTTGAGTTGCTGATGGCCGACCGCGCCTGGGCCCAGCAGGGCTTTACGATTGAGCAGCCGTTTGCCGCGAGCATACAACAAAGCTATGGAGCCGAAATGGGGCTGGTCGATTTTGAAAAGAATGGAGCCGCCGCCTGTCAGGAGATCAACGACTGGATCGGCCAGCAGACCAAGGGACTGTTGCCCGCTGCGTTGAACCCAGCGGACATCACACCAAACATGAGGTTGATGCTCGTCAATGCCGTCTATTTCTTTGGCGAATGGGACGTCCCCTTTAAGAAAGAGCGGACGAAGGAGGAGCCTTTCTTTCTGTCAGGTGGAACACAAAAGCTAGTACCCATGATGAATCGCCACGCCGGGCTGCCGTACTTTCACGGCAATGGTTTGCAGGCGGTTTCCATTCCCTATGGCAAAGGACAACTGGCAATGGTGGTGCTGGTTCCCGACGAAGTCGAGGGACTGGCAAAACTGGAAGCTTCACTCTCTCGGCAGGCGGTCGATGGCTGGGTAGCCCAGATGAAGGGTACGGATATTGAACTTGCCCTGCCGCGAGCCGAGATGAAATCCCGGTTCGATCTGATCCCGATCCTCAAGAGTTTGGGAATCGCACGGGCGTTCGATCCAGGTCTCGCGGATTTCACGGGAATGCATATTCCCGACCCCGGCGTTTCCGGTGACACCCTCTTCATTAGGATGGTGGTTCACGAGGCCATCGTCAAAGTCGATGAAGTAGGGACCGAAGCGGCTGCCGCAACAGCAGTGGGCGTGTCCGCCGGCATTCCACCGGCGCCACCTCCCAAAGTCCGCGCCGACCGGCCGTTCGTGTTTTTGATTCGCGACCAACTGACGGGGAGCATTTTGTTTGTTGGGAGAGTGTCCGATCCGAAATAAAGTGGGGTAGGCTTCCAGCCTGCCCAGAAGAAGAGAAGCGGGAGGAATTTCTGGGCAGGCTGGAAGCCTACGCCACGGTGCTTAAAGCCACTTCGCCAGTGGTCCGCCGCGCGACGCCATTGCGTCAATCTTCTTCGCGACCTCGGGGTCCGTAATCAGCGGTGGAGCGTGGTGCGGCTTAATGCGAGCATCGATAACGAGCGGGCCGGTGCAGCCCCAGTGCTTTTGCTGGGTGAATTCTCCGCAGCCGTGAATGTCCGCGGCAGGGTTGCTGCGGGTGAATGTGACCCAGAGGAAGTTGCTCAGAGTGCGGGCGGTGAATTCGCTGTCGTCGACGAGGACGAGGAGGGGAACCCCGTCTACGCCGGAGATTTGAGATTTGAGATTTGAGATTTGAGACGAGGAAGTCTGAGAGGAAGAAGTTGGCACCTTCGAATCTACCGTCTCAAATCTCAAATCTGAAATCTCAAATCCTCCCGCCTCGACGGCAAGCAAACCCGGCAGACATAACTTTGGCTTGCCAAATCCTTCCGGCAATCGCAAATCACTCGGCAGTTCCGTCGCCAATTTGCGGATCGGTTTTCCCGCAGCAGCGATGACGACTTTGGAGCCCCTGTTCAGCCCGTCGCCGCTGTAGTCGAGCGTGTCGATAGTGGTGCGGGTTTGAAAGTGCAAGTCTCGTCGCCAGTCTACCCGCTCCAACAGGTGTCGGAAAAAGGCACCGATGTCGTGCAGGTCGAGTCCTTCGTTATCAAGCCGATTGGCAATGAACAGATACTTAGCAAGAGACATCTGCCCTTGCCCCAAAATGGCATTCGCCTGGGTCAGTAACTCTTGCGGCTGGCCGGCGGATTGATACGGCGTGTATCGCTCACTGCCGATGGCGAGGAGCAGCGGGTGAACTCCGGCGGCATCGACGGCATGGACGGCTTTCACGCCAGGGATGACGGTGGGAATGATCGGGCCGGTCAACTCGTGGATGAGCTCGCCAAACGTCGTATCTTCCTGCGGCGGCCGGCCGACGACGGTGAATGGCCAGACGGCATCTAGGCGGCAGTAGACTCTCTCCACCTTGAGCACGGGAAAGTCGTGCACCAGACTGTAGTAGCCGAGATGGTCTCCAAACGGCCCTTCCGGCAGTTGCTTGTTCGGAATGACCGTGCCGCTGATGCAGAAGTCGGCGTCGCCATAGATCGGCAGTTCATCGCCGCGGCGAATCATCGGGATGCGGTGCCCAGCCAGCGCCCCAGCAAAGGTCAACTCGCTCATCCCCTCCGGCAGCGGCATCACCGCGGCCAAGGTCATCGCCGGATGTCCGCCGACGAAGATGTTCACCCGCAGCGGCTTTCCGGCGGCAATCGCTGCCGCGTGATGAACCCCAATGCCCCGATGAATCTGATAATGGAGGCCAATCTCCTCGTCCGGCTGATAGGAGCCGCCGGAAAGCTGCACGCGGTACATCCCGAGATTTGATTTCGCCATTCCCGGCTGAGAGACATCCTCGGTATAGACCTGCGGCAGCGTGATGAAGGCCCCGCCGTCGCTGGGCCACGACACAAGCTGCGGCAAATCGTGGATGCGAATATTCTCCGCCAGGACTGGACCCCGTCTGACCCGCTTCGGCTGCATCCGCCAGGCAGTCAGCGGAGCCGAAAGATACCGTGTCGGCTGGCGAAAAAAGGCGGTCGGATCAATCTTCAACTCAATCGCCCGGCGAACCCGCTCGTAGGTATGGCGAAACAGATAGCGAGCCCGCTCCAGCGTCCCAAACAGGTTGCTCACCATCGGAAAGCGGCACCCCTTCACCTTGGCAAAGAAAATCGCCGGCCCCCCCGCCTGGTACACCCGCCGCTGAATCTCCGCCGCTTCGAGCCGCGGGTCGATATCCTCCTCCAGCCGCACGACATGCCCAGCCTGTTCCAGGTCGAGCAGAAAGCGGCGAAGTGAAAACATGCAGAGGATTCTCGGAGATGATATGCTGGAATTGTGACCGCGAGGGGAAATCAGAAATCTCAAATCTCAAACAAATTCAAATGGGGAAAAGCGAAATTCCAAAGGTCGGAAACTAGTAGTTTCCAAATTGGAAACTTCCACATTCAATATTGTTTGAGATTTGAGATTTCCCATTTCCCCTCGCTGCTTTCCATTTTGCCACGTCGCCGCCCCCAGGACTATCCGCTCGTGAAGGACAATTTGCTCCCCTCGTCCGCGAATGAAGCCCGCTGGGCCGAAACCTGGCAGGAACTGGGGCAGGGTGCGCCGACGCTGGCAGGGCTAGCCCGCGTCTGCAGCCTGAGCATGGCAACCGGCGGGGACCAGAGCCAGCCCCTTTCCCCGGAGGCCCGGGCCATTCTGTTCGCCTCCCGGCAGCGGGCGATGATCGAAGTCAAAGGGGCCAACCGAGCCTTCGACGCCCCCGGCCGGATGCTCGCCGTCTACATCGAAACCGAGCCCGACCGGACCCTCATCTTCCGGAGCCGCGAGAACCCGGCGATCACGATCCGCTTCCTGGCCGGCTTCCGGGAACTCTGCGTGGCCGGCTTGGTGATGCACCACATCTATCAGGAATTCTCCCTCACTCGCGCAGGGCTGGAGCTAGCAGCAACGGTCCCCGCAGCCGAGGTGGAACCTCTTTTGGGGCTCGCCACCGAGCTAGGACTGCACGAATAGAGCACTTGCAACGTGCTGTTTACCCCTCAACGCGGTGGAAACTAGCGTCGCAAATTACCAAAACTACCCATTTCACTCCTAGCTTAAAGTCTGGCACCTTGACGTAGATTGTGAGACCCCTACATTCACCCATCTGCGCGGCTTCATGGGAGAAGGTCCTACGGAGGGATGCGCAGAGTTGGTTGTTACCTGAAAGGGTGAATTGATATGAAGTATTTGATCCTTGCTGTGGCCCTCGTCGCCACTCTCGCCACCGCCGACCTGGCGATGGCCCGCGGCCGCCGTGGCTGCTCGAGCTGCTCGGCCGGCGGATGCCCCGGTGGCGTTTGCGCGTTGCCTGCTGCTCCGGCCAAGACCGCGAGCACCGAAGCCCCCAAGCCGGAAGCTGCC
Source organism: Pirellulaceae bacterium (assembly GCA_046153945.1). Classification (GTDB taxonomy): domain Bacteria; phylum Planctomycetota; class Planctomycetia; order Pirellulales; family Pirellulaceae; genus SXOA01. The sequence goes on from JBJXFF010000004.1 coordinate 21,041, forward strand.
GTGGCCGCCACGACCGCTGCCGCCCCGCAGACCACCGCGGTTGCCTCCGTCCGCCGCTTCGGTCGCCGCCGCTAGGCATATTAGCTAGCGGCCGCAAAGCTGCTTGCTAACGTCAGGAGAGCGAGGGAACGACTCTCCTTTTTTTATGCGCAGTGGGCACCGGTCCAACGGACACCAGCCCGACGCGCACGCGAGGGTATTCCGCGCGGGTTACCGTATCAACGGCCAAATGCTTGTGCCATAATCAAATTGCCTCGATGTTGGTTACCGGCAATTTCAGGAGGCAGCCATGCCCATCCGATTCTGGAATTTGGAATATGTCAGTCTTGCCGTAGCAGCCATCTTTATGGTCGGCTGTGAAGTAAAGCCGAAAGCCGGTCTGGTGCCGCTGCAAGTCGCACAGACCTCTTCCACACCCGTGGCACAGCCAATGCCCGCGGGTACAACCACGGCCCAAGAAGGCGCTGCTCCCAGCGCATCGCCAGCGGCCGCCCCGCCAGCACCCAGTTCCGGCTTTTCGCTCCCCATCGGTGCCGACATCCCGCCGGCAGCAGCCTCAACTCCCAGTTCCGCGCCTCCCGCTACCCTCAACGTCCCACCGCTCGCTCAGCAGCCAGAATCCCAGCCCCAAGGTCAGCAGCCGCAGTCGCAGCCGCCCCAACTGGGAAATGCCCCAACAGCCCCACCGGCAGGCAGCCCATCGGCTCCCCAAGAGACATCGATTCATCTCTCCGCCGGCGTCGCCGTGCCGCAGAGTTTGCCCATCGGGACCGTCATGGCGATCAGCGTCGACTACGCGGTCCGTGGCCGACTAAATCCCTCGTCCCACTATTTCTGGGTCATCAAATCGGGGGCAGGGGAAGCGGTCAACGAGGTTGCCCTCGATAACTCCGGCAACCTCTCCGCCTTCTTCGAAAAACTCAAGCCCGAACACCGCCCCTTCTCCGCCCGCATCGAGGAAGTCACTCCCGGCTCCAAGCGGCGAACCCTCGTCTCCAACGAAGTGCCGTTGCAGACGAGTTATTAGTCTTGCGGAAGTGAGCCGGCTCGCGGCAGGCTGACGCGGAACGTCGAGCCTTCCCGGAGGCGGCTGTCGAGGCCGACGGTGCCTCCGAAGGCTTGGGCGAGGTGCTTGACGATGGAGAGGCCGAGGCCGGTGCCGCCGAGTTCGCGGGAGCGGGCTTTGTCGGCCCGGTAGAACCGCTCGAAGACGCGGGTCTGCTCGTGCTCCCCGATGCCGATGCCGGTGTCCTGCACCTCAATGGCGACGAAGCGATGGTTGGGCATTGCCCGGACCGCCACGCGGCCCCCAGCGGGTGTGTATTTAATGGCGTTGTCCACCAGGTTGCTGAGGATCGTCCGGACTCCCTCTTCGTCCGCTCGGACGAAGACTTCCTCGCCTAGTGATTCCACCTGCAGCTCGACCTTGCGGGCGGCGGCGGCATCGGCGAACTGGGCGGCACATTCGTCGAAGACTTCCCGCAGCGGCACGTCGACGATGTCGAAGGTCTCCTCGCCGGCTTCGACGCGGGCAATTTGCAGCATGTCCAGGATGAGCACATGCAGCCGCTCCGCCTGCTCCTCAATGCGGCCGACGAAGGCCAGGTTGTGCTCGGGATCGTTGACCGCGCCGAGACGGAGCGTCTCTGCATACGCTTTGATGGCGGCCAGCGGCGTCTTGAGCTCGTGCGAAACGTTTGCGACCAGCTCGCGGCGAAGATTCTCCAGCCGCCGGATGTCGCTGACGTCATGGAGCACCACCATGACGCCGGGCGAAGGATTGCCGGGGAGGCGCGTTGCCCGCAATGCCAGCCGGCGACGCTGAGAGCCGACTACGTCAAACTCTCGCTGAATTGGCTCGGACTGGGCGAAGGCGTCTTGCACGGCATCGCAAACGGCCAGCGCACGCGTCGCTTTGATCAGCGGCTGACCGAGTGGCTTCGCCACCGAGAATTCGAGCAGTTCTCGCGCGGCGTCGTTGGCCAGCATGATGGTTTGGTCCTGACCGACGGCCAGAATCCCCTCCCGCATGCTGCTGAGCACCGCTTGCAGCCGCTCGGCATTGGTTTGCAGCTCGCCAACTCCGCGGCTCAGCTTGCGGCGAATCTGTTCGACATCATCCGCGAGCATCGCCATCTCATCCGCCCCATTCGCCGACGGCGGCTTCCCATCTTCCCCAGCCGCCAGTTCGCGGACGCTCTGCGACAGTTGGGCCAAGGGACGCACCACTTCCTCCACGGCAAACCACGTCGCGGCTGCTCCCAGGCCGAGCCAAATGACCGTCGTCAAACACAGCCACATGCCGGCCACATGCCAGGCCCCCATCAGGCCAATAATTCCCGCAAACAGCGCCAGCAGCGCCGCATAGAGCAGGAACAATCGCCAGAAGCGGGCGGAGAAGGTCATGAACTAAATGCGGTAAGGAGCCACGGATGAAACACGGATGGACACGGACGAAAAACCTCTGCTTGCCTTCCTATTATTCTGTCCCCCATTATTCTGTCACCTCGGTCTGTCGAAGGCGGAAGACAGAATAATGGGGGACAGAATAATGCCGCGATATGAAGATTTGATTTAATCCGTGTTCCATCCGTGGCCCGTTATTCTTCCCGCCATTCCCCTTTAACCCCCGGCGGCTTGAGGTCGTAGCGGCGGATTTTGCGATCGAGTGTGCTCCGCTCGACGCCCAAGATGGCCGAAGTGCGGCTCTTGTTCCAGCCGGTGGCTTTGAGCGTGGCGTGGATATGCCGCTTCTCGACGTCGTCGAGCGACAGGGGCTCGTAGGTGCTTTTAGGAAGCTGGATGTCTCCCGATTCGCTGGAAGTAGCGAGGTTGGAGAGGTGCAGATCCTCGACGTCGATGAAGTCGCTCCGGGCGAGGACCACCGCCCGCTCGATGACGTTTTTCAGTTCGCGAATGTTCCCCGGCCAGCGATATTGCTGCATCCGGTGGAGCGCTTCCGGCGTGAAGCCCCGCAGCTTGCGGCTGGTTTCGCCGTTGTAGCGGTCGAGGAAGTAGTTGGCGAGTTCCACGATGTCGTCCCCCCGCTTGCGGAGCGGCGGGACCTGGATTTCCACGACGTGCAGCCGGAAGTAGAGATCGCGGCGGAACGAGTTCTCGGCGACTGCCTTTTCGAGGTCGCGGTTCGTCGCGGCTATGACGCGGACATCCACTTTGATCGGTTGCGAACCGCCGACTCGCTCGAAGGGATGCCCTTCGAGCACACGGAGGAACTTGGCTTGAATCGACGGGCTCATTTCGCCGATTTCATCGAGCATCAGCGTCCCCTGATGGGCCGCCTCGAACTTGCCGATCTTGCGGTCGGTCGCACCGGTGAAGGCCCCTTTTTCGTGGCCGAAAAGCTCGCTTTCCAGCAGCGTTTCCGATAGGGCGGCGCAGTTGAGGCAGACGAAGGGGCCTTTTTTTCGCGGGCTGGCGAAGTGCATGGCCCGCGCGACGAGTTCTTTTCCCACGCCGCTCTCGCCACGGATCAACACCGTGGCCCGGCTGGGGGCGGCGCGGGCGATTTGCTGCTGGACGACGTCGAGCACGGGACTGTTACCGACGATGGCGCTTTCGGCGCCAAGTTGCTTGCGAAGCTGCTGAACTTCGCTCTGCGTTTGCGAGAGGTTCTCCGAAAGCTCTTGCTGCTTGGCAAGATTTCTGAGAGCGAGCGCGACGTTGTCCGCCACTGCGAGCGTGAATTCCAAATCGTCAGCGTCGGCGACGCGATTCGACTGCGTGGAATAGGTGTGGATCAGTCCCACGACTTTGCGGTCTTGCCGGATCGGCGCGCAGATGACGCTGGTGGAATGGATCTCCCCCTTGCTATCGCGGCTGCCGAGGTTACTGTCCCCTTCGACGTTGCGGGCCAGCACCGCTTCCCCATCGCGGAGGACCGTGACCGCGAGGAACGGCGAGAGCCGATGGTAGCTCGGCTCGACGTCAGTGCGGGAAGCGACCACGTTGAGTTCCGAAGTCTGCACCTCAGCCGCTTCTTTCCCCTTGGGAAGCAGCAACACCGCGCCGGCATCGACCTGCGTGCTATCAAACAGGCCGTTTAGCGCGAGGTGTGCGACGGCAGCAATATCCGGCTGACTGGCAAGTTCGAAGGCGAGCTTGCAGAGCTTCGTCGCCGCCTGGCCGACTTTGGGATGCTCGAGTTCTCCACCGCCAGGACTGAGAAAGCGAGCATGGGAGCGGCGATGCGTGATTGCCGACGGCTCGTTGGAAGTGAGCACATTCGAGTCGCTGATTTCGCCGGTCTCACGAACCGCCGGCGCGTTCATAACAGTTTCATCCACTTCGCTCAGTAGCGAAGCCGGCGGGCCTTCGCCCGGAGTATCCGGGAATGCTTTCGACAAGTCCTGCACATACGCCAACTGGCAATGAGCAATCCGAATCACTTCCCCCGGCGTCAACGGATAGTCGCCCCGAACCGACTTGCTGCCGACGATGGTCCCGTTGCGGCTTTCCAGGTCACGTAGCGTCCATTGCCCGCGGGTGATAAAGATTTCCGCATGGTTGCGGCTGGCCCGTTCGTCCTTGATGACGATCTGATTGGTCCCCGCCCGGCCGATAGTGACGGTTCGCCCCGGGACCAAACGGAATACGTCGGTCCACTTCGACCCTTCGCGAATGACCAGATAAGCAAGCATGCAGGACTCAGCGTGTGGAAAAAGGGGTCAGGCACCTCGCCGCGAGTCGTCTCGGCGATAAGCGCCGATACTGGCTCGGAGCCAGACCCCTTTTTCCACACGTAACCTAAGGGATTCCCGCGGTTTTGAAGACGAGCCAGAAGCGGGAAGTCTGTTCCACCTATCACCTTAGCTTGCGTGGCGCTCCACTGGCAAGGGGCAATTTTGACCAGCCTTTTGGCCCCCCAAACACTTACTTTGGCAGCGGATTAAAGCCTTTTTCAGTTTGTCCCCAGCGTTTTTGAGCAATTTCTTGCAATGTCGGGGGTGTCCAGCTAAAATCTAGGAGTGTCGGAGTGCACCAGGCGAGACAGGCAACTGGCGACCTGCGGGGCGTTTCGCAGCACTTCCACACACCAGTGAGATGCACTTCCTACGGAATGGAGAAGGCTCGCTGGCACGCGCGCATTTGCCAGACATCGTTATTCTCGGAGTGCAGGTATGAAGATGAATCGAATCGCCACCCTCATGTTGGCCATGCTCGCCACCGCCATCATGCTGCCGGGGCAGGTGCTGGCACAGAACAACAACAACGGCTTTTTCGGCCAGGCGGTCGGCGGTGTCTCCGTCTCCACGGATGGCGTCCTTGCGATGCCAATCACCAAGGACATCACCCTGGCCCGCGAGGCTTTCACAAAGGCCATGAAGCCGCAGGCGGACGCCCTAAAGAACAAGGTCGGCATGCGGATGATTTCGCTGCGGGCCATTGAAGAGGCAATTGCCAAGAGCAACGACAAGAATGGGAATGACCTGCCGGAAGAAATTCTCTTTCTGGCCGGCATCCAGCGGGTTGAATTCGTCTTTCTCTATCCGGAACAGAACGACATCGTCCTGGCCGGTCCGGGAGAGGGTTGGAAACTGGATGAGAACGCCAACATGGTTGGCGTCACCACCGGCCGCCCGGTAATTCGGCTGGAAGACCTGATGCTGGCTCTGCGCACTACCGAGAACGCCCGTAACGGCGGCATCAGCGTTTCGATTGACCCGACCGAAGAAGGCCGCCTGGAACTCGACCGCGTGCTGGCCAATATCAAGCAATTCAACGAAGGTGTCGTGGATGTCGTGGAAAAGGCCCTTGGCCCGCAGAAAATTTCCATCAACGGCGTGCCCAAGACCAGCCACGTGGCCCGCACGCTCGTCGCGGCCGACTACAAGATGAAGCGAATTGCCATGAAGCTGGAACAGTCGCCCGTAAAGGGGCTCGGCAGCTATGTGGACATGCTCAAGGCCGCCCCCAAGAACATGATGCCCCGCTGGTGGATGGCCTGCGATTACGAGCCGATGGCCAAGAGCGCCGACGGACTCGCCTGGCAGCTTCGCGGCAAGGGTGTAAAGGTCATGACCGAAGATGAAGTCGCCATCAACGGCAAAGTCGCCGGCACCGGCAAGACCAGCGATGCCGCTCAGAAATGGGCCGACAACATGACCGCCAAGTACGACGAGCTTTCCGTTGCCGAGCCGGTCTTTGGCGAATTGCGGAACGTGATGGACTTGTGCGTCATCTCGGCTCTCATCGCCAAGGAGAACCTGCTGGCCAAGGCCAACTTGGAAATCCCCACGCTGCTGGGAAGCGACCAGAAACTTCAGCCGCACGAGTGGAATGCCCCGACCCAGGTTTCCACGCAGTGCAGCGTCACCCACAAGGCCCGCAACTACATCATCACCGCCTCCGGCGGCGTCGATATCAACTCCTGGGCCATCGCCGATAAGACACAGGAAGTCCCTGCCGTCGGAGAAACTCGCCAGAAGGCCGCCGCGAAGAATGCGGGCAGCTTGTACTGGTAGGGATTGATCGGCCAGAGCCGGAACAAGAAATAGATAAAGGCTGGTCCGCGTGGTGCGGACCAGCCTTTTTTGTTGCCACGCTAATGAATTACGCAAATGCCGGTCTTATTGGCGGGCCAACTGCGCGCTTCGTTTGGCTCTGTCCGCTTCGAGCTTATAGGCGGCTTCGGCGCGATGCTTCTGGGCATTCGCCAGACGAGCTTCGTACTTGGCCTGCGCCTTCGCTGCTTTTGCCATGGCAATGGCATATTGCTGCTGGGCGATGGCTTGCTGCTGCTGTTGCTGCACCAGCATGTCGTAGTACAACGAGCCAGGGCCGGTCAAGAGTTGCCCGGTTCCCACGGAAGCACCGCCAGCCGATACCGCCGCGGTTCCCCGGGAGGCACCTTGACCTCCTCCCCCGCGGCATTGCCCGAACGCTGAGCCGCTGGAAAGCAGCACCAGGCTCACGGCGATTCCCCAAAACCAAAGCTGACTTTTCACAAAAACCTCCTCTGTTGCGTCCCTCGTGATGGAGGGTTGCGACGAAACGCCCCTGTGTTCCCGCCGGACCGAATGGCCGGCTTTGATAAGGACAAATCCGCGAGAGAGAACTTCGCGGCTAAGTAAAATCCCAATGGCAGATAAAGAATAGCCCCTGCCGACTGCCAGTTATTTTACAGCATGTTGCTCTGGAGGCAAGTTTTTTGTTCAAGAGCCCCAGCGCTTCATCAGGCTGTGGGGGACCTGCAGTTGGTCGAGAATCCGCGCGACGACAAAATCCACGAGGTCCACGGTGCTGGCAACGCCGTGATACCAGCCGGGGCTCGCGGGGAGGATGATTGCCCCCGCTTCGGCCGCTTTGCGGAGGTTGTCGATTTGAATGAGCGAAAGGGGCGTTTCGCGCGGGACAAGGATGAGCTTGCGGAGTTCCTTCAGGTGAACATCCGCCGCCCGCTGCACCAGGTTCATGCTGGCGGCATGGGCGATGCCGCTGAGGGTGCTGCCGGAGCAGGGGCAGACGACCATTCCGCCGGTCAGAAACGAGCCACTGGCGGGGGGAGCCATAAAATCGTCGTGGCGGTGGTAGATCAGCTTTCCGTCATTTCCCAGGCGTACGTTTTGCGGTTTGTCGGTTTGGAGAAGCGGATGCTTCATCGCCGCAAAGAGGGGGGACGGATCAAATCGCTCCAAGTTGACCTCTACCCCGAGTTCCTGTTTTAGCACCGCTTTTCCCGACGGGCTGATCAGCAGATGCACCTCTCGTCCGCTCGCCAGCAGGACTTCCAGAAGGCGGACCGCGTAAATGACTCCACTGGCTCCGGTGATGGCAAGGATGAGAGGGTGCATAAGGATCGACCGCAATCTTACCTCACTGTTAACCTAATTGCCGCTTACCCCAGCGTCAGCAATCAGTTACCGGAATCTACACACGAACTAGATCTGTCAATTATTTTTTCGATAAATCCGTTACTAATCACACTGAAAGTCACCTTGAATAGTTCTGCAATGGCGACAAACATGATAGACCAACGGGGCACACGCCCACTTGAAACCTGCGGCACAATCCTCTTCGACGACTGCCAGTTCCTTCATTATGAATGCAAAATCTCTGCTCTTGTCCGCACAGTTGGGGCAGATAATCTCCCAATGACCCTGCAAAAAAGTTGGCTCTCCACCAAACTGGCTCATGCCTAATCCCCACGACATGGACATGTCCTTATCTAGAAACTTCAAGAGGAGTTTCTGGGCGGCTTTGTCGAGAACATCAAAGCCGAGTTCATGAGCGATCGATAGTATCCCGTCGATGACGGAGTTGATTCGTCTAAGAGCAATGGGCTTGCGAGGCAGTACCGCAGGAACCGCAGTTTCAGCCGTGAAGGGGGTTTCGTCTCCTCCTGCGTGTCCCGCAGGGTCCAGACACTTAATTCTCGTGTCAGAAGCTACCTGATAAGTCGTGGTTTGTGGACAATTGAAGCAATAGAGGAGTGGCAGCCGAGAAATGCCGGGAAATAAGAGCCTGACCATTTCCGGAAGTGTCGGATCGAGAATATTGATATCCCACACAAGACGGAGCTTGGCCTTGCAAGTGAAACATTTTGCCCCCTTATGAGTTACGTCGCCGCCATACCAGTGCCCGGTTTCAGCCCTCGAAAATGATGCGCGGTATCCGATTGGCAAAAGTCGCCAGGTATTGGACCAGTACCGGTAGCTATTAAGGCGATAGCTGTCGCTCATAACTGACCTTGTTTTTCATGTCATACTCAGCAGCAAGTCACCGGCTTCCACGCGTGAGCCCGGTTTGACGAGGATTTTCTCGACCACGCCGGCCACTTCGCTGCTGATGGTGGTTTCCATCTTCATCGCTTCCAGCGTGAAGAGTTTTTGACCCTTGGCGACTTTGTCCCCCGGTTTGACCGCGACGGTGACGACCATGCCCGGCATCGCCGAGCCGACTTGCTTGGGATTGGCCGGGTCGGCTTGTTCCCGCTTGATCGCGGTCGCTTCCAGCGACTTATCCGCGATGCTCACGTCCCGCGGCTGGCCGTTGAGTTCGAAAAAGACACTGCGGGTGCCGTCGGCGTGGGGGTCGCTGATAGTCAGGAAACGAATGACCAGCGTTTTCCCTTCCTCGATCTCCGCCGTGAATTCCTCGCCGGTCTCCTGGCCGTAGAAAAAAATCGGCGTGGGGAACATGCTGGTGTCCGAGTACTTCTTCTGATGAGCGGCGAACTCTTCAAAAACCTTCGGATAGAGCAGATACGACAGCACATCGCGGCGATTGGCCTTCCGGCCGGTGATTTCCGCCACCTTCTCGCCGGCGGCTTCAAAATCGGCGGGGGGTAGAGAGGCACCAGCCCGTCCCTTGATAAACGGCCGGTCCTTGAGAATTCGCTTCTGTACCTTCTTGGGGAAGCCGCCTGGCGGATGGCCCATCATGCCGCTGAGCAAATCGATGACCGATTCCGGGAATGCAAGTTCTCGGTCCCCTTCGGTGATGTCGGCGGCGGAGAGATTGTTGGCGACCATGAACAGAGCCATGTCACCCACCGCTTTGCTCGTCGGCGTGACTTTGACAATGTCCCCGAGCAGTTCGTTGACTTCCGCATAGACTTTGCAGATGCGGTTCCACTGGTCGGACAGTCCCAAAGCCCGAGCCTGCTGATAAAGATTCGTGTACTGACCGCCGGGCATTTCGTGGCTGTAAAGCTCCGCTGTGGCGGGGAGCATGACAGTCTCAAACGGCGTGTAGAATTCCCGCACTGCCTGCCAATAATCCGAAATCTCGCTCAGCCGTTCCGCCGAGAGGCCGGACTCGCGCTTGGTGAAGCGCAGCCCTTCGACAACGGCGTTGAGGCTCGCCTGGCTCGTGCCGCCGCTCATGGCGGCCATCGCGCCGTCGGCGATGTCCAGCTTCATCTCCGCACCCTTGAAGATGCTGGCGGCCTGCATGCCGGCTGTGTCGTGCGTGTGGAAGTGGATGGGGATGCCGACTTCCTGCTTAAGCGTTTTCACTAGCAACTCAGCCGCATAGGGCTTGCAGAGGCCGGCCATGTCCTTGATGCAGAGGATGTTGGCCCCGAGTTTTTCGAGTTCCTTCGCCAGGTCCACGTAGTATTGCAGGTTGTACTTCGTCCGCCCGGGATTCAGGATGTCCCCCGTGTAACAGATGGCCGGCTCGCAGATGCCGCCGACTTTCTGCACGGCTTCCATGGCGACCTTCATATTCGGCACCCAGTTGAGGGCGTCGAAGATGCGGAAGATGTCCATCCCGGCGGCGTGAGCCTCTTTGCAGAATTCCTTCACGATGTTATCGGGATAGCTCGCATAGCCGACGGCATTGGAGGCCCGGAAGAGCATCTGGAACAGGATGTTCGGGATTTTCTCCCGCATGTCCGCCAGCCTTTGCCAGGGACATTCTTTGAGGAAGCGCATCGAAGTATCGAACGTCGCCCCACCCCACATTTCCAGCGAAAACAGGTCCGAGGCGTTGTGCGCATAGACTTCGGCGATGTTGAGGAGATCCTTCGTCCGCATTCGCGTGGCGAGCAGCGACTGGTGGGCATCCCGGAATGTCGTATCCGTCAGCAAGAGTTGCCGCTGCTTCAGGATCCACTCGGAAAACTTCTCCGGCCCCAGTTCGTTCAGCTTGTCTTTGGTTCCAGCCGGCGGATTACCTCGGTTGATGACGCCGGGGGTGGGGGCCGGGATGCGGCGAGTCGGCTTGGGGAGCCCTTTCACCAGCGGGTTGCCGTTGACCAGGACTTCGCCGATGTAGGATAGCAGCTTTGTCGCCCGGTTTTTCCGCTTGGGAAGGTGGAACAACTCCGGTGTTTCATCAATGAAGCGGGTGGTCACCTCTCCTTTCAGGAATGCCGGATGCGTGATGAGCTTGATGAGGAACTGGATGTTCGTCTTCACACCCCGGACGCGGAATTCCTGCAGGCAGCGCTCCATCCGGCGGCTGGCATCAATGAACCGGCGGCCGCGGGCGCTCACTTTCACGAGCAGCGAATCATAGAACGGATTGACCGTGGCACCGCTGAAAGCCGAGCCGGCGTCGAGCCGAATCCCCATGCCACTGGCGGAGCGATAGTGGGCGATGCGGCCATAATCGGGCATGAAATTGTTGGTCGGATCTTCCGTCGTAACGCGGCACTGGATGGCAAAGCCATTGGTGCGGACGGAATCCTGAGAGGGGAGCCCGATCTCGGGATCCGACAGCGGAGTTCCCTGAGCGACGAGGATCTGCGACTTCACGATGTCCACGCCCGTCACCTCTTCCGTGACGGTGTGCTCGACCTGAATCCGCGGGTTCACTTCGATAAAGTAGAACTGGTTCGTCTCGCGGTCGACTAGAAACTCGACGGTCCCGGCATTTTCGTACTTCACTGCCTTGCCGATCGCAATCGAGGCGTCGAGCAGCCTCTGCCGCACGCCTGCGTCGAGCGATGGAGCCGGCGCGATTTCCACGACCTTCTGGTGCCGCCGCTGGACGGAGCAGTCCCGCTCGAAGAGATGGACGAGGTTGCCGTGCTTGTCGCCGAGAAGTTGCACCTCGATGTGGCTCGCCTTGGTGATGAACTTCTCAATGAACACATCGGGGCTTCCAAACGCCGATAGTGATTCTCGCTGAGCCTGCTCGAACGAGGGCGCAAATTCCTTCTCGGTCTTCACAACCCGCATCCCACGGCCGCCGCCACCTTTGGCCGCCTTGAGAATAATCGGAAAGCCAAGCTTGGCGGCAATCTTCCGTCCTTCATCGATGCTCTTGATCGCGTCACTGCCGCCGAGGACCGGCACGTTCACCTTCTGGGCGATGTTGCGGGCAAACGTCTTGTCGCCGAGGTTCACCAGGGCATCGACATGGGGGCCGACAAACACGATCCCCGCTTCATTGCATGCCCGGCAGAGGTCCGGGTTCTCCGACATAAAGCCGTAACCCGGATGGATCCCGTCGACTCCGTGCAGTTTCGCCAGCGTGATGATCGAGGGAATGTTCAGATAAGACTTGATCGGCTCGCCCGGCTGGCCGACGAGATAGGCCTCGTCCGCCTTGAAACGGTGCAGGGCGTAACGGTCCTCATATGCGTAAATAGCGACCGTCCGAATTCCCAGTTCATGGGCACTCCGGAAGACACGGATGGCGATCTCGCTACGGTTAGCGACAAGCAGCTTGGTAATCTGGGGCATGACAGAAGAGTGGCCAGGCCGCTCGGGGAGAGATAGCGGCTGGCGGCGGAGGGCGGAAAGTAGGTGAATTTGAACCGCTCCAATTTAGCAGCGGAGCGCGAACCGGGGCAGGGTGCAGTCCGCAGCGATTGGGGGCTATTTCCGCTATTGCCTGCCTACTTAGAAGCAGCGGCCTGCGGTAAACTTACCCCCATTCTCCATCTCCTTTGGCAGGACGAGGTTATGAAAGACGATCGCGGTGCGGGAATGGCTTGGTGGTCGGCGGTGACCATCCTCACCAGTGCCTTTCTGCTCTTTCAGGTCCAGCCAATCATCAGCAAAACCATCCTCCCCTGGTTTGGCGGCAGCCCGGCTGTCTGGACGACCTGCGTCCTCTTCTTCCAGGTACTGTTGCTCGGCGGATATTCCTATGCCCATGTGCTGACGAAGTACCTTTCCCCCCTTCAACAGGGCAGGATTCACGCGGCACTTCTCGCCATCGCCGTTATGACGCTCCCCATCGTCCCGAGTGAATTTTGGAAGCCCCTCGATGGCGAAATGCCGGCTCTGCGGATACTCGTCCTCCTAGCCGCCAAAGTCGGGGCCCCTTACTTTCTTCTTTCCTCCAGCGGGCCGCTGGTGCAGTCCTGGTTCTTCTACATCTATCCGGGCCGCTCGCCGTACCGACTTTACGCACTCTCCAACATCGGTTCGCTCACCGCCCTCCTTTCCTACCCGTTCATTTTTGAGCCCGCCTTTGCCGTGAATGCCCAGGGCTGGCTCTGGTCGATTGCCTTTGCAGTCTTCGCTCTCCTCGCCGGGGGCCTGGGAATCATGGTCTGGCGAATTGCCAGCGAAATGGAAATTGCCGAGGCCCGCAATTCCACGGAACCGACCTCGGCTAAAAGTGCGGTCGCCGCGAAAGTCCCCAGTGATGTTCCTGAGACGGGAGACGCTCCTCCGTGGTATTTGCAAGCCCATTGGATTTTTCTCACCGCCTTGGCCTCCATGTCTCTGCTGGCGATCACGAATTATGTCTGTCAGGACATCGCGGTCAGCCCCTTTATGTGGGTGATTCCCCTCAGTTTGTACCTGCTTTCATTCATCATTTGTTTCGACCGCGAAATCTGGTACTGGCGTCCGTTTTGGGGCATGTTCGCCGTGGTGATGATTGGCCTGCTGTGCGCCTTGGACAACTATCATCAGGTGGACAACTCCGTCTCCTGGGTGCAAGAACTGATTTGGCTGAAGGGTGTCAAACTGGGGTGGGGAACCTGGGCCATTGAGTTTCCGATTAAGTTCTCCGGGTTCATGGACGTGCTGTTTGGCTGGCTGGATGTTGTCCTGAGGCCGCTGATGCCGCTAGTCAATCGCCTGCTTGGTACTGAATGGGACGAGCCGAAATTCAAGACAGCCGAGTTCGGGGAAAACCTGAAAATGCAGGCGACGTTTTACATGGCCGTCCTCTTCGCCGCCTGCATGGTTTTCCACGGCGAACTGGTGAAGTCGAAACCGGCCGTCCGCTACCTCACCAAGTACTATCTCATGCTCTCGGCCGGCGGCGCTCTCGGCGGAATCTTCGTCGGCCTGATCTGCCCGCTGATTTTTCCCAAGCCTTTCGAGCTGACCATCAGCATCGTGGCGTCCTTTGTCGTCGGGTGCGTCGCCTTGCTCAATGCCGGCAAGTCCACACGGCTGGGGCGGAAGGAGCTGCTGCAATGGTCCAGTGCCTTTGTTGTGGTGGGTCTGGTGTTTCTGGTCGGCGCTGCCCAACTCGCGGGGCTGGATACCAACACTGGTTCCATTCTCCACTCGCGCAACTTTTATGGGACCATTTGGGTCAAGGAGATTAAGGACACCGATGAAGAAGGTGCCGATATCTCCCGCCGCTCCTTGTATCACGGCCGAATTCTCCACGGCACCCAGTACACATCCGACGACCGGGCCGACGAAGCAACCACCTATTACGACGACGCAGCCGGCCCCGGCATTGCGGTGCGGGACTACCCCGGCCGCCGCGACGGAAAGCCGATGCGGGTCGCGGTCGTCGGCCTGGGGACCGGCACCATGGCCGCTCACGCCCGCAATGGGGACTATTACTGCTTTTACGACATCGACCCCAAGGTGGTCGCCCTCCACGAGCAGCTTTTCACCATCGACAAAAAGCCGCAGCATGTTTTCACCTTTATCGACCGGGCGCGGGCCCGCGGGGCGACAGTGGACATCACTCTTGGCGATGCCCGCGTGCAAATGGAGCGGGAAGCGAAAAACACCGCCAGCCCCAAGGAATACGATGTGCTGGTTCTTGACGCCTTCAGCGGCGACGCCATCCCGGCCCACCTCCTGACGGTGGAGGCGCTGGAAGTCTATGACAAGCAAATGCGGCATGTGAACGGCAAAAACGTCGGCATCCTGGCCATTCACATCAGCAATCGCTATCTGGACCTCGAGCCGGTCGTCAACGCATTGGCCAAAAAGTTTGAATACCAGCAGGTCCCCGTGCATTACGACGGCAGCAGCGACGCCGTGGGGGACACCTCTTCCGATTGGATTCTACTGACGAGAAACGAGGAGTTTCTCGGCGAGCTCACCACGCAGGCCTACATCATCGCCAAGGAGAATGAGCGGGCCAAAGAGGACGAGGAAGACCGGCAAGCCATCGCCGACGGGAAGAAGCCGAAAAAACGAGTCCGCGAAGTCCTCTGGACCGATCAGCGCAGCGACCTGTTCAGCATTCTCAAGTAAGGCCTCACGCGAAGACGCCTAAGCCGCGAAGGGGAGACGGAAGTCTTCCCCTTCCCCCCTCTGTGCCCCTGTGCCTTTGTGTGAGCCACCTCTTCGCTTTTTAATGCCAGCGGAAGGGGTGGCTCGCATCGAGGCACTAGGGCACAAAGGTTCTGGAGGCTGGAGACGGAAGTTCCAAAAAGTTTTGACCACCCCTTGACAGTAAGTGAACAAGTGTATAAAATGAGGTCGCTTGCCAGTAGAGGGCTGGAAGTGCGCGAGACACCAGTAGCGAATGGACTCTTGGTGATTTAATGTGCGCGAAAGTTGCGCGGCCGAGTGAATGACATTTGAGCAGTATGACCCCAGCGAGTGCCAGCGAAATCAAGATTGGAAACAAGCGTTTTAGGAGTCGAGAGATGACCGAAAAACACCTTATCAAATGGCTCAAGAACGGGAGCCATGACGTGATTCAAGATCGGCTGGAAAAAGGCCCCAATGAATCAGTTTTGGTGGCGGATAATTTACAGAACATATGTTTACACAACAACTTCCGCCAAGGTGCAACGAGGCGATTTTCTTCAGTACTCGAGCTTGAATCAGGTGAATCCAAATACCCTGGTCAGGGGGAAACGGGCCGCTTATCGCTACTTATAAGTCGAATCGAGCCTGACGAGGGCTCCGCCTGGCCATCGGAAAGGGCAGCAAAGTCATGGATTACGCAGGCTGTCGCGGGCCTGCCCGGTTTTCAGGCAGGGTCGCGACGGCGATTTGGCGTTATTGCCCACTTTGGGGGTGCGGTTCTATGATGGAAGGCCATTGGAATCCACGTCCACGCAGAGCCGTGAGCGTGCCACCCAGGACATTTTTTTGAAATCAACCAGAAGATAACCATTTCCCTGATAGGAGTTTGTTTGTGTCCACTCTGACCGAAAAGCGTTTGCCGTTCAAAGTTGCCGATATTTCTCTCGCCGATTTGGGCCGCCGCCGGATCATGCTGGCGGAGAACGAGATGCCTGGGCTGATGTCCCTCCGGAAGAAATATGGGACGAAGAAGCCGCTCAAGGGGGCCCGGATTGCCGGCTGCCTGCACATGACCACCGAGACTGCTGTGCTGATTGAGACCTTGATTGAGCTCGGGGCCGCGGTCACCTGGAGCAGTTGCAACATCTTCAGCACCCAGGACGACGCCGCGGCGGCGATGGCCAAGGCGGGGGTGCCGGTCTATGCCTGGAAGGGGATGAACAACGAGGAGTTCGATTGGTGCATCGAACAGACGCTGTTCTTTCCGGACGGCCAGCCGCTCAACATGATTTTGGACGACGGCGGCGACCTGACCAACATGGTTCACGACAAATTCCCCGAGCTGCTCGGCGAGATCAAGGGACTCTCCGAAGAGACGACGACGGGGGTACATAGACTGTATCAACGCGTCCAAAACGGCACGCTCAAGGTCCCGGCGATCAACGTCAATGACTCGGTCACCAAGAGCAAGTTCGACAACCTCTACGGCTGCCGCGAATCGCTGGCGGACGGCATCAAGCGGGCGACCGACGTGATGATCGCCGGCAAGGTGGCGGTCGTCGCCGGCTACGGAGACGTGGGGAAAGGCTGTGCCCACTCGCTGCAGCGGTACGGAGCCCGCGTCCTCGTGACCGAGATCGACCCCATCAACGCCCTGCAAGCCGCGATGGAAGGCTTTCAAGTCGTGACGATGGAAGAAGCCGCCGCGCAGGGGAACATCTTCGTCACCACTACCGGCTGCTGCGACATCATTCGCGGCGAGCACATGGAAGTGATGAAGAACGACGCCATCATCTGCAACATCGGCCACTTCGACATCGAGATCGACGTCGCTTGGCTGGAAGCCCAGGTCAAGGCGGGCAAGGCCAAGAAGCTCAACATCAAGCCGCAGGTGGACCGCTTCACGTTCAACTCCACCGGGCGCAGCGTGCTGCTGCTCGCCGAAGGTCGGCTCGTGAACCTCGGCTGTGCCACCGGCCATCCGTCGTTCGTGATGAGCAACAGCTTCTGCAACCAGGTGATGGCGCAGCTAGCACTTTGGACGGAGAGCGAAAAGTACGACATCGGCGTCCACATGCTTCCCAAGAAGCTCGACGAGGAAGTCGCCAGGTTGCACCTGGAGCAGATCGGCGTGAAGCTCACGAAGCTGAATGCGAAGCAGTCTCAATACTTGGGAATCGATGTCGAGGGGCCGTACAAGCCGGAGCATTACCGATACTAATGCACATTTTTCATTTGGAGAATCAAGTCATGGCTCATCAATGGTTATGTTCGCTGATCGCATTGGTCTTGGTACTGCCGCACTTATTCGGTTGTGGCTCATCCGGCGGTACGAGTGGTGGCAGTGGCAGTGGATTGACGCCTGCTGAACTTGAGAAAATGATGGCAGACGAAAAGGGAGCAACTGCCATGGCTCCTGGGCCGGAGGTGACGGCGGAAAAGCTGCTGGAATCGCTTATGGCGGAACCTTCAACCTCAGGATCCGCTAAGAAGGCCGTTGCTGAACGGAAACAAATCGTTACGGGAACCGTCCTGGACCGCAGTCCGAAAGAAGCCGAATCGGGCTATTTGACGCTGGATGGCGGCACTCACAACGGCAAACCCTGCAAACTGAAGTTCCAGTTTGCGATTAACGCTTTTGAGGACGTAGCTGACGTCAAGGTTGGAGACAAGACTCGAATCATGGGGTCCACCGATGGCGAAATCAAGGAAGACACCTTGGAATTCAAGGAGTGCTATTATCGTCCGGTAATGACGCCACTAACGCCGCAGCCGCCAAACCCGCCCGAGATCAAAAAGTAGTTACACGATGCCGACGATTCAAGCCTTTCGCGGATTGCGATACGACCTCGGACACGTCGGCTCCCTGAGCGACGTGGTGACGCCGCCGTATGACGTCATTGGTCCCGAGTTTCAGGACCAACTCTATAAGCGGCACCCGGCGAATTTCATTCGCTTGGAACTTAACCGCGATGAGCCGGGTGATGGAGATGCAACGGGCGGCGGGAAGGTCTCTGGAACCGGCGACGAAAGCAACAGATACACCCGGGCCGCTCGGTTCCTCCGCCAGTGGAGGCAGGAAGGTCTGCTGCAAGTGGACCCCGATCCGGCGATCTACGTCTACCACCAGACCTTCAAGAGCGAAGGAGGCGAGTTCACCCGCCGAGGCTTCCTCTGCCGTGTGCGGTTGGAGCGATTTGGCGAAGGGAAGATTTATCCCCATGAAGAAACCCACGCCGGCCCCAAGGCGGATCGGCTGCTGTTGACCAAAGCGACCAAGGCCAATCTCAGTCCGATTTTTGGCTTGTATCCCGATCCACAAAATCAGGCTCAAACGCTTTTGGAAGAGACGGTGAAGGGGCAGACGCCGCATACGGCTGTAGACGATCTCGGTGTCGTGCACACGATGTGGCCGGTGATCGACTCCAAGGTCATCACCGATGTGGCGGCCATCATGGGGCCAAAGCCCATGTTCATTGCCGACGGCCATCACCGCTACGAGACCGCCTGTAACTACAAGGACTTTCTAAGTGAACAAGGGAAACTCGACTCCGAGCATCCTGCTAACTTCGTGCTGATGCAGTGCGTCAGCATGAACGACCCAGGCCTGCTCGTGCTGCCGACCCATCGCCTCTTCCGCGGCGTGCCGGCGATGACTTCCCGGGACTTGCAAGGAAAGCTGGGCGGCAACTTCAAGACAGAGTCCTTCGGCTCTGGGCCGGAACTCGCCGCAAGTGCCTGGGAGAAGATCGAGGTCGAAGGGGATCAAGGTCAGCTTGGGCTCTACACGGCTCAGGATAATGCATGGACTCTGGCTCGCATAACTCCCGCCGGCTTGACCAGGCTCGCAGAGCTCGCGCCGGAGCATAGCGGCGACTGGCAGGGACTAGGGGTTTCCATCCTGCAACGGCTGGTAATGGAAACCCTGCTCGGCCTGACGAACCTCCCCAAGCCGATGTACGTCCATTCGGTAGCGGAAGTGATCGACAACCTGATGCGCGGCGACGCCGTCGGCCGCGACGCCACCGGCCAGATGGGAGCGGGCGGCAAGTTCGAACTCGCCGCCCTTGTCATGCCTGCGACCGTGGACCACGTCCGCTCCATCAGCGAACATGGCGAGCGCATGCCAGCCAAGAGCACGTACTTCTACCCCAAGCTCCTGAGCGGCATGGTGGTGCATTTGGTGGAATAGCGCAGTTCCACGTGGAACCCCAGCTTCTCCGTCTTTCTCAGCTTGATTTCACACTGCGCGTTTCACGTGAAACAGGTAAACTGCGAGAGTTGTCCGTTCCACGTGAAACGGGTCAGCGATTCGACAAGTAACATTCCGCGGACTTGCCTCTCCCAGTATCATCCGGCCGCGCCCAAGTGTGGTCCGCTCGCTCCGCGAGCGGACAATGATGGTAGGTACCAGCCATTTCAAACGGTTCCGCTCGCGGAGCGAGCGGACC
>JBJXFF010000008.1:0-19161 GCA_046153945.1 Pirellulaceae bacterium
TCTCCCGGCTTGTCACCAGCTTTGAAGGTGACGGGGACGAGGTGGACGGTTTTGGAATCGCTGCCGGTTTTGAACTGAAAGGCTTCGTCGGTGCACTTGACGGAAATAATCTTAAACGGCTTCTTGGCCCGTACGACGAGTTGCTTGGTGACGGTGGTCCCCGGCTCGATCACGCCAACGAAGAGGGACGAGGGACTGACCGTAAGCGGCGGGATGATGCGGCCTTCCACGGAGACGGGGACGCTGGGAAGGTTTTTGTCGTCGGTGACAAGGCTGAGCGTATCGTGCAGATACCCAGCGGGAGCGTCATCTTTAAGCCGGACGGACATCTTGTAGACGACTCGATCGGCGAACTTCATCGGTTCACCGAGTTCGACTTCGAGGTGGTCGTTGGCGCTCCGGACATCTTTAATCTGCCACGGATTGCGGCCGTAGTATGTGACCGTGATTTCCTTTTGGGCGACGGCTCCCTGGTCTACATCTCCGAATGAAGCGGAGCCCGGCTCGAAGTCGACGTCATTATGGATGTAGCCCGCGACGGTAAGTTGCACCTCCGCGTAGAACGGCTTGTCGATGACTACTTTGATGGTGGCGTTTCGCTGGCCGGAGTAGGAGCGGGTATTGAAGGTGGCGACAATGGCCCCTTTCTCCCAAGTCTTCAGCGTGTTCTTGGTGATGGTGGGGGTGGTGCAGCCGCAACTGGTGGTGACGTCGGCAATGTGGACATCTTCCTGGTAGCAGTTCGTGATTTCAAAAGCGAAATCGGTCTTCGAGCCGTGGGCGACGTGGCCAAAGTCGTGCCTGGTGACCTTGAACATCTTCTGAGCCCACTCCTTGGCGGAGAGAGTAGAAGAGGCGCAGGCCAGGCAGAACAGGGCCAAAACGGTGGTGCGGATCATTGTTCCTCCTCCCGCTCTACGAATCGGGGGCTGCCGGCCCCCCAGGCTAGCATCCTCCCCATTCTAGGCTGATCCAAGTAGCCGGCACACTCCGTATGCCGAGCCGGTCACGGCGTGAGCGGACTACTATTCCTGCCCGCTCACAAGGGAGAGGGCAAGTTTTCAGCCGCGGCCTATCGCGAGAGAATCAGGCCGCTTCCTACTATTTCGGCAGCCCAGGCGAGGCGCTGCAAGACTTTTCTGATTGAGGGGGAATTAAGGAGAGGGAGGGAGATTGGGGGAGATAACAGGGGAAAGTCAGGAAGGGGGTTAAATCGCGGGAAGCCCAAATGGGGCCGCCATTTACGCTCGTTGATGGCCAGCTCTCGGAATCGCTCAATCTGGTGGCATCTGGCGGTAAGTTGTTTACAATAGATTTCGCCTCTCCCGTTTACCCAGCCGTCAGGCTTGAACTTGCTTGGGGGTTTGGGGCACCTACCAACTGGGCAAATGCGCCTTCGTAGAAGTCCTGGCTGCTGGTGGGACTTCAACTGCGCGACTGCTTCGTTACAGAACTGCCGCCAACCTCAATTCGTCACAACACAATCCTGGTCAATCCGCCAATCCTTATTCAATAATCTCAAGGACTGCTCATGTCTCAAGCTGCCGTGGAAAAACCCAATCCAGAAGATCTTCAGTCACTGGAAAAACTCAAAGGGGCGTTTGCCGCCATTCGTTCCGAGCTCGCCAAGGTCATCATCGGGCAAGCGGACGTAATCGAGCAGCTTCTGATTGCCATCTTCGCTCAGGGGCACTGTTTGCTGGAAGGCGTTCCTGGTTTGGCGAAGACCTTGATGGTCAGCACGCTGGCCCGCTCGTTGAAGCTGCAGTTCAACCGGATTCAGTTCACTCCTGACTTGATGCCGAGCGACATCACCGGGACCGAAGTCATTCAGGAAAACAAAGCCACGGGAGAACGTGGTTTCAAATTCCTGACTGGCCCCGTCTTTGCCAATATCATTCTGGCGGACGAAATCAATCGTACTCCTCCCAAGACTCAGGCCGCGTTGCTGGAGGCGATGCAGGAACGGCAAGTCACTATCGGCGGCGTGCGGCACACTTTGCCGGCTCCGTTCTTCGTATTGGCAACGCAAAACCCGATTGAGCAAGAAGGTACTTATCCGCTGCCGGAAGCGCAGCAGGATCGATTCATGTTCAAGGTCTTCGTGAAGTACCCGAGCTATGACGAAGAGTACAAGATTGCCGAAACGACGACGGCTCAGCTTTCTTCGCAGCTCAACAACGTGCTGACGGGCGACGAGATCATGCAGCTTCAGCAAATGGTCCGCCGGGTCCCGGTCGCACCGCATGTGATTCATTACGCCATGCGGATCGTGCGGGCGACTCGCGTCCACGAAGGGGATGCCCCCGCCTTCGTCAAAGAACTCGTAAGCTGGGGAGCTGGCCCTCGCGGTATGCAGTACCTGCTGCTGGGGGGCAAGGCTCGGGCCATGCTCAACGGCCGCTTCTTTGTGAACACCGACGACATCAAGGCGGTGGCACACCCCGTGCTGCGGCATCGCGTCATCACCAACTTCAATGCCGAATCGAGCGGAGTCACCTCGGATAAGGTCATCGACAAGCTACTTCTCGAAGTTCCCGAGCGGCGGCAAGGGGATGATATTGCCCCACAACTTGCCCGCGCATTTGCGTAGCCCTTAACTTTTCACCTCGAAATATCAGGGGGCTCACGCCCCCCGCTCGCCAATGGCTACTGATAACGCGACCAAACCCACCTACCTGGATCCCAAAACTCTCGACCGCATCAAGCGGCTGGACGTACGAGCGAGGCTCGTCGTCGAGGGGTTCATCAATGGTCAGCATCGCAGTCCCTACAACGGCTTTGCGGTGGAGTTCGCCACGCATCGCGAATACGCCCCTGGGGACGATATTCGCCACATCGACTGGAAGGTTTGGTCCAAGACGGACCGCCTCTATATTAAGGAATACGAGGAAGAAACCAACCTCAAGTGCACCATCATTCTCGACGCCAGCAAGTCGATGAAGTATGGGGAGGGGTGGAGCAAGTACGATTACGGGGCGACCTGCGCGGCCAGCCTCGCGTACCTGCTGCAACAACAGCAGGATGCAGTTGGCCTCGTCACCTTTACCAACAAGGTGACGAAGAATCTTCCCGCCAGTTCCCACCCCAACCATCTCAAGTTGATGCTGCACGAGTTGGAGCAGACCCAACCGGATGACCAAACGGACCTATCGGACGTCTTCCCAGTCCTGGCTCGGCAAATCCGCCGGCGCGGCATCGTGGTCCTCATCAGCGACCTGTTCCTCCCGATTCCGACGCTGGCTGAAGCTCTCAAACAGTTCCGGCTGCGGAAGCATGAAGTGGTTTTGTTTCACACAATGCATGACGACGAACTAACCTTCCCGTTCACGGACAACACGCTCTTCCGCGGCCTGGAAATGAACGTGCAACTCCACACCGAGCCGCGGGCACTCAAACGGGCGTATTTGGAATCGGTCAACAAGTTCCTGGAAGGGGTCCGCAAGACCTGCGCCACCGCCGGCGTGGACTACGTTCTGATGAATACCAAGGAACCGCTCGATGCAGCCTTGTCGGGCTACTTGGCCTTCCGCCAAAAAGTCCGCCGAACGGCAGTGCATCGGGGCTTTCATTGATTTGCAGTCTCGGATTTAGGATTTCGGATTTGGAATTTAGACTTTAAGTAAACAGCATCTTCGCTTGAGAATTACCTAATGGATGGATCGTTCAGTCTGCTGGCTCTGTTCGGCGAGGAAGCATTCCTGACCAGCACCGGTCTGATGTGGGCCGGCGTGGCGGCAATCTCGATTCCGATCATCATCCACCTGCTGAACAAGCGGAAGTTTAAGATCGTAGACTGGGCGGCGATGGAGTTCCTCCTCGACGCCGATAAGAAAAACCGCCGCCGCGTCCGCCTCGAGAATCTCTTGCTCCTGCTGCTTCGCTGCCTGGCCGTGCTGCTCATCGGATTTCTGCTCGCTCGGCCGTTCATTCCGACCTCAATGACGGCTGGGATTCTCAATGCCACGCAGTACGAGCGGATTGTGATTGTCGATGATTCCCTTTCCATGCAGGCCCGCGTCGGAAATGAATCCGCTTGGGATCAGGCCCGCCTCCGGCTGACGCGACTGACCGAAGCTCTCGCCAGCGACCAGTCCGACAACACGCTCACGCTCATCCTCACGTCGCAGCCCGACCAGCCGCAGTTCAACGGTGCGGCACTCAACAAGAAGAGCATCGCCGAGATCAACGAAACCATCGACAAGCTCGATGTGAGCGACAAATCGGCCAATCTGGACGGAGCCCTCAAGCAGTTGCAGGATCGGCTCTCCGGCGAGAAGGAAAGCGTCAGCCGCGTGGTTTATGTCATCACCGACCTGCGGCAGCGGGACTGGAAGGAAGGCTCCGCGGGGCAGGAATCGCCGCTCAAGACGTTGATGGACATCTCCAAGGTCGTCACCAACTGCTACGTGGTCGATGCCGGCGATGCCGAGGACCGCAATCTGACCGTGACCGAAGTTCGGCCGGAAGGGACGCTGGTAGCCGGTGTTTCCTCCCGGTTTGACGTGTCAGTAACCAATCAAGGCTCGAGCGAAGCCCGCGACGTGCGAATCAAGTTCGGCGCGGGGGACTCGCTGCCGCTGCAGGAAGAAATTGAACGCCTCGCCCCCGGCGAAACCCAGAGCCGCTCGTTCTCCTTCACTTTTTCCGCCGAAGAAGAAGACGCACAAGCCGCCCTGCGGGCCACGCTCCCTCCGCGCAAGGTGAAAGTGGAAGTCACCACCGTCAAGCAAGGGGAAGACGACCGGCTGCCGGCGGACAGTGTGGCGTATTACCCGGCTCGCATTGTGCGCGGCATTCCGGCCCTGATTGTGGATGGCGACCCGAGCGCCGCCTTCGGCAAAGCGGAATCGTTCTATCTCAAGCGGTCGCTCAGTCCCAACGGGCCAGTCCCGTCGGGCGTGGTGATGGATGTGGTGACGGAAAGCGAAATGGAATCGCTCACGCTCGACAAGTACGGCGTCATCTTCCTCTGCAATGTTTACCGCCTCGGCGACAAGACGCTCGAGAACATCGAGAAGCTTCGCAAATGGGTGGAAGCCGGCGGCGGGCTGGTGATTATGCCGGGGGACCAGGTGGATGAGGCATTCTTCAACGAAAACTACTACAAAGACGGACTTGGGCTTTCTCCCTTTAAGCTCGAGAACATCAAAGGGGATGAGACGGAGCAGAAATGGGTCAACCTGCGAGTGGACCAGGCCAATCACGAAGTGCTGAAGATTTTCGCCGGGCAGAACAATCCGTTTCTCGACAACGTGAAGACCTTCCGCTGGTGGGGAAGCAGTGTCAAGAAGGATCAGCTTGGAAGCCTGGTAACAGTGCCGGCCCGGTTCAATGACGTGGATGATTCGGTGGCCTTCGCCGAAAAGCCGGTTGGCCGCGGACGTGTTCTGGCGACGACGATTCCCGCCGATGCCGATTGGTCGAACTGGACGAGCGACCCCAGCTACTTGATTTCCATGCAAGAGATGGTGCGTTACATGTCGGGAGACCGGGGAGACAAGGGGCTCGTCCGCGTCGGCGATCCCCTCCGCCAGCCACTCGACCTGACCCAGTACGAACTGGATGCCGCCGTGGAAGGTCCTAAAGAGAAGAAAGCCAACATCCAGGCCGCCTCGGGCAGTGAAGAAGAAGCCGCGAAGGGTGAGAAGGGTGCCGCTGGAAAGAGCGCCGATGCCAAGACCGCGGCGGACAAAGCGGCAGCGGAGAAGAATCCCGGCGACAAGACGGCGAAGGACGCCAAGGGAGAGAATGCCCAGCAGAAAACGGTCTGGCAACTCGAATATAAGGGAACGGACCTGGTCGGCTTTTATGAGATGAAGCTGAATCGCCGCGAAGGGGGGATCGAGCCCGTGCTGTTCGCGGCCAACGTGGACCCGACCGAAGGGAATCTTAAACGGGTCGATGCGGATACAATGAAAAAGGAAATCGGCGATGCCAATGTTCACCTCGTCAAGTTTGACGAGGCGATCAGCGTCGCCGGCGGCGGAGCACAAACGGAAATCTGGTGGTATCTGATTTGGATTGTGGTCGGCATTTTGTGCTGCGAGCAGGTGCTGGGCTGGTACTTTGGACTCGGCAGGCAATAAGTGAAGGAGCGATTTCGATGAGGCTATTCGTCACGCGGAAATTCGCTGGTTACGCGGTTGCAATTGTGGCAACCCTGCTGATTTTTGCCGGCTGGGCTCGCTTTGCCTCCGCGCAGAAGAAAATCATTGGCCTAGCTCCCGCAGTTGCGGTCCCCGCTGGCGCCGCGCCGATCAAAGGAGAAAAGAAAGCCAAGGAGGCCGATGAAGCTGCCGACGCGATGCAGGACCTGGCGGAAAAATCCTTTCCAGGCGGAGCCGCCCTCAAGACCGACCCCGAGCAGCAACGGCTGCTGAAGCGCGCGGAGCAGTGCGTGGCAGATGGGCGACTCGATCTGGCGGCTGTCCTTTGGCAGAAGGTGCTGGACGAAGCGGGGGATACTCTGATGACTCGCGACGGCCGGACCTACACGTCGCTGGCCGAAGAAGTGGAACGGATGCTTTCCACGGCTGACCCGCTGGCACTCAAGACATATCGCATCGCTGCCGATGGCGAGGCCCAGGCAGTGCTCGCCAAAGCCGCTCCCGACAAAGAGGAAGAGGCTCTGAGCATCGTCGTCCGCCGTTATTTCCTCAGCTCCAGCGGAGACGAAGCAGCCTACAAGCTTGGCTGCTATGCCCTTGACCGGCACGATTTTGTCGGTGCCAGCCGGCTGTTCACAAAAATTCTGGTCCATCCCGATCCTACTGTTCCGCGGGGAGAGGTGATGCTTCGCCTGGCGGTGGCAGCGGCACATGTCGGCGACGGCGCAACGGCGAAGGCGGCAATTGAAGCCATTCCCCAAATGCCCGGCCCCAAGCCGACGAACGAATCGATCGAGCAGGTCGAGCAAGACGCCAGCGAAGCAACCAAGAGCGCCGCGCTCGTTTCCGTCGCCTCGCAGAACTGGCACATGGCGCTCGGCAATCCCGCCCGCAGCGGGCGGATGAAAGGGTTGCCCGCCGATGTCACCAGCAAGACGCTTAGCGAGCTGTGGACGCAGGAATATTCGCTGCTGCTCGAAACGGCCATGAACCAGAACGGCATGATGGGCCCGGCGGTCTTCATCCGCAGCGGTCGGGTGCGGCAGAACCAGGCCCAGCCGGTTTCCCGCGAGCAGCTCATCACCCAGTGGAAGCAGAACAAGTGGAACCCGACGTCGCAACTTTTGTTCGACAACGGCAAGGTCTACATCAAGACCAACGAGGATATCGCCTGCTACAGCACTGCCGCTAACAGCGACAAGCCGATCTGGCGAAGCGTCTGGCTCAATCAGTACGACATGGACAGCATGACCGGCCACCTGATCATGATGGCCCAAGCCTACGGCATGCAGATGCCAACCACGCCGCGACCGAGAACCTTGCCGGAAGTGATGCTCTTTGGAGACCGCATCCATCAGGCCATGTCCATTTCGGCCGGCACCATCTATTCCATCGAAGGAAAACGGGTTTCCAAGGAAACGGGACCGACCCAGGCTGCCACTCCAGCTCGCCCCTTCCAGTTCAATGTTCAGCCGCGGCGAGCCCGCAGCAATTTCCTGGCGGCTTACGAATCGAGCAGCGGCAAGGCGAAATGGCACCGCTCCGCCAGCGATGAAGACAAGGAAGGTTCCCAGGATGTCGGTTTCATGGCGGCTCCGGTTCCCTACGGCAGCCT
This sequence comes from Pirellulaceae bacterium, assembly GCA_046153945.1. Taxonomy (GTDB): domain Bacteria; phylum Planctomycetota; class Planctomycetia; order Pirellulales; family Pirellulaceae; genus SXOA01. The sequence goes on from JBJXFF010000008.1 coordinate 7,726, forward strand.
GCTGCTGGTGCCAATTTCGGACGGCGGCACCATCTGGCTGTATGGGCTCGACAGCAAAGACGGTTCGACCATTTGGAAAGCCTATCTCTGCGACGAACCGGCCGGCGGCTGCAACCCGTGGTCTCCCATCGGTGTGACCGTGGATGGACGCGACGCTTATGTCCTCTGCGGCACTGGCGTGGTCTTCGCCGTCGATGCGGTCTCGGGAGCCATCCGCTGGGCCGTCCGCTACAAGCGGGAAGAAAAGCCGAACCAGACGATGCGGAACTTCAACAACATGGTCACCAAGGATATCGAAGGCTGGGACGACGACGTGGTGATCCCTTACGGCAAGACACTGGTGGTCATGGCTTCGGACAGTAATGAGATGATCTGGCTCGACCGCCGCACAGGGGCCTTCGGCAACGGGCTCTCCCCCCGCGTCAGTCCGTTCGGCCAGGCCGCGAATTACGTGCTCGGGACCAAAGGATCGAGTCTCTTTGTCGCCGGCCGCAACGTCGTCCGCCGCTACGACATCGCCAGCAGCAAGCTGATTTGGGAAAAAGAAATCGAAGATTCGCTCGGCCGCGGCGTTTTGACCGAAGACGCGATCTACATGCCAGTGAAGAATTCCGTGCTCAAACTCGACTTGGAAAAGGGACGGGATCAAGGCCAAGTCGGCGTGCAACTCACCACGGAAGATCCGGTGGGAAATCTATTTTCGGACGGCGAGAAACTATGGGTCGCCGGCGCGGGACGGGTTTATGCGATGACCAACCTGGAACATCGGATGGCCATGCTCCAAGAAAAGATTGCCGCCGGCGATGGCGATGCCCAGCTCAACCGGATGCGGCTGTATGCCAAGGAAAAGAGGTTCGATGAAACATTGGCTGATTTGCGAGGCTCCTACCAGCTCTTCAAAGTCAGCCTCACTCCCGATCAGGCTGCCGACAAGTACTTCTCTGCGTTCGCGGAATTGAAACTTGCCCAGGACAATCCTGCCCTCGTGCTGGAGCTACTCGCCGAGGAGTTCGTGAAGGGTGCCACTCTGCCGCAACTCGGCAAAGAAATGGTGGCCCGCCGCAACGACATTCTGAGCAGTTCTCTGTCGGTCATTCGACAGAAGAAGATGAAGGGGCTCACATCGCAAATTATGGGGATCGCTCCCCTTCTGGAGCCGGAGTACCTGCAACATGCGGCGGCTCAGACGCTGGATATCACCTTCCGCGAGGAAGACCTGCCGGCATTGAAAGACGCTGTGGCGAGTAGCAACATCCAATCGCAGCTCATTGCTCTTGGCCCGCTAACCAAGGCCGCTCCCAAGGACGTCAAGGACTTGCTCACTAAATTCCTGGAATCGAAAGACGACCGGCTGAAGCTGTCCGCCGCCAGGGCTCTGACGAATGCCGGCGAGCGGACCACGCTACCGATTTTCGTGAAACTGATGGAATCGGAGAATTCCCGCGTCCGCGTCCGAGCCCATCAGTCGCTCCGCTCCCTCTCCGGGCAGCCAATTCCCTTCTCTTCCGACGGCAAGCCCGAAGAGCGGACGAAAGCGATCGACGCCTGGAAGGCGTGGCTGGATAAGGATGGCCAGACCGCCAAGCTAACGCTCCCACTGTCGGAAACGGACGTCCCCCTGGGCCGGACGCTGATTACCTCGCATGTCCATTCGCTCGTCATCGAGCTCGATGCCAATCATAAGGAACGCTGGCGGATGCAGATCGCCAACGGCAACCCGTGGGGCTGCCAAGGGCTCCCCAGCGGCAACCGGCTGATAGCCGTCACAAGCCAGCTCGCCGTGATTGAATACAACGAAGAAGGGAAAGAAGTCTGGAAAAAGGACCGGCTGCCGAGTTCACCCTGGGGAGTGCAGCGGCTGGCCAACGGCAACACGCTCATCGCCTGTGCGGACAGCCATCAGGTGCTGGAAGTTCAGCCCGACGGCACCACCACCACGTTTGCCCTCGCCGGCCGGCCCATGTCCGCCCAAAGGCTGGAAAACGGCAACACGCTGGTCGCCCTACAGACCAACAACCGCGTGGTGGAAGTCGACAAGGCCAACAAGATCGTTTGGGAAGCCCGCAACATGAACGGCCCCTGCTCCGCCTCGCGGCTGGAGAATGGCAACACGCTGATCGTGCAGATGTATACGGGGCAAGTGGTCGAGGTCGATGCCGCCGGCAAGGGGACCGTCTGGACCGCCCAAATCCCGCTCGTCAGCCCCTGCAACGCCCAGCGGCTTCCCAACGGCAACACGCTCATTGCGGACAACAACGGCGTGCATGAAGTGGATCCCACCGGCAAGGAAATCCGTTGGCAGCACAAGCAAAACAATTCGTCGGGAGTGTCGCAGTTCTAAGAACACAAGCCTGAACATGGATACCAGCCTGAGGGGCAAGCAATGGACAGCTTAACGACCCAGTGCGGCAGGTTTAACGAATCGATGAATACGAAACCACAACGCGTGATCGCTGGAAGGCCCGCCTTAAGCAGGTGGCGGCGCTGTCCTGCGCTTGCGCGTCAGGCTGGTGTGTTCGCGCTGGCTTGCATTTTAGCGAATACGATTGCTGTTTTCGCTCAAGAAACACTCCCCGCCAATCTCAAGCTCCTGCAGGAATTTGAAATCTCGCCCACTAAGGAATCGGTCTCGGACTACCTCATCTCGCTTCACCCCTCCCCGCAAGAACGCGAATTGCTTGGCAAGCTGGTCGCCGAACTCGGCAACGACAGCTATCCCCAGCGCGAATCCGCCACGCGGCAACTGCTGCGGAGGCCTTCTGGCGTGATGCAGATTCTGGAGGAGGCGACCAAGAATCCGGATTTTGAAATCCGCTGGCGGTCCAAGCAGATTCTCGACCATACCGAGCGGGAGAGCCGCCGTCTGCTGGAAGCGGTCTTCGTCACGGTGCACAAAGAAAAGCTCGCCGGTCTTTGCCGTCCGCTGTTTGGCGCGATTCCGCTCTGCAAGGACGACTATCTGCGGACTCAGCTTCGCCGGGCTTTGGCGGAAACTTCCACCGAAGCCGATTCGCCGTTTCTGATCCAGCAACTTCGCTCCGCCGACGTGCAGCAGCGGGTCGCCGCCATCGCCACCCTCGGCAAGGTCAGCCCCAAAGATGGCACCGAGCAAGCGGCAACACTGCTCGAAGACGAGAGTCCGCTGGTGCAACTCGCCGCGCTGCGGGTACTCGCGAATCAGGGCCGGCGGGATTCGCTCCCCCACCTGGTGCGCCTGCTCGACGCTCCGGATACTCCCGTGCGGACCGAATCCATCCGCATCCTGCGGGCCTTCACTGGCCAGCACTTCAGCTTCACCGTTTATGAACCGGCCGAAAAGCGAGCCGTCAGTGTGGAGCAATGGAAAAAATGGCTGGCGTCCAGCGGCCAGTCAGCCGAACTCAAGTTCCCGCTCTCCGACGTCGCCGTCGACCTCGGCCGGCTGCTGGTCTGCGATATGGGTCAGCAGAAGGTCATCGAATATGACAATGCCGGCGTCAAAACCTGGGAGAAGCAGGTCGGCCAGGCTCCTTGGGCCTGCTTCGGGCTTTCCAACGGCCATCGCATCGTCGGCAGTTACCAGGAAAAGACGGTAGTGGAGTATGACGAGGCGGGAAATGAATTCTGGCGGATGAACGATTTGCCCGGCGGAGCCATGGGAGTGCAGCGGCTGGAAAACGGCAACACGCTCCTCGCCATCCCCGATGCGATGCAGGTGATTGAAGTCTCTCCCGACAAGAAAATCATTTGGAAGGCGGCTCTCGACGGTCGCCCCACCTTCGCCCGCCGCCTGGAAGACGGCCGCACCCTCGTCTCGCTCCAGCAGCACCAGAAAGTGGTGGAAGTGGACGAGGGCGGGAAGGTCGCCTGGGAAGTGGCCATCGGCGGCATGTCCTTCAGCGCCGACCGCACGACCGCGGGGACCACCCTCATTTGCGATTTGCAAAAAGGGGAGGTCCGCGAATACGACCGGAGCGGAGCAGTGGTCTTCAAAAAGGCCGGCTTCAGCAATCCCTACACCGTGCAGCGCCTCAGCAATGGCAACACGCTGGTGGTGGACCGGACCGGAGTGAAGGAGCTCGACCCGATGGGGAACATTTTCAAAGACCTGCCGATGACGAACGTCTACCGCGCCCACCGCTACTAACTTCAGCAAGAACACCCGTGAATTTTCCACCTGCACCGATTCTGGCCGCCACTCTGTGGGAAAACCTGCTCTGGCTCGCCGGCTATAACGACCTCCGCGAGATGCCGCCGGATGCGAAGGTCACTCGCGAGTTTCTCAACCAGCCGACCAGTTGGGGCGTCTTCGTCCTGATTGCCATCATCGCGGCGTTGCTCTATGCGATTTACGCCCTTTACCGCCGGGAGATGGCGGGTTGCCCGACCTGGGTCAAGATGGTGCTGGCCACGCTCCGCTCCGCAGCCATGTTGCTGCTGGTGTTCATCCTGCTCAATCCGGCGCTGATTTACTTCCGCTACCGCACGGACCATCCGGCCCTCATCGTGGCCCGTGATTCGTCCCTTTCGATGAACACGCATGACAGCTACCAGGACCCCAGTGCAGCCGCCAGCGTCGGCAAATTGCTGGGAAAGAGCCCCGAAGATGTCCGCAAGCAGAAGCCGACGCGCGTGGAAATCGTTAACGACGCTTTGACCCGCGACAACCTGAAATTTCTGAATGCTCTGGCCGCCCGTGGCAAAGTGCGGGCTATCAACTTCTCCGACCATGTCGACAAGGTCGATGCCCGCGCCGCCAAGGCGGAGCCGGAGAAGGGGAAGAAAGATGCGGTCAAAGAAAAAGGGAAGGAAGCCGAAGAGCCGGCCATTAAGCCCCTGCCGCCGCTCGTGGCGGACGGACGAGGGACGGACATTTGGTCCGCGATTCGCGAAGCCCTGGCCACCGAATCTCCTTCCGCCATCGTGATGTTCACCGATGGCCAGCACACCGGCAAGGACGACCCCCGCGCCGCCGCTCGCGAAGCGCGAGACCGGGGAATTCCCCTCCTCATCGTCGGCGTCGGCGACCCCGCGCGGCCGCGGAATCTGAAGGCGACCGATCTTTATGTCCGTCAGCAGGTCTGGCAGGACGAACCCTTTGAAATCGACGCTATGGTCGTCGCCCAGGGGCTGGAGGCCCGCGAAGTGCGGGTAGAGCTCGTGGAGCAGAAGATCAGCGAAGCGGACGGATCGGCTGGTTCGGGGACGGTTGTCGCCACGCAGCAGTTGGCGATTCCCGAAGCAGGGGGCCGGCTGCGGGTGCAGTTCTCCCACTCCGTCAAGGAATCGGGCCGCTTCAAATACACCGTCAAGGTCGAGACCGTCGAGAACGAACTGGACGAAACGGACAATGAAACTCCCACTGCCGAGGCCAAAGTCCTCAGCCGTGAACGGGTGCGGGTGCTGCTCGTGGCTGGCGCTCCGACCTGGGAATTCCGGCTGGTGCAAAAGCTGCTGGCCCGCGACAAGACCATGACGGTTTCGTGCTGGCTGCAGACGCTCGACGAGGAGCGGGCCCAGGAAGGGACGCGGCAAATCACCCGGCTGCCGATTACCAAGGAAGAGCTGTTTTACTACGACGTGGTGATGCTCTTCGACCCGAATCCCCAGGAATTCGACGCTCCCTGGGTGGAACTGCTCAAAAGCTTCGTCGGCGAACATTCCGGCGGCTTGCTCTTCATGGCCGGCCCCAAGCACTCGGGTCGCATGCTTACGAGCCCTCGCACCAGCGAGATGCAAAAGCTGATGCCGGTGAGCTTCGGCGATGTCGGCGCACTGGAAATCGCCGGCCTCCTCTCGTCGAACCAACGGGCCTGGCCGCTGAAGGTGGTGGCCGCCAATGCCGATCATCCCGTGATGCGGTTCTATCCCGATCGGGCGGAGACGTTGCAGCGGTGGGAAACGCTCCCCGGAATTTTCTGGAGCTTCCCCTCGCAGGAACCCAAGCCGACGGCCACCGTCTTGCTCGAACACAGCGATCCCACCCTCCGCAAGACCGAAGGTTCGCGCCCCCTCCTCGTCGCCGGCCGTTACGGCAGTGGGCACACACTCTACCTCGGCTTCAACGGCACCTGGCGTTGGCGCAAAGCCGGACGGCAGGCGGAGTTTTTTGACAAGTTTTGGATTCAATCCGTCCGCTACCTCGTGGAAGGCCGCTCGCTCGAAGGCCGCCGCCGCGGCTACGTGCAGGCGGACCGCGACCGTTACGAAGTGGGCGAGCGGATCATTGTCACCTCTCGTTTGCAAGATGCCGCCTACAATCCGCTCGTCGCCCCGAAGGCGGAAGCAACCTTGCAGGTCGGTTCCGAAAATCCGGAAACCGTCGTCTTGATGCCGGTCTCCAACCAGCCCGGCACCTTTGAAGCGACTCTCACCGCCAAGAAGACCGGCCGCCACAGCCTCCGCGTCCGCACCGCCGCAGCCGAGGCGGAAGGGTCTACGATTGAAACCTCGTTCGACGTCGTCCTCCCCAGCGTGGAAACCAACCAGGTCTGGCTCGACAAGCCCCTCCTCAAGGATCTCGCCGAAACTTCCGGCGGCAAATACTTCGATATCGACCAACTCGATCAACTCGCCGCAGCCGTGCCGGATAAGACGCGGCAGATTGAAGTCCGCGAAAAGCCCGACCCGCTCTGGGACGTGCGGGGAATGATGTTCATCCTAGTCGGCCTGCTCGGGGTCGAATGGCTCGTCCGCAAACGCTACAAGCTCCTTTAGAAATTAACATGTCCGATATTTCCGCAAGTTCCCTGGCGAGCGAAACCGCTCCGGTCATCACCCGGCTGTCGCAGCTTCGTTCGCAGATGACCCGCTGGTTTTTAGTGGACGGCCTCTCGCGCGTCCTGTGGCTGCTCATCGGCCTGTGCGTGCTCGACCTGGCCATCGACTGGCTCTTTCGCATGGATAAGCCTCAGCGGGTGGTGATGATGGCCCTCATCGCCGGCGCGCTCGTGTGGCTAATCTGGCGGCGGTTGGTGCGGCCACTTTCGGTGCAGGTCAGCGACGATGCCCTTTGCTTGCAAGTGGAAAAAGGGAACAAGCAGCTCTCCGAAGGGCTGATTAGCGCCTTGCAATTCTCGCGCATGCCCGACGTTTCCGCGCGGGGAATGTCTTCGGTTCTCGTTCGTCAAACGGTTCTCTATGGAACACAGGCGGCACGCGGTGTGAACTTTGGCGAAGTGCTCGACGCCAAGCAATTCCAGGTCAACGTGGGACTCTTGCTCCTCGCCGCGGTTGTGGCAATCGGTGCGGGGGTCGGCGTGGTGCAGAGCGACATCCTGAGCATCTGGTTCAATCGAAATGTTTTGCTCGGCGAGCGGCTCTGGCCGCAAAAGACCTACTTGGACGTGAAACGGGTGGAAAATGGCCGCGTCAAATTTCCGCGCGGCGAGGATTGGACGCAAGTGGTGGAAGTCACGCCGGAAAGCGAAGTCGTGCCGGAAATGGTCTACATCGATTTCCGCCAGTCGCACGGCCGCAGCGTGCAGTCGATGAAGAAAACAAAGATCGACCGGCAGTTTGAAACGATCTTCAGCAACGTGATCGAGGAATTCGAGTTCCGCGCTCGCGGCGGAGACGCGGTTTCTCCGTGGATTCGGGTCGAACTGGTGGAAACGCCGGCCGTGAACGAACTCAAGCTGGAAGTCACTCCTCCCAAATACACCGGCGAGAAAGTCGTCGAACTGCCGCCGGGCAAAGGTCCCTACTTTGTCCTCAAGGGAAGCTCGCTAAAACTCTCTGGCAAAGCCAACAAGCCGCTCGCGGAGGCGGCGCTGCTCATCGAAGGGAAACGGCATCCGCTGGAACTGGCTCAAACGACCGACTTCTCCGGTCAGGTCGCCCCTAAGGAATTGACTGCCGGCCAGTATGTGATTGATTTGCACGATACGGAAAACCTCACTTCCCGCCGGCCAACCGCCTTCGGCCTTCGCATCCGGGCCGACCGCGAGCCGCGGGTCCGCGCCCGGCTAATTGGCGTCAGTGGAATGGTGGTGCCGCGGGCCCGGATTCCACTCAATGCCCGCCTCAGTGACGACTACGGAGTCATCTCCGTCGAAGTGAAGTACCTCTGGCGCGACGACGTGGCTCAAACGACAAACGAAGGCAAACTGCCGCTGCCGGCCGCGAAGGAGTCGCTTAAGAAAGCCGAGTTCGGCTTCGACGAAGTGCTCGACCTGGAACCACTGAAGATACCAACAGGTACTTCGCTCAATTTCCACGTCGCGGCCCTGGATAACGACGACGTGTCTGGTCCGAACCTGGGGAAGTCGTCCGACTTTTTGCTCCGGGTTGTCACCGAGGAAGAACTGCGTACCGATCTCTTGCGCCGCGAGAAAGAGCAGCGGCAAGAGTTTGAACGACTGCTCAAGAATGAGGAGGATTTGCTCACCGACAGCAAAGCCCTGCAAGCGGGCGTCACTTCAGCCGCCAGCCTTAGTCAGGAACAGAAGGACCTGCTGATGCAATTCCAGCGGCGGCAGAAGGTCATCGGCTCCAATGTCGCAGCGATTGCCGAGCGGCTCGACGGCATTGTGATTGAAGTTCTCAATAACCGGATCGAAGATCCCGCCGGCAAGCTGGAAAAGCGGCTCAAGGAAGACATCATTCGCCCGATGCGGGAAATTGCCGACCTGGGGGTTCCCAGCGCCGTCACCGAACTCGACAAGGCCCGCCGACTCTCCACGGAAATCGCCCCCCGCGGCGAAGCTTTTCAAGCCGCCGTCACGCGCCAACAAGAGATTGTCGACCAGATGCGGGAAGTGCTGCGGCACCTGGTGAAGTCGGAAGGCTATCAAGAAGCGGTCAATTTGCTTTATGAGATTCAGAAGTCCCAACAGGACGTCCTCGATAAGACCGTGAAAGAGAAACAGGAACGGATCAAGGGAATCATCGAAGGGGGAACTCCTCCCGAGAAGAAACCCGAGGAAAAGAAACCGGAAGAGAAGCCGGCCGCCAAACCTGAAGAGAAAAAACCGGAAGCCAAGCCCGCCGAAGCCAGACCGGAGGCAACGAAGCCCGCCGAAGAAAAGAAACCCTAGGTCGAAATGCCACCCGTGGGGTAGGCGTCCAGCCGGCCCAAAACCGGCTTGATACCACCAATTTACAATAATTCCCTTTACGGCAGCCCGTTTGTACCGTCATATTGTTATTGGAACCAAATACCCCTTTGCGGGTACTAATGACTGTTAGCCGATTGCTCGAACCCGACTGCCTCCTTGGAGGGCGATTCATGCTCCGCCGTCTCGCGCTTGCCGTTTTGCTGTTGCTCCCCTTATCCACATTGGGCCAGGAATCGCCTGTTCCCACATCCGGCGGCAAAACCCCGCTGGGGGTCCGCCAGCAGCGGGTCGAACAGATGACTGAGGAACTGGAGCGACGCTTTGGTTCCCTTATCCAGACTTTGCAGCAGGCCGAGCCGGAACGTGCCGACCGCCTGAAGAAGACGCTCGACGAAGCCAAGAAGCTGCAGCTCAAGGACCGGATGGCCCTCATTACCAAGTCGCTCGACACGGCGAACCTGGAAACCGCCACCGACAAGCAGAAGGACGTCCTCACCGACATTCGCAAGTTGCTGGCGCTGCTCCTTGACGAAAAGAGCGATAAGGACAAGGACCGCGAGGAATTCGAACGGCTGCAAGAGTGGAAGAAGAATATTGAGAAGATCATTCAGGAAGAAAAGGGTGAGAAGCGCGAAGCCGACAAGCTTGCCAAAAAGGACCAAACCCTCGCCGGCCTGGAAGCCAAGATCAAGGCCATCAATGAACTGATCGAAAAACAGCAGAAGATCATCGCCGATACCCAGGCGGCCCGCGAAGAGGGAATTCAGGCCGTTGGCAAAATCGCCCCCAAGCAAGATCAGGTTCGCACCGAAACCAAAAAGGTCGCCGACCAGATTGCCAAGGAAGCCGGCGATGCTCCCCCCTCCGAATCAAAGCCAGGGGAAGGCGACAAACCGGCTGAAGGTAGCAAGCCTGCCGAAGGTTCCAAGCCAAGCGAGGGCGGCAAGCCTTCTGAAGGCGCGAAACCGAAGGAAGGGAGCAAGCCGAGTGAGGGCGGGAAACCAAGCGAAGGCGGAAAGCCCAAAGAAGGGAGTAAACCGTCGGAAGGCGGAAAGCCGTCCGAAGGAAGCAAGCCCAGTGAAGGGGGAAAACCCTCGGAAGGCGGCAAGCCTTCGGAAGGGGGTAAACCAAGCGAGGGTGGCAAGCCGTCGGAAGGCGGAAAACCGAGTGAAGGGGGCAAACCGAGCGAAGGTTCGCAGCCTCCTCCCAGCCAGGCTCGTCCGCAGGAACCGGGCGAGAAGCCACTCCGCCAGGCAACCGAGAATCAAAAGCAGGCAGCCGCCAATCTCCAGCAGGGCAAAGGGAAGGCCGCTCAGCAGGATGAACAAACCGCGCTTGACAATCTCAAGCGGGCACTGGGGGAACTGAAAAAAGAACAGCAGCGGATTGCCAGCCTGCCGCCGGAAGCCTTGGACAAGATGGCCAAGAAGCAGGAAGAGATTGCCCAAAAGGCCGGCGACATTCAGGACAAAATGAAGGAAGCCGAAAAGGGGAGTCCCTCCGAAGGGCAGCCCGGCAGCAAAAGCGGCGGCAAGCCCGGCAGTGGCAAGCCTCAGCCGGGACAGAAGCAGGTTCAACAGGCCCAGAAGCAAATGCAGCAAGCCGGCGGCGATCTGAAGAAGCAGGACCCTGAAGGGGCGGCTCGGCAAGAACAGAAGGCGATCAAGGAACTCGAGGACGCCCTCAAGGAAATCGAAGAGCGTCTGGCTCAACTCCGTGAAGAGACGCAGCTCGAAAAGCTGGCCCGTTTGGAAGCCCGCTTCCGCGAGATGCTCACTCGCCAGCAGAAGACCACGATCGACACCGCGGAACTCGAAAAGCGGAAGGTCGATAACCAAAAGATCGATCGCCTCGCCCACAACCCACTGGTGAAGGAAGAAAGCTCGCTGGCCGATGCCGCCCAGCAGTCGCTGGACATCATCCTGGATGACGGGACCAGTGTTGTCTTTCCAGACGTAATCGAACAGCTTCGCGACGACCTTTATTCCGTCGCCAAACTGATTGAAGCCAAAAAGACTGATGCCTACACCCACACCATGCAGAAGGAAGTCGAAGCCACGCTGGAAGAACTGATTGAAGCCCTTCAGCAGGCTCAGAAGCAGAAAGAAGGCGGAGGCGGCGGAGGCGGCGCTGGAGGCGGCGGCCAAGAGCCTCCCCTGCTCCCCAACTCAGCCGAGTTGAAGCTGCTCCGGGCGGCACAACTCCGCGTCAATCGCCGCACCCAGTCCTTCGACGCCAACCGGCCGAAGGAAGGTATTGACGACGTCCTCAAGGGTGAAATCCAGAGCATTGCCAAGCGGCAGTCGGAAATTCAGGAAATGACCATCAAGATCCTGGAACGGACCGAATCCCCCTAAGTCCGTTGGGTAGGCTTCCAGCCTGCCCAGAATGAGATTTG
>JBJXFF010000009.1:0-46848 GCA_046153945.1 Pirellulaceae bacterium
CGAGCTTCTCAGCGATGCCCGGTTCAAAAAGATTTTTGCATCCTGAAGCGATCAAGCGGATCTCGCGGCTGGAAGTGCGGGCGCGGCACATCGTGGAAGGCTTCCTCTCGGGGATGCACCGCAGCCCCTACTTCGGACAGTCGGTTGAGTTCTTGCAACATCGCGAATACGTCGCCGGCGACGACCTGCGCCATGTCGATTGGAAGGTCTGGGCACGTCAGGACCGGCTCTACGTCAAGCAGTTTGAGGAAGAGACAAACCTTCGCTGCACGATGTTGGTGGACATCTCCAACTCCATGCAGTACGGCAATGGCCCGATGACCAAATACGAATACGCCTGCACCCTAGCCTGCAGCCTGGCCTACCTGATCCTCAAGCAGCAGGACGCGGTCGGTTGCATGGCGTTTGACGAAAAAATCCGGACCACGGTCCCCACTCGCACCCGTAACAATCACATTTTTTCCATCGTTGAATCGCTGGCCGTCCAAAAGCCGTCGGACAAGACCGACATGTACGCGGTTCTTCGCACCATCGCCGAGACCGCCCCCCGTCGCGGCATGATTGTCCTCGTTTCCGACCTGCTCGCCGATCGCTCCGGTCTCATCAAAGGCCTCAAGCTCATGCGGCAGCGGGGACACGACGTGCTGGTCTTTCACGTAATGGACGACGAGGAACTCGACTTCCCTTTCTCCGGCCCGACGCGTTTCGAAGGGCTGGAGTCGATGGATCATTTGAATTGCAACCCGCGGGCGCTGCGGGAAGGCTACCTGGCATCGCTCCAACTCTTCCTGGACGAAGTCCGCCACGAATGCGCCCGCAACAGTTGCGACTACGCCTTGGTCCGGACCAGCGAACCCCTGGATGCGGCTTTGGCGACGTACCTTAGCAAGAGAATCACGGTAATGAATCGGTTATAGAGCCAAATTGGAAATCTCAAGTCTCAAACAAATGAGAATGAGAAATCTGGAATTCGGAAAACGGCAGACGGACCAATTCAAGATCAATAAGTTTCATTCATTCCCCATTCGTTACTCCTATTTGTTTGAGATTTGAGATTTCGGATTTCCCTCCATGCAATTTGTTTATCAGGCACTGACGTGGGGCTTTTTGCTCGCCCTGCTGCCACTGTTGATCCATTTGATCAACATGATGCGGCACAAGCGAGTGAAATGGGCCGCTATGGAGTTCCTGCTGCAAAGCTACAAGAAGCACCGCCGCTGGGTTTGGCTCAAGCAGTTTCTGTTGCTCTTAGCCCGCATGGCCGCGGTGATCCTTTTGGTGGCGATGCTCGCGCAGCTCAAGACGCGAGATCAGTTGTTGGCCCTCTTCGGCGGCAAGGCGACTCACCACTATGTATTGCTCGATGACAGCTATTCGATGTCTGACCGAGTCGCCGGGCAAAGCGCCTTCGACGCCAGCCGCCAGGTCATCGCCAGTATCGTCAATGGAGCCAAATCCGCCGACAATCCGCAGAAACTGACGCTGTTGCGGTATTCAATGGCCCGGGGTGGAGGCGACATTTCCGCCAACTCGGCCGCGGACTTCAATAGTGAAATCATCGACGGAGAATTCGACCTGACGCTGGAGAAGAAGCAGCGGGCCTGGGACCCGACCGATCTAGCCCTTGGTCCGAAGGGGGCTTTGAGCATGCTCCGCGAACTCTTGGGTCAGACTAAAGATGAGACCTCCATTGTCTACGTCCTTTCCGACTTCCGTGCGAAGGATTGGGGGACTCCCGCTGAACTCCGAACCGCGCTCGAAGAGATCAAGAAGACCAAAGCCGACATCCATCTCGTTAACTGCTCCCGCAGCCGCGACCCGAACCTAGGCATTGTGGAGATTCTCCCAGCCGACGACACCCGGGCCGCCGGTGTCCCCCTGTTTGTGAATGTAAAGGTCAAAAACTTCGGCGCGACGGAAGTCAGTAAGGTGCAGCTCAAGCTCGCATCCACGTTCTATCCGCCGGAAGACCTGTCCAAGACGCCCCCAGAAAGTCGGGCGGGTGTTCGCGAAGATCTGGCCACCCTGCTGCTGGAGAAAATTGGTCCCGGAGAGACTCTTACCCGCCGCGTCCAGGTCTATTTTCCTCAGCCAGGCAAACATGTCGTCCAAGCATCATTGCCTGAGGACCCCGTCGATGCGGACAATTATCGCTGGTGCGTGATTGACTTTCCCGATGGCGAAAAAACGCTGCTGATTGACGGGAGCATTGAACAAAAGCATGCATATCACTTGGAAGTCGCCTTTCGCCCGCTGGAGAAATCGAACACCGGCATTCGCCCCGAAATCAAGGCGGCGTCGTTCCTGCGGGACATCGCGGCTGATGTCCTCAAACAGTACGCAACGATCTATCTGCTCGATGTTCCCAGCCTAGAAGATCGAGCCGTCACCGCTCTGGAAGAATATGTGCGTGCGGGCGGTGGACTGGCGATTTTCGCCGGGCCGGAAATGAATGTCACGTTCTATAACAACCGGTTCTACAAAGAAGGAAAGGGACTCTTTCCACTGCCGCTGCTCGCCGCGATGGACTTGCCGCCGCCGCTCGATCCCAATGAGCCCGACATCGAGCTGGTGCGGCACCCCATCTTTAGCTTCTTTCTCGACCAAACTAACCCGCTCATCCGCGGCGTAAAATTAGACAAGTACTTCGCTGCCAAAAAGGATTGGAAGCCGGAGGCGAATTCCGGGACTTCGGTCATTGCTTCGCTCCGTAACAAGAGCCCGCTCATCATCGAGAAGAAATTCGGCGAAGGTACGGTGCTGGCCTATCTGACGACCGCTGCCCCCGAATGGAACGACTGGGCCAAAAACCCCAGCCTCGTGGTTCTCGCGCTAAAATCGCAGGCCTACCTCGCTTCGGCCCGCCGACTCGATGACCCGCGGCTGGTTGGGACGCCGCTTGATGTAAACCTCGAATCCAGCAAATACCGGCCCGAGATGTCTTTCACGCTTCCCAAACCCAAGGGTGAGGAAAGGCTGCGGCTCGACCAACAGGCCGCTCAGCCGGAGGCGGGAAAAACGGCTCTCGGCGCGAGCCTCGGCCGCAGACAGTCCCGCGATACCGATCACGCCGGCATCTACGAAGCCTGGCCCCGCACGACCAAGGGAGACATCTCCGAAGCCGATATTCGCCGCTGGGCTCTGAACGTGGACCCGGATGAGGGCGACCTCTCCCCTGTCGATTCTAAAGACTTACTGGCGAAGCTTGACCCGGTAAAAGTGACCTGGCATCAGGCGGAGAGCTATGAGCAGCAAGACCTGTCATCGAGCGGCTACAACCTCAGTCAACTCTTAATGATCTTGCTGATCTGCCTGCTCGTCGGCGAACAGCTCCTGGCATATAGCACGAGTTACCATCCCCTCCCTGGAGCCGCCCGCTGATGCAACCGCACCTGCTGCTGGCCCAGGCCACGACTGGGGAATCCGGCGTTTACTACCAACTGGCCCGCATTCATTCGCTCACCGAATGGTGGCACTGGCTGGTGTTGGGGCTTCTCTGCCTGCTCATCGGCGGCTACGTCATCTTCATGTATGTGAAGGACAGCGTGGAGCTGCCGGCCGCGTTCGCAATCGTGCTGATTCTGCTTCGTGTCCTGGCGTTCGCGGGAATCTTGTTCTTCTTCTTCAATTTGGAGAAGCGGGCGGAACGCAAACTGGTGAAGAACTCGCGGGCCGTGCTGATGGTCGATACCAGCCAAAGCATGGCCCTGCGCGATGGCGAGGCTTCAGGCAGTGCTTCCCCCGGCGGCTCATCCCCCCGCAGCCGCATTGAGCAAGTGATTGCCGAACTCGAAAAGGGAGACTTCGTCGAAGGGTTGCGGCAGAAGCACGATGTCGTCGTGTATCGCTTCGACCAGGCGGAGAATCCGGTGGAGGTAGCTTCGTTCCCGAAGAAAACGCCTTTGCCCGATGCAGCCTCAACGGTCTCCACGGACGAAAGTCTCCGCTCTTCACTCCGCGAAGCTCGCATCATCGCTATCGTGGCGGCTTCGATCTTAGGGATTTCGCTCCTCGCCGGACTCATCCACTTGATTTGGGGTCGCAGGCGGTCCGCTTCGCAAAAACAAGGCCAAGAAGGAGGCTCCTGGGCGCTCCTGGTTTCTGTTGTATTGCTGATTTCCTCGGTGGTAGTCCTCGCCGTCGCCAATCTCCGCCGGCCGGAAATCAACTTTCTCGCCATCGTCGGTCTCCGTGAGCCAGAACTCGAAAAACCTGATGAGCCAACGATCAAGAAGGATAATACAAAGGAGCAGAAATCCAAAGTCGTTTGGAAAGATCAGCTACTAGCCCAAGGGGCCGAAACGAGAATCGGCGACAACCTCAAATACATCATCGACAAGGAGCGCGGCGGCCCGATTGCCGGCATTATTCTGCTCTCTGACGGCGGCAGCAATGCGGGACTGAGTTACGAAGTGGCGGCTGGCGATGCGGCGATCGCTTTGATTCCCGTCTACACCGTCGGCCTCGGCAGTGACAAGCGGCCGGTCAACGTACGGGTGGTCGATCTGGAAGCTCCCGAACGCGTTTATCCGGGAGACAAATTCACGCTCACCGGCTACATCCAGGCCATCAACTCCAGCCGAACCAGCCTGACTGTTGAATTACTCTCCGCCGACAAGGATGGCAAAGGAGAAGTGAAAGAGGACGAGCAGACCCTCAATGTCGGGAACAGCGGCAAAGTAGTCCCCATTAAATTCGAACATACGCCGAAGGAGCAAGGAGTCCGCCTTTTCCGCCTTCGCGTCCAAGCCGTCGAAGGAGAACTCGATAAGAAGGATAACGAGAAAACGGCCAAAGTCGAAATCGTGGACCGCAAGACCAAGGTCTTGCTGTTGGCCAGTGGTCCGACCCGCGAATTCATCTTTCTCCGCAATCAGTTATTTCGGGACAAGGAAACCACCGTTGATGTGCTCTTGCAATCCGGCCGCCCCGGCATTTCGCAGGAAGCCCATGACATTCTGAATAAGTTCCCCGAGAGTGCGGAGGAGCTGTTTGAATACGACTGCATCGTCGGCTTCGATCCGGATTGGGAGGTGCTTGACGATTTGCAAGTGAAGAACCTGGAACGCTGGGTCGCGGAGAAAGCCGGCGGCCTGCTTGTTGTTGCGGGACCGGTTTGCACCCCGAGTTGGTCGGCGCGAAGGCGCGGCGATCCGCGGATTGATACGATCAAGGCCCTTTATCCCGTCGTCTTCTACAATCAAAGCTCGGCCACGCTCAGCCTGGGGCGGTTTGGCGGGGATAAGCCATGGCCCCTTACGTTCACTCGCGATGGGATGGAGGCCGAGTTTTTGTGGATTGACGAAGATGCCGAGAAGAGCCAGCGAGCCCGCGATGAGTTTGGCGGAGTCTATGGCTACTATGCGGTGAAGGACCCTAAACCGGGGGCGCGGGTCTACGCTCGGTTTTCCGACCCGGATACGGCCATCGACAAGGACCTTCCCATTTACATGGCGGGGCACTTCTATGGATCGGGGCGGGTCTTCTTCCAGGCCAGCGGTGAGATGTGGCGGATTCGCGAACTCGACGAGAAATACTTTGAGACCTATTACACAAAGCTCATCCGCTGGGCCAGTGAAGGACGGCTGCTCCGGGATTCCAGCCGCGGTGTGCTGTTGGTGGACAAGGACCGCTGTTTACTTGGTGATCAAGTTGGCGTCCGGGCCATTTTGCAGAACGCTCAATTCCAGCCGCTGGCGTTACCGGAAGTGAGCGCCGTCCTTGTCCAGCCGGATCAGAAGCGGACTCCGCTAGTGCTGAGGCGTGTGAAGGACGCCGCCCGCGAAGGGATGTACGCGGAGCAGTTCACAGCCTTGCAGGAAGGGGACTATCGCATTGAACTGCAGCACCCCGATGCCGCCGACCAGCTCATGGTTCGCGAAGTGCGGGCCAAAATGCCGGCGCAGGAAACGGAGCACCCGGAGCGAAACGACCAGCTACTCAAAACTTTGGCAGACCGGACCAACGGCATTTACTACGTCGGAACCGACGCCGCTGTCGGCAGAGGCGCTGGTCAGCCGGGAATTGCCAGTCAGCTAAAGTCCCAGGATCAGGTGACCCCGCTTCCCGGCACCCCTGATCGCAAATTTGAACAACTTTTGATGACCTGGCTGATGGGCCTGATTTGTGGGGTCCTGTGCTTGGAATGGCTGCTGAGGAGGCTGAGCAAATTGGCATAGATTGCATTAGACCCTGAAACCCCAAAACCCTTATAATCCCCCAGCAAGTCTGGCCCGTCTTATTGATGGGTGGATGGAATGGCAACTGCAAATACCACACTTGAGCTGAATCCGGGTATCCGGTCCGTCCTGGCCGGCGTACGGCGGCGGATTCGTTTCTATGTCCTGCTCGAGGGATTGTCTCTCGCCGCCATCTGGCTTGGCCTCACCTTCTGGCTCGCCTTCGCTCTCGACTATTTGCCCATCCTGGTCGGAGCCAGCGAGATGCCGGCGGTTGCCCGTGGCGTGATGCTGGCAGGCATCGCCGGATTTCTTTTCTTTATTCTTTACCGCTACATCGGCCGCCGGCTCTTCGTTCCGCTCCACGACCGAAGCATGGCGGTCCTGCTGGAGCGCAAATTCATCGGCCTGCAGGACAGTCTCGTCACGGCCGTGGAAATGGAAGAGTCTCCAAAACATGCGGCGGAATTCAATCCGGAAATGCTCTCCCGCACGGCCGAACGGGCCGGCGTGGGCGCTGGTCAATTGCATGTCGGCCAGGTCTTCAACTATGTGCCTTTAGTACTAAAGGTGTTGCTCGCGCTATTGCTGGCTGCGCCGATCCTGCCTTTCTTCGTTCTGAACAAAGACGCCCTGGAACTCGCCGCCAGCCGGCTCTATCTGCTGAGGAGCGACCCCTGGCCGCGCAGCTCGCATATTGAAGTTGTCGGCCTGGAACTGCAGAGTTCGCCGGGACCGGGTGAAACGGTTCCGCGAATGACCGAGGTGCAATTCGAAAATGGTGTCGCCAAAGTCGCGAAAGGTTCCAGTGTGGCCCTCAAGGTCCGGGCCCTCGGCGC
This sequence comes from Pirellulaceae bacterium, assembly GCA_046153945.1. Lineage (GTDB taxonomy): Bacteria > Planctomycetota > Planctomycetia > Pirellulales > Pirellulaceae > SXOA01. The sequence goes on from JBJXFF010000009.1 coordinate 7,019, forward strand.
ACCAGAAGCCCGTGTGGTCCCGCAATCCTGCACGGTCTATTACCACGCTCTCAAGACGGACGGTAATTCGCGGAGCGAGCGCGGCAGCGTTCAGATGACCAACGGCCGCGATGCGGGGGGATACCGCAACTTCCGATTCGACGGCAAGCCGTTCAAGGGAATCCTCTCCACGCTGGAATTCGACGTCGTCGGCTATGACTACAGGGCCCGCGGCTATCGGCTGGAAGTAGTCGACAGCCCAGCCGTCATTTCCACGAAGCTGGATATGACCTACCCGCCGTATATGGTGGATGAGGCAACTTCCAACTATTTGCCGGTCACCGACCAAGATTATCTCCCCTCCGGCACGTTCATCCCGCTGGGGACCAGTGTCACGGTCAAGTTTCGCACCAACAAAGATCTGCGTCAGGCCAGGATCCTGAACGTCGAGACAGGCAAGGCGGAGGAAATCGCCATTTCCGAAGCCGCTTCCAGCCAGCAAGAGTTTACCTATCGCATCGAGAAACTCACGGCTACGACGACGCTGGAAGTCTCACTCCTCGATAGCGACAAGGTGACCACTGATCGGCCGCACAAGATTTTTCTCACGGGTGTGGAAGATCGACCGCCGCAGGTGGACGTGAAAATGCATGGGATCGGCACTGCGGTCACTCCCGATGCCATTGTCGCCATCCAGGGAAAAATCAGCGACGACTATGATCCTGTGGGCAAAGCCTGGTTCGACGTGCAGGTGAATGAAGAAAGCACCAGCAAGAAGCTGGACATCGCTCTCGGCAACGGGGGAGCGATGGATCAGAGCATCGACTTCCGAAAAATTCGCAGCGAACAGGGGGGACTGGAATTGAGGCCCAAGGACAAGCTCTACCTTATGGTGCAGGCCGCCGACCGGTTCAACCTGGAAGGTGGTCCGCATGTTGGCGCATCGGACCGTTATCAACTCGACGTGGTGACGCCGGAAGACCTGCTCGCAATGCTCGAAATCCGGGAACTCGGCTTGCGAGCCCGGTTTGAGTTGACACTGGGTGAACTGGGACAGCTTCGAGATTCCCTGGTGCGGGTCAAGTCGAGTCTCGGCCCCGCCTCCGCGGGAGCGGACCCCGAGGACTTGAAGGCCGAGGATGACGCCGGTAAGCCGCTCAGCAAGGAAGATATTGCCCGTCGGGCGGCTGAATTGCGGCTCCTGCGGGTGCAGCGGGGGATGCAGCAGAGCCAGAAATCGGCCCAGGAAGTGCTGGGAATCTCCGGGGGCTTCAACGACATCCGCGAGGAACTCGTCAACAACCGGGTGGATACCACAGAACGAAAGCAGCGGCTTAAGGAACTGATAGCTGACCCCTTGGCGAAGATCGGGACGGAGGAATTCGGCAAGCTCGACCAGAAGCTGGCGGCCTTGGAGAAGAATCTCACCGGAGACACCGCCGTTTCGCCCGAAACGGCGACTACAGCGGACGAAACCCTGGAGCAGACGAACGTAACAATTGCCAAGCTGGAGGCGGTTCTCCAACAAATGTTGGACCTGGAAACGTATAATGAATTACTGGACATTGTCCGTGATTTAATCAAAGATCAGGATTCACTCACGGACAAGACCAAGCAAGAGCGGAAAAGGCAGGCGATTGAGGATTTGAAATAACGCCTCATTTTGAGGCAAGCATGCAGGTTGGATGGGCTTTGGCCCCTCCCGGAGGTTGCGATGAAGCAGCGCCAGTGGAATAGGGTCGCGTTTCTCGTTTGGGCGATTGTTCTCGCACTTGCCGGTGTCCGCCTCGGCTGGCTCTATGCTCAGGAAGCCCCCGCCAAGCCCGCCACTAGCGAAACCGAAAAGCAGCCATCGGCCCCCAAGGGTTCCACTGCCGAAGGGGCGAGTGTCGCTGACGAGTTGGCCTTGGAAGAGAGCAAAATCGCCGATAAGTACGCCCGCCTGGAGCAGGTGATGCTCAAAATGGCGGACCTCGAAGAAGGTACCAACCCGCGCCGCGCCGCTCTTCTCCGCCGAGCCGTTGAGCAGTCCAAAGAGAAGCTCACCAAGACGGAACTGGAATCCATCGTCAAGCTGCTCAATCAGAAGCAACTCAAGCGGGCCGTGGACGGACAGAGCGAGGTGCAGAGCGACCTTAAGGCGCTGCTGGAACTGCTGATGAGCGAGGACCGGGGGGACCGGCTGAAGAGCGAGCAGGCCCGGATCAAGGAATACATCAAAGACCTGGAGAAGATGATTCGTATCCAGAAGGCCTTGCAAGCGAAGACCGAAGGAGACGCCAACGCCAAGGACCTATCCAAGGAGCAGGGAGACCTTGCCCAACGAGCCGAAGAACTGGCTAAGAAGATCAAGAAGAATGAAGAGGGGGAAACTAAGGAGGGCAAGTCCGAAGACAAGGAAGGGAAGGATGGGGACAAGTCCGATGACAGCAAGCAGGGAGAGAAGCAACCGAGCGACAACTCCAAGGAACCTATGAAGGGTGACAAGAGTGGAGAGGGTTCCGAGAAGAAGGGGGACGAAGGGAAAAAGTCGGAAGGAAAGAATAGCGAGGGGAAGAATAGCGAAGGAAAGAACTCGGACAGCAAGTCGGGCGATAAGTCTGGCGACAAAAAGGGTGAAGAAGGGAAGAACAAGGAGTCTAAGTCCCCCGAAGGGAAGTCCGGCGAAAAGGGAGACGACAAGAAGGGAGACGAGAAGAACGGCGAGAAATCCAAGGATGGGGAAAAGAGCAAAGACGGCGAGAAGAGCGACCCCTCGGATTCCAGCAAGGAAAAAGACTCCAAATCCAAAGAAGGGAAAAGCAGCAAGTCGAGCAAGTCCAAGTCCAAGAGCGGCCAGCCCAAAGAAGGGGAACCGAAAGAGGGCGATCAGGGAGACGACAAGCAGCAAGATCAGCCGCCGCAGGACCAGCAGTCGGAAAACCCCGCCCGCAAGCGGATCGAACAAGCCGAGCAGAAAATGCGCGATGCGCAAAAGAAGCTCGAAGAGGCCAAGCGGAAGGAATCCGTAGAAGACCAACGGGAGGCCAAGGAAGAGCTGGAAAAGGCTAAAGCGGAGCTAGAAGAGATTCTCCGGCAGATGCGCGAAGAGGAAGTTGCTCGCACACTGGCCGCGCTCGAGGCTCGCTTCAAGAAGATGCTGGAAATGCAGCTCAAAGTCTATGAATCCACGCGGCGGATGGATCAGGTGTCCGAAGAGAGCCGCGGCGAAACCTTTGTAGTGCAGGCAGCGAAGCTCGGCATTGATGAACGAAAAATTACCGTCGAGGCCCAAAGGGCTTTGACACTCCTCAAGGAAGAGGGAAGCTCGGTCGCCTTCCCCGCCACCGTCGACCAGATGCATGAGGACATGGAGTCCGTCGCCACGCGCCTCGCCGACACCAAGGTGGATGACATTACGATCGGCTATGAAGAGGACATCATCGCGGCTCTGGAAGAAATGATCGACGCCCTGCAAAAGGCCCAGCAGGATATGGAAAAGAAAAAGCAACAACAACAGCAGCAGCAGCAACAACAACAACAGCAGGACCAGCCGCTGGTGGATGAGATTGCCGAGCTCAAGATGATCAAGTCTCTGCAAGAGCGGGTGAACAAGCGGACGACCCGCTATTCGCGACTGCTCAAGGATGACCAAGATCCGGTTGGCCAGGCCAATGCCGCGGAACTGGTGGACGCGCTCAAAAAACTTAGCGTGCGACAGCAAGAGGTTTACCGGATTACACGTGATTTAGTGCTGGGAAAGAACAAGTAGACTGGCGAATGAACTTGCAAGCGGAAATGAATCCCATGAAATTGTCATTGATTGCCATCGCGACTTTTGTGGTCTTCTCACCAAGCGTTTTCGCACAGGAAATCGAACGCCGCGCTACCTGGTCGGTACCGCTGGCCGCGGATGTGAAGGCCCATGTGGACGACTATGCCACCGCGAAGAAGGCCGATGAGACGACCCGGCTCAAGATCGCCGCTATCTGGCCGGACGAAGCCGCTCCGGCGAGCGGCGCGGACTTGCTCGAACGGGTTGGCACTTCCCTCTCCGTCCTGGACCCTAAGGCCAAAGTGGTCGTCGATTTCTGTCAGAACCCGCGGACCACGGTGGACCTGCCGAAGTTCGAAATCCTGACCGATGAATCCGCTCCGGTTTTCGTCCGGAGCAACCTCAAATTGCTCTATGGCCGTTGGCTGGGGCAGAATGAATTGATGGATGAATCGCTGGAGCAACTCAAGGGAATGAATCCGGCTGACGTGGTTGATCCAGCCTCGCTGCTGTTTCATCAGGCGCTGGCCCATCACAATTTGTTGGAAAAGGAACCGTGCTTGTCCGCGGTCGCGAAGCTGATGGAGAACGAGGAGGCGCTCCCCCGCCGCTATTCGCAGCTTGCCCGCCTGATGGAAGCCGATTTGAAGCCACTCAAGCCCGATTCGCTTGATGAAATCGCCCGGCTGATGTCCGACGTGGGGCGGCGTCTCGATCTCGCTCGGGCCGGCAAAAAGGTTCGGGACGAGGAAGAAACCATCGTTGCCAAGTTGGAAAAGCTGATTGAAGAGAAAGAAAAACAACAGCAACAGCAGCAACAACAACAGCAGTCGCAAGCCCAAGGAAACCAGTCCTCCAACCCGGCCCAGGACAGCACTCCCGCCGGCGGACCGCGGGGTAAGGGTGAAGTCGATCCCAAGAACATCGGCAAGAAAGACGGCTGGGGAAACCTGCCTCCCAAGGAACGGCAGGAAGTTTTGCAGCAAATCGGCCGCGAACTCCCCGCCCATTTCCGCGAAACGATAGAGGAGTATTTCAAACGCCTGGCCCAGGATGGAGTAAAGTAGAGGGATGGCCGGCGCGTGTCTCATTCTGTTCCTCCTCGCGGCTCCCGGCGGCGAGGCCACCGTGGAGCCCCTCGAAGGGGAGCCGCTGCGCGGCCGTCTCGTCGAACTCTCCGGCGAACGGATCGTCATCGAAAACTCCAGCGGCAAGCAAACGCTCGATCCGAAACTATTGCAGTCCGTGCAACTCGACGGTGTGCCGATTGTCGAGCGGCCGCAAATTTGGGCGGACCTGATCGACGGCTCACTTATTCCCGGCCGCTCCTTTCAGTCCGCTGGCGGCAAGGCGAATGTTGAGACCTTGCAGGGGGAACGGATCGACCTGCCGACGCGCTCCGTGCGTGCTGTCCGCTTTCTGACCCAAACGCCCGAGATTGCCGCCCAGTGGCTGGACCTGCTCAAGCTATCGCCCGGCGGCGACATGGTGGTCCTCCGCAAAAGCGGCACTCGCGAAGTTGAAGAGGAAGGGAAAGCCCCCCGAACCGTCACCGAGACGGTGCTCGATCAGTTGGAGGGGGCCGTCTTGGAAGTTACGACGGCTGGCGCGAAGTTTGACTTCGATGGCGATAAGATCGACGTCAAACGCGAGAAGATGGAAGGGATCATCTTTTTGCAGCCGGTGAAGCGGACGCTGCCGGCTCCCGTCTGCCGTCTGAAGACGACCGATGGCTCGATCTGGTCGGCGCGGTCGCTCGAACTCAAGGGGGATTTGATTTCGCTCACAACCACCTCCGGCGTCAATCACTCTTTGTCGCTTGCCAGCCTGTCGCAGATTGATTTCGGCATTGGCAATGTGCTCTATCTCGCGGACATGGAGCAGGAATTGAATCAGGGGGAGATCAGCTTTCAGCCCAAAAACATGCTCTCGTCGTTCAAGCAGTTGACGGTGCCGCGGAAGAATAAATCGGCGGGAGGGGAGGCGCTGAGTATTCACGGGACGAAATTTGCAAAAGGACTCAGCCTGCACAGCCGGACTAAGCTGGATGTCCGCGTGCCGGAAGGCTATCGTCAGTTTCGGGCTGTTGCCGGAGTGGATGACGCAGCCGGGCCGACCGCCAGCTTTCAACTCAGGATCCTGGGGGACAACAAGGAACTGTTCTCGAAGCAGTTTTCGGCCGAACAGTCCGCCGAGCCGCTGACGATTGAACTCAACCTCACTGGCGTCCGCCGGCTGACCGTTGTGGTGGAAGAAGGAGCCGGCCAGGATTTTGGCGATACGCTGGTGCTGGCGAATGCGAGGCTGACCAAATGAGGTTCTTCCGCCCCATCGCGTTCTCTCTGTCGTCCGTCAGCTTGCTCGCATTAGCGATGGATTCAGCGTTCGCCATCGATCCGCCTCCCGCCGTCGTGCAGGCCGAACAGGCTCGCATCCAGACCATCGACCGGGCCATGCGGACCGCCGTGTGTGTCTTCGCCAAGGAGGGATCCGGCGGCGGCAGTGGAGTGGTGATCTCGCCGGAGGGGTACGCCCTTACGAATTTCCATGTCGTACAGCCGGCGGGCACTTATATGAAGTGCAGCATGGCGGATGACAAGTTGTACGACGCGGTTGTGGTTGGCATCGACCCTGTCGGCGACGTAGCGCTCATCAAGCTGCTCGGCCGCAATGATTTTCCAGCCGCTCCGCTGGCCAACAGCGACCTTGTTCGAGCCGGCGACTGGTGCTTCGCCGTCGGCAATCCCTTCCTGCTGGCGACCGACTTCCAGCCGACGGTGACGTACGGCATGGTTTCTGGCGTTCATCGTTATCAATATCCTTCCGGCACACTGATCGAGTATGCGGACTGCATTCAGACTGATGCCTCCATCAATCCGGGCAACTCCGGCGGCCCGCTCTTCAACGCCAAGGGTGAAGTGATTGGCATCAACGGCCGCATTTCGTTCGAGAAGCGGGTGCGGGTGAATGTCGGAGTCGGCTATGCGATTTCGATCAACCAGATCAAGCATTTTCTGGGCTGCCTGCACAGCGGACGGATTGTGGATCATGCCACGTGGGGCGTCACCGTCAGCAATTCCGAGGGGCATGTGCTCGTCGCCAACATTTTGGAAACGTCCGATGCCTGGCGGCGGGGTCTGCGTTATGACGATGAAATCGTCGCGTTTGGCGGCCGCAAGATTGACACGGCCAATGCCTTCAAGAACGTGCTTGGAATTTATCCCAAGGGCTGGCGAGTCCCTGTCACTTATCGCCGCGACGGCAAGGAGCACGAGACCTTTGTTCGCCTGACGGGCGTCCATGGCGAGGAAGAACTGATTGCCCTTGTGCAAAAAGCACCCAAGCAGGTGCCGCAACGAGGACCGAAGGGGAAGGACCCTGAAAACCCGGGCCAGCCGGAGCCGAAACCGGGCGAGAAGCCAATGCCCCGCCAGCCGATGCCGCTCCCAATACCGCTGCCGATGCTCCCCGGGCCGGAAGCGCCAAAGATTCCCGACGAAGCGGCGAAACTGATCAAAGCCAAGCCCGGATTTGCCAACTATTACTTCAACGAATTGAACCGCGATCGAGTCTGGACCGCCTTCGCCTCCAAAGGAGATTTTAGCGCCGTTGCTGGTGAGTGGCTCTTGGAAGGGGATATAGCCGGCGGCGGCAAAGTCGAGATCAAGCTTGCCGACGGAGCGAGCAGCGGCACATTCCCTCAGGGTGAAGTAAAGCTCGAGGCCGCGAAGGACCTCGATCAACAGCTCGGTCCGCCAGGAAGCGGCGGTCTGCTTGCCGCACTGCATCTTTGGCGGCAGATGCTCGTCAACGGACCGACGAAGTTTGGCGGTGCCTCTTACTATGGCACTGCTCCTTATCCTGGAATCAAAGGTGAGGCGGACGTTCTAGCTGCCGTGCAGAATGTCGCCGAAGCCAACTTTGTCTTCGAAAAGAGCAGCGGCCGCTTGGCGATTGTCGAGATGTTCGCTGATTCCGAACTGGACCCCTGTGAAATCCGTTTTGCCGATTATCGGGACGTCGAAGGCCGGCAGTTCCCGCACAAGCTGGAAGTGCGGCATGGAGACTCGATCTTTGCGGTTATTGAATTCAAGAAAGTGACAATCTCGCCAGCCAAGAAGGAGACCGACAAGTGAACTCCTTCATCCCTTGGTTTTCTCGAACACTTCCAGCCGTTTGCGGAATGTTGTTAGTCCTGGCGGCATTGACGAAGAGTGCCTTCGGCCAGGCCTCCTCCGCTGACGTCGCGGATCAAGCCGAACCCAAGACCGTCAAAATTTACGGTGCCGGCGGACTCCGCGGCTTGGAAGCGTATCAAAGCGGCTTCCTCGTAAGCGGTGAAGGGCACATTTTGACCGTTTGGAGCTACGTCCTTGATTCCGATGTAGTCACGATCGCCCTCAATGACGGACGCAAGCTGGAAGCGCAGCTTATCGGGATGGATCCACGGCTGGAGATTGCCGTGCTGAAAGTCGACGGCATGGACTTTCCCCACTTCAATCTGGACGAAGCTGTATCTCTTGAGGCTGGAGCCAGAGTTCTCGCATTTAACAATCTCTATGGCATCGCCACCGGCAATGAGCCGAGCAGCGTGCTGCATGGCATTGTGACGGCCAAAACGGATCTTGCCGCCCGCAGCGGTGCGTATGAAACGGTTTATCGAGGCCCGGTATATGTTCTGGATGCCATGACGAACAATCCCGGCGCTCCCGGCGGTGCTCTCACCGACCGCCGCGGCCGCCTTGCGGGAATTCTCGGCAAGGAATTGAAAAATGCCCACACCGGCACGCTGCTGAATTACGCTCTTCCCGTGAGCGAGCTCGTTCAAGCCGTCGAAGATATCCGCGCCGGCAAGACTCGCCCTGCGGCCCGCGAGGAAAACGCCAAAAAGCCGAAGGAAGCGGTTTCCCTGGCGCTGCTGGGCATTCAACTGGTTCCCGATTTTCTGGAACGAACGCCGCCGTTTGTGGAAGGGGTCCGAACTGGCTCGCCAGCAGCTAAAGCGGGAATCAAAGCGGACGACCTGGTTTTGTTCATCAACGGCCGAATCGTCCAATCCTGCAAGTTGGTGAACGACGAGTTGACCTTCATCGACCGGCTCGACGAGGTCCGGCTGACGATTCAGCGCGGCCAGGAACTGCTCGATGTCTCCCTCCGGCACGAAGATTGACGAGCTCTTGCGATGCGTTTTCTCTCGATAGCTACCTGCACTGTTCTCGCCGCACTTCTAGTGCACACTCGGCATGCATCGGCTCAGGAAGATGCTGCCGAACTCGAAGAGCAAGCAATTCGTGCCGCGGCAGATGCCGTGGCTCCCAGCGTCCTGCGAATCGAAACCGTCGGCGGCCTGGAAAGAGTGGGAAAGACACTCACCGGCACTGGACCGACTACCGGCCTCGTTGTTTCCGAGGACGGCTATGTAATCTCCAGCGCCGTGAACTTCATCCAACAACCATCGTCGATCCTGGTCACGCTTCCCAGCGGCAAACGGGCCACCGCGAAGATCGTCGCTCGCGATCACGCCCGCATGCTCGTGCTGCTCAAGGTTGCCACCGACGAAAAACTCCCCGTTCCCATGGCCGTTCCGAGGAGTGAAATGGCCGTGGGCCAGTCGGCGATTGCCCTGGGCCGGACTTTTGAGAAGAGCGGGCCGAGCATGTCGGTCGGCGTGATTAGCGCCCTCAACCGCATCTGGGGCCGCGCTATCCAGACCGACGCCAAGATCTCTCCCACAAACTATGGTGGACCGCTGATCGACCTGCGTGGCCGCGTCCTGGGCGTGCTTGTTCCGCTATCTCCGCAAGGGCAAGAGAGCGAACTCGCCGGCTCGGAGTGGTATGACTCGGGCATCGGCTTCGCTGTTCCACTGGTGGATATCAATTCGCGATTGGAGACACTCAAAGCTGGCAAGGATCTCCGTCCCGGCCTGCTCGGAATCTCGCTGAAACAAGGAGACATTTACTCCTTGCCGGCCAATGTCGCCGCCAGCCGGGCCGATGGTCCAGCGGGCAAGGCGGGCATCAAGACCGGCGACGAAGTCGTCGAAGTGGACGGCTCTCCCGTGCGGCGGCAGGCGCAGCTCAAGCATTTGATCGGCGCGCGCTACGCCGGCGACAAGGTGAAAGTCGTCGTTCGCCGCGGCAGCGAGAGAATCGAAGCCACCGTGGAACTCACCGACAAGATGCTGCCCTATCAGCATTCATTTCTTGGCATACTGCCCATACGCGATGACAAGCAGTCGGGGATTCTGGTCCGCTACGTATACCCCGGCAGTCCCGCCGAGAAGTCGGGAATTAAACCTGGCGACCGCCTAATAAAAATGGGCACGCCGACGGTGTCATTGACGGATGCCAATTTGCTGCGAGATCTCTTCGCCAGTTCTCCGCCCGGGCTCAAGTTGAATTTCGAAGTGCAGCGAGGCAGCGAGTCTCTCCAGTTGGAAGTCTCGCCCGCCGCCGGTCTACCGACGGAAATTCCGGCGGCACTTCCTGACCCGACTTCGCAGCCGCACAGAGCCCCGGAGCAGAAGCCGGCCTCCGGCCTCGTCGAGATCAAGCTGGCGGAGGAGAAAAACAACTGTGTCGCCTTTGTCCCCGAGACTTACCATCCGGAAGTCCCGCACGGAGTAGTCATCTGGCTGCACGGCAATGGAGGCGTGGACCGCGTTGCTCTCGCCGCTCGCTGGAAGGAAGTCTGCGAGAAACAGCACTTGATCGTGCTCGCGCCGCAATCCCTGGACCCGAACAAGTGGGAGCCGACCGAGGCGGCCTTCGTTCGCAAGACGCTCGACGATCTGTTTTCCCACTACACCATTGATCGCACCCGCGTCGCCATCTACGGCTTTCAGAACTCCGGCTCGCTGGCATTCCTCGTCGGCATTCAGCACACGGATCGCATCCGGGCCATTGTCGCGATCGATGCGGCTCCCCTTGCCCGCAGCGCAGTTCCCGAAAACGACCCGTTGGTCCGCCTCGCGTTTTACTTCGGCAGCAGCGACAAGTCCCCAAGCGCTGCAGGCATCAAAGCTGCTAGCGAACGCTTGAAAGCAATGAAGTATCCAGTCACGAGCAAAGCACTGGGAGACGCTCCCCGCGATCTCAACAGCGCGGAACTCGCCGAATTGGCTCGCTGGATTGACACACTGGACCGCATTTAGCGGCATTTCTCGCGAATTCTGCCGTTTCTGGGCTCGCTCGCCCGCACTCGCCCGGGCAATTTTGGCAAACTTTTCCGGTTTTGCCATTCGTTCTTGATTTTCCGCTTCTTCGGGTCGATTCACATAAACGGGTATTAACACTCGGGGGGATTATTCCATGAAAACCAGTTTGTTCGTCTTTGCGGCTTTTGTGGCCGCTGCGTTTGGATTAACTCAAACGGCTCAGGCCCAGTATGGGGCTGGCCAGGCATCGCCTTACAGCGGCTACTCGGCAATGCCGGGTGGCGCCTCGCCTGTGGGCTACGGTCCGGAGGCTCAGGCCCCCATGGCCGCAGCTATGGAACAGGCGCCCATCGCGGGCGTCTGCGAAGAAGATTGCTGCGAGCCGGGCTTCGGCTGCAACGGATGGTTCGGCTTTGGCGAATACCTCTATCTGCGGGCGCGGAGCTCGGAGGTTGCCTGGGCCGTGCCGATTGACGGCGCTACCGACGCCGATCCGCTCGTGCGTCCGCCGGTGCAGGTTGGCCGCGTCGGGGTGGTCGACCTCGACAATCAGCCTGGCTATCGGGTCGGCTTCGGCCGCATCATCAACGAAGCCAGCACCTTCGGCGTCACGTACACCGAATGGCAGGGGGATTCGCACGACGTCCTGAGCACCACTGCTCCCAACGTCTTGCGGCCGCTGGTCACGCATCCCAGCACCTTTAACACTGCGTCCGATTACCTGGACGGCAGAGCCGCGTTGGGCATCCGCTTCAAGACCATTGATCTGGACTATCACGCCTTGTTCGCTTACTGCTGCGAATATCAACTTGGTTACACGCTCGGCGTTCGCTACGCTCAGCTTCAGCAGCACTTCGTGGCGGACTTCGCTTCCAACGCCACGGAGTTTGTGGACACGAACGTGGACTTCTACGGTGCCGGCCTCAAGGTGGGGCTCGACGGTGAGAAGTACAGTTGCAACCGCAATCTCTTTGTCTACGGCAAGACCTTCCTCAGCTTGCTCGGCGGCGAAAGCAGTGCCACCTACCATCAAGGCAGCAGCTTTGATCCGGTGATTGCCCAGACCAGTTGGAAAGCCGGTCGCCTGGTCACCGTCTACGACTTGGAGCTCGGTGCCGGTTGGCAGAACGACTGCGGCAACGTGCGGCTGAGCTTCGGGTACACGTACAGCACCTGGTACAACGTCACCCGCACCAATGAATGGATCAACGCCGTTCAGCACAACAACTTTGCGGACCCGTCGGATAACTTCAACGGCTTCATGTCCTTCGATGGCTTTGTTTCCCGCCTGGAAATTCGCTGGTAAGCAAAGTTCTTTGGTTCTACCGAGTATTCCCGGCTGGGCAGGTGATTTTCACCTGCCCAGCCTCATTTCTTGGCCATTCTGGCCGCAAATCGCCTGTTCTTGAGCGATTCGCCGGGAAACCAACCCCCTGCCAATTGGGGATGGCTGTGTGGGTTATTACCGCCTGGGATGATACCCCAGAAAAAAAATGGCAAATCTAGCCCTAGCTGCTTGACTTTGCCGTTTCCGCCACAGTACTATCTTACCCAGGTTGCCGAATTACCGTGTTTAGTGATTTTCCCGGTGGATTCGGTCCTGCAATATTCTTAATCAATACATTTCGACTGGCGTTTCCATCCGCCCCGACCGCACTTGAGGAGTCCACCTGTGAAGAATCGCACCATGAGCCGCCGTCCCGCCTCCCAGAAACAGAAGCGCCGTTCGTTCTTTAGTTGGCTCTTGCCCACCCAAAAGGAAGAGCAACACAGTTCGAGACGCCTCCGTTTTGAATCGCTCGAAGATCGCCGAGTGCTGGCGGTCACGCTGGGCGCAAATTTTGAGACCAGCCGGCTGTTCGTGGATAGCGGTTTTATTCCGCCCGACACCATGGCCGCTATTGGTCCCAATCACGTCGTGGAGGCGATTAACGGCAACTTCCAGATTTTTGACCGCGCCGGCGCTTCGCTGGAAACGCGATCTCTCGATTCGTTCTGGACAGCTCGTGCCGGAGCAACCATTCCGTCAGGGACATTCGATCCGCGCGTGGTTTTTGACACTGCCAGCAACCGCTGGTTCGCCACGTCCATCAATGGCGGCGGTGGAAATACCATCTTCATTGCTCGCTCGGACAGTGCGGACCCGACCGGCGATTGGGACAGTGTTCAATTCATTGGCGATACCATCAATGGCGTGCGCTTTTGCGACTATGACACCTTGGGCCTGGATGCGGACGGCCTGTATATCGCCACCAATAACTTCGGTGGCCCAAGTGGGTTCGATGTTTCGTTGTTCTCGATTCCTAAAACTGACCTTCTCGCCGCCGTTCCCACGCTGGCGAATATGACCCGCTTTGAAGCGCAATCCTCCGCTTCGCGAGGCGCCAGCATTCAGGGCAACCTCGACTTTGGTCCGTCAGATGGCGTTGCCACCGTGATTGGCGATGCTGGCGGCACTCTTCGCCGCAGCAACATCAACGGCCCTGCGGCCGGTGGTGCCACGCTTGGCGCATCCAGTGCCATCACCGGCGTGCCCGCGTTTGCCGCCGCTCCGCCGGCGCGCCAACCAAGTGGCGTCACCATCGAAAATGTCTCCCCGCGTTTTACGGGCAACATGGTCAAGCAGGGAAATTTCCTGTGGGCGGCCCATGCGGTGCAGGGAACTGCCGGCACGAACTCCGCCGTCCGCTGGTATCAGATCAACGAGGCCACCAACGCCGTGGTGCAGACCGGCCTCATCGAGGACACTGCCACGCCGCGCGACTTTTATGATCCGTCGATTGCAGTCAACCAGTTCGGGATCGTGGCGATCGGTTACACAAGCTCTGGACCGACTCAATTCGCCGGCGCTACGGTTTCCGTCGGCACCACGATCAATGGGATTGGCGGGCCAGTCACAACCTTTGCCGCTCCGCTCATCGTTCAACCAGGAGCCGGCAACTATTTCCAGGATTTTGGATCCGGCCGCAATCGCTGGGGCGACTACAGCGCCACCAACGTCGACCCCGCGAATGCGATGAGCTTTTGGACGTTTCAGGAGTATGTCGCGGTCACAAACATTTGGGGCATTCGTGCCACCGAGTTCAATGTCAACAGCCTGGACATTGTGCTGCCGGGCGACGGGGCCAACAACAATTTCATCATCCGCCGCGATGTCAGCGGGTTGAACGTTGAGATTATCGTCGACGGCAATGTCACGACCTTTCCTTTTGGCTCCCTTAATTCGATCACCACCAATGGCTTGGGAGGCAACGACACCCTCACGGTCGACTTCGTCAATGGCAATCCGTCTCCCGTCGCTGGAATTGCCTACGACGGTGGTGCCGAGCCTGGAACTGACTTGCTGGTTTTGCGAAACGGTTCATTCACGACCGAAGTTTCGACGGCCACTGGCGGCGGATCGGGAACGATCGCTTTTTCCGGCGGTGCCCTCGGTACCGCAAGCATCACCTATGCGGCGCTCGAGCCAGTCGATGACACGGTAGCGGTTGTCAATTACACGTTCAACGCCACCGCCGCGGGCGAGATCATCAACATCGTAAACGGCCCCATCCTCGCCGGACCGACTCAAACTACACAGATCAACAGCGGCAGTGGCACGTTTGAACTGCAGAACATTGCCAACAAAACGAACGTCACCGTCAATGCCTTGGCAGGTGACGACACCTTCAACGTGAACAACCCCGCGCCGGGAGTGGGGATGGCTACTCTTACAGTGCAAACGAATAGCGCTGCAACTCGCGATACGGTCAATGTGCTGGTAACGCCTGCCTCCGTCATTACCAATGTCACCAGCGACAGCGGGCAAGACAACGTGAACATTGGCAACGCCGGCAGCATCAACGGAATTCTGGGCGTTATCAATATCAACAATCCCCCTTCCGCCTCCGACATTCTGATCGATGATTCGGCAGACCTGGTGGGCCGAACGATTACGGCAACCGCGGGCACGATCACGTTCAACGGCCAGGCGGCGATCAACTTTGTCGACAACGACATCGACAACATTATCGTTCAGGCCGGCAGTGGCGCTGACATCTTCAACATTGCCAGCACCAACGACAACTTCGGCACCGACATCAACACGTTCAATGGGAACGGCGGCATCGACATCTTCAACTACACCGGCAGCGGCTCGGGCGCTGGTAGCACCAACAACCTCAATGGCGGGACCGGAGACGACACCTTCAATGTTTCGATTCCGATTACTTTCACTTCCGTCGTCAATGTCGACGGCGGACCGAATGACACAGCGAGTCCGGGCGACACGCTCAATGTTGATTGCGGCGGCCTCGACGTCACCGTGAACGGCAATAACCAGCTCACCTTCCCCGGCAGCGGAAATCTCAACTACGTCAACATCGAGACGCTCGTCCTCACCAACCTCAATTCCCTTACGGTCAACGGCGATGCGGGGAATAATCAACATGTTCTGACACGCACCGCGGCTAACCGCTTCCGCAGCCTCCTCGACGGCGGTCCGGCGATCTTCTTCGACCGCCCCCTCTCGGCCGGAACTCAGTTCACGTTCAACGGCCTCGGCGGCGACGACACCGAGACGGTGGATCAAGGGGCAGCAGGTGGTTTAGTCAATCTGCGAGCCGCATTTAATGGTGGAGCCAATAGCCCTGTCGGCAGCGAAGTCCCTGCACCTCCCGGCGACACGCTGATCATCACGGGCAATCCGGGCTCGGTGGTCGCCCGGGAAACTTATCTGGTGGGCGCAACGCAAGACGCGGGTACTTGGGTCCTCGATCCTAACAACAGCGCTGGACCTGGCGTCACCGGACTTCGCGACGGCGACGAACTGGTCCTGGTCTTCACCGGTCTGGAGCCGGTCGATACCGATACCCCCGCCGCGGTCTTCGATGTGATTCTTCCCAGCGGTGGAACCAATGACGACCTGACCATCGATAACGTCGGCAGCCCGCTCAACGGCTTTGCCGCGGTGCGCGTGCTCGACAATGCCGGCACGTTCGAGACCTTCCGGTTCGCCCGCAAGGACACTACGCGGATCATGGCCAACCTGAATAGCGCCGGCGGCACGGATATCTTCCGCTTGAATTATGCCACGGCACCCGTTACCGCCACGGGCGCTGCGTTCACTTTGGAGACTTACGGACACATCGCCCCCGGCGTTCTCGGCCAGCCGGGAGACGACCTTGGCACTGACCAACTCGCTGTGTTCGCTACTGCAGTCGGCACGACCAATAGCTTTTTCGGCCAGGGAGGCAACGACACGGCTGGTGGCGGCTTCATCCTCGGCGATGCCAACCTGGATGATGTCCAAGGCACGGTGAATATCGACGGCGGCGCTGGCGTCGGCGACCTCTCCCATTTCCAGGATGTCTTGACGGCCGCCGGAGTCGGCGACCTTGCCACGTTGACGTTCAATCAGTTGACCGGAGCTGCTCCGGCAACGATCAACTACGTCAACGTGGAGGGATTCTTCTACGAGGCGACACCGAACGCCGACACGATCAATGTGCTTTCAACCGCCCTTGGCACGACATACATCGTCGGCGGCGATGGCAATAGTGACACGTTCACGATCGGCAACCAGACCGCCGACTTCAACGTGACCTTCGACGGTTCGCTCGATGCCATCCTGGGTCGCATTACGATCTGGGCCGACTTCAATCTAACGGATGGGGCGGCGGACACGCTGAACGTGGACGATTCGGGGACGGCCGCTCTCAACGGCGTCGCCAGCATCAACAATCTTGGCCTGACCGATCCCTTGACCGTAGGCGCTTTCAATTTCGTCGATTCCCAAGCGACACAGTTGCTCAATTTCGCGCCTGCGTCTATCGAATACGCCCATAGCAGCATCGGCGGCGGATTCGGTGCCGGCGAACGCCTCGAGTTCCTCAACGTCCTCGCCTCCACCGGCAACGACGTGGTGAACGTCAACGCCACCACCGCGGTCACGCGAACCATTCTCGACACTCGCGAAGGGAACGACACGGTGACCATCTCCGGCGACAACCTGAGCGGTGCCAATTTCTTCCGCGGCTTTGGTGCACCGTCCGCCGCCGACGGGAATGACGACTTCATCCTCAACATCGCCGTTCACATCGGTGACACCGGTGTTTTCCCGACGACCAGCTTGCAGATCGAAGGCAACGCCAACACGGCTGTCGATTCCGCCAATCGCGACCGTGTGACCATCAATGACAACAACGCTGGCTTCGTCCGCGACCTGACCTACGACTATCTGGACACCCAAGGCGATTTGGACATCCTGGCGAACACGGCCGGCAATGGACTGTTCGGCGGCGAAGGTGCCGGGCTGATTCCGGTCAATATTCGGACCATGGAAACCCTCCGGTTCAATGCCGCCGGGGCCGCTAACGACCTGGTCACCGTCTCCGGCACGTCGGCAGACGACGTCATCACCGTTGCTCAAACTCCGTCCGTCGCCGGTCTCAGCGCCCAAAGCTCGGCCTTCGTTTTCCTCAACGGCAATCCCTACATCACTTCCCCCGGCGCGATTGCTCCCCCCGATAGCCTGGCCGGCAACTTCCCCGGCGTGGCTGGTGGCGGATTGGGCGTCGATATGCTCATCAATGGCATCGCCCCCGCGAGCGGCGCCTTCTTTCCCACCGGTGGCCTTACGCTCGACGGCTCGGGAACGAGTGCCATTGGCAACCGGGCCATTGTTCAAGCCCTCAGCGAAACCAACTTGCTCGACCCGGTTTCCGCTGGTGCCGCAGTCGACGTCTTTAATCTCGGCCTCGGGGCCGGGGTTCTGGTGCCTGGCACTGGCGTGAATAATGCCTTCGATTTGGTCTCGATGAACGGTGCGTTTGCGTTTGATAACGACATTAACCCCGGTGGAATTGCCAGTTCTCCCAACCAGGTGCTCGTGCAGAACATTGTTTCCGGCCTCCTAGTGCCAGTCACGGTTGTTCCCGCCTCGTTTGTCAACGGCGCCGCCCCAAGTTCCCGGGCCGGCCTGATTGCCAACGGTGGCGACGAAGCAGCAGCTCGTGGTGCTGGCTTCACCCTTCAGGGGCAGGGTATTGCCGACAACTTCTTTGCCGCTCAGCACCCGCTCTTTACGCTGGGAGTAAACGGCAACCTGCCCGTGTTTGGCCCGCTGGGCGCTGACGGTTTCCCGGCTGGCGACCAACTAAACTTGTTCTCCCCCACCAGCTTCAGCATCTGGAGCGACAAGCAGACTCCCCCCAACGTCACCATTATGGCCGGCAACGGGCCGTTTGGCGTGATCGACAGCTCGATTGAGCGAACTCGCCTCTTCCCCAGCAATGGCGTCGTGAACCTGATTGGCGACCAAAACAATCCCGCGGTCGATCAGACCGACAACTTCGTGGTTCGCGGAATCGATATCGACTCGGGATCGTCCAGTGACGGCGGCGTTCAAGAAATGGAAGTTGTCATCAACGGCAGCGCTCCGATCCTGATCGAAGGAGTGAACCGGCTCAACACCTATGGCTACGACCTGGTGGGCCAGGATCTCAATAGCCCATTCCCGAATGCTCCTGATGCCCCGGTAACCGGCGCGACGGCGGACGACATCGACACCCTGGAAATCACCCCCTTCGCCGACAATGCCGGCCCGAATCTTTTCGGCATCGGCAACAATGCTCCCCGCGGCTGGGGCGTGGGCGTGGTCTTCAACGAAGGGAGCCCGGCCCAACAGGACGGCGATCAGGCGGACCTGCTTATCGTGCACACCTCGATCGGCGTCAACAATGGCCTCAACGCCTTTGGCGGCGGGATTGCCTCCGAAGACATCGTCGTCCAGCCTTCTGGCCCTGATAACGGTGAAGTCCGCGTTACCAGCGCGGTCGATGGCAGCGTGATCATGGTCGTGTCGTACATCAACAACACCGACCTGATCATCGTCGATGACGACGGCTCGCTCAGTGACACGGATTCGCTCACTCTGCGTGGCACCGACCCGAACACGGTCCAGACCAGCGGCAATGAAACCTTTGCCGTCGATTTCGATGCGGCCGGAACTGTGGCTGCTCCGATGGTGACGGTGACCGATACGGCCAATGGGTCCATTCTCTACCGCCTCCGCAGCTTTACGGATCCCAACGGAGCGACGGGTCCAATTGACACCGTGACGTTCGACATGCTCGGTGGCAACGACACGCTCAACTTCCGCACCCCGATCAGCGATCCGTTCGACTCGCTTGAGCGGGTCAATGTGCTCGGCGGACTCGGCGACGATGCGGTGACCGTCGATATGGACCAGCGAGACATTTGGCACCGGGTTGCCGGTGACGGCTTGTACTACGATGGCGGCGCGGGGATCGACAGCCTGACCATCTCGGGCACGCCCGCCCCGGCTGCAATTGGTAATGTCATCTACACACCGGGACCGATCCCAGGAAACGGCCAAATCACCCACCAGCATCCGGCGGGTGTGGGTTCGCCACTTCCGCAAGTAATTGACTTCGTGAGCCTGGAGCCGGTCGTCGACCTCGTTCCGGCTGCCGTACTGATTGTCAACGCCAACAACGCCGCGAATGCGATTAACTTCGCTTCGACTCCCGGCGATGCCACTCGCGGCCGCGTTTCGATTGACGACCAGGAGTACATCGACTTCTCCAACAAGGTGACGCTGACGATCAACGCCTTGGCGGGCGCCGATGCGATCAACCTGACCATTCCAGCCGCTCCGCCGACTGGATTGACGGGCATCAATGTCGATGGCGGCGACCCGTCCAATGGGGACGCGGTGAACATCTTCACCACCAGCGCGGCCAATACCGTCACTTTCACCCCCACCAGCGCGGAAGGGATGAACGTCATCGGCCTCCCGGGTCTGGCCGCCAATGTCGTCATCACCAACACGGCTGCGGTCACCTATGACGGGAACGCCCCGGCGGCTGGTGTGCCGAACGACATCCTGACAATCTCCGGCACCGCCGGCGATGACACGACGAATGTCAATCCCACCGGCATCGGCACGGCAACCTTCCAGTCCGGGCTCAGCCCGCTGTTGACCCTGCGAGGCTTCACCGCCTTGACGGCCAATGCCGGCACTGGCGGCTTTGACGACCTGATTGTCACGGGCACGAATGGCGTGGACACGCTGACCTCCGCGGCCAATGTGTTGACGATGGTTGGCACTGTCACCGTAGGCGCGAACATCGACCGCCTTCAAGTGAATGTCTTGGACGGGAATGACAGCGTCACGCTGACCGGCGTCACGATCCCAACGCAAGTGACTGTCTACGGCGGCGAGGGCAATGACAGCCTCATCGGCAGCCCAAATAACGACATCATTTACGGCGGTGGCGGCAATGACGTGATCATCGGTGGGGCAGGGGACGACTTTGAATACGGCGAGGATGGCAATGACATTTTTGGCAATCCGACGGTTGCCCCCAACGGCGTTGCCGACGATGCAGGGATTGACAATAGCTTCGGCGGAGCGGGCTTCGATAACTTCATTTGGGAGCCGGGCGATGGGGCCGATGTGAATAGCGGTGGTGAAGACGCCGAGGATATCTTCCGCTTCTTCGGCAATGCCGCGGCCAATGTCTTCACTTTGCGACCAGGTGGTACTCCGACGCATTTCAACGCCCTGATCGGCGCTTTGGTAATTGACAATCACGGTATTGAAGATGTGATCGTCGATGGCCAGGGTGGTGCCGACACGTTCATCGTCAACGACCTGTTCACGACCGAAGTCGTGGCGATTGTCCTGAACCTCAACACGGCTGATGCAGCCAAGGACACCGTCACTGTGCAGGGCCGCGAAGTTGCCGACAACGTCAACATCACGGCAGCGGCTACGACGATGAACATCACGGGTCTGAAGTACAACATCTCCGTTCTGAACGCAGTTGCCGGTGAAAACGATGAGTTTGTGCTCAATGGCAACGGCGGCAACGACGTGCTGGCGACTTCGGAAGACAGCGTTACGGTGGCGGCCCTGACCACAATGTTCACTTCGACGAACAATCCGATTGTTCCTCCCAACGCGGGCCAAACCAACTTCTTCACCCTGAACGGCGGCCAGGGTAACGACACCATCAGCGGCTACGGTCGACTCGACGGCGGAGCGGGGAACGACATCCTCTTCGGCGGCAGCGCGGCACAAGTCGTCTATGGTGGCGACGGCAATGACTCTGTGTTCGGCGGAGCTGGTGACGACGTGCTGATTGGCGGCCTCGGAGATGATCTCTTCGTCGGCGGCACCGGTGCTGACACCATCAACGGTGGTGACACGACCGTTGCCAACGGTGGGGCCGGTCTCGTGGATGACGGCTACGACGTCATCCTGGTGCAAGGCACCTCGAGCAACGACACCATTACCGCCAATCAATCGGCGGACGTTACCGTGGCCTACACGGTTACTCCGACCGTCGGCACCGCAGTATCGGAAACGGACACGATGGTCCTCTTTGGCGGCGTTCGCACCGTCGAAGAATTGAAGATTGAAGCCGGCAGCGGTGATGACGTCATCTTTGTTACCACTCTGGACGCCCTCGGTGTGGACGCAATCGTCAACACGCTGCTCATTAACGTCGATGGCGGCACTCATCACACTCGCGATCGGTTGTCCGTGCAAGACAACGGGACCGGTGATCTGGTCCTGTATCGCAAGGCTGAAAGCGACACCGCTGGAACCGTTTCCGTTGGCCCGGGCAATGCCGAGTCGATCGAAAACGTGTTCACCAATGTCGAGTTCATGCAGCCGGTGACTACTGGGACCGTGCTGGTGTTCAAGCACGATCCGTACGAATGGAATGACAACCGCCTGAATGCGACGTATCTCGGTTCTGACGAGACGATCAACGTCGATCCGAACATCGATCCCGGTCCGCTCACTCCCGGACCTGGCGGTGCTTTCCAGCCGCTTCCGGGCGACGTGGACTACTACCGCGTCGTCGCCGAGAAGACCGGCACGCTTGATTTCCAGGTGTACTTCACCGAAATTCCCTCGGTGGGTGCACGTCCCGGATTGCCGAGCAACGGCAATTTGGACATCCAGGTGCAGGATGCAGCCGGCAACGTGATTGCCGCCTCCTTTGGCGGCAACGACGGAACCGGCACCAACCCCGAGCTCGATACAGCCCCGCTGGCCAACGAACGAGTTCGCATTCCCGCCGTCGCCGGCCAGACTTATTACCTCCGGGTTACCGCGGCAGCAGCCAACGCCGGGATTGCCATCAACACGTATAACGTGACGGTGGTCAACACGGCGGCTCCGGTGCCATTCGATATCGAACTGCTGGATGCTCCGGTGAACACGACAACCAATGCCACTGCCGGTGCCCCTGGGGCGACGGCCGCAGGACTCAGCAGCGACACGGGCCGCTCGCAGCGCGACAACATCACCTTCGACAACGATCCGACGATTCTGATTCGCGTACCGGATGTCGTTCAAATTGCCGGCAGCACCTTCTTGGCGGACCTTCCGCTCAACGGCGGCGCACCTGGCAATCCGCCGGATGAAGTGATTCGGATTCCATTCGTGCCGAGTACTGCCTTGAACGCCAATGCCTCTGGCTTTAGGGTCGTGGTGTTCGTGACGGAAATCAACACCGGAGTTGCGGTCGTGGCCGGCTACGCCCAGCCGATTGTGGGTCAGCCAGGCACGTTTACCTTCACGTTTGCCAACGACGCTTTGGCTCCGGACGGCAGCTACTACATTTCTTCTCGCGTCGAAATGATTGATCCCACGTCGGGTGGTGCCGACACTGGCCTCAACCAGGGCTTTGGAGCCTTTGCCGAATCGTTGGAAGTCAATGTGGACACAATCTTGCCGACCGCTGTCTTCGGAACGGCAGCAAGCGCAACGGACGGTTTGCATCCCGATAGCGATACGGGAGTGCTAAATTCGCCGGCTTCCAACGCTGACCGGATTACCTATGACACCACTCCCACCTTCTGGGGCGTGGCGGAAGCCGACACGGTAGTTCGCCTCTATGCGGATCTCAACAACAACGGTGCTGTGGATGCCGCGGACGTGCAAATTGCCACCACTGTCACGCTTCCGTATGACGGCACCAATCAGTATCCCAACGGTGCTTGGGAAGCCACGGCCTTTGTGGATCTGAACAATCCGGCGTTCTTCCCCGTTCGGGACGGAGTTCGCACGATTCTGTTGACAGCGGAAGATGTGGCCGGGAATATTGTCGGAACGACGACCGCCATCACCCTACAGGTCTTTGTCGATACGCAGGGCCCGCAGATCACGGACGTGGACATCAACAATGCCGGCAATCCCTATGACTTGTTTGATCCCAAGCCAAGCACGGATGGACCTACCCCGCTTGTCAATTCACTGGTCATCAGTGTGCGAGATCTTCCCGCGCGGGCCGCTGGGTTCTTGTACGACGCTTTGAATTCCGGAGTGGCGTCCTCTCCCGGCATGTACCAGGTCCGCGGGGACTACAACGGCATCATTCCGATCTCCTCGATCGTTGTGGTTAATAATGCGGCCATCGCGGGTAGCTTTGCTACTGCCACGATCCAGCTCAACTTTGCCAAACCATTGCCGGATGATCGCTTCACGCTGACCATTCTAGATGGAGTTGTGGATCCGGTAGGGAACAACCTCGATGGCGAGAGCAATGTCAGCGAACCCCAGGAATTTCCGAGCTTCCCCTCCGGAAACGGCGTTCCCGGCGGCAATTTTGTGGCTCGCTTCACGGTGGACACCCGGCCGGAAGTCGGCACTTGGGGCGCTGGTGCAGCCTGGATCGATACCAACGGCAATACCACGTTTGACCAGAACAATGCCGATTACACCAACCGCGACATCACCTATTACATGGGTTACACCAGCGACAACCTGTTCGCCGGTAACTTTGTGAAGGCCTCCGGCGGAACCGCCGACGGCTTTGACAAATTGGCTGCCTACGGCAAGGTTGGCGGCTCGTGGCGATTCCTGGTGGATGTCGACAACGACGGTGCGATCACTCCCGGCGTGGATATCGCCGTGGTGGATCCTGCCGCTATCAACGGCGTACCCGTCGCCGGTAACTTCGACGGCAACGCCCTCAACGGTGACGAAGTCGGCGTCTTCACGGGGACAACCTGGTACTTCGACACCAACCACGACTTTAAGCTTGACCTCGGTTCCGCCTTGGCCTGGGGTGTTAACGGTTACCCGGTTGTGGGCAACTATGACGGAGTGGGCGGCGACGACCTGGCGACGTACAAGGACAATGTTTTCTCCATTGACCTCGGCCGCAACGGCACGATCGACCGGACCTTCCGCTTCGGCTTCCCGACGCCGAACAACCGGCCAGTCTCTGCCGATATGGATAAGGACGGCTGCGACGATCTCGGCTTGTTTGTCCCGAACCGGGCCGGGGTCTCCCCCCAAGAAGATGCCGAATGGTACATCCTGGTATCCGGTGGCGCCTCGCTGATTAGCCGCATCCATGCGGACCCAATCGACGGTGTGCCGGTTATCGATTACACGCCGGTGCCGTTCGGGGACGACATCTATATCCAATATGGAGATGAGTTCGGCCTGCCGATCTTGGGGAATTTTGATCCGCCGGTGACTACGCCCGTGGGCGGCGGCAGCAGCGGCATTTTCCCGCACAGTAATCCGCGTGATCCTCTGGATGTGAACAACGATGGCTCGATCACGCCCATTGACGCACTCCTTGTCATCAATGAAATCAATACCAACGGCAGCCATGCCCTGGACATCAGCGGGTTCCATGGGACACCCTTCATTGACACCGATAGGGACAATGTGGTCTCGCCGCACGACGTGCTGCTTGTCATCAACAAGCTCAACACGCCGCCGGCTGGTTCACCTGGTGCGGAAGGGGAGGCTGATGCTCCTGCATCCGCTCACGATGCAATCTTCAGCCAACTCGGCGGAACGATTGCACCTGCGGCATCGTCCAGCGACAACGGAATCATCAGCCTCCTGGCCGATGATCAACTCCGCATCAAGCGGAGCCGCCAGTCAGAATAGCAGCGGCCAAAAAGAAGATTGACTTCCCGAGCGGCTCCGGTAATTCCGGGGCCGCTTTTTTGTGCTGCTAGCTCAGTCGCGAGGGCTGGAATTCAATTTTTCTGCTGGCCTTGCTGGAAGGGCGACCTTTTCCCCGCTAAAATTGCCTTTCGCTCACTATTTCCATTGCCCACCTGGAGTTCCTCCCCATGAAGCGTTCCGTGGCCTTGCTCTTTGTCCTGGCAGCGGCATCTCCGCTGGTCGCCCGTGGCGACGTCAAACTGCCGAAAATCTTTGGCGAATCCATGGTCTTGCAGCAAAAGTCCCAGGCGGCCGTATGGGGTTGGGCAGACAAGGGAGAGGAAATCACCGTTTCGCTCGGTGAGTCCAAGGCCACCGCTAAGGCCGGCGACGACGGCAAATGGTCGCTCAAATTGGCCACCCCCGCTGCCGGTGGTCCCTTTGTGCTTTCCGTGAAGGGGAAGAACGAAATCACGATCCCGAACGTCCTCGTCGGCGAAGTCTGGATCTGCTCCGGTCAGTCGAATTCCGAATGGACGGTTGGTATCTCGGCAAGCCCGGACGTGGAGCGGGAACTGGCGAAACATCCGAAGATTCGGATGATCAAGGTCAATCACAATCCATCAGAAAAGCCCGTTGATGACATCGCGGGTACGTGGCAGACTTGCTCCCCAGACACCGTGAGCAACTTCTCCGCCATCGGCTACTTCTTCGCACGGCACCTGCAAAACGAACTGGATGTTCCTGTTGGAATCATCAGCACCAATTGGGGCGGCACCATTTGCGAAGCCTGGACGAGCAAGGAAAAGCTCGGGACCGATCCTGACTTTGCTCCTATCCTGCAACGAAGTGAAAAGTTCCAGCCGGGCAACCCCAATCAAGCGTCCGTGCTGTTCAACGGCATGATCAACCCAATTATTCCTTACGGCATTCGCGGAGCCATCTGGTATCAAGGGGAATCGAACGTCGGCCGAGCCGCACAGTATCGCAAGCTCTTCCCTGCCATGATTACCGATTGGCGGGAACGCTTTGGGCAGGGAGACTTCCCTTTTCTCTTCGTGGAGCTTGCGCCGTATCGCTATGGCAACAATCTTCTTCCAGAACTTTGGGACGCGCAGCTCAAGACGCTGTCCCTCAAGAACACGGGAATGTGCGTAACGACGGACATCACCACGGTGAACGACATTCATCCGCCAAACAAGCAGGATGTCGGTCGTCGACTCGCTTTGTGGGCCTTGGCGACTACGTATGAAAAGTCGTCCCTGCAATTCTCGGGACCGCTCTATGAATCAATGGCCGTTGACGGCAACAAGATTCGCATCAAGTTTAAGTACGGCGCGGGCTTGAATTCTAAAGGCAATAAACCGCCCTCCCATTTCATCATTGCGGGCGAGGATCAAAAGTTTCTCGACGCCAAAGCGACTATTGAGGGAGAGACAATCGTCGTACAGAGTGAACAAGTCGCCAAACCAATCGCCGTTCGCTTCGCCTGGAATGAGCTTGCCGAGCCGAACCTCTTCAATGGAGCCCGGCTGCCGGCATCCCCGTTCCGGACTGACGACTTCCCATTGCTCACGAAGGACAGCAAGTAGGACAGGCTGTGGCGGTCTCGTCAGTCTCTGAAGGCACGCCCACGGATCTGCGTGGGCATGCTGCTTATTGTTAGGAATGCCCTGTCTTTCAGGGTATTTCGCAAACGGCCTTTCGTCCTTATCATCAAATAAGTTTGCCGTCACTTTGTTATCCTCGTTTGGGCTTACTCGCCCCCCATCGGTTATGGCCACCCAGCTTGACGATCCCCGCATCGTGGAATTCGATGTCCGCACGGACGAAATGCTTGTCAACATGGGGCCGCAGCACCCCAGCACGCATGGCGTGCTTCGACTGGTGCTTCGCACCGACGGTGAAATCGTCTCCGAAGTCGAGCCGCATCTCGGCTATTTGCATCGCTGTGCCGAGAAGATCGGCGAGAACCTCACCCCTCGCCAGTGGATTCCCTATACCGACCGGATGGACTATCTGGCCGGCATGAACATGAACCTCGGCTGGTCGCTGTGCGTTGAAAAACTGCTGGCCTACCAGTTGCCGGAAAAGGCCCGCCATCTTCGCGTCATCATTTCCGAGATGGGACGCATCGCCAGCCATCTCGTGGGCATGGGTGCCTACGGTTTGGACCTCGGCACGTTCAGCCCCTTTCTCTATGCCTTCCGCGAACGGGAGAAAATTCTCGACTTGTTTGAGGAAGCCTGCGGCGCTCGCCTCACCTACAGTTACCTTACGCCCGGGGGTGCCACCGCCGACTTGCCTCGCGGCTGGCTGAAGAAGTGCGAGGACTTCCTCACGCAATTTGAGCCGGTGATTCAGGAATATCATGCGCTCCTCACCACCAACTCGATCTTCATCAAGCGGACCGCCAACATCGGTTACCTCTCGGCGGCTATGGCCATCGATTACGGCTGCACTGGGCCGGTCCTTCGCGGTAGCGGCGTCGATTACGATCTCCGCCGCGACGGCGAAGAGCGCTATACCGAGATGTACGATGGCTACGCTTTTGAAGTCATCTGCGAACGCAACGGCAAATATCCCGCGGACCACGATTATCCAGATGTTCCCAAGGAAGCCGTTCTCGGGGACTGTTGGCACCGGTTTTATGTCCGCATGTTGGAAGTAGTGCAGGCGATCGACCTCGTCCGCCAGGCCATCGACCGCTACTCTTCCTCCACCGGACCGTGGGGAGAGCCGATAAAGCTCACCGCCAAGCTCCCCAAGGGAGAAGCCTATCTCGAGACCGAAGCCCCGCGAGGACAAATGGGCTTTTACATCGTCAGCGACGGCAGCTCCATCCCCTGGCGAGTCCGTGCCCGCAGCAGTTGCTTTTGCAATCTCTCCGTCACCAACGAACTCTGCCGCGGCTGCCTGATTGCTGACGTACCCGCGATCGTTGGCTCACTGGATATTGTGATGGGTGAAATTGATCGGTAGTCCGATTGAAGGGCCAGCGGACGGAAGCTCAATTCGTCCGCAAGTAATCGCGAGCTGTTTCCGAACGGCCTTGTGCATGCTAGCAAGCAGAAATACTGCTATTTGGTGGATTCCGCGGCTCCCGGCTTTCCCTCCTTTCCCAGTCTCTTTCTTCGGAACAATCCTCACGTTTGCTACAACCGGCAGCCGATATGGGGAGTGGATGAAATCCCGCTCGTTGTTTTGGCAGCGGGCTGCGCGTCTTGCGCCGGGAAGTTGGGCAAATTGACTTGAGGGAATGAGCCATGCTCGTCATTATCAGCGACCTGCACCTGACCGATGGGACAACCGGGGCCACTCTGGAGCCCGGTGCGATGGACCTCTTTGCCGAGCGGCTGGCCGATCTTGCCTGGCGGGCCTCCTGGCGAGCCGGCGGCAACTATCAGCCCATCGAGCGGCTGGATTTGGTGCTGCTGGGGGATGTGCTCGACATTGTCCATTCGCAGAAGTGGCTGGCGAGCGACCTCCGTCCCTGGAGCGACCTGCAATCCCCCGCCGGAAGCGACGCCGTCGCTCACATCACCGACGGCATCCTCCGTCACAATGCACAAACCGTCCGCTCTCTCCGTTCGCTGGCCACCGAAAGCGTCGTCACCGTTCCACAGGCCAATGCGGCCGGTGAGCCGGTGCTGGATGACGTGGAACTCCCCGTGGCGGTTCGCACCCATTACATGGTTGGCAAT
The DNA here is from genome assembly GCA_046153945.1 of Pirellulaceae bacterium. Classification (GTDB taxonomy): domain Bacteria; phylum Planctomycetota; class Planctomycetia; order Pirellulales; family Pirellulaceae; genus SXOA01. Next base: position 35,548 of record JBJXFF010000009.1, read on the forward strand.
CACGACTGGCCGCTCCACTTGGCTGGTCTGCAGTACGACGTGCTGCGGCACAAAGTCGCTCATCATCTGGGGCTCGCGAATCAGCACAACCGGCCGTTTCCGCACGACTCCTCGGAGTCCGAAGAATTGCATGACGCACTTCGCAGTCATCGCGTCCTCGCTCGCCATGGCGATATTCACGATCCCCTGGCCTTCAGCGACGACCGCAACGCGAGCAGCCTCTCCGATGTGATCGCCATCGAGCTCGTCGGCCGCTTCATCGAACATCTCGAAACCGATCTTGCCGGCGAACTTCCCGAGGCCGCCGTTACCGCGCTCAAGGAAATCGATCAGGTCCGCCCGCTGCTCCTCATTCCGGCCTGGATGGAAAGCCTGTTGGAGCGGACAGTGCCGCAGCTTTCGCTTCGCACCGCCATCAAACGAACTTGGGACAGCCTCGTCGAGCAAATGCTGGCTCTCTATGTGGTCCGCGAGCGGAACACCTGGAGCCCCATCGACCTCATCGACGGCCTTTCCGCCGCCCTCAAATTCAGCCGCCGCGATAGCAGCGACTGGATCGGCAGAACGCTTTCGTTCCTGGCCAGCCTTCGCGGTGCCCGGACCGAATCCTATCTGCCGCACGCACTCGCCGAAGCGGACTTCCGCAATCGGCGGGCCCGGCACATCGTCTATGGTCATACGCATGCTCACGAGACGATTTCGCTGGATGCCAGCCATGCCGATGGATACGTACTGCATCAGACGTACTTCAATGCCGGCACCTGGCGGCGAACCTTTCAGCCGACGAAGGCCCTTTCGCAGCAGGAATTCAGTGCGTGCGACACCATCTCGCTGCTCGCCTTCTATCAAGCGGACGAGCGCTCGGGCCGGGCTTACGAAACCTGGAGCGGAACGCTGGCTCCCAGCATGATCGAATTGGGAATTCAGACGCCTGCACCAGCGGTCAGAAGCGTCGCGTCCGGTGGACATGGCCTGCGTGCTCCCCACTTTGCGCAGGCTGGTGCCCGGGCGACTCGGCGGGTTTAGCTTGGCCGCCGCGTCCACGCGGCGCTCGAAAGTTAATCTCCGCGTGGACGCGGGGGCTAAGCGGGGCTGCTCGCGGACCATAATCCTATGCCCTTGGAAGCCATTCAGGTCATCACCACCACCGCGGAACGGAGTGAGGCGGATGCGATTGCCGCGGCCGTTCTCAAGCAGCGATTGGCCGCGTGCGTGCAAATCGGCGGGCCCATCGATAGCAGCTACTGGTGGAACGACCGGATCGAAACCTCGCGCGAGTTCGTACTCACCATCAAGACCCGCCGCGATCTCTTTTCGCGGCTCGAAGCGGCCATCCTCGCCCTGCATCCTTACGAGCAGCCGGAAATCCTGGCCCTCGCCGCGGTGGAAGCAACTCCGGGCTATCTGAAGTGGCTGGAAGAGCAGACGGTTGGCTAGTCCGCTTTGCGCCGCGGGCTTGATTCTGTAGGTCTGCATTTTGAGGACACTCTTACAATGTCTTAGGAGCTAGCAACTCGCGCGCATTAGCGTACAAGCCGTGTGTCTTCAATTGTTTACGGCGATTACCGCATCCGAATTCTCCATTCGGCATGGTCCTTGCTCCTTCGTCTCCCACGGACTCGCGGCCCGCACTCGTCGGGCTGACCGTTTCGCAAGGAGGAACCAAATGAAGAACAAAGGACCTGTCGATTTCTTTTTGGGTGTGTTTCTCGAATTCGGGGCGGCGTTTTGCCTGCTGTTCTTTCTGCCGCAGGTTCCTTGGCATTGGCTGCCGGCGGAAGGGAACACCGCAAGCCCATCTCTGTCTCCTTCTCCGCCTGCCGGCGTTACCGCCACGGCGCGGCGAGTCGTGCTGCGACCAAGCCAGCCAACTCTTTCCCGCAATCGGATCTCGCCAATTGCTCCAAGTAATCTGCGAGCCCCCGCGCTGCTGCCGACGGAGCCGGAACCTGGTCCGGTGGCAATGCCCTCTGCTCCCCTTGCGGCAAACATTCCTTCCCAGCCTCCTCCAGATTTCCGACGCGAATTTCCGCGGCAGTATAGATACTAAAGAGGACCGCAGCTTCCTTTTCGTGAAATGTCGCTGACTCGCAATCCGCCCGGAAATCAGTATATTTACAATAGACGCGGCTCGCATTTTCGGGAGACAACTTTATGGGCGACGAAATTCGCAAGCTCAGCGCCGCGCAAAGGATTCTGCTGGTGGAGGAGATTTGGGATAGCCTGCTTGAAGACTCTACTGAATTTCCGCTCTCCTTGGAGCAGCGCGAGGAACTTGATCGCCGCCTCGAAGATTGCGAGCGAAATCCAAACGATTGCGAGCCCTGGGAGGAAGTACGTAAGCGACTGCGAGACAAGCTGTGAAATCCCTCGTGATCCGAAGGGTTGCCGAGCAGGATTTGGAAGAGGCGTCCAAATGGTATGAATCTCGCCGCACTTGACTGGGTGCTGAATTTCTGTTGGCCGTTGAAACAGCAGTCGCAAGTATTCTTGCTCACCCCGAAGCGAGCGCCCTGGTCCACAAGAATCTTCGTCGGGCATTCATTCATCGCTTCCCTTACGGTATTTTCTACTACGTGGAAGAAGCGAGAATTGTCATCGTCGGCGTCATTCATTCGAGCCGCAGCCCCCGAATCTGGAAGCGACGACTCTCCCAAAACTGATCGATTGTCGGAACGAACTGGAAGAACATGGAAATCGTCAACCCTCACCATCCCCGCGGCCCCTTCAAGGCCGCCATCTTCGATTTTGACGGCACACTCTCGCTCCTCCGCCGCAACTGGCAGGAGGTGATGATCCCGATGATGGTCGAGATTCTCGCCGCGACCGGCACGAAGGAATCGGCAGGCGAGTTGAACGCCACCGTCGAAGACTTCGTGATGCGTCTCAACGGCAAGCAAACTATCTATCAGATGATGCAGCTCGCGGACGAGGTCGCCAAGCGCGGTGGCTCGCCCGAGGAGCCGGTTGCCTACAAGCATCAGTACCACGACCTCCTCTGGCAACAAGTTGGCAGCCGCGTGGAGTCGGTCCGCAGTGGCCGCGTTCCTGCCGAGGAGCTTACCGTACCGAACTCGACCGAGCTGCTGGAGAACCTTCATTCCCGCGGGCTCAAGATGTATCTCGCCTCGGGAACCGACCTGAAATATGTGCAGGATGAACTGGGTGTCCTCGGCCTCGCCAAATGGTTCGGCCCCCATGTCTACGGAGCCCTCGACGACTACAAAAAGTTCTCCAAGGCCATGATCATCGAGCAAATGATTCGTGACAGCGGCGTCGCCGGCAATCAAATTGTCGGCTTCGGCGATGGCTACGTCGAAATCGAAGAAGTCAAAAAAGTCGGCGGCCTCGCCATCGGAGTCGCCAGCAACGAAGAGTCCCGCGAGGGAATCAACGGCTGGAAACGCAGCCGCCTGATCAAAGCCGGGGCCGACATCATCGTGGGAGACTACCGGCAACTCGACCAGCTTCTCCGACTCCTGACCCCTGCCTCCTGACCCCTGGCTTCCATGCTCCCTCAGTTCGATCGCTCCCGTCTTCTCATCAAGCCGCTGGCCGAGCGGAAGCACGACCTGTTGATCTCGTCGATGTTGCCGCTGGACGAACTGCCGCCGGAGTTGCCGGAGAAGGGGATGCGGGACATCGCCGAGCTTGGCCGCCGGATGGCGAACGCCCGCGAGCGAGGGGCGGCGACGCTGGTGCTGATGGGGGGACATGTGGTGCGAGCCGGGGTGGCCCGGCAACTGATTGACCTGATGGAGCGAGGACTGATTACCCACATCGGCATGAACGGAGCGGGACCGATTCACGATTTTGAGCTGGCGAAAATCGGGGCGACCTGCGAGAGCGTGGCTCGGTACATCCGCAGCGGCGAGTTCGGCCTCTGGCGCGAAACCGGCGAGATGAACGACATCGTCCGCGAAGGAGTCGCCCAGGGGATGGGGCTCGGCGAATCGCTCGGCCACGCCATCGAGCACGGCGACTTCCCGAACAAGGAAACGAGCATCCTCGCCGCTGCCGTCCGCCTCGGCCGCCCGGTCACCGTCCACATCGGCGTCGGCTACGACATCATCCACGAGCACCCCAACTTCGACCCAGCCGCCTTCGGCACCGCCAGCTACCGGGACTTCCTCTCCGTCTGCCACACCGTCGACCAACTCGAAGGGGGCGTCTTCCTCTGCATGGGAAGCGCAGTGATGGGGCCGGAAGTCTATCTCAAGGCCCTCTCGATGGCCCGCAACGTCGCCCACCAGGAAGGCCGCAAAATCGCCAACTTCACGACGGCTGCCTTCGACCTGATCCAAATCGAAGGGGAATGGGACAAGGAAGCCCCCAAGAGCAACCCGCAGTATTACTACCGCCCCTGGAAAACCATCCTGGTCCGGACCGTCGCCGACGGCGGCGAAAGCTTCTACGTCTGCGGCGACCACCGGCAAACGGTGCCGCACCTGCGAAGTGCCGCCCTGGGAAATCTAAAATCCGAAATCCGAAATCCGAAATCCTAAGTCACTTGGCCACCCTCCTTCCGACCGAGTTTACCTCAGCATCATTCTCGTTTCTCATTAAAGATGTGTTGAGAAACTCAGGCCTCCATTTTTCTCAAACTGTTGCGGTCCACGGCGTTAGGAAAATCGACCCCCCCGGGTAAACCAACACCCCCCTCCTTCGCACTTCGCAATCTCGTCGAGTCATTTTCCACCCATCACGGGGGTTTAATTTCAACTGCGACTTCATTCGCGCCCCTACAGCACAAACATGGCACGACTACTTTTCCCTTCGCATTCAAGGGAAGTAGCGATGCGCTCAGTTCTTACGACCAAATTGTCAAACAGCACATTGCCACGGTAGCCAGCCTTCGCAGGATTAAACTGCTATCTCGCTTAAATGGGGAGAATCAGGCCTCGCAGCTTCCGCAATGGTACATATGTACACATTTATTGTCAATAGTTCCTAAATACAAAATGTGGGGGACGATGGAGCTAGCGGCTACCATCCCTGGGTTGCCATTCTTTCGCATCCCGAAAGGCCCCATACAATAGCTCCATGCTCTCCCTCCCCCGTCTCGAATCCATCCTCGAAACTCTCCCTCGCCTCACCATCGGCTTGGTGGGCGATTTGTTCCTCGACCGCTATCTCGACATTGCGCCGGGGATTTGCGAAATGTCCATCGAGACGGATCTGGAGGCGTATCAGATTCCGCAGATTCGCAATTCGCCGGGAGCCCTGGGCACTGTCCTCAACAACCTGGCCGCACTCGGCGTCGGGATGTTGGTGCCGGCGACGGTGATTGGGGATGACGGGCATGGATACGACCTGCTCCAGGAGGTTCGCAAGCTGCCGGTCGATGTGTCGCACGTCCTCGCCGTGAGCGATAGGCTGACGCCGACGTATACCAAGCCGATGAAGCAGGACGCGAAGGGAGTCTGGCAGGAACTGAATCGGCTCGACGTCCGCACCCGCGGGCCGCTCTCGGCTGCTGCCACCGCGGAACTCCGCAAGCGTGTGCGGCAAGTTTTCGAGTCGTCCGATGGATTGATTGTGCTGGACCAGATCAATGAATCCGATTGGGGAGTCGTGAGCAGTGTTGTCCGCAATCTGCTTCGTGATCTCTCCCAGGAGAATCCGCAAAAGCTCATTTACATCGACAGCCGCCAGTTTCTGAAGGATTTCGATTTCGGCATTCTCAAGGGGAACCGGGCCGAGCTCCTGCGGGCGGCCGGCGCTGTGAGCGACCCTGGCTCCATGACCGATCAAACAGTTCGAGAAGCGGCGCTGCTCCTCGCCAGCCGCACGTCCCGCCCGGTCTTCTGCACGGTGGGAGAGCAAGGAATTCTCGTAACCGAGCCGCTGCAATCGCCACAGCTTGTCCCTGGCGTTCCCCTTACCGGCCCCGTCGACATCGTTGGCGCAGGAGACGCCGCCACCAGCGGCATCGTCACGTCCTTGCTCGCCGGCGCGACTCCCCTCGAAGCGGCTGCGGTCGGCAATTTGGTGGCTTCCATCACGGTCCAGCAGCTTGGGACGACGGGTTCGGCTTCGCCGGCACAGGTGAGAGATCGGTGGAGGGAAGCAAATGGCTGAAAGTGAGAGGCATATAACCGATCGTGAAAAAACACTTACTCCATGGAACGAAGACCAGGTTGCCAGTCTCAACGGTTGCCAGCAGTCTGGCGCGACGCACCCGTTTACATGCGGCAGGTGTGATAACCGCGATGGACTCGTTGCTCACGACGACGGTTGGCATTGCCGGGATTGCGATTATCACCAGACGTGGGCGCACTCGTGGATGGCGAATTGGCAATGGCTTCCGCAGGTTAGATAGTGCTGTTTCCATCACTTCGTTGACGCTGGCCTCTCCTTCGACGAAACTGTAGATATCAACCTGTTCAAAGGCCCTCCCATGAATGACCCCCGCCTCCTCGCCGCGCAACTCGCCTCTCGCCGCCAGTTCCTGAAGAACTGCAACACAGGACTGGGCGGCCTGTTCCTTGGTTCGCTCTTGGGGAGCCAATTCGGCGGCGGTGCTTCGGCGGCTTTCGGTGCCCCGGCGTCAACAACCGTCCCCATCGATAATCCACTCACCCCAAAAGCTCCACCACTGCCGGCGAAGGTGAAGCGGGTGATTTATCTGCACATGTCCGGCGCGCCGCCGCAGCATGACCTGTGGGACTTCAAGCCGGAGTTGGTGAAGCACAACCTGGAGCCTTGCTCCGACGAAGTCCTGGGCATTCTCAAAAAAGAGCGGCTGCCGTTCATCGATCTCAATGCCCGCCGGCCGAAGATGCTTGGCACACCGTACAAGTTCCCAAAGCAGGGGCAGTCCGGCATCGAGATGAGCGAGGTCTGGAAGGAACTGCCGCAGATGGCGGACGAGCTGTGCGTCGTCAAGTCGATGTACACTGACCAGTTCAACCACGCCCCCGCCGAGTTGCTCCTCTACACTGGTTCAGCCCGCAACGGCGGGGCCGCGATGGGCTCGTGGATCACTTACGGCTTGGGGAGCGAGAATCAGGATTTGCCCGGCTTCGTGGTTCTGATCTCCGGCGGCACCGACCCGACTGGAGGGAAGGCTCTCTGGAGCACCGGCTTTCTGCCGTCGGTCTATCAGGGAGTTCAGTGCCGGACCACTGGCGCGCCGATCCTCTACGCCAACAACCCTGAGGGGATGAGCCGCGATGTTCGCCGCCGGAGCCTCGACGCCCTCAAGAAGCTCAATGAAATCGAGCTTGCCGAATTCGGCGACCCGGAAACGCTCACCCGCATCAGCCAGTACGAGCTCGCCTACCGGATGCAAATCGCCGTCCCCGAAGTGATGGACATCAGCAAAGAATCGAAGGAGTCGCTGGAAGCCTACGGAGCCGTCCCCGGCCAGGCGAGCTTCGCCAACAACTGCCTGTTGGCCCGCCGCCTTGCAGAGCAAGGGGTCCGCTACGTGCAGCTCTACGATTGGGGCTGGGATTTCCACGGCATCGGCGTCGACACCGATATCGTCCAGGGACTGCCCACTAAGGTGAAGCTCGTTGACCGCCCCATCACGGCACTGCTCAAGGACCTGAAATCACGGGGCCTGCTCGAAAGCACGCTCGTCGTCTGGGGTGGCGAATTTGGCCGCACCGCGCTCAACGAAGAACGCGGCGGCAGCAAGTTCCTCGGCCGCGACCACCACCCCCACTGCTTCAGCATCTGGCTCGCCGGCGGAGGCATCAAGAAGGGGACCGTCTACGGCCAGACCGACGACTTGGGCTATTTCATTACCAAGGACAAAGTCGGCATCCACGACCTGCAAGCCACCATCTTGCATTTGCTCGGCTTCGACCCCAAACATTTCAGCTATCCCTATCAGGGACTCAATCAGCGGCTCATCGGACCCAGCGACGAGCCGAAGGTCGTCAGTGAAATTTTGGCGTAGATTGCAGCCAAGGCTTCCGCAGTGGGCTTAGCTGACAGCACTGTCGATTGTCAATTCTGAACGGACTACAATGCGGCAATGGACGAGAGCCGCCAGTTTTCGCTCCGCTATCTTTTTTTGGAGCTGCTTTGCATAGCCGCCACGCTGGCGTCGTACCGCGTGCTCGGGCCGCTCCTCGTCGATGGTCATCCTGCGGCCTGTCCGCTGGCGTACCTTTCGGCGGCACTGACGGGAATTAGCGTCGGCGGGCTATTCCGCCGGATGAGGGCCGGCGCGGTGCTCGGCCTGGTGATGCTGCTGCCGATGCTGGGAATATACGGGCTGGTGGTGACGGTGGTCGGGCTGCTTTTTCGCTGATGGAACCTAAGCAGTAGTGAGCGCGGCCCGCGCGGTGATTACCCGTTCGGCCGCATCGTGGGGAGTATCGGCGAGGGCGGTGAGATGCCCCATTTTGCGGCCGGGGCGGGGCTCGGCTTTGCCGTAGAGGTGGAGCTTGATGTCGGTCAGGGTGAGGGCTTTCTGCCAGTTGGGGGTGCCGCCCATCCAGAGGTCGCCGAGCAGATTGGCCATGGCTGCCGGGCGGTGCTGCCGCGGCGAGCCGAGGGGGAGGCCGCTTACTGCGCGGACCTGCTGCTCGAACTGGCAGGTGGTGCAGGCGTCGATGGTGAGGTGTCCGCTGTTGTGCGGGCGCGGGGCCAGTTCGTTGACCAGCAATTCGCCGCTTTTGTCCAGGAAGAACTCCACGCAGAGAACCCCGACGACTTCCAGTCGGGAGAATATCTCCCGCGTGATTTCTATGGCCCGCTCTGCGACTCGCTCGCTCACGCCGGCAGGCATCACAGAGATGTCCAGGATGTGATTGGCGTGCGAGTTCCGGATGGGGCCGTAGGAAACGAACGATCCATCGAGTCCCCGGGCACCGACGACCGAGACTTCCGAGACGAAGCCGATGAACTTCTCCAGGATGGCTTCGCGCCCCGCGAACTGCGGCCAGACGGTGTTGGCTTGTTCCGCCGATTCAATCCGGACTTGCCCTTTGCCGTCATATCCCCAGTCCGCCGTTTTCAGGACGGCGGGAAAACCGAATTGCATCAGACCGGCAATTAGTTCGTCGAACGAGCGAACGGGGAGGAACGGCGTGACCGGAATGCCCGCGTTCTTCAGAAAGGTCTTTTCGCGGAGACGGTTTTGGCTGATATGGAGCACATTGCCGCCGGGGCGGACCGGGGCGAACTTCTCTGCTGCTGCCGTGGTGGCTGCGGGGACGTTCTCGAATTCGAAGGTGACGACGGAGACTCCGCGGGCGAAGGCGGCGATGGCATCGAGATCGTCGTACGAGGCGCGGATCTCCAAATCGGCAACCTGGCCAGTCGGTGTATCGTCATCCGGCGACAGCACATGCACTCGGTATCCCAGCCGCCGGGCGGCAATGGTAAACATCCGGCCAAGCTGCCCGCTGCCGAGTACGCCGAGAGTGGAACCGGGAGGGATGAGCTGGGACATGGCAATCGGCGGAGAAATCAGGAGAGAGATGGCCGCGAAAAACGCATAAAGTCACAAAGTGGAAGAAGAAGAAAGCCAAATTGATCGGAGTCACGCTTACGAGACATCGCCTTCATTTTTGTGCCTCTTTGTGCTTTTCGTGGCCATCCCCTTCGCGTTCGTCTTGGGAAGTTCAGCATCTAGCACTTGCTGAGTTTGGTCAGTTTGAAAGGCATGCAATTTCTGCCGAAGGTCAGGCCGGTTGGTGGCGAGGATACGAATGGCCAGGAGGGCGGCGTTTTTGGCACCGGCCGGGCCGATGGCGAGGGTGCCGACGGGGATGCCGCCGGGCATTTGGACGATGGAGAGGAGCGAATCGAGGCCGTTCAGGGCTTTGCTTTGCACCGGCACGCCCAGGACCGGCAGCACGGTTTGCGAAGCGACCATCCCCGGCAGATGGGCGGCTCCGCCGGCGCCGGCGATGATGACGGCGAGGCCGCGGCTTTCCGCTTCTTTGGAATACTGGCACATGAGATCCGGCGTCCGATGAGCCGAAACGATGCGGCACTCGTGGGGCACGCCGAACTGCTGCAGCACGTCGGCCGCGGCTTGCATGGTTTCCCAGTCGGACTTGCTCCCCATGATGATGCCGACGAGAGGAGCGGTTTGCGATTTGTCTGCCATGAGGGCCAGTTTAACACCAGCCCGCCGCGCCAGCGAGGGACTCTTGTAGGATGGGACTCCAGTCCCGTCCGAAGGAGAGGCAAAGACGGACGGGACTGGAGTCCCATCCTACAAATTACGGCAGCACTGTTTTCACTAGGTCCTTCACCCCCAGCGGCCGCGTACAGACGAACGTCTCCCCCGCGTGAAAGCCACTCGCAGAGCCGGCGATGAGGGCTGCGCCACGAATGCGGTCGAAGACGTGTTCCTTGGCGACGGGGAACTGGCTGGCATAACAGCGGACGGCGGCGATTTTGGCTTCGAGAGTTTCGCTGATGTCCACGGTGAAGTGGCTCATGAAGCCCCCCAGTGTCTGCGGCTCAAAGGCGAGGCGGAAATAGAGCTGCACGGCAATGTTGTGGACCGGCAGGTTGTCGAAATGCTCCTCCCATTTCGAGAGGCGGGAATAGAAGACGGCGGCATCGGTGATGAGCATCGCTTGCCAGTGATCCGGCGAAGCCATCGGCGTCTTGTCCCCAAAACCGATGACGATTTTCGGCCGGTACTTCCGAAACTCCTTCGCCAGGGCCACGCGAGCTTCAAACGAATCAAACAGCCGGCGATTGGGCAATTCCAAAATCACCCGCGTCTCCACCCCTAGCGCTTCCGCAGCCGCCTTGGCCTCCGCCTTCCGCTGTTCGGGACCACTGGACCCCGGCGTCGGCTCGCCATCGGTCAGATCGACAATGCCGACCTTGTAACCCTGCTTGACCAGTTTGGCGAGCGTGCCGCCGCAGGCGATTTCGACATCGTCGGGGTGAGCACCGACGGCGATGACGTCGAGTTGGGGATAGTCGGTTTTTGTCATAAATAGCGAGTAGTTTTTAACGCAAAGTCACCAAGACGCGAAGACGCAAAGGGGAAGGGGGAGATGGCAAAATCATGGGAGGCAAAATGATAAGAGGTGGCAAGAATGCGAAATCACTTTTCTTCATCTCCCCCACTCTCCTTCTCTCCGTCTTTGCCTTTTCCCCTTTGCCCCTCCGCGTCTTGGCGACTTTGCGCTAAATGATGGAGTGTCGGCCCGTTGTCAGCCTGTGCAGCCGCTCCGTATGATAATGGATTCCCCCGATTCCTGAATGCCCGAGGTCTGCTCTCCCATGTCCCGCAAAGGTTCCGATTTCGCTGGTCTCTCCGTGGCGATTGTCACGCCCTTCAAGAATGGGGAGGTCGATTACGCCCGGCTC
>JBJXFF010000012.1:0-136673 GCA_046153945.1 Pirellulaceae bacterium
TCTCCCGCTCCAATTCCGCAATCCGATCCAGCGCAGCCTTCAGCTGCCCCTCCAGTTCCCCGATCCGCGCCACAGCCTCTTCTAACGTCATACGCCAATCATTCGTGCTATCATCCCCAAAAAGCAAGCAGGCTAAACACGTACGACGGACACTTGGGATATGTGTACAATTGCTATTAATCGGGCCGGCGAGAAACCGGCAGGGTCTTTGACAAGTGGGTGGGACAGATGCTGAGTGACGGGGGAGAGGCTGCGCTCGCCGAGGGAGCGAGGGATTTCAAATCTGAGATTTGAGATTTGAGACGAGGGAAGCGAATTGGGACTTACGGCGAGACGATTTGACGTAAGTTGCGCAAGGAAGAGGCGCTCTCTGGGGCGATAAGTCGATGAATCAAGAATCGGCGGAATGAATCGCTTGGTGAATCAGGCGATTCGGTGTAAGTTCCCTAGTAGCAATGATTTGCGGTGATTCATGGGAGGTTTTTTGGCGCGAAAAAAAGACCTTGAATCGAGTGAATCCGCGACGTCCTTTCGGGGGGTGGCGTGAATCGGGAGAGCGGGTCGTTTTCTGGGACTTACGGCGAGGCGGTTTGACGTAAGTTGGTTTTGGGGAGGGGCGAGTTCTTCCTTGCTGGCGCTTCGGGTTAGTGGGCTGGGGCTCCGGAGTGGTGGCGAGGGCTGGCCAGAAGTATCAGGGGGCTGACGCCCCCCGCTCGCCTTGGGCTAGGCGTCTTTTACCCTGGTCGGCAGGATGACCATGGGGATGCCGTCCCATTGCAGGCGGCGCTGCAGGGAGTAGGCGGTTTGGTTGTGGAGGATGGGGCCGTACCAGGTTTCTTTTTGGAAGACGAGCTGGCCGGCGAAGACGGTGATGCGGGGAAAGTCCTTGGCCACGACGCGGCAGAGCTGCTCGAGTTCCTCGACGACGTCGGTGCCGATGGCCATGTAGGCCCGGGAGGGGAGCCCCATCCGGCGGGAGAGGTCGACGTATTTTTCCAGGGCGTCCTCGGTGAACTTTCGCAGGTCGTCGACCGCTTCGGCCCCTTTGAAATTGCCGGAGTCGACGACGCCGACCGAGATGAAGATGATGTTTTTGAAGTGGTGCGGCACAAAGCGGAGCGAGTTGAGCAGCGTGTGGACGCCGATGCCGCTGTACCCGCCGACGAGGATGGCGGCAGTTGGTTCCTGCGGACGAAGTGGGGCCTTGGTCGGGTCCGTTTTAATCTCGATGGTGCCGAGCGATTCGTTGAGGCTTTTGAGCCGCTTGGTGACGCTCCGATAATAGCGGCGGATGACAAGGCTCAGGCCAGTGATAAGGCCGGTGACGATGACGGTCTTCCAGGCCCCTTCGCTGAACTTGAACCAGACGACGATAGCCAGAATGGTGCCGCACATCACGGTGCCGAACAGGAACAGCGCCAGTCGTTGTTTCCATAGAGGATTCTTATCCCGCAGGCCGTACCAGTAAAAGCACATGCCGAGCATCGAGAGCGTAAACGTGACGAACACGTTGATGGAGTACATCGTCACCAGTTCCGACGTGTGGCCCCCCGTGCTCCAGAGGGCGGCAGCGGCGGCGGCTCCGATCAGCAAGATGCCGTTCTGGGACGCGAGCCGCTCCGACAGGCTGCCGAACCAGTGCGGCACCCAGGAGTCGTGAGCCATATTCGCCAGGCATTTCGGGCCACCGATAAAGCCGGCTTGAGCCGCCACCACGAGCAAGGCGGCTTCGGAAAGGACAGTGATCCAGACAAAGGGAACGCGGGTCCCCGCCGGCAGCGACTCAACGAACTTCTCCGCCAGCCGGTGGTTCATCGTCTTTTTGAGTTCGTCCTCGTGGACAACAGGGACAGTTTCTTTTGCCGAGCCTTCCTTGGTCGATCCATGTTCACCCGCGGACGTGACAGGGACGGTTCCAACGGACGCATGGGCCACTGGCTTCAGATCCACCAGCAAATAGGCCATGATCAAACCGCCGGCTGTGATCGCCAGGGAAATGGCCATGTAAATCATCGTCCGCTGGCCGGTGGCCACCCGCGGCTCACGCATGACCGCCATGCTGTTGGAGACCGCTTCAATGCCGGTGAACGTGCCGGCACCGTGGGCAAAGGCCCGCAGAAACAAGGACATCACGCCGACCCAGCCGAGCGTCTGCATGCTGTTGCTCAGGGTCCCGGCAATTTCCTGAGACCGCTCGCTGACCTCGCCGGCATGCGTCCCAAGCACACCGGTAATCAGAATCGCATGGCAAATGAGGAACGTTAGAAAAATCGGCATCAGGACGTAGATCGATTCCTTCACGCCCCGCAGATTCAGGACCACGAGGACCAGAATCGCCAATCCTTCGAAGACCATTTTTAACTGTGGCACATCGTGCAAGAACGGTAGGCCGAACAGAGCATCCCCTGCGGCAGCGATGGAGACGGTGACGGTGAGAATGTAGTCGACAATGAGGGCACAGCCCGAGAGTGCTCCGACCTGATCGCCCAGCATCTTGCTGGCAACAAGATACCCGCCGCCGCCGCTGGGGAAGGCGGAGATGATGTGGATGTAGCACCAGGAAATCACCACCACGGTGAAGACCGTAGCGATGGCCAGGAACAGGGCGAGTGCCCGGTGATCCTGCAGGACTCCCGCGGCATCGGTGTAGTAAAGCGCCCGAAAGGCTTCTTCCGGCCCGTAGCAGGAGGACGACAAACCGTCCGCCCCCAACCCTACCCAAGCGAACAGGGCGATCAACGAGATGTGCGAGAAGACCTTTTTGTCATCCAGGCTGAGGGCCTTGCCGACGAGCAGGGTTTTGACCGTCTCGTGCAGAGCCTCCGGCTCATCCTCGGGGGGAACCTCTTCTTCGGTCACTTCATGCACAACCTCAACGACGGCAGCGTCCGGCTTGCCCGGAACTTTTTGGACGCCGGGGGCGGGAGCGACGAGAGGCTGGCCGGGAAGGTTGGAACCGCTACCGGAAGCGGGCTGGAGATCAGCATTCATGGGTGGTGAGAATCGTTCGCCGCTTGACGTTCAGGTCAGCAAGCGGACAGATTCAAGGGAAACCCGGAAGAAAACATCTGGCGGGTCATTGGGGTGGGTGCTGAGCCGTCCGGAAGGGAGATCCTGGCCCACAGGAAGCGGCCTGCGGCAAAAAGCCGCGGGACTTAGGGTTTTCGCAGGTGTTTATTATAACTTGGAGCGGGAATTAACAGTAGCGGCACGCGATTCTCCATAAGACATTGCTGCATAAGGAGTTGCAAGTGAAGCCTCAACCGCGGGTCTGGTCCCGTTCGACGAGGATTCTCGCCTTTCACCCAATCGGAGCCAGGTCCGGCTCGATCCACTCTTTGGCGGCAATGTCGCTAAACAGCTGCTCCCTGGTGAAGTGTTTCAGCAGATAGTCGGAAGCACCGAATCTTTCGGAAGCCTCTTTCGCGAGTTCTTCCAGAGAACGGTTAGTCGGCGATTCCTTCAGAAAAGCGGCGAGAATCGCTATCCACGAAAGAGTGATTGTCTCGTGGTAGCCGGAAGTGTTTCCGAGGGACTGATTATATCGCTGAATCCCAGTGCGAATGCGGTTCGTGGCCTCTTCCCTCGGGTAGTGGATCAGATACCACAGGGCAACTGATAGATGAGCCCGATGAGTCCATAACTCTCGCGGGAGCGTGCAGTCTTCAAAGCGATGGACGAAGGATTCCAGTTCGGCGTGTGTCATACCAAAGTCTTACTCTTAATCCTACTCGTACTCATGCTCCTGCTCGTACTCCTCACCCTACCCTCTTTCTGCGCCTCTTGGGTTCTGTGAGCGACCCGAAATCGAAGAAGGAGGAAGATTGAGAGTACGATTAAGATTAAGAAGGGGGCTGCTGAGTTCGCGCGACTTCCCTGGGTTTCTCACCCCCTTTCCGAATTCTTCCCTTTCCTCTTCCCCCGCGGCTGGCGGCGCGCATAATAAGGGGAGTATTCCTTCCTCCGGCCTTTACCGGCCACCCGCAAGCGCGACGGCACTTCTGCCCAAGCGATTGCCCACCGAGTTCCGCTCACGCCACCCACCTCGTAGCGCCGTTCGCGCGCACCCGGTTCATTCTGGGAGCCTCTCTCATGCCAAGCTTCAAAAGTTTTCGCACCCACGTCCAGCAGGACAAACGGCCCACCGGCGATGCTTCGTCCGGCGCCGACCTGGAACCCAACCTGACCGCTGAGCACCTGCAGCGAATCAAGCAGCTCGAAGACGAAGGAGAGCCGCTGTCGCTGGCCGAGGAGATTGCCGACCTCGTTGATCGGGGCGAGATCCTCGAAGCGGACGCCCGCTTCGCCACGATCACCCCCAACGACTTCCACGTCGCCGAACTTCAGAGGATGACCATCAACCAGCTCCTGGAGCTAGCCAAGGAGCAGAACATCCCCGAATGCAACGGGCTGAAGAAACAAGATCTCATTTTCAAGATCCTGAAAGAGCGGGTGAAGCTGGATGGCCTGATGTTCGGCGAGGGGACGCTCGAAATCCTGCCCGACGGCTTTGGGTTTCTTCGCAGCCCAGACTATCACTATCTTTCTTGCCCGGACGATATCTACGTTTCCCCGAGCCAGATTCGCCGCTTCGGACTCCGGACGGGCGTCACCGTGGCTGGCCAGATTCGACCGCCGAAGGAGAACGAACGCTATTTCGCCCTGTTGCGAGTGGAAGCTATCAATTATCAAGATCCCACTCTTGCCCCCACCCGCGTGCTCTTTGACGAATTGACGCCGCTGCACCCTAACAAGCGGATCACGATGGAGCATGACCCCGAGGATGTGAACACCCGGGTGGTTGATCTCGTCACTCCCATCGGCTTTGGGCAGCGCGGCCTTATCGTCAGTCCGCCGCGAGCCGGCAAGACCATTTTGATGCAAAAGATGGCCAAGGCGGCCTTGAAGAATTTCCCGGAAGCCTATGTCATCATGCTGCTGGTGGACGAGCGGCCCGAGGAAGTGACCGACATGGAGCGGCAGGTGAAAGGCCGCAACTGCGAAGTCATCAGTTCCACGTTCGACGAACCCTCCTCCCGCCACGTCGCCGTCGCCCAGATGGTGCTGGAAAAGGCCAAACGGCTGGTGGAATGCGGCATCGATGTCATCATTTTTCTGGACTCCATTACCCGCCTGGCTCGGGCCTGGAATGCGGAGTGTCCCCAGTCCGGCAAGCTCCTGACCGGCGGTCTCGACGCCAACGCCCTCACCATGCCCAAGCGGTTCTTCGGCTCCGCTCGCAAAGTGGAAGAAGGGGGCTCGCTGACAATTCTGGCCACGGCTCTCGTCGAAACCGGTAGCAAGATGGACGACGTCATCTTCGAGGAATTCAAAGGGACGGGCAATCTCGAAGTCTGCCTCGACCGCAAACTGGTGGATAAGCGAATCTGGCCCGCCATCGACATCAACAAAAGCGGCACGCGGCGGGAAGAGATGCTTATGGACGCCGATGAGCACCGCCGGGTCTGCATCATGCGCCGGGTCATGGCCGACATGAACCCCCCCGATGCCATGGAACTGCTGACGCGACAGCTCATGAAAACCAAGACGAATGCGGAATTTTTGATGAGCATGAATATGAAATAGGCGGGAGCGAATAACCAATGACCAAATCCCAATGACCAGTGAAAGACTTACCGGAAATTGGTCATTGAGACTTGGTCATTGGTCATTCCTAATGGCAACTTTTCGCCAATGTCTGAGTCCTTTACTGTCGCCGCACCTTCTGAAAAGCCGGCTCCTCCAGCGCCGGTCCTGGCGACGGTCGTTCCCCCCGCTCCTTCCCCCTGGCAATTCGGTCTGAAGGCACTGCTCGGGCTGATGGCGGTCTGCTGCGTGCAGTTTGCCCTGATGAACTATCTGACGGTGATCGGCGGCCTGATTGTCGGCCTGGGGGTCTGCCTGGCGGCACTGACCGTCATGATGTTCATTGCGGTCTGTCTCGTCGGGCGTCGCTCACCCCAGATGGAAAGACTTGACTTCTATGGCATTCGCCTGGTGGTGGCAATTGCCGTCCTTTTTCTCGGAACTCTTTTCGCCGGCGGTGGAACGGCAGCCTGGTATATCGCCGGTGAAATGCAGCTCGCCATCTTGCTGGAGACCGACCTCGGCATCCGCACTCGCTCCATTCAGGTTTACGACAGCAAGGCCACTCATCGCGCCCTGCTGATCATGACGGTCACCAGCGGCGGCATCGGCGACAAGGCGGGACTTCGAAAAGGGGAAGTCATTTACTTTGACGAAACGCAGAGTGCGTTCTACCACCGCCTGGCCGAGAACCGCGGCAAACCGACCGACATCAACGTTGCCATCGGGGCCACCTCTGGTTCTCTCGACACTTGCCCCAAACGAGCTGTCACGATCACGCTGCCGCCGTAAAGCGATTTTTTTCGTGCGAACCTTAGAGAACTGGAACTGTCTTGGGTAGGGTCGCGCTTTGCGACATCCTGGGAAGTCCGTCGTAAGGAGCCTTGCCGTGAAATCTTTCATCTTCAGTTTGGCCCTCTAGAGCCTCAGTCTGCTGCTGCCGCGATTGCGTGGTAGCGGCGTTTCGAGGCTCCTTCTTTCCGCAGCAGGCGACGGCCTGCTCTCTTGCGGCTCACTAACTGCTTTTCCCTGAGCAACGTAAGCGTTGTTCCCAGTGCGGCGTTTCATAAACAGGATCGCCGTGCGCATGCAATCCATTCCGCCTCGCAGTTTCTACAAAACCAATCAGAACCATGAAATCCAAAAGACAATCAATTCAGTCCCAATCCCTCGCCGCGGAGCTGCATAGCGACGACGGGCAGGACCCCAAAGAGTTCTTTCGAAAATCCAAACAAGTGAAGAAAACCGGTCGCAAGGCAATGCAACTTTGCAGCCAGGTTGCCGACACTCTCAGCCTGGTCCTTTCCGGCGAATGCAGTGATGAAGTCCTCCAGAATCTGCTCGTCGCGGAAGTGACGCCGGCTCCGGATGCCTCGCAACTGTTGGTGGTGTTGTCACCGGCTCCCGGGAGTCAGCCGCTAGCGACCGAAGAAGTGATGGCCGCCGTGCGCGCCGCCTCGGGGCGGTTGCGGACGGAAGTCGCGGGAGCCATATCGCGGAAGCGCGCGCCCCGGCTGGTGTTTCAGTTCCTGCCACATATCGAGAGAAAGGAGCGTGGCGAATGAACAGTCCGAAACCACAAGCTTCCATTCACCGCTGGCTTACAGAGCAGTTGCCGCCGGATGTGTGCCGTTCCATCGAGCGACTGGCATTTGCCGACGACGTGCGGCACATTGCCGTAATGCCAGACGTGCATCTCTCCGGTGAAGTTTGCGTCGGCCTCGCCGTCGCCACCAGCCGGCTCATCTATCCGGCAGCGGTTGGCGGTGATATTGGCTGTGGAATGGCGGCGCTGCCGTTTCAGGCCGACGCATCGGTCCTAGAAAATGTGCCGGCAGCGGCGGCTCTCCTGCGAAATCTAAACGCTCGCATTCCGTCAATTCGCCATCCGAAGAAGACAGTGTCCACTCAATTGCCCAACAATCTCAAGGAAACATTCCTCAGCCATCCTCGCCTCGAAAAACTTAAACGAAGGGATGGGCTCGTGCAATTTGGCACGCTTGGCCGTGGCAATCACTTTGTGGAATTCCAATCCGACGACGAGGGATGCCTCTGGCTCATGTTGCACAGCGGCTCGCGGGGAATGGGGCAGGCGATTACGCAGCGTCATCTGGCGATTGCTGGAAGGGGTCGCCCGGCAAGTGCTCTAGTGCCATTGGATTCCGAAAGCGAAGCCGGACTCGCTTATCTTCAAGACGCCGAGTGGGCCGTCGCCTATGCCGAGGCAAGCCGCCTCGCCATGATGGCCACCATTTGCGAGATCGTTTGGCGGTTGTTTCGGATTGAAGCCGAGCCCAAGAGGTTGATTCACTGCCATCACAACCATGTGCGGCGCGAATCGCATTTTGGACAGGACTGCTGGGTTCACCGCAAAGGAGCGCTTCCTGCCGCGGCCGACTTGCCTGGCGTCATTCCTGGCTCGATGGGAACATGCAGTTACCACGTTTCCGGCCGCGGGCGCGAAGAGGCTCTCTGTTCCAGTTCTCATGGTGCCGGGCGTGCGATGAGCCGTGGGGAGGCGAAGCAGAAGATTTCAGTGAGGCAATTGGAGCGGGAAATGCAAGGAATTTGGTACAACCCGCGGCAGGCCAATGAATTGCGGGACGAAGCGCCTTCCGCCTACAAGGAGATCGGGGCGGTGATGCGCGCCCAGCGCGATCTTACCCGCATCGATCGCCGTTTGCGGCCGATTTTGTCATTCAAGGGAGGCTAAAGCCTCAACGTCATTCCTTTTGGTATCAATATACCTGACGCACTTGCCTGAAAGGGGGGTGCGTTTTGGGGCTGAAATTCAGCAGCCCTTCTAGTTATGCCTGATTGTACGGAAATAGCTGGATCGGCGCAAGGCAATGTGGGGACTGCCTCACGGACAGAGAATTGGCTATCGTGACTTTGAGGAGTTTTCACGATGGCAGCCACCCGCAAATCGATTGAACAGCGGATCGACCTCAACATGGGACGCAAGGGACTGAGCCGCAAGGAGGCAATTAAAGATCTGCTGAAGGGTGCTAGACGGGGAGCAGGGAAAGCTGAAAGCGAAGGAATGCACGCTCAGGATGCCTTGGTAGAAGCTCAGAAACGACTCAAGGAGTTCCAGCGGGTGCGTGGTTCCGAATCTGTTCTTGCCTCGGATGTAACTGCCGAGGAGGAAAACATCGCCAAGCTGGAACGAGAAATCCAACGGCAAGGGCGATTTGCGGCAAACGAGCAATACCTAATCGCAATGCTCAACTCAATACTGGATGAACAAGAGTGACTTCATCAAGCCATTGCGGCCATCGTTGCTGAGGCCAACCATCCAGCAATTCCTTGGCAAAATCTTCGGTCATTCGGTAGAGGTTAGGGTCAACGACCGTCACGAGCCCTTTCTCGATTAGGAGTGCCACGTTACGGCATAGATCGGGCAGGTCATCCTCGAAGTAAGTGAATCGAAGGCCGGGTCCATCTTCGCACTCACGGTTTGGGGAGATATAGAACTCTCGGACAAACTCGCATTCACCAATTCTCAAGTCGATCATCATCTCGTCGATCAAATCCGGCACGTGGATATAGGCATCTTTTGCGGTCATTGGTCCTCTTCTGGATTGGTGGAGATAAAGGAGTGCAGGTTCAAAATTTCCCTTTCTTTGGCTGTGGCAGCAGCGCATAAGCCCTTATTTTTCAGTGGCTTAGGGAATATCGGGAAAACCCAATCGGGAAAACCGTTTACCCACTTGTTTTTCCCAATGGCAGCGGTATGATGGGGGCTCGCTTGCTGGGGTCGGGTGTTCCGACCGGTAAGCATGTCCTTTAAGCAGGAGGTATATATGCCTCGGTCGAGAATCTGTGTCGAGCTTTTCCTCGACAATCCGCTTCACAGGCGGATTATGGAAATGCTCCGAAAGGAGCACGAAGACGGAGGAGAGGGAGCGGCGCAAGCCGTCGAAAGCACGCCGCCCCACTCTCCAACCGAAATTGCCGCTGCCAGTTTACCAGATACCGACGCAAATGTCGAACTGAATCGACAGTTAGCGCAACTGGTCAACCGGATTCACAACACGGACGTTGGGGACCGCTTTCTGATCCCGGTCATCGGGCGAATGAATGCGGGACAGTGGTACGACCTTGACGAGCTTACTGCTATGACGAATGGGCGGTACAACCGGCGTCAGACCCATTCACTTGTTGCCCGTGCGGGCGCAATCGAGAAGGATGGAAACGGCGTCATATTCGAGCGTCGTAAGGACGAGACTAGCGGTCGTCAGAAGTACCGCATTGCTGCTGAGTTGCAGCAAGCTATCTTAAGCCGAGCCGCTTAGTGAAAACTAAGTAGCCCATGAGCCCCGGCAGTGATGCCGGGGCTTTTTTGTTGCCAATTAGCCTGCCTCAAGCCGCTGCGCCTCTCTGAGAATCAGCCGTCGCACCCATGCCGAGACACTATTGAAGCCATCCTTCTTGGCGGCTTCCTCGATCCGCCGCTGCTCCTCGGCATTAACCATCACCCGTAAAGCCTTCGCCCTGCGGATCTTGTTTGGCAGTCTCTTGCGACCCATAGCTGGCTCCTTTGCCAATATTCTACGCACATAAACTTGGCCATAACAGGGCCAAATATATTTTTCGGAATCGCCTTTTCTTGGGCCTTAAGTCGCCGTATAATAAACATGGCTAAGTAAATCATGAGCGGACTTTAGGGTCGAAAGTGGCGACACCTAAACCCTTTTCCAAGAAAGACTTAGCGCATTCCTGACTTCTTGCTATACTCCCGCCCGATCTAACCGAAAGCCCCGTAGAGATGCCTAAAAAGAAGCAAGAAAATTACCAAACACCCCAAACGCTGCTAGAAGCCGCTCGCCATTTCTCCGACCCGGAAGTCTGCGTCCAGTTCGTCAAGAAGTTCCGCTGGATTGACGGTGCGACCTGTCCTCACTGCGGGTCCAAGAAGAATCGCTACATCAAGACCCGAAGGAAGTGGTGCTGCAAGGATTGTAAGAAACAGTTCTCGGTAATCGTCGGAACCGTCTTTGAAGACAGCAAAATCCAATTGGACAAGTGGATGCTGGCCGTCTGGATGCTCGCCAACTGTAAGAACGGCGTCAGTTCATGGGAGATTCACCGGGCCATTGGCGTTACCCAGAAAACGGCTTGGTTCATGCTTCACCGAATCCGCCTCGCCATGCAGAACGGCAGTTTCGAGAAATTGAAAGGTGAAGTCGAGGCCGACGAAACATTCATCGGGGGAAAAGCCCGAAACATGCACAAGGGCCAGCGGAAAGTAAAAGGCAGCGGCACGATGGGCAAGGAAGTCGTCATGGGCCTGCTGGACCGTCACACTCGTCAAGTGCGAGTGAAGCATGTCGAAGGTACGAAGAAGAAGCACACTGCGGCGGAAGTGCGTAGCCATGTCGAACCCGGCTCGGAGGTCTTTACCGATGCGCTGAAGTCGTATTCTGGATTGTCAGACGAGTACGTGCATGGTTTTGTCGATCATGCCGAAAAGTACGTGGATGGGAAGATCCACACGAACGGACTGGAGAACTTCTGGAGCTTGCTGAAACGTGCGGTCAAAGGGACGTATGTCAGCATCATGCCCTTTCATCTTTTCCGGTATCTCGACGAGCAGTCATATCGCTTCAACAAGCGGGACGGCCACGACTCAGAGCGGTTCATGGAGGTGCTGATGGGAATCAAGAACAAGCGGCTGATGTACAAGGACTTGATCGCCAAAGATTCTGATGAAGCAATCACTGAGGATTGTCCTTCTCCGCCCGAGATTCTGGACGTTGCTGTCGAGCGAATTATCGAGCCCTTTCCGTTCTAGGAATACAAAAGTTGTATTTCACTTTATTGCGGGGTATCCTGCTCCAAGCCCAGCCCCTCGGAGATACACAGATGACTTTCCCTCGGCTTCTTGTCATTGCAATCCTGCTCGTGGCGTCTGTCTCGAACGGAGCCGACTTAACCGCCACTATTGGCAAGCAAAGCGTTGTCATGGCGGACGAACAATTTGGACTTCGTTACTTTCCCGACCAGCCCGTTTGTATCCTCAGCCAGCAACCGCTTCGCTTCTTCTTGGTTGCTGGCGACAAAACCGTCCTCATGGAAGGACGAAGTTTGGAGACTGCCGAATTGGTCAAAACAGTTCTGGAACCGAGTAAACAGTCGGGCTCTTATGACGAACAATACTCTGGCGTCAACAGTGTCTTCATGAACAAGGACAGGAAGGAAATCCTCGCCTTTTTCCACGCCGAAAAGCCGACCGGGGGCAGGGACAAAGAAGGCACGTTTCGTTTTTATGCGAGTATCGGGCTCGCCGTGTCGAACGACGGCACCACTCTCAACAAGGTCGGTCCCATTCTTACCGGAAGGCCGCAAGATCCTAACTGGATGGGAACGGCGCAAGGCAACGCTGAACCCTCTGTGTGTTTGGACCACACAGGTAAGTGGCTCTATCTCTATTACACTGAGCATTCCCAAAAAGACGCCGCCACCGGCAAGTCCCGAGGCGTCATCACGTGCATGGCTCGAAGCAAAGTTGAAGACGGCGCAAGGCCGGGAACTTGGAAGAAGTTTTACAAGGGTAGTTTCAGTGAGCCCGGCTTAGGCGGGAAGGATAGCGAGATTGCAAATTGTTACGCTGCGAGTGTGACCTACATTCCTGCCATGAAAAAGTACATCATGGTCGCCAGTCGAGGTTGCGTGGGATACTACACGTCGGACGATGGGATCAAATGGAGCAACCCGACCATCCTGTTCAAGCTGGACGACGTGCCAATTATTGACAAAGAAATCGCTATCCATCCGTCACTGCATATCGAGCGTGCGACCGCCACCGAAGCGAGCGGATTGCTCATGTACGGCTACAGTCCGAAATATGGTCACGATAGCCCAAACTCACCACACTTCTTGGTAAAGAGGCCCATCACATTTAAGGCGACCGCCGTGGTCAGCACCGAAGAACCGCCCAAAAAAAAGATCGATGGCTCTGGAGATACAGACGGCCTGAAAAAGAAACTCGCCGGGACAACGTGGGTCAACACCCGCCAAGTTTTGTTTGAATGGACCAAGGACGGTCGATTCCGGCACAATGGGAACGACGTTCCTTGGAAGGTTATTGGTCCCGGCAAAGTGGAGGTCGTGCTGAATGCAGACCGCATCGACACGCTGGTTTTCAATGACTCCTTCACCGAGTTCAAACAGCTAATCAAAGGTGGCCCGGACTCCTACGATGGGAAACTGATGAAGCAGCCTAAATAGTTGGTGTCTTCTAAGAAAATCAGCCTCGTCATTCCCATCGGGAAATTCTCGTTCTTCGTCCACGCTTGCCTCCAGAATATCTTCGAGACCTGTCGGGCATCCGAATCACTCGACTTCGTTTACCTGACCTCCCAAGACATTGCCCCGGAACTCCAGAACGCTTTCCAAGACGCCGCCAAAGACTTTTCTTTTCGGGTAGTTTCCGCTCCCTTCAACTCAGGCTCAGACCATTTACAGCTTCTTGATTGGGCAGTTCGTAATGCCGACCTCACGGACTGGATCATCGTCCAGCACTGCGACCTGTTCTGGCGAGAACAAAACTGGCTCGACCGCATCTTCCAAGAAATTGACCCGGCAGTGACCGCCATTTGCGTACCCTGCCCGTCGAGATACAGAATTGGAAGCTCACAAATCCCTATCGTTGGTGACTTCTTCGGCGTCTACAACCGGCGACGGCTCATCGAACAAAATCTGTACTTCCGCTGGGGGACGCTTGGCGCTGACGTTCAGGTTTCCGAAGAAGTTGGTGAAGCCATTCGCTCTGGGCTAATCCGCCGTGACGACAATCGCCCCATCAGATTTGGGCGTGAATGGATGGACGGTTCGCAGGCAATGGGTTGGGAGCTTGCGGTTCTTGGTTCCGAAGTCAAGCAGGTTCCCCTAGACTTTCTGCATCTGACTGGGTTTTTCCGAATCGCCGAAACAATTCAGCGGCATAACACTACTCTTCGATGCGACTTCCAGCTTGATTTCGACAGTTATGTTCTCTACTCCTATCTCACGTCCTTCTGTATTGAACGAGCGGAAGTTGAACCGGTTGCCTTGCCGTGGCACTGGACGAGCCATCTGACTCGGCTGCATGGGCGAGACATAAGCGAAGCACAGGCCGCAGGCAAATGGCTTCGGGGCTACAGCCGGGCCAAGGAAGTTGTCGGCATGGACGCTATGGGCTTGGAGAGGATTTATTTGAATGGAACCAAGTACGCCACCCGGCCACGGCCTGTGAAACTTCTTTGATGGCGGATGGTCTTTCTCTTGCGCTTGGCTGCCGTTTCCACTAGAATGTGGCATACCTACAGCAAGGAGGCTACATGCCTGACAAAGAGAAAGACAAGACGCCAAAACCAGCCGAAACCCCTTTTGACCGGTTCGAGAGCTTGATGAAGCGACTGGTAGCCGTCCCCAAGGAAGAATTGGACAAGGCAAAGGGCCGGACGCCCTCTGGCAAGAACAAGAAGCGGCCCAAGTCACGCTGACTTTTGGGCCTAAAAACGCACCCCCCTTTCAGGCAAGTGCGTCAGGTATATTGATACCTTCCTTTTTGTTTCCCAAAATCAAATTGCCCTCTACAATGAAACCTGAAAGGAACTCTTCGATGAATTTCAATTGCCTCCCTTACCTGGCAGCGATTTTGCTCGTTCTCACCGCCGTTTCTACCATCGCGCGCGAACGCCCCGCCCCGCCACCATCACGCTACGAATACTCCTTCAAGATCGACGAAAAGTCGCTTCCCAAAGGAGTGACCGTGCGGGAAGCCGGCGAGGGGAAGACGTTACGGTATTTCATCAAGAATGCCGGAGAGAAGCCGCTGGTGATCGGCGAGATTTTCTCGAACGACAGGCTTGTGAGCGGCACGAAGCTGGAGAACGGCAAAGTCTACGGCTGGTTTCCGAGTGGCGTTCCCATGGAAGGGAAAACACATTTGAAGGGGTGGCAAGCTCCCTTTGGCGACATCGAGGAGACGATACTGATCCTGCCCCGCGAGCCGGCGAAGATTGTGGAAGGACGCAAGGCGGGACTGGGAAAAGAGGTCCCCAAACCAGAAGAGTCTTCGATCAAGGTCAGCTACGACGGCAAGCCGTATGAATTCAAAATCACGATTCACTATCGGCTGAATGAGGCGTATGACAAAAAGTAAGTCGCTCCTGTCAAAGTATCACAACCCGCTTGCCTTCTTCGCTCTCTTCAGCACATCGCCCGCCTTTTTCCTCGCTCGACTCGCCCCGTCGGCGAGGATTTCCTCGACCCGTTTCGGATTGGCGGCATATTCCTCGCGCTTGGCATGGGCTGGAGTGAAGTAAGCTTCAGCCGCATCGGCGAGGGCTGTCTTCACCTGGCCGTAGCCAAAGCCGCCACGGCGATAGAGGGCGGCCATTTCCTCTCGCTTCGCATCATCGACGAACAGCGAATAGAGCTGATACAGATGATCTCCGTCCGGCTCCTTCGGCTGTTCCATGGGACGGGAGTCGGTGGCGATTCGCATCACCTTTTTCCGCATCGCCTTGAGGGGTTCGAAGACCTCGATGGTGTTGTTGTAGCTCTTGGACATTTTTTCGCCGTCGGTCCCCGGCACCTTGGCGGCGTTATCGAGCACCTTGGCTTTGGGAAGAATAAAGACCTCGCCGAAGGCGTGGTTGAACTTATCGGCCACGTCGCGACAGACTTCAATGTGCTGCACCTGGTCCTGGCCGACCGGCACCACGTCCGCGTCATACCCCAAAATGTCCGCCGCCATCAGCACGGGATAGGTGAAGAGGCCGGCATCCGCAGCGATCCCCTTGTCCTTCTTGTCTTTATACGCATGGCAGCGCTCCAGCAGCCCCATTGGTGTGCTAGTCATGAGCAGCCAGCAGAGCTCGCTGACCTCGGGAACGTCGGACTGCACAAAGAGCGTCGCCTTGCTGGGATCGACCCCCAGGGCTAGCAAATCAATCGCCAGATCGAGCGTGTTCTGACGCAAGACTTTGGGATCGCGAATGGTCGTCAGGGCGTGCAAGTTGGCGATGAAGTAATACGACTCATTGCCGTGCTGCAGGTCGATGTACTGCCGGATGGCGGCAAAGTAATTCCCCCAGTGGATTCGGCCGGTCGGTTGGATGCCGGAAAGGACACGCATGATGGTTCACTTCAGGGGATTCGATTTCGGCGGGAAGGGGGCAAACGGAACAAATACCACGATGCCCGATTATACCGACAGTTAGAAATGGGGCGAGTTCACTGGGGAAAGTGCATTTTCAGAATCGTTTGGGAATAAAGCGGTGCTGCGCCCGCTCATTATCTGCGGGCGAAGCGAACATTAACCCGGAGGTTGCCATGAGCCGTTTTTGTGGGCTGAGCGTGCTTCTGCTTTTCGTGGCCGGCTGTGGCGCGGGCGGGGCGGTTTCCCATCAGGTCGCCAGCGAAACGGCGATGGCCAAAGTGCTCGAAAAGGGGAATCCCGTTATCACGGAAGCGGCGGTTAATTTGCCCGTCCAAAAAGGAAACGGGGTACGCAAGGTTATCTATAAAGGGTCACTCGACCTGGTGGTGACTGACTTCGCCGAGGCTGAATTGGGACTTCACGGCATCATTACTTCTTCGGGCGCTTTCATCGACGAACTCAATGAGGATCGCCGTTCCGGCTCGCAACGGTATGCCAAATGGGTGGTCCGGGTGCCGGCTGACGGAGTGCAAGGCTTTCTGGATCAAGTTGGCCGCCTCGGGGTGACCCAGTATCGCGGGCTTTCCGCGGATGACGTCACCGAGGAATTTGTGGACCTCGCCGCCCGCACCAAGAGCAAGCGGCAACTCGAATCGCGGCTGCTGGAACTAGTGGCCGCGAAGGCTGCGGACATCAAGGATCTGGCAAGTCTGGAGAGCGAACTGGCCCGAGTGCGGGAAGAGATCGAACGGATGGAGGGGCGGGTTCGTTATCTCAGCGACAAGGTGGCGATGAGCACCATCACCATCACGATGCGAGAGGAGCAGCATTACGTCGCGCCGGCTCCCCCTGTTCCACCAACCTTTGCCACCCGCGTTACGCAGGTGTTTTGGCAGTCGCTGACCACGCTCCGCGAGCTTGCCGAAGAGACGGTCTTGTGCATCGTGGCGGTTCTACCTTTCGCCGTGGTCCTGTTCGTATTCGTATGCCCCTTCGCGTGGATTCTCTATCGCACGCTCCGCAGGTCGCAGCCGCACGTTGTGCGTCCGGTGGTTTGAGGATCGGGCGGATGATAGCCGGTAGAGAAAATCCAAGCGGCGGTTCATTTCGTCTTACTTGCAAGGAGCCGATTATGAATAGCCTCAGATTGATTCTGGCGTTGCCGCTTGTTTGCTGTCTCTCGGGTGGACAGGTGACCGCCTCGGAAGAGGAATACCTGGACCAATACAGCGAAATACGGGTCGTTGGCCCAGAGCGGAAGGATACGGGGAAGGTCGTTTTCGCGGCCAAAGCGGATCGAGAGAAGATTCTGTCGGCTAGCGTCGAAGCTTTCGGCAAAAAGTATTCATTATCCAACGAGGAATTGGAGCAAATCAGCGGTTTCCCCCTCAGCAGCCTGACCATCAGCCACGAAGCGGGCTACGAGCGGACGGGTGGGCATATGGTCCACTTCCGACTAAAGCGCGGGGGAGAAAAGGCGTTGATTTCGGTCACGGAGACGAAGGGAATGAGCGTGAAGCGAATCAAGCCACAAGTTGAAGGGAAGGATCCAAACCGGTAGCCGATAGTCGTTTTTTAGATTCGAAGCGTCCCCACGACTTCTTCTACTGACTTCGCTCCCAGCGAGCTGAGCGCCCCCGGCAACGCACTCATAAGTTTCATCGTCACTGTCGGATCGTAGTAATTGGCGGTGCCGATCTGCACGGCACTCGCACCAGCAACAATGAACTCCATCACATCGTCAATCGTGGCAATGCCCCCGATGCCGACGAGGGGCGTGGACAACCCTTTGCTTTTCAAAGCCTGATACGCCTGATGGACACACCGGAGGGCGATGGGTTTGACTGCCGGCCCAGAGAGTCCCCCCACGACATTGCCCAACATCGGCCGGCGTTTTTTCCAGTCGATGGCCATCCCCAAGACAGTGTTAATCAGACTAATCGCGTCCGCTCCCGCTTCCGCTGCGGCGACGGCGATATCGGCAATGCGAGTGACGTTGGGCGTGAGCTTGGCAAGAATCGGCGTCTTCGTGGCGGCGCGGACGGCAGCGACGAGCTTGGAGCAAGTGGCGGGATCGACGCCGAAGTCTACCCCGTGGGCCACGTTGGGGCAGGAGATGTTGAGTTCAATGGCCGCCACGCCGGGTAGTCCATCGAGTTGCTTCGCCATCTCGACGAACTCGTCGTGATTAGCTCCCGCGATGCTGACAATGATGGCCGTCGGCAGCGTCGCAAGGTACGGCAGATGATGCTCGATGAAGGCATCAATTCCGTCATTATCCAGGCCGATGGAATTGAGCAGACCGGCGCTGGTCTCCACGGTCCGCCACGGCTTGTTGCCGATCCGTGGAGCCTTGGTCACGGTCTTGGGGAGTATGCCGCCGAGCAGCGAGAAATCCACCAGTTTTTCCATCTCCCGCGCATAGCCGAAGGTTCCGGAGGCTGTGAGGATGGGATTGCGAAGTGCAAGGCGCCCGAGAGTGACGTGGAGATCAATTTCCGCGGCTGAGGCAACCTGTGGAGGCGGGTGGGAGGGAGGAAGTTGCGTTTCGCCGGCAGGTGCTGAAGTTGAGTGGCGATCTCCCATGGGAGGATTGGTTCACTAATCGGGTGAGTCGAATTTGTATCCAAACATTCTAATGTCTTCCGCGTACAAACGGCCAACCGTATCACGAGTGGTTGGCGTGTAATAGTGGCGGTAATGGGGAAATGCCGGGAGCTGTCGCAATTCGTCGGGCGGAAGCCGGCCGACAAAGCCTGGATTAAACTGCGGTGATTCATAAGGAGTAGAGTTCAAACGGGGGAGGGCCAGGTCGGTCCTAAGGCGCTCCTGCACCTTCCGAAAGTCCTCCTCCAGGCTTTCAATTTTCCCGATGAAGTCGAACCGATTCCTTCTCAGGAAAAAATGTTGCGGTCTCCAGTGTGCATCAAAGTTAGGTGGTCTCTCACATCCCAGAGCATCGACAAATTCCTCGAATGAGGCGTCGGCCTCCAACGGCTTTTCCGGCGCAGCTCCGCGGCAAGTTTGAATAGTACGCAAAATGGGCTTGGAAATCTCACTCACGGTAAGCATTCGATTCAAATACGCCGAAACCAGCCGCGCCCAAGGATTGCGAACAAATGCAAACATGAAAACATTGGGGTTGAGAAGAATCTGTGCAGCACGCCAAACGCCATAATTTCCCAGTTCATACTGCGGGGCAATTTGACGCATATTGTCCCCGATTTCCTGTTCGCTTAGGCCTTGGAAGCGAAGAAACCAGCGGCGGAGACTGCTGCACGCGACCTTCATGATCGGGCAATAGATGACTCTCTGCCTCGAATCGACCAGGTAACTGGATTCAGGCAGACTGACCCGCGAGGTTACCAAGCTCCGTAGGTGGTGAACGCCAAAATGGCGGATTCCCAGGGGCGCATGTTGCACTACTGTGCTTGTCATCCGCGGTGCCTTTGTCAGCAGGCCCCTCAGGGCGTGTCCTTGGGACAAATTACGTCCGATTGCATCACGGAGAGAAGGAAGCGTTGTACCACCGCGCAAGCTCGAATGAAAACGCCAAATCGCGTTTACCGACGGTAAGTCGGACGAGTGCTTAGATAACCCCGCCATGCACTCGGCGAGGCGAAAGGTGGCTCGGCTGGTCGAGGAACCAGAACCGCTCCCACTCTTCCTGAATGTGCTTCAGGTTTTCTGAGGTGTAAATCAACTCTCGGGTGCGGATGGCCGGATCGCCACTGTAGGCAGGTAAAAGGCAGCCGACGTTCGCACACAGGGCCGAAAGGCAAAAAGCAGCGAAAATGAACCGACGCATCGATCTTTCCTCCATGAAGGACCGTCCTTAATTCGGCCGTAACTTGGCCTGAATCAAGCGCTTCCGTCAAATCTGTCCAACCGGCGAACGCGGCGGACAGTGAATAGTTGTCTTGCCAAAACGACTTTTTAAGGAGGCGGAGTTGGGGCCGGACTGCCAGAGGGAGCGCCATTGGCCGCTGCCGCCTGTCTCGCCCGTTTCTGCTCATCGAGCTGCCGGACCCGTTCTTCCATCTCCTTGCCAGGCTTGAAGGTTACGACCATTTTCGCCGGCACATCCACCCGTTCTCCGGTCCTTGGATTGCGCGCCTTGCGAGCCGCCCGTTCCTTCACCTCAAACACGCCGAAGTTCCTCAGTTCAATCCGACGTTCCTCCACCAGCGTCTCCACGATGGCGTCAAACGTCTTCTGAACGATTTCCTTCGTCTTCAATTGAGTCATCTCAATCGCTTCGGAAATCGTCTTAACGATCTCTTTCTTGGTCACGTCCGGCCCTCCCCAGAGCTTGCGATTGGGCAAAAAGGCTGCACCTATGAAAAATGCTGCCCGCGTCCCAAGTGTAGATGCCGCAAGTACTAGAGTCAAGCTCAGTCGTCGTAAACCCTGAAAGTCCGAAAACCGTCTCACCCCCTCTGCTTTTTGCAAATGAGGCGGGACGTACCCCTTTATCGTCCCTACAACCGGCAATCTTCAGCAAATCGGTAGATTCCTCAAATCTCGCCTAAACGGACGAGTCAGTAGCTATAAAGGGGGGGTGTGAGTGGTGGAGTGGTTAGTGGTGTGGAGAGGACACGGTTGGGCCGGATAGCTCTCGCCCTTCGGATTTCGACATTCGGATTTCGGATTTCCCGCTTCAGACCTTCATCACCTTCCGCTGCTCCTCGATCACTTCCAAGGAGTGCAGCTCCCCTTTCCCGCTGCCGGGGCAGACGGAGCAGGTGTATTTCCAGTCCGCTTCGGTTTTGAGATTGGAGTCCCAGAAGGGCCAAGTGCGGCATTGGCGGGGGCGGGCCGAGTAAACGGTGCATTTGCGAGCTGTTGTGTCAAAGAAAACACACGCCCCATCGGAAAACTCCTTCAGGCTCTTCCGAGCCCCTACTTTGCGGACATATTTGTCCTCGAAGGCGTCAGCATCCCCGTTTTCCACAAGCGCCGCCAGTGCCGCGATTTCTTCATTGTTCACCCAGACATACCCCGGCGCGCCGGTACAGCAGTCGCCGCACTGCGAGCAAGTGAATTTCAGCCCGTCTTGATACCAGGGAAGTTCGCCAGCCATGCCAGTCGCTCCATTTTGTTTCTTCTTTGAATGTTAGCGGGCCACGGCAAACAGCACCACTCACCCGTTTCGGAACGCCCGCCAATCCGGCTACAATTCCAAGTTGACCCGCTCGTCCCTCCCACCCTGAATGGAGCCCACCATGAATCGTCTGCTGCTGCCCACCCTGCTCATCGCCTGCCTGGCTGTAACGGCCCTCGCTGAAGACAAGCCCCTCAACAAGCCGCCGGAAGGCTTCACCGCGCTCTTCAATGGCAAGGATTTGACCAATTGGAAAGGACTCGTCGGAGACCCCAAGTCGCGCGCCAAAATGAGCCCGGGGGACCTCGCCAAAGCTCAGGAAGTGGCGGACAAGAAAGCTCACGACCATTGGAAGGCCGAAGATGGCATTCTGGTCTTCGACGGCAAGGGTGATAGCCTTTGCACGGCCAAGGACTACGCCGATTTCGAGCTTTACTGCGACTGGAAAATCAAACCCAAGGGGGACAGCGGCATCTATCTCCGTGGTATTCCTCAGGTCCAAATCTGGGATCCCTTCACCAGTCCCAGCAAGGCGACCGGCGAGGAAAAGGGTTCCGGCAGCCTCTGGAACAACGCCAAGAATCCCAAATTCCCCGACGTTCTGGCCGACAATCCCATCGGCGAATGGAACACGTTCCACATCAAGATGGTCGGCGACAAAGTGACCATTCACCTCAACGGCAAGAAGGTCGTGAACGACGTGACGCTGGAAAACTACTGGGAACGGGACAAGCCATGCTATCCCACCGGCCAGATCGAACTACAGAACCACGGCAACACCCTCTACTTCCGCAATATCTACATCAAGGAACTGCCGGCGAAGTAAAGCCGACGTCAGCAAGCTTAGCCGCCGGGTCCACGAGGCGAACGGACTGCTAAGACTATTGCGTCGTTCCCCCGCGTGGACGCGGGGGCTAAGCTGAAAATCATGTCCGCAGAAAAGTCGCTAGCAATCGTCCTGCGGACCATCGAGTTCAGCGAAACCAGCGTGGTGGCGACTCTCTTCACCGACAAGTTCGGCAAGATTAGCGCGCTGGCGAAGGGAGCCCGCCGCCCCAAAGGGCCGTTCGAGTCTGCTCTTGACCTCTTGGCCGTCGTTCGCATAGTGTTCCTCCACAAATCGTCCGACACCCTGGATCTGCTGACCGAGGCCAAACTCGAGCGAAGGTTTCGGGGTGCCGCTCGCGATTTGTCCCGGCTCTACGCGGGTTACTACGTGGCGGAGTTGCTCACCGAACTGACCGATGCCGGCGACCCACACGCGGACCTCTTCTCCGCAGCGGATCGCACACTCGCCAGACTCGAGGGGGACTCTCCCGTGGCACCCACAGTGGTGGATTTCGAGCTCACCGCGCTCCGCCTGCTCGGCCATTTGCCGAGCTTGCACGACTGCGTCGGCTGTGGAAATCCCGTGGAAGCGGTAGGCCGAGTTGCCTTTGGACTGGTGGTCGGGGGAGTTTTATGCTCCAACTGCCGGCCGGGCCAGCGGCAGGTCGTCAGCATCAGCGCCCCGGCGCTGCTGGCCATGCGGAAACTGACGGAAGAGAATGGACAAAGAGAAGAGCTGACCGAGCTGGAACCGAAAGTGCGCGGCGAGTTGCGGGGAATCCTCAGCAGCTATCTCGCTCACCTCCTCGGCCACAAGCCGAAGATGCATGATTACTTGAAGACACTGGCCTGATTGGCCTTGAAAATAGTAGTCGTCACACTCCGTGTGCCGACACGTCCGCTCACGGATTGAGCGGACTACATTACCTGAGGACACGGATGTCCGGCCGAAAACTCAATCTAAGCAATCTCTTGCTCACAGCGCTGGCGTTGTTGGCTCTGGCCAGTGGCTGTCGACTCTTCAGCCCAAGTCCTGCTGCAACGGCGAGCACCGCCTCTCCATCGGATGTCCGACAGGCATCTTTCGAATCGGACGATTCCGAGCCGAAAGAGGAAATCGGGCTCGACGACTTCTACCCCGACCAAATTGGCAAGACCGTCAAGAAGCTGGTCAGCGAGCCCCCCAACAAAAAAGAAGCTAAGAAGAACTTTGAAGACGCCGACGCCATTTTCCGTCAGGCGAACGCCTTGCCCGTCGGCGACGAACGTCAAAAGCTCCTCCTCGAATCCGCTCAGAAATTTCTGATTGCCGCCGAGAAATTCCCCAACTCGGCCATCGAACAGGAGAGCCTTTTCATGGCGGGTGAAGCCTATTTCAAGGCGGATTACTACTGGGAGTCGAACCGCGCTTACGAAAAGCTCATCAAGGCTTACCCCAACAATCGCTTCTTGAATGAGGTGGAAAAACGCCGGTACGCCATCGCCAAGTACTGGATTGATCTCAGCAAGAAAGAGCCGGAGGCTTTTTACTCCGTGAATCTGTTCAACCAGGAACTTCCCTGGCGTGACACCCGCGGGCACGGCCTCCGGGTCTTCGAAAAGATGCGGTCGCTCGATGACCCAGGCGGAAAGCTGGCGGATGACGCCACGCTCGCCCTGGCAAACGAAGCCTTTGCGGCCAGCAAGTTTTACAAGGCGGATGAGTACTACACCGACCTGCGGAAGATGTACCCCGACAGCGAACATCAGTTCCTGGCCAACTTTCTCGGCCTTAAAGCCAAGATGAAGTGCTACATCGGGCCGCAGTATTCTGTCTCGTCGCTCGATGAAGGCGAGAAGCTGATTAAGCACATGTGGCGAGCCTACCCGCAAGAATCAGAACAGGAACGGGAATACTTGGAACGTGCCGCCGCGGAGATTCGCTATCGCAAAGCGGAGAAACTGCAGCACTGGGCAGAGTACTATGACCGCCGCAAGGAATACCGGGCTGCCGCACATTACTACACCAAGGTTGCCAAAGAATATGACGACACGCAGTTTGCTCAGAGAGCCACAATCCGTCTCGAGGAAATTGAAGGGCTTCCTCCTGTCCCAGCGCAAAAACTTGAGGCGCTGGTAAAGCTCATTCCCACGAGCGACAAAATCCAGCCCATGATCGATGCCGCTAAGAAGTCAACACCCAGCGCTGATGGCGATGCCGCCGCCCGCACGGCTGCCGGCGAATAGGATACACAGCGCTAGGCAAAAAAGTGGGGCAGGCTTCCAGCTTGCCCAAAAACCTCATGCGCTCCCGCTACTGCCTACTGCCGACCGCCTTCTTCCTACTGCTTCTCTCCGGCTGTGCCGGATGGCATGTCGGCAATCGCTCGCTGTATCGTCCCGACATCACGACGGTTCATGTGCCAATAGTCGAATCGGACAGCTTTCGCCGCAATCTGGGAGAGCGCCTGACGGAAATGATCGTCAAGGAAATCGAACTCAAAACGCCGTACAAGGTCGTCGATGCCGCCTCTGCCGACAGCGTATTGGCGGTTCGGATCGCCTCGGAGAATAAGAAAGTCCTTACCGAAACCCGCAACGACGACGTCCGCGACATGGAAACCGATTTCTTCGCTCAGATGAGTTGGTCCGACCGCCGCGGCGATTTGATTTCCGGCGGCGGCCGCATTCCGTTCGCGCCGCTCCTCGTGAATATCAGCCAGCAAGCCAACTTTGTTCCTGAAGGGGGCCAATCGTTGGTCACCGCGCAGCAAGAAGCGCTGCAGCGCCTGGCCGAGCAAATCGTCGGCCAAATGGAGCGGGACGTCCTCGCCGGCTGTGCCGCGCCGACATCCCAGCCGTACTACGAGCCGGAGCCGTAATCAGTTGCAATTGCCTTGGGAACGAATTGGTGCCATGATTCGTCGGCCTGTTCCCTTTGCAAACGGCCGTCATGAAACTGCGCAGTCCATTACTGATCCGCCTGGTCGCCGCTGTTGCGGCATTCGTCATTTGGTGCTGGGTTAGCACGCTGCGGACCCGGATCACAAGTCTCGACGGCCGCCAACATCCGGTCGACCCGGGGCAATCGCAGTATTTGTACGCCTTCTGGCACGAAGGTTTGCTGGCGCCGCTCACGACGCGGGTCAAGATTGCGATGCTCATCAGCCAACATGCCGACGGCGAAATGATCGCCCAAATATGCCGGTGGTTGGGATTCGGCGTCGTCCGCGGCTCAACCACTCGCGGCGGCTGTGCGGCGCTGCAAAATCTGCTGCGGGCCGGCCAATCCAACACAACCCACTTGGGCATCACTCCCGATGGTCCCAGGGGACCACGCCGAATCCTGCAAATGGGAACGGTGTGGGTTGCTTCGGCGACGGGACTTCCGATTGTGCTGCTGGGTATAGGGTTCGCCAGAGCCTGGCGAGCCCGCAGTTGGGACCGATTCGCGATTCCAGTTCCAGGGAGCACGGCCTACGGCATACTAAGTGAGCCGATCCATGTGCCTCCGGACCTAGACCGCGCCGGGCTGGAACGCTGGCGTCTGTATGTGGAACAGCGGCTGCTACAGGTCACGGAACTAGCCGAAGCCAAGGCACAAAATCGCTCGCCAGAAAGTAAAGTCGATCCGATGCTAGCGATAGCACCTCCTGCAGACCCACTCAGGAAATCTGCTTGATTTAGCGGCCTGCTGGCGAAGCAGACACATTCTTCAGCCGCCAAATCAATCTTGGCCCGACATGGGATTTGGATTATCTTGCTCCCGTCCAAACGAGACTTGTTCCCTAAATGGAGTGAATACGGACATGGAACGTGGAGCGCTACGCCAAACACTGCTGGACATCTTGACCCAAGAGTCTTGGGTATCCTCGGAGGGACTGACCGACGACGTCAACCTCCGCACCGATCTGAAACTCGACTCCGTCGACTTGCTCAGCATGGCACTACAGGCGGAACGGACGCTCGGCATCTCCATCGACTCGAAAGACTTCGAGAGCGTAACGACGCTGGGAGACTTGCTCGATCTGATGCAGACCAAGCTGAGCAAAAAGTCCACTGCCAAGGCCGCCTAAATCACTCGAGAGAAACTCTTCGAGGAATCCATGAGCTTCCCTTCGGTTCGCGAAGACATGTCTCTTCCTGCATCTCGACCCGATTTAGAATTGGCCATTCAAGGCTGGGGGCACGCCCGTTGTTCCGCGGCCGAGATCGCCGGGCTCCGCAAGACCATCCCCCGCTGGGCGGCTGCCGATACGCAGGCCCACTTCTTCAAGTATTCGGACGAACAGACCATCCTGGCGGTGCGTGCGCTTGACAGCCTGATCGAAGGGAACGGCATCGACATCAAAGAACTCGCGAACTGTGCCGTCATCGCTGCTCCGCAGTTTTTGGGACGCGTGCAAGGGGCAAATGCGTTTGCCCGGTTCCTCCATAATGGCGCACAGGGAATCTCACCCCATTTGATTCCCCAGCATTCGCTGCACAGCGTTTCAGGAGCAATCAGCGTCTTACTTGGATCCCAAGGGGTCAATCTAGGCGTCGGTGGCGGCCCCCACTCTCTGGACGATGCATTTCTCACAGCGGCGACGCTGCTGAAGAGCGGCAATGCGAAGAGCTGTGTACTGGTCTGCACTGCTTGGGATCCTGAGCCCCTCCCCAATCGCGATGGTCAATGCACCAACGAGCCGATTTGCCATGCCTTCGCCTTCGCGTTGCAACACGCGAACACGGCAGCAGCCGGCGGAACGATTCGTCTCGATCTCAACAATACTTTGCCCTCTTCCGCTGGCGAACAAGCGAGCGCGACGGTCGCCAAGGTCGTTGACGAAATGACAGCGGCTGAAAACCTCATGCTGCCGCGGCGCTTGCAGTGGCGCATGAACTGGGGCGCGGCGGTGGAACTCTCGCTGGTGCCGCACCCGGCAATTGAAATACGGGCCGCTTGATTTCGGGATAATGCTCATGCAAAAGCCTCGCGTTTGGATCACTGGAACCGGAGTGGCGACCTCCCTCGGCTTCGACTTCCCCACCTTCAGCCGCAACCTGCTGGATGGGCGATCCGCGGCACAGGTCATGGTCGATCAAAACGTCAACGGCGAGTTCCGTTCGCCCGGCTGTCCGCTTTCCACCATTCCCGTCCCCAAGGGTTGGACGGAGGAAGACTTTCGCCAACTTCCTCGCGTCGAGCAAGCGGCCCTCTGGTGCTGCTCAGAGTCTCTCGTGAACTCAGGATGGGCCGACGCGGTCGATCAGGTTCGGGTCGGTATTGTC
Organism: Pirellulaceae bacterium; assembly: GCA_046153945.1. Classification (GTDB taxonomy): domain Bacteria; phylum Planctomycetota; class Planctomycetia; order Pirellulales; family Pirellulaceae; genus SXOA01. The sequence continues at coordinate 26,925 of JBJXFF010000012.1, forward strand.
CTCGGCGTCGGGGGAGAATGGTTCCACCACTGGGAAATGGACACGACTCGTGGCGGCGACGTGCTTTACACGGCGAGTGAGCAGCAAAGTCTGATCAGCTTGACCCAAAAGCGATTGGGTTTGCGCGGCCCCGTCACCACCATCGCTGCTGCCTGTGCCAGCGGCAATCATTCCTTGGCACTGGCCCGCAGTTGGATTCAGCAGGGAATCGTCGACGTTTGCATCGCGGGGGGCTTGGAAATTGTCACTCCGGTCTGCCGGGCGATGTTTCACAATCTCCGCGCATTGTCCCGCCGCATCGATGATGTCGCCCAAGCTTCTCGCCCCTTTGACCGCGGCCGAGATGGCTTCGTGATGGGGGAAGGGGCGGTCGCCTTCGTGCTCGAAGCGGAGCATGTTGCTCGCCGCCGGGGAGCCGAGCCACTCGCGGAAGTCGCCGGCTTCGGCGCTTCCAGCGATGCCCACCACATGATCATTCCCAGCAGCGATCCCGAGCCCGCCTCCAAGGCGATTCGCGGCGCTTTAGCCGATGCGGGAGTCGGTCCCGAGAATGTGAGTTACATCAACGCCCATGCACCCGGAACGCCCGTTGGCGATACCTGCGAGGCCCGCGCACTTCAACTCGTCTTCGGATCCCATTGTGCCACCACACCGGTAAGTTCCACGAAGAGCATCACTGGCCACCTCTTAAGTGCAGCCGCTTCGATTGAGGCGCTGGCGGGCATTACCGCAATTCGCCACGGGGCGATTCCCCCCACTCTCAATCTGCACGACCCCGAGCACGAACTCTGCCACGTTCCGCACCACAGCATCGATGCTGATGTTCGCGTGGTCGTCTCTAATTCCTTCGGCTTCGGCGGCAGCAACACCAGCCTGGTGCTGCGGAAAGTCGCTTAGCTCTGATGCGTTGCCGTGGATGCCTCATTCCATGCAAGCTAGCATCGGCGCGCCCGCAAACTCCACGCAATTGGGATTAAAGCCCCAGCTTGCCTAATCCCGATAATCGATAAATCCCACATTGCCGGCCCCCCTCGTGTCAAAATCCATCCAATCCCCAGCACGTCATGCCCCAACCAGGACGAACTTGCTGGGTATGGAGTGCGGCAGCGGTCGTGGCAATGGCGGGGATGCTTCGAGCGGAGCCTCTCGCGGTTCCAAGGACGGATACACAGGAGGTCGTGGAACCACCAACGACGATCTATCTGTACGATGAGGTGTTGGCACAACCCGTCCAACCGCAGCCGTCAACAAACCAGCCCCCCGAGGAATTGCCTCCCACCATCGAGCCGATTACCCCGGGCGCAGATTCACCCATTACCGCCCCCAGCTCTTTGCTCAGCCAGCTATCACGAGCCCAAGAGCGGGCCGCGCAGAGCGCCGCCCCTTCCACTTCGGCCATCGATGTCCGCGAGCAATCCTCAGCGATCGAGGTCACGCAGTACGTCAAACAGTCCAGCGCAGCCACCAGCATCTCGGGGGTCCGCCGCTCCCCACTCTCCATCCAGCCCGTGATTCGGGGCTATTCCCAGTCGCAGATTTATGGCCAGTTTCAGGGAGGGCAGTTCGTGCCGGCTAGGATCGACTTCGATTCGATGCTCGGCAGCATCGACCCGGGGATCATCGACAACATGATTATCGTGCCCGGGCCCTATGGACTGAAGTACGGTCCCGGTCTGGCCTATATCGACATCGTGGCCACTCCCACGCCGCGGTATGACGTGGCTGAGTTTCACTCCCGGACCAACATACTGACCCAGTCGAACGGTGGCCAATTCTACATTCGCGAAGCGGTCACCGGCGGCGGGCCCGATTATGGGTTGCGGGTGAGCGTCGGTCAGAAGGTCGGCAGCGACTATCGAGGGGGGGACAATTCGCTGATCCCTGCGTCGTACAACGCGCGGGACGTCGATATCGCATGGGGCCGGGACATCGGGGAAAACAGCCAGTTTGAAATAGAGTTTCTAACGCAGGATCTGGTTGACACGGAGTTCGCGGGACTCGTTTTCGACGCCAACTTCCGCAAGACTGACGCCCTCTTTCTGACCTTCAACTTCGACGATCCCTACACGGCAAATTGGCTCTTCCAGGCCTGGATCAACCGCACGGTCTATTCGGGTGACAACCTGCGGCCGAGCAAACAGATCTTTTACCGCAACAGCTTCATTTTCAACTCGCAAGGAGCAACAACCTATCCCCCCGCCTCTTTCACCGGCTTCACGAACGGCGACGTTACCAACGCCGGCTTTCGACTTGCACCGACCTGGGGAGAAGAGGGCGAAGAGCAGTTCACGTTCGGCGTCGACTTTCACTACGTCGGCGGCGGGATCGACGAGTTTGATCTGTTCCAAGATAAGACCTTGCAAATCTCGACGACGGGTTACGACAACTTTCCCGTACCCCCGGCAACCCAGTACGACCCCGGGTTCTTCATGGAATGGAAAAAGCCGATCAATGACGATCTGACCGTCGCCGCCGGCGCGCGCTACGATCTGGTGACTAGCGATGCGGACGGAACCCATCGCGCCGTCGCCCCGGATGGGACCGTTCCACCCATCATCGGTCTGAACAGCCAAATCTACGGCAGCTATGAAGAATTGATGGGGACTCCGTTCTTTGGGCGGCGCTCGCTCCTCGCGGCCTATGTCTCGGCGGACATGAAGCTGAACGAGGACCTGAATCTGCGGGCCGGCTTTGGCCATGGCGAGCGGGCTCCGAACGCGACCGAGCTCTACGCCTATCTGCCATTCCTCACCGTGCTGCAAACTCCCGAAAACGCACCGCTGGGGAACTCGCTCCTCAAGGCGGAAAAGGCCAGCCAATTTGATCTCTCTCTGCAAGGAAACTACGAGACCGTGCGCTACCAGGTCTCGGGCTTTGCCAGCATGATTCATGACTACATCACGCAGGACTACTATTCGTTTCCGACATCTCCTACCGTTCGGACCTTCAGGTATTTCAATACCGAAGCGGTGCTGGCCGGCTTTGAAGCCGCGGGGGAGAAAGACGTAACCGAGAATCTCTCCGGCTTTTTCAACATGAGCTATGTCTACGGCCAGGACATCATCCGCGATCAACCGCTGGCCAGCATCTTTCCTTTCCAAAGCCGCTTCGGCATTCGCATCCATGATCCGGAGCGTCAGTACCTTGGCTTGGAATTTTCAGCCCGGCTGGTCGCTCCGCAGAACCGCGTCTATGCGACGCTCCTCGAGCCGACCACGCCCGGCTTCAGCACGTTCGATCTCCGGGCCTATTGGCAAGCCAATGAAAACCTTCGCCTCACCGGCGGCGTCGAGAATTTTACGAACACCGCTTACATCGAGCACCTGAACGTTCACAATCCACCGGTGCTGGAGCCTGGAGCGAACATTTACGTCGCGGTGCAGACGACCTATTGATGGGTGCGGTTGCGAAGTCACTTCGAGCTGACCGACTTCTTGAGCTTCATCCAGTCCTGCTGCAGCTTGTTGTTTTCCGCTTTGCGCTGGGGGTCGCTCCAGGTGTACTTGGCCGCAAAGTCGAACAGGTCCGCTGCCGCACTGACATAAATTCCGTTGGCCGGAACTAACGTCACCGCTTGCAGCAAGTCTCGCTCCGTCTTGAGCAAAGCGGGCTCGGCCTTCTCGGGGTCGGTGGCATTCGCCAGGTGAAACCGCAGCGAGGAAAGGCTCCGCACATAATGGGCTTCTCCCTGGCGGGCTTCCGTCGCCGCAGCGGCGAAGGCCGTCTCGATATCGCGATCCGCCTGGGCAATCTGCGCAGCCGTCGACTTCTCCCCCTCGATAACTAGCTGACTCTTGGCCAGCAGCGAATCCACATGCTCCGGCTGGTGGGCCAAGGCGTCGTCAAAGGCCGCGATGGCCTCGGAGTTCCTCGCCAGGTTCCGCAGCGCCAGCCCCCGGACGAAGTGCCCCTCGGGGTTATCGGCTTGCAAGGCAATCGCCCGCTCGGCGGCCGCCAGCGCCTTCTCGTCATCGCGCGGCTGGCGGAGATAGGAGTAGCAAAGGTTGAGATTGAACTCCAGCCGCATCGCCGCCGGCTCCTTGTGGCCGAGCTTGACTGCTTGTTCAAACTCCGCCTGGGCGAGCGCGACCTGCTTCTTGAGCATTAGACATTCGCCCAAGACGTTGTGTGCACTAGCGCGCTGGGGGTCGAGGTCCACCGACTTGGTAACCAGCTTCACAGCTTCGTCGAGAAGTTGCGATGCTTCACTCGCGGCTGCCAATCGCGACTGTCGCAACAGGTTGCCACCCGCCAAGAGTGCGAACCGAGGGTCTTCGGGATTCAGGGCCGCGGCCATTCGCAGCGACTTACCGGCTTGCCTCAGAATCGCCGGATCGGGCTTGAGTTCCAGCATCGCCCACCCCTCCAGTGCGGAACCTCGGCCGCCATAGAGCTTCGCCAGGGACCGGTGGGCATCCGTGATGGGCGTCGTCGGACGAACAGCCACTAGCGCCGCCGAATTGGGATAGGCGGCAATGGCCGCGTCAAAGTCGTCGTGAGCCCTGGAAAGGGCCTGCGGCACATCCTTGTCGGCACTCAAAAGCACCAGCATGCCTGCTCGCGTGCCGAGAATTTGCCAGCGCTCGGGGTCGTCTTTGGGTGTTCGCTGCACTGCGGCATCGAACAGGGAAAGTGCCTCCTTGTTGTCACCCCTCTTTGTGGCCAACATGCCGCGGGCAAACGGGACGATGGCGGATTCGTCATCGTGCTTCGCGGCCTCCGCCCCCGCCCGTTCCGCATCTTCCTGTTTCCCTTCGAGCAAGAGTTCAATCGCCTTGAGGCTGAAACCTCGGGCGAAGTGCCCCTTCGCCGGCTTGTCCCGGCTCAGTTTCTGTTCCAACTCGGCAAGCTCCAGGTGTCGCTGCCAATCATCGGGAAATTTGGGGAGTTCCTTCGTCAACTGGGCAATCCGCAGTTCGTCACGACGCAGCTCCTCGCGGGCAATCATCCGGGGGAGCTTGCGGAAGGCAGCAAGTTCGCTTTGCCAGGAGGCCAGGTCGTCAAGTTGAGCTGTCATCGCCAAGGCAATCGCCTGCTGCAAATGCCGCTCCGTCTGTTGATCCCATTCTTCGACTTTGGGGCTGGGTGGCGGGCCGTTCGCCAAAGCCAGGGACGCCTGTGCGGCGACAAAGTGGAGCCGGGCCGCAGCCTCCGGATTCGAGTTTTCGACTTTCAGTTCCAAAAGCGCGATCGTTGCCTCCTGGTACGCGGCATTCCAATCGCGAGCCGCCAGGTGGGCGCTGCATAATTGCAAGAGCAGCGCGGGCAAGGCGGGCGATTTCTGCTCTCGCAGCAATCTCGCCGCCCGCCAAAAGTGCGGGATCGCCTGTTGCGGCTTCTTTTGTTCCAGCAGCCATCCACCGAGTTTTGCCAACGCCTTTCCCTGATCCCGTGCCATGTTCGCCGCGGCGAAGTCGTCAGCGGCCTGCTGGTAGTTTGTCTCCGGCGCGGTTCCAGCATCGGCCAGAGCCAGCCGGGCTTTGCCTCGCAGCGAGTAGTCTTCGGGCTGCTGAGCTTGAGCCTCAAAAACGGGCTGGAGCGCCGGCGCAACTTCGGCAAACAAACCCTCGCGATGCGCTTCGTTCGCTCGCTGCCGAGCCGCCCGCAGCTTGTCTTCCAAGGTAAGCGTTTTTGCTTTGGGAACCTCCGGCTCAATGACGACAGGAACTTTGTTTCCCTCATCGGGTGAAACTGGTTTCGTCCCTTGGTTTGTCTTTTCGATGGAGTTCCCACCCTGGGTCGCCTTCCCTCCTCCTTCCACTTTGATGATCTCTTTAGGTTTCAGACTAAATACTCCCTGCTGCCACGCCACTAGACCTGCCACCAGTAAGCACAGCGCAATCAAGCCGGCAATCGCCCCCCCCAGAAGCCAACTTTTGTCACTGGCCTTATTTGGCAATTCGGGGATCGTCTTGGCGCGTGTCGAGTCCTTAGTCGCTTGCTGGAATTCCGCGCGGGAAGGGGTGAAGGGGGCCGTGCTTTCCACTGCGGCCACGTCGGTGCTGGACGAAGGGGCTCGCAGCGCACTGCCTCGCGTCAGATGGACCGTCGGGGCCGAGTCGGCGGCCTCCACGGCAGCTTCCAGATGGCTAACGAGTTCCATGCAGTTGGCAAATCGCTTCTCCGGAATGCGGGCCGTCGCTCGCTTCAAAACTTCAATCTCGGCGCTCGTCAGCCCCACGAAATCGTGCGTCCCCTCCATGTGAATCGACATGATCTGCATCGACGAACTCTTTTCGGCGAACGGGAGCCGGCCGGTGCGGAGTTGGCTGTAGGTGATGGCCAGGGCATATTGATCGGTCCAGGCCGACGCCGAGTGTTCAAACAATTCGGGAGCCGCGTAGGCATAAGTCATCGCCGCGTGGTCGGTATGGACATGCGTGGACTCCATCACGCCGGCGATGCCAAAATCGGCCACCATCAAACCGCCGCCGACGATCATCAGATTTTGCGGCTTGATGTCGCGATGCTGGATTGCCACCAGCCGGTCCCCGTGCTTGTGAACCGGGCGATTCAGGAAGTCGATTCCCTTGGCCGCGTCCCGCATGTATTCCAGCAACTCGTCCGGCGGAATGCCCAAGGATCCAGATCGCTGGCACTCGCTGAGCCGTTGCCGCAGGTTCTTTCCTCCCAGGAGCATGGCGATGACCAGCGTGGACGGGGGCCGGTCGTCGTTGATGACCTGGCCGGCGTCGTCGAGCAGCCAGTACCCCTGAATCGGCAGCAGATTCGGATGCCGCAAATCGCGCAGGAGATCAAGCGATCGGAACTCCCGCTGCCCCGCTTCGGAATCCTTGACAAGAATGATCTTGAGGGCCGCCGGAACCTTGCCTGGCCCAATCGCTTTCCAAACTTCGCCGAATCCCCCTTTCCCGAGCAGCTTCTCGAGACAGTATTCAGGAACGATCTGCACTCCGGCCGCAATGGTGCCGGGAGGATGCGACGTTGGTTGGGGACCCGGGGACATCGTAGTTCGACGCCGAGTTTAGGTAGGTAGTTTGGAGGGGGAAATCCATCCTACAGGACGCTCTCGGTATTTGCACTCCCCGCCGTTTCGAATTGTTGCACCTCGCCGACAGCGCGATGTTTTTGGTCTACTTTGTTGAAGTATTCCCCGTTTAGGAAAACGCAACCTCCAGCAACATCGATACTTACAACCTGGACCAAAAGGCATTTTGCAACACCCCTCTCCCTGAAAGGGGAGTCTGTAGGGTGCATGAGGCTTTGCGAAATGCACGCGTATTCGGCGTTCTGCCGGAAAAAAATTCTCCACGGAATGAGACTCTTTCCCGCGTGCATTCCGCTGTGCTTCATGCACCCTACATCCAAAGCCAATCAAATCCACCGTATTGCCAAGGAACAAATCCCACCCGCGCAGCAAGATACCCGGGTAGTTAACAGAAGTATACGTACCCGGGTTGGCACCGTCAATAGGCTCGCGGACAAAATCGTCAAGATTTATTGAATATCTGTCGCGCTGAGCGGCCTACTTTTTCTCGGCCTTCACTTCGACTTTCTTCCCTTGCACATCCACAGCCGCCACGCCGACGGTCTTGGCCGCCTTTTCGGAGACGATGTTGGCAATCAGGCCGTTCGGTTCGCAACCCTTGGCGATGGAAATGATTTTGCCCCCCTTCTCAATCAGGAAGTTGGTCGGCATCGTCGTGGTTTCAAAAGCCTTCCAGGCTTCTCCCTTGGAATCGACGGCGTATAGCATGTCCAGCTTCTTTTCGGCGGCATACTTAGCCACCTTCTCGTCCGGCTCGCGGAACACCAGCAGGCTGGTGAGCCCCTGGGCCTTGTAGGCTTCGTTGATCTTCTGGAAGTACGCCAGTTCCTTGTCGCACCCCGAGCAGCCGCAGGTGAGGCGGACGAGAACCGGCCCCTTGGCGGTCAGGTCGGCCAGATTCACTTCCTTCCCCGAGGCATCCTTGATCTTGAACGCCGGGGCCTGCTTGCCAACGGCCACCGTCTTCGGAGCCTCCTTCGCAGGAGCGGCCTGAGCCTTCTTGGCTTCTTCCGCCTGGCAAATGCCAAACGAAGCGGCAGCGAACAGAGCGGCGAGGAAAACACGTTTCATTGCGGGATCCTTAGGGGTGGGAAATGCCGGTTGGAACAACAGGCAGGAGATGTAGCATGCCATAAGTGGCAGGCCGTAGTCAAGCTGTTTATAGTAGTCCGCTCACTCCGTGAGCGGACATGCCTGCACACGGAGTGTGCAGGCTACTGAGGACCATCCTCAGCGTCTCGACCGCCCCGGCTTAGACTGCTTCTTCTTGGCCGGTTTGCGTTTGGCGGAGATTGGTTTTTCGCTCACCAGCGGCGTGCGAACCTTCCCCAAAATCTCCCGCTCAAACTCCGCCAGGCACTTGGCGAGGTACTTCACCGTCTTCTCGCGGTATCGCCAAGGCTTGGCCTGGAGCGGCAGTTTGCTGAGCCAGTGGCGGCTGGGGCCGATGTCGCCGCCCCGGTCGTGAGCCAGGCGGATGGTGGTGGGGAGGAGCTTGCGGCCGAGGATGCCGATGCAGGCCCGCAGCTCGTCGAGCGAGGCGAACTGAAAGACCACGCCGTCGCACTCGATCCAGAACGTGGCGAACCCTTTTTCCGGCACCGGAAACGGCAGCGGCGGCTGGAAAAACTGGGCGTTGTACCAGTTGCTCCCGTCCGCCTCGATGTGGACCCAGTAGCTGAGCGTGCTGGGAACCCATTTTTCCGTATACTCAATCCAGTGGCGCTTCATGCAGCTATTCTAACGACATGACGCTCCGCGAAATGCTCGCGCCCGGTTTTCTGTCCCCTGTCCCCTGTCCCCTGTCCCCTGTCCCCTGTCCCCTGTCCCCTGACCCCCGAGGCCCCTATGGACGACCAACCCAAATCACTTCCCACCACTCAGCCCGGCGGCAAACCCCTCAAGCCCCTGGCGCAGGTCCTGCTCGAACGGCGAGCCACCAGCCACTTTGAGCCCGAGGAAGTTCCCGAGGAGTATCTCAACGCGATTCTCAGGCTCGCCGCGCAGGCCCCCTCCGGCTACAACCTTCAGCCGTGGCGGTTCATCGTCGTCCGCGACGAAGCGAACCGGAAACGGCTCCAAGCGGCGGCCTATGGCCAGCCGAAGATTGCGGAAGCCCCGGTGATGGTGATCGCCATCGGCATGAAAGAGGAATGGAAGAAACGGGCCGACGAAGTTTTTCAGGAAGGACCCAAACGGGGATTCGGCAAGCCGGAGAACACGCAAAAGTACATGGAAGGTGCCCTCGGCTTTCTCTCCACGCTGCCGATGGATGTCTGGGTCAACCGCCACACCATGATCGCCTTCACCACGCTCATGCTCGCCGCCGAATCGTTCGGCTTTGACACCGCCCCGATGGAAGGCTTCGACGCCGCGGCCGTGAAGAAGGAATTCGCCATCCCCGACGAAGCCGAAGTCGTGGCCCTCCTCGCCATCGGCAAAGCCAAGCCCCCGGACAAACCCTACGGCGGAAGATTTGAGCTAAATCGGATTATTTATGCGGAGAAGTATGGGGAAGGGTGGAAAGCTTAGCCCCCGCGCCCACGCGGGGATTAGTCGTCGCACTCACCGCGTGGTCGCGGTGGCTAAGCGAGGATCCCCTTCACTACCTCTCCCTCGACATCCGTCAATCGAAAATCCCTCCCCGCATAGCGATACGTCAGCTTCTCGTGGTTGAGTCCGAGCAGATGCAGGATAGTGGCATGCAGGTCGTGGATGTGGACCTTGTTTTCGGCGGCGTAGTAGCCGTAGTCGTCGGTGGTGCCGTAGCGAAGTCCCCCCTGGGTGCCGCCGCCAGCGAGCCACATGGTGAACCCTTCCGGGTTGTGGTCGCGGCCGTTCTTCCCTTCCATCACGGGCGTGCGGCCAAACTCCCCTCCCCACCAGACGAGCGTGTCGTCGAGCATGCCGCGGTTTTTGAGGTCGGTCAGCAGGCCAGCGATGGGGAGGTCGACCTCCAGGGCATTTTTCTCATGCCCGTTTTTCAGGTCCGAATGCTGGTCCCACTGGACGTTGCTGTCACTGTGAGTCACCTGGATGAACCGTACCCCCGCTTCGGCGAAGCGGCGAGCCATCAGGCACATGCGGCCGAAGTTGGCGTTGATGGGATTGTCGAGGCCGTAAAGTCTGAGCGTGGAAGCAGACTCGCCGGAGAGATCCTCGACCTTCGGCAGCTCGGTCTGCATCCGGAAGGCGAGCTCGAAGGAGTTGATGCGGGCTTCCAACGACGGCTCGGGGCCGGAGTGGGTGAGATGTTCCCGGTTCATCGCGGCGAGGCGGTCGAGCTGCAACCGTTGCATCTCCCGCGAAAGCTGCCCGTTGCTGATGTACTTCACTTGAGCCTTGTTCGACGGCACGCTGGCGTTGCCGAGCGGTGTTCCCTGATAGACGGCGGGCAGGAACGCGCTCGACCAGTTGTTGATGCCGCCGTGGGCCAGCGTGGGGCAGATCGTGACGTACGCCGGCAGGTTGGCGTTCTCGGTCCCCAGGCCGTAGCTCACCCACGAGCCGATGCTGGGGCGGATGAAGTTGTCGCTCCCCGTATGCACCTTCAGCACCGCCCCGCCGTGAGCCGGGTTGGTGCCGTGCATGCTGTGAATCAGGCAGAGATCATCGACGTGTCGGGCGACGTGCGGAAACAGCGAGCTGACCGGAATGCCGCTCTGCCCGTACTGCTTAAACTCCCACGGCGACTTGAGCAAATTGCTCGTCGCCGCAAACTGCACCCGCGGCTTGGCAAACGGCACCGGCTTCCCATCATCCCGTGTCAGCAGCGGCTTGGGATCGAACGTATCGAGGTGCGACGGGCCACCTTTCATGAACAGGAAGATCACCCGCTTGGCCCGCGCGGCAAAATGCGGGAGCTTGGGAGCGAGGGGATTTGTCTGGCTGTTGTTTGGGTTTGAGTCAGCGCGTGATTCTTCCGCAAACAGCGACGCCAGCGCGAGCGATCCGAAGCCGACGGCGGTGCGGCTGAGGAGAGAGCGGCGGGAGAGGGGATGATCGAACATTGCTACCTCTAGTTTAGCAGGTTCCTCTCTTCATCGCCGCAAAAGTTAACGCCGCTCCACCCGCCGCGGGGAGGGCAAATCTTCTCCTCTCCCCTCGCCCCGCTTCGGGGAGAGGGGCCGGGGGTGAGGGGAAGCGGCGAGGGCTACTCAACCCCGAGTTCCCGCATTCGTTCTCTAACCCGCTCCTCAATGTCTTGGCAAACCCTCGCCGGTTCGCGAAGCACGTCAAAACCAGAAATCCGCACCACCGTGTAGCCCTGCCTCCCCAGCGCTTCATCGCGAACCCGGTCGCGCTCCCTACCTTCCTCGGTGAAATGTTCCGCGCCATCGACTTCCAGAATGAGCTTTAGCTCTACGCAGCAGAAGTCGGCCGTGTAGGGAGGGATGGGATATTCGCGGCGAAACTTCTGGCGGCAGACTTGCCGGTTGCGGACCCATTGCCAGACAGTCCGCGCGAATTCATTGGCCGTGGCCCGCTGGTCGCGCGCGAACTCAATAGCTTCCGGGGATCGAGCGCGGCTTCGTTTCATAAATTCCCCTGCATCACAGACCCCTCACCCCCAGCCCCTCTCCCCGAAGCGGGGAGAGGGGAGCCGGAGAGTTGGGAGTGCGGCAGCGCATTCTACTCTCGCGCCTTTCCGAATGCCGCTGGGTTCATCCCAACGGAGGTTAACCCTTCAAACTAGAAAGAGATCGCAAAATAGCTGGGATGTCCCTCTCTTCGTCGCGCGGAGAGAAAAAACCTTCTGTCCCCCCTCTCCCCGCTTCGGGGAGAGGGGCCGGGGGTGAGGGGAGCCGGAGAGTTGGGGGTTCGGGAAAATCATCAAACTCCCCATCGGCTCATCAGCCGATGCGAAGGGCGGGCCAACACTGGCTGTCAAAGGGCGGCTGAGGGTGGTGACGAATCGAAGTCACTCGCGCCCTTTGACTGCCAGTGCCACCCTACGCCGTTAACCCTTTTCGGTACTTGATTACCCAGCTTTCCGAGCTTTTGGAGCATCCGAAATTACACAAATTCCCAGGTGAGGTAAGTTTCTGCGAGAATTGCGGTTAGAAAAAGGGTTAACGGCGTAGAGTGCCACCCCGCCGGTTGCCCATACTGGTCTTACTGCGAAGCTGTGATTATGTCCCTAGAATTGACCGAACGAGTTCGATAGCCCTCCCTGGGTCGTGCGTCACTCTCTCTCCGAGCGTCGGATCGGCTTGGCGAACGAAGTGCGCCAGTTTTCGCTCGGTCAGCACCACGTCTGCGTACGGGACGATATGCACGATCATCCAATCGTCCACATCGTTGTCTTGAACAACATGCCCGGCTTTTACCCTCTGCAAGTGCGCCTCCAGAAAGAGATTTATCGCCGGGCACCTCGTAACATCGACACGTGCAAGGAGTTCGTCAACTGGAAGGCCGGGATTCAGTGCAGCAACGACCCGGTCGGCGCGGACAAACCTCTTGATCCAACCGAGATTCTCGGCTGAGGAAAAGTCCTTCTTGTGCCTCCCTGCAAGTGCGTTAATGTCGTGATAATACGCTGCTTTATGCCCATCCACACGCTCCTCGTACACTGCCGGTCTCTCAGTCTTGCAGGCGTAGGCACGCTCGACGTATTCCGCGGCAGTGGCAAATTCTATGTCGTTGGGCTGTTCGACATCGGGGTGAAGGAGTTCTCCCGGCTCAAAAAAGCCCGGCACATTGCTCTTGAGAACAGGAAGTGCCGTGCGTGCCGCCTCTGTGGCGTGTCGCAGGAAAAAGACATCGAAGTCCGGGAGCAGTATCGTCGGTTCAAGCCTGCGAAGTTCCGCCTGGATCTCATGCAAGAAGACGATTGAGTCCTTTTCAATCTCGTACTGAAGCCGAGCGGAGTCCACCACTTCCGCCAACTTCTTTGCTGTTTCGACGGTCGCGTTACCGTCGACCCAGTCGAGTGCCGCTGCTGGGCTGAAGATGATGCCGACGCACCCACTTCGCAGATACCCGTCAAGGGTCGAATAGGCACTGGTGGACGCGCACTGCCTGGCTTTGGTGATGTTGATCAGGTGGTTCGTATCCAGGTAGATCTTCGGCGGCAAGAGAATGCAGTGCGCTTCGGTTGGCATTTGAGGCTCCTCCAGGACCAAGGACAGGCCACTCATCGAGTAGGTTCGAGCGCACATCCTGGAGCAATCGAATAGAAACGGCAACGCTGCTGGTTTCCCGATCCGACAGGGTGGCACTAGTGCCACCCCGCCGCGTGGCCGCGCGGTTTCGAACCCGCTCGGCCGTCCCGGTTCCGCCTTTCATGCCGTTATTGCGATTGCAACAGAGCCGTCTGGAATTCTGCAACGCTGAGAGCATTTCGTTGAAGCGTCGCGACGAAGTCGGGCCGTTGTTCCAATGCTGAGAACAGCACAAGCATCTGAGATGCGTGCTCTCTGGCAGTTTTGCCTGGAGAGAACGTGGTAAAGCCGTTGGCCCCTTTGACTTCAACGTTGTATGCGTCCGAGTCGCTAGTGACCCTTAGGAACCGCCCTGCTGAATCCTCGACGTATGGCAGCAGGGTCGCAAACTCAAGTGTGCCGCCGGAGACTGTCTGACGCGAAATCATGTTCGGCGGAAACTTATGAGTGGCAGTGTGTGTACTGGATGTCGCTGTAACCTCTTGAACGCCAAGAGGCATTGTCGTTGAGAAGTGGACGAGCTTCAGCATCATGATCGGAGTGTTTTTCGCGATTCGGATGCCGTAGACAATCTGTGCAGACTTCCCGTTGAGACTTATTACGTCAACATCCGGCATCATATCGCCCGGAAACGCGATGTCGTAAACATCATCGTCTTGAGCCCTGCCGACGATCATTCCAGCAGTTAGGGTGTCGAGGTTTTGATCGACTGGCAATGTCTGCGATGCTGCTCGTTCAGGGCTACGATCCCTGACTACGGGAGGATTGCGACGCTCAAAGTCTGCTTCGTTGATTCGTACAAGGATACCAATAGGCCAAACCGCGGCCATGACCAGGTTCTTTACGGAAATCCGAACAACAGCCCCTGGAGTAACTGCGTTGTAGCGTTGCCAGTAGCGAATCGTGTCGTAGCCAGTGCATAGGAGAAAGTAGAGAATACATCCTGCGAGGTAAATCGAGCGCACTCTTCCGGGCTTTGCGGAGTTTGGTTCTTGGTCCGGAGATTTGGTCGTATGACGACTTTGGGCTTGCGTAGGTTTGGCTATTGCCTGCGAAGAAGAAAGCGCGGGCGTGGATTGCTCAGCTCGGTTTCGTTCATCGGCCTTCGCCACCGAAGGTTGGGGTGACGCTGGGGATGGAAGTTGAAGTGGCGTTTGGGGTGAAACTTGTACGACTGCTCTGCACACGGAACAACTCACCTTTTTTCCAGCATATCCCGCCGGAACGACAATGCGTTTTCCGCATGAACAATCAACTGCGAGCATATCCGTAGATCGACCTATCTCTGACATCGTGAATGTTCTCGCTCTGGAGAAGGCCGTTGAACGCCGGCATTTAGTTACGTCAGCCAACCTGCGCTCTATCTCGATCAGTTAGGGGTGTATGCTACCATGCTCGGTAGGACCGGTAAAACAAAGGTAGAGAAAAAGACCGGGGGCATTCGCCTCGAGCTAGGGATGTCAAGAAAATCGCTCCCGCGTCGGCAAATTCCCCTGTTTTGCCCGCTGGCGAAAATTCTTCAAGAAAATGTGACGAGAAGGCTTGCCAGTGCCAATCGGAATGTATACAATTGTGATGTATTCGGGCGGCGACTCCGAAAGGGGACGCGCTGCCGGTCCGGGCCGGCGGGAATCCGGCATTGTTCTTTGACAATTTAGCAGAAATTGGTAGGGAATTGTGGGGGAAGGTGCGCGCTGAGGGGGAGAGAGTCTTCAGTTTTCGGTGTTCAGTTTTCAGTGGTGGAAAACTCCTGATCTACTTCAGCCGAGGAAGAAGTATCAGCCAGCTTACGCTGGCCGCTCGCCTGGGCAGAGCCCGTGAATCAGGGGTTAGATTCAGGGGTTAAACCTTGCTCCGGTAATGGTTTGCGACACCGGCATGAATCAGAGCAGGACGATTCCGGAGGTGATTCAGCGACTTACGGCGAATTGGATTTCCTTAAGTCGCTTATCTGGAAAGGCTTAAGGAGTTCATCGGCGACGTAACTTTTTGGCGAGAAGAGCCTCGGAATCATGAATCACACTGCTCATGAATCACATCGAACTCCTTGTGGGGTAATGCCTTACAAGCAGGCGGCGGGCTACTTCACATACATGAACTCGTTCGCCGCAATCGCCGTGTGACACATCACTCCCCACACCTTCAGCTTCCTCGCCTTCTCGTCCGGCACCGAAGCAACCAGCGACTTGTCGAGGGTT
This sequence comes from Pirellulaceae bacterium, assembly GCA_046153945.1. Taxonomy (GTDB): domain Bacteria; phylum Planctomycetota; class Planctomycetia; order Pirellulales; family Pirellulaceae; genus SXOA01. The sequence continues at coordinate 42,296 of JBJXFF010000012.1, forward strand.
TTCAAAAACTCGCCATTCCCCGCCACTTCCGCTGCCGAACTCTCCCGTCCATACACGACGACCGATAGTTTCCGCAGCCGGTCTTCGTCGCTGCCGGATTCGCTTAGCAATCGCTCCGCCAAGGCCGCGGCTGATTGCATGACCAGGTCGCTGTTGAGCATCAGCAGGGCTTGCGTCGGGACGGTGGTGGTGGACCGGTCGCCGCTGGGGATGGCGGCGTCGGGGTAGTCGAGGAGGGCGAAGACGTCGTAGACGTTGTTGCGGACCACCGGCAGATAGAGCGAGCGGCGGCGGCTGGTGTAGTCGGTGAGGTCTTTGGAGGTGTGGTCGAAAAAATAGCCCCGGTTCTTGATCTTGAGGAGCGAGCCCCCCATCGAGGAATCGACCTGGCCGCTGACGGCGAGCAGCGAATCGCGAAGCTCTTCCGCTTCGAGCCGGCGGATGGGCATGCGGCCATAGTGGGCATCTCGCTCCGCGAGATGCGTGTCCGCTTGCGGAGCAAGCGGACCACTCTTTTCCTCTCGCGGAGCGAGAGGACCACTGGGAAGGCCGCTATCCTGCTGCCAGGTGCTCGAATTCAGCATCACGCGATGGAGCTTCTTTGTCGACCAGCCGCCGTTCACAAAGCGCTGCGACAGCCAGTCCAGCAGTTCCGGATGCGTCGGCTTCTCGCCGAGCAGGCCGAAGTTATCAGTGGACCGCACAATTCCCTGCCCAAAATGCCACCGCCAGATGCGGTTGACCATTACGCGGCTGGTGAGCGGGTTCTTCGCGTCGGTAATCCACTGAGCCAGTTCGCGTCGGCCACTTTCCATGGGGGTGAACTGGGGCGTCGCTGGGCCGCGTACGACCGGCGGAACATGCCGCAGGGCGACTTCTCCCAGCTTTTGCGGGTTGCCGCGGATATTGATGGCAACGTCGAGGACCTTATCTTCGGTCACCCCCATCGCTGTCGCCGGTTCCGTGTCGCCGGGCATCTTGGGAGCGAAATCCCAGAGCGGATTCTCGTTCCACTTGGCAACTTTGGTATAGGTCTCCATCGTCTTCGTGCTTTTGAAGACTCCCGCCAGGCCGTAATAGTCGGCCGTCTGGATCGGATCGAACTTGTGGTCGTGGCAGCGGGCACACCCGAGCGTCAGGCCCAGGAGCGCCCGGCCCACGGTGTCAATTTGCTCGTCCACGATGTCCATCTGCATCTTGGCCTGGTCCACTTCGGCCAAAACCTTCGGACCAATGGCCAAAAACCCGGTGGCAACCAGATTCCGCTGCCGCTCCGCTTCGTTCTCTACGGTGAGCAAATCTCCGGCGAGTTGTTCGGTGAGGAACCGATCGTAAGGCCGATCTTCGTTGAACGCGGTCACCACATAGTCGCGATATCGCCAGGCGTTGCCGTGCGCGACGTTTTCATCCAGCCCGTTCGAGTCAGCGTAGCGAGCGACATCGAGCCAGTGCCGGCCCCACTTTTCACCATACGCCGGGGAGGCGAGGAGCCGGTCAATCAGTCGAGCCGTGGCATCGGCACTTTCATCGGCGAGGAATGATTGGATTTCTTCGGGCGAAGGAGGAAGGCCAACAAGGTCGTAGCTCAGGCGACGAATGAGGGTCCGCTTGTCGGCGGTGGAGGTGGGATTCAGGTCCTTGCCTTGCAGTTTGGCGAGAATAAAGGTGTCGAGTCCGCTTGCCGGCCAGCCGGCATCTTTCACCGTCGGCAGCGGCGGATCCTTTGGGGGCTGGAACGCCCAATGGTTGGGATCACGGTTGCGGCCCACAACGACGGCAGCCGGCGAAAATGGCGCACCCATTTCCACCCATTTCATCAGGTCGGCAATCTGCCGGTCGGTCAGCTTCCCTTCCTTGGGCATTCGCAGTTTCTCGTCCGGCTCCTTGACCGCCTGAATCAGGAGGCTCTCCTTGGAGTTTCCAGGGACGATGGCCGGCCCGCTGTCCCCTCCCTTGAGCAGTCCCTCCCGCGAATCGAGCTGCAAGTTGGCCCACTGCTTCTTTGCCCCGTGGCACTTGTCGCAATGTTCGGCCAGCACTGGCCGGACGGAGTTTTCAAAGAAACGAAGCTCCTCCGCGGTCGGCTGGTTGGCCGGCTCGGCGGCCAAAACGATCATTAAAAGCAGAGCGGTAATACCCATCACAACTCCTTGAGTTCGTGTACCTACTCTAGTCTTTCCGCAAACCGTTGCCGATGCAACTCCGTTATGGCAAATTGAGCGAAAGTCGCCGTGCTATATTACCTGTATGCCCTTCATCAAAACCACTCCCGAGAGCGAAGCCACCGGCCAACTTGCCGAGGTCATGGCCGGCTGGCGGAAAGCGAACCCGGGACGAGACAAGTTTCCCGGCATTTTGCAGTGCTTCGCTCACCGGCCTGATTTCCTGCAGCAGGTGATGGATTTCAGCTATGGGCTGCACTTCAGCAACGGACACTTGAACCGGCGGACCAAGGAGATGCTGGCGACCTACGTCTCCGGGCTTAACCGCTGCCCCTACTGAATCGGCTCGCACGCCTTTTTCCTGCAGGTGCAGGGAGCCGATGCCGAAATCACTGCCGCCCTCTCGAAGGGGGATCTGGCCGCTGCTCCTGTGACGGACGCCGAGCGGGCTTTGTTGCAGTTTGCAGAGCTGTTGACTCGGCATGCTTACAAGAATACTCCCGAGGACGTACAAAAGGTGCGTGGTGCCGGCTGGACCGAAGAGCAGATTGCCGAGGGAGTCTACGTGGTCGCCATGTTTGCCTTCTTCAATCGCGTGGCCGATGCTTTCGGTCTGGAAGACCCTGGCTATTTCAACATGCCCCCCACTTCTGTAATGCCGAAATGAACCGAGAAATTACCGCGAAGGATCGGCTGTATCAGGTCATTGGAACCTGCTTTGGGCTGGGGTATGCGCCGATTTTGCCAGGAACCTGCGGAGCCCTTTTGGCAGTACTGCAGTACATCCTCATCTTCAATCTGCTTCCGCTCAAGTCAGGCGATAACGTTACCCTATCCAGCCAGACGCTGGCCCTCGCCATTGCCTTTCTGTTTTGGACCGCGATGACGATCGCCCTTGCCCCTTGGGCCGAAGAGTTTTTCGGCAAGAAGGACAGCGGCATCTTCGTCACCGACGAAGTCGTCGGCACTCTCTTGACGCTGCTTCTCTTTCGCGTCCCCGAGCATCCCTATCTCACGCTGCTTTGGGCATTCCCGCTCACCCGCATCATCGATATTGTCAAAATCCCTCCGGCCAAGAGACTGGAAAAACTCCCTGTCGGCTGGGGCGTAGTGGCGGACGATTTGCTTGGCTCGGTTTATACCGCGGCGCTGCTTTACCTGCTGCTCTATGTTTGGCCGGTACTGTTTGGGATTTCAGCGACGGCTGCGTAACAACTGCCTCCAAAATTACGGCCGCGGCAATCGACCGCCGCTGACGGAGAGGTCAACGTCCCATTCGCCGAGGGTGACCTTCAGCTTGATGCTCTTTTGCTTCTCGTCGGTGTCGAGCACGTCGCGGAGGATTTCGACTTCCAGGTTTTCTCCCGCTTGATGCTGCGAGATAATTGTGGTGAGCCCTTCAAAATCCTTGAGCTCCTTGCCGGCGAAGCGGACCAGAACGTCCCGCGTTTGCAGTCCGGCTTTGCTGGCTGGGCTGTCGGGATGAACGGTGGAAATGCGGCAGAGACCGTCGAAATCCGGGGCGCAACTGATTCCCAAAAAGCCGCCCCGGCGGAAATCGATCTTGGCCAGTTGATTGAGAGCCGTACCGAGCCGCTCTTTGGCTTCCGGTGTGACTTTTGTGCCGTAAAGCTTGACACTCGTAAGCGAGGGGAGCTTGCCGAGCGGGGCAATCCCTTCGTCCCCGAGTCCCGAGTAATAAGCACCGAATTCCTGCAACGCTCCGCAGCCGGTGAGAATCTGCATTCCCTTCTCCGTCACGGCAGTCCGATGGAGATGCAGGCTTTTGAGCCCCGGCATGAGAGCCGCGTGGGCCAGCGCTGAATCCCCCATTTTGTCCCCGATGAGCACAAGTTGCCGCACATCCACCAGCCACTTCAGCCGGCGAAGATCTTTGTCGTCACCCTTCCAGCCGGGGCCAAGCTGCACGGCTTCGACGTTGACAATTTCCTGCAGGCCGTCGCTGTATTCGGTCCGCTGGATCTTCGCCCCAAGCTGCTCCAAATCTCGAATCGTCTGGCTGCTCCGCTGCTCGTTCAGCCAGGCGGTGGTGCGGCTAGCCCGCTTGCCGACGGGGGTTGGCTGTTTGGCAATCTCTTCCAGGGCCGTGCGAACTGCCTCCTGGGTATCCAGGTCGGAGGAAAGGCCGATGTCTCGCAAAACATGTAGTGCACGAGTGGAAGCTTCCAGGCTCGGAGCGGAAACAATCGGCTGGACGTACTTGATTGCCGAAGTGCCCGCGGCGATGAGCTTTAGCGTGGCCTCTTCGCGGGCCAGAAACTCGTCCGAATCGAGATTGCGCGCCCACTTTTCCAATTCCGCGGGAGTGGCTGCACGTTTTGGCGCTTCCTTGGGAGCCGCTTTGGGCGCTGGAACCGCTTCCTCCCCGCCAACAACGCTCCCCCAGACCGCGAATAGAAACGCGGCGGTGGCTAGCGCGGTCAGGAATCTCGCGGCTCGTTTCATGAGGCCTCCTACAGGTCATTCTATTATACACCCTTAGGCGGTTGCCGGTTCTGCACTCCGCTCGGCAAAGGCCAGCAGATCCTCGGCCCCCTTCCGCTGGCAGAAGTCGCCAAGGGTTTCGCCGCTCGTGCGGGCCTGTTTGAAGTACAGCAAGACCGGGACCAAGGCGGGGATGATCTCTTCCTCCGGCAGCATGTCCTTGTAAATGAAATTGAGCCGGTCACCCAGCAGCCGGCCCCCGAGGAACAAGGTGTATTTGCCTTTGGCCTTGCCGACCAGGCCAATGTCGCAGTTGTACGGCCGGGCGCAACCGTTGGGGCAGCCGGTCATGCGGACGGTGAATTTCTCGGCGGAGAGGCCAAGACGGGCGAGTTCCACTTCCAGCAGGTCGAGAATGCCGGGGAGGGACCGCTCACTTTCTGTGATCGAAAGTCCGCAAGTCGGCCAAGCAACGCAGGCCATGCTCCAGCGGCGGACCGTGGAGACTTCCTCCGTCAGCTTGACGCCGTGGTCCCGCAGGATTTTCTCGAGCGTCTTTTTGTCCTGTGAACGAATGTCGGTAAAGAGGATGCTCTGATGCGAGGTCAGCCGGATGCCGGGGTTGAGCGTGTGGCAAATCTCGCGGAGAGCCGACTTGAGTCGCATCGTCTCGGTGTCTTTGATGCGGCCGTTTTCCACGTTCAGGCCATAGAACCAGTTGCCGTCCCCTTGTTCGTCCCAGCCCATATGATCGTTGAAGCCGTGAACGTCGTCGGGATGGGGATCGGGAAGTGGGCTGCCGAAATACTCTACCACCTTGGCTTTGAATTTCTCCACGCCCCAGTTGGCGATGACATACTTAAGGCGGGCAACCTTGCGGTCTTCCCGGTTGCCGAAATCCCTCTGGACTTTGAACAGGGCTTCCGTGACGGCCAGTACGTTTTCCGGCGTGGCGAAGCAGATACGTTTGGCAACCGCGGGAAAGGTCTTTTTCGCGGAAGGAGTGACTCCCATTCCGCCGCCGGCCAGCACGTTGTAGCCGATGATTTTGTCCCCTTCGGTCAGGGCCATCAGCCCCAGGTCATTGGCGTAAAGGTCCACGCAGTTGTCAAATGCGTAGCCGATGGCCATTTTGAATTTGCGCGGCATGTAGAACTTGCCGTAGATCGGCTCGATATCGAAGCCGCTATCGTCTGTGGCTCCGCCGGCAAGTTCTTTGTCGCCAGTGGCGCTGTCGGTCAGCCAGAGCTCGTGATAGGACTTTGTCTTGGGAGCAAAGTGGTCCGCGAGCTTGTCGGCAAGTTCCTGGGTCTGGCGATAGATGTTGTTCTTGTACGGAGCCGGGCAGCACATCACGTTGCGGTTCACGTCGCCGCAGGCTCCGAGCGTGGAAAGCTGGGCCTCATTGATCCGCTGGATCGATTGCTTGAGGTTGGATTTGAGTACGCCGTGGAGTTGCAGCCCCTGCCGCGAAGTGATGCGGAGCGTGGTGTTGCCGATCTGGTCGCACAAATCGAGTTCTTCGAGCAATTGTTTGCTAGTGAGCTTCCCCCCCGGAATTTTGGTCCGGACCATGAAGATGTAAGACTTTTTCTTCTTGCCGTCCTCAACCACCGCTCCGCCGCGCACGTCCCGGTCATCCTGCTGGTAGGTGCCATGAAACTTCAGCAGCACTTCGCTCGATTTGCCGAAGTGGTCGTTGGCATCGACCATTTCGGGGCCGATGACGCCGGCTAGAAAATGACTTTCGTCCTTGATCGTTTCGACGGGGCTGGGCTTACCTGGTTCGGACATGGGAGTCTGGAAATTGGGCGTTGAAATCGAGGCTTTAGTGAATCATTACTATGTTGAGGCGCAAAGTAAAGATTAGGTTCACGATTGCCCTCAGTATAGCGATGAATGGTGGGTGCTCCTACGCCAGTGCGACTCCCATTGAAGAAGGAAGAGTCCACAGATTCCGCAGATTTACACAGATTTAAGACACGGCGAGAATGGGGAAATGCCAAGAGTCCGGTCTTTGCTTTCAATCTGCGTTCATCTGCGAAATCTGTGGACTCTTCCGCGACTGAATCCCTATTTGGGCTTCTCGACAGTCATCGGCTTCTCTTCCGGCAGGATGGAAAGCCCGCCGCTGGAGCGGAGGGTGACGCGGTAGGACTTTCCCTTTTGCACCCGCATGTTCGGGGCTTCGCCGCTGGCGGCGCGAATTCCCATTTGTTTGGCTTTGGCGGGGTCGTTGGCGATGTTCCAGAAGTCGTCCCAGATTTTCCGCTCGAATTCGGTCTCCTGTCCCCCGCGAGCATATCCCGTCGGGCGGGTGCCGCGGCGGTCGAGCGGAAAGCCTTCAATCGGCTGCTGCCGCTCGCCGTAGATGCGGTTGAAGATGCAGAGGGAGGTGCTGCGGTCGAGGTCTTTCTCTTCGATGTATTTGTCCTCGAACTTCACCACCCAGCTATCGATGTAAACGAGGTCCCCTTTGATGTCGTAGACGCGGGCGGGGTCCGAAGTGTACGGGACACCCTCGTCGTTGAGCTCCACAAACTCGACCGTGGTGTAAAGATCCCCCTTTTCGCCCCGTTTTTCTTGGTTCAACACGGTGATTCGAGCCAAGCGATGATCGACCTTGAGGAGCGCCAGACGTGTTTGCAGTTTTTCGATGTCCTTGTTCAAGGCGACGATTTTGACTTCCTTTTCCTGAATGGTCTTGGCCGCGGTGGCGAGTTCGGCTTGTTTCGCTTCGAGTTGTTTGGTGGCATCGGCCAGTTTTTGGGCGTTTTCCTGGGCTTCCTGCTCCTTGGAGTAGTACTTGCTGTAAGCGAACCAGCCGCCGCCGCCGAGCCCGCCGAGGACGATTACCGCCAGGACCGTGCGGACGAAGCTGTTGAGCGTGGACAGGTTTTCCATGATTCCGGGCATTTTGCAGTCTCCAGTTGATCTCACGTTCCCAGCAGTATTCGGACGGCAGCTTCAATATTGTCCTGGGCCATCAGGCTTTCCCCGACGAGCATGGCATCCACGCCGGCATTCTGCAGGCGGAGCACATCCGCCCGGGTATGAATCCCGCTTTCTCCCACCAGCACCGCATCCAGCGGAACCTGCTCCCGCAGCCGGATGGTGTGGCCAAGGTCAGTGACAAACGTTCGCAAATCTCGATTGTTCACTCCGATGAGCTGCGCCCCTGCCGCTATCACGCGGGGGAGATTCTCAGGGTCATAAAATTCCACCAGTGGCGTCATCCCCAGTTCCAGCGTCTCGTTATGCAACTTCCGAAGATTACAGTCGTCCAGGCACTCGGCGATCAGCAGCACCGCATCCGCACCGGCGGCTCGCGCCTCGAGTAATTGATAGCTATCCAAGATGAAGTCTTTGCGAAGCAGCGGTAATTGAACCGCCGCGCGGATCTGCCGCAGATAGTCAAGGCTACCCTGAAAATACGGCTCATCGGTGAGGACACTGAGGCAACTCGCCCCGGCGGCTTCATAGGTGAGGGCAACCAGCACCGGATCAAAGTTTTTGCGGATGATGCCCTTGCTCGGGCTGGCCTTCTTCACCTCCGCAATCAGCTTGATACTGTCACCGGCAGCGAGAGGTGCGAAGAAGTCTCTCACGGGAGGCGCATCCTTGACTTGCTCCCGCAGCCGCTCCGCGGGAAGCAGAGCTTTGGCGCGCTCAATCTCCTGGCGTTTGCTGGCAACGATCTCGTCAAGAATGGTCAAGCTTGGAACTTTCCAGTGGGGGTGCCCCGAAGGTTATCTCTTAACATGCGGAGCGAGTTGCTGAACGAACGCGGCATGCTCGGGAGTGGCGAGACCCTGGTCAAGCACCTCCAGTACTCGCTTTCCATCACGGCGTATCATCGCCACGATATCCAACCAAAGGCCTGGGCAGCGACGGCTGCGGATGATCCCGGTTGAATCGGGAACGAGGGGAATGAACTGGCCGTTTTCGAGTACGAACCAGTCGATGGCATCTTCGGCGGTTCTCCAAACAATGTATTCACGAACCCCATGCCGCTCATAGAGCCGCTTTTTCTTGTGCAAGTCAATGCTGGCGGAGGAAGCTGCAACTTCCGCGATCAAGTCGAGCGGACCTTCGAGATACCCATCCGCATTGACAATTGCGCCACTTCCCAGCGCCGTCGGCAGAAAGAGGTAGCAATCGGGTTGCGGTTCATTGGCATCATCGAGTTCGACCGAAGCGTTGTCGCCAAATTCCACGCCTGGCGTTTCACAACAATAAGCCATGATCCAACCCAGCATCAGCCCGTGCGGCTGGCCGTGCTGCCGATGCCGTAGTGCTGCTCCCATGTAGACAACTCCCTCAATGAGTTCTGCCCGCTTCAAATTCGGCATTGCTTCCCAACGCCTTACAAACTCCTGACGCGTTAGATGATCGCCGTTTTCCAATAGCGGCACGTCCAGACGAGATGCCTTTCGCACTGCGGGAGTGATCAATGTGGACATGGGAGGGACACCTCGGGATGAAAAGTCAACCTCCTAAATATAATACATCCCATCCCCTTGCCCGCGTAGCTTCTGCGCCAGTTCCGCAAACGTGATTTCGCCCAGCTTCTGCTGCTCCAGGGCGGCGATTTTCTGCCAGGAATCGATCAGAACGCGGGTTGCTGCCGTGGAAGCGGCGGCGCTGGATTTGATTTGACCAGACTGGCCATCGATGACCCCCATCACCTGGCCCAATGTGATTTCGTCGGGCTTCTTGGCCAGCTTATAGCCGCCGGCAGCCCCGCGGGTGCTGACAACGAGGCCGGCCCCCTTCAATTGCAACAAGATCTGCACCAGGAACCGCGACGGAATGCCGTGCGGATCGGCAATTTCGCGGATGCGAACCGGCTGGCCGCTGGAGTGCCGGGCGGCCAGGGCCAGGACGGCGATGCAGGCATATTCGGTTCGGGCGGAGATAATCACGAGAGTACGCTGAGGAACTGGTTCTGAGGAACGGCCGTTTTGTTAGCTATTACAGAACGGAGGGGCAGTCCATTGTCAACCAGTCCCAGCGAGGCAGGCTATGTCTCCAAGTCGTCCTTCCCCGGCTCGAGTGGAGCTTTGTTCTCTTCAATGATCTGCTCCTCGCGCCACGGCTTTTTCTCTTTGTAGCCTTCCAACTCTTTTTGGAGTTGATCGTCGTTCTCGGTCCCCTTGCCGAGTTCGACCGCTTTTGTGGACCACATGATGGCGGTCTCAAAGTCGCCCGCCTCGGCGTAGCCGCTGGCGAGAGTGCTGAGGATGTGGGGCTTTTTGTACTCGGTCAATTCGCAGGCTTGCTTGCCGTATTCGATGGATTTCTTCCCATCGCGAACCTTGTCGTCCTTGGAAGTCGCCAGGACCCAGGCCAGGTTGTTAAGAACGCCAGTATCCTTGGGATCAATTTTCAGCGACTTCTCATAATCAGCAATCGCTTCGGCATGCTTGCCGATGCTCAGCAGCGCGTCGCCGCGGGAGCGGAGAGCGTCGGCGTTTTTTTCGTTGTCGGCGATGACGTTGTCGAGGATCTCAATCGCTTTCCGCGGCCGCTTGTCGGCTGCCATATACATGGCCATTTGGAGGCGATATTCCTCGTTCTTGGGGTCGCTATGCAGCAGCTTTTTGATTTCGGCAATGGCCAGGCCGAACTTCTTCTCTGAGGCGGCCAAGCGGCTGCGGAGGAGGATGGCGTCGGGAAGGTCGGGGACGAGGCGGAGGAGCAGATCCGAATCCTTCTTGGCCTTGTCGTAGTTCTTCATAGCGGCATGCACTTGGCTCCGCATCAAGAGGCCCAGCAGGTTGCGGGGATCTATGTCCAGAGCTTTGTCGAGATCGGCCAGTGCCTTTTGCTCGTCTTCCTTCATGGCGAACAAACTGGCCCGCAGCAGATAGCCCTTCGGCTGATTGGGGTTCAGCGAGATGATTTTTTCGATGTGCTTTAGGGCTTCGTCGTATTTCTTCAATTTGTTGAGGACCTGGGAGATGGCTTCCAGGGCCATCTGATTATTGGCGTCGGCTTCCAGGAGTTGCGTGAGATCGGCGATGGCTTTGTCGTTTTCACCCTTTTCCGAGTAAATGATTGCGCGGCCTTGCAGGGCCTGCACGTTTTTTGGGTCGGCCTTCACGGCAGCATCAAAGTTCTCGAATTTCGCATCCAGCCCTTCCACAATCCGCCCGCGAAGTATGTAGGCTTTGGCCAGTTCCGGAGGATTGTCCTTCAGCAGCTTGATCCCCTCATCCATGGCCTCCTTCGCTACCTTTTCATCCCCGCCCTGCACCTCCGCGTGGAGACGGGCAATCAGCAGATAGACGTCGGGAAGTCTGGGGTCGTGCTTCTTGGCCCTTTCCAAATTCTTCAAGGCGATTTGCCGGACCAATTGCCAACTGGGATTGCGAGGTGGTTCCAAAACGGATTTAGAAGAACGTTCCGCATGCTGGTAAAGAGTCGCTGCTGCCATCTTGTGAGCGAATTCCTCTTGCCCTTTATCGAGTCCCTTTTTGAGAGCACTTTCAGCCAGCGCAATGACCTTTTCAAAGTCCGCCAGGGTCTCCGCACCGACTTGCAAATCGGCGGCCTCGTCCAATTCCTTCTGACCTGCCCCTTCGGCATGGGCTGAAGTGGCAAGCAATGAAAGGGAGAGCGAAACCAGGAGAGATAGGGAAAATCGTCGCATGGGGTCAACCTCGATAGCGAATTCGGTGGGTCTGGCGGCTTCGGCAGTGGATAAAGCCAAGCATCTCCTCACATTATGCCGTTTTCAGCCGCCCGATGCTATGCGAGATGGCGAAGTCGACGCGGTACTGAGTTCTGCCCGGTCGCTGGCCCTTGTCGGAAGCCGCTTAAACCACCGAAAAGGCATCCCAGATGAGGTCCGCCCGACTTTCGAGCGTGAGAAGCACCAGAAGTCAGCTATCAACAATAGCCGCACATTTCTTTACGACTTTCGACCCCTTGAACGGCATCATACTGCCGTCCGGCGATTATCGTTCCACATGCGCCAGCACCCCCTTGCTTGCATGAAAATGTCTTCTTATTTTACTTATCATTCCCAATTTATTTTATCGGAAAAGTTTTCTTTTCTTCTCACCGCCCTTTCGGACCATTTTTACTAGACATTCGCGCCCCCCACTGGTTGCGGCCCCTTCCAACCACTGGCATAGTCCGAACCAGTTTGGCTCACTTTGAGACGTGTGATTCCCAATTTTGGATTGTTCGGATGTTCCCAAGGAGGATGATGATGAAGAAAGTCTTGTTGATTTTGGCGGCTTTTTCCGGTTCGGTGGCCCTGGCGGTCGATATGCCGGCTGCGAAATCGGGGGCCGACCAGGCTGCCGCGAAGGTTGCGGAAAAAGTGGTGGTTGAACAACCGCCGCTGCATCGGCACCCGACGCTGCTCTCGATGCTTCGCCGCAGCAACGTAATCCGCCGCAACGCGGGTCTGCGAGCCCAGCGGATTAACCCGGCCCTGACGAAGGCCGCCCAGGACCATGCAAATTACATGGCCGCGACTGGTGATTTCAGCCATTACACCAATGGCGGCTACCAGTACCGCGCCCAGAAGTACGGGTTCAAGGGTGGTGTTCGCGAGAACATTGCCGCTGGTTTTGGAACGGTGGACGCCACCTTCAACACCTGGCAGGCGAGCGGCGGGCACTATGCCTCCATCGTCAGCGGGACCACCGAAGCGGGCTTTGGCTATGCTATCAGCCCCAACGGCGGAACTTACTGGGTCGGGGTATACGGCAGCCCTGCCGAAGGCGATGCAGCCGGCGAAGAGGAAGGACATGCCGAAGCCGAAGCTGCCCGTCTGAAAGCCGAAGCTGAAAAAGCCACGGCTGACGGCAAAACGACCGTGGCCAAGCCCGAAGTAAAGGCGGAACCTGCCCCCAAGGCCGAAACCGCCCCCAAGACCGAAAAGCCTGCTGAACAGACTCCGGCTGCCGCTGGAAAGTAGAACTGCCCGCCGAGAGGTGGGATTGCCTCTTTTTGGATAACTCTTCAAAGGCCCCCAGCATGATGTCGGGGGCTTTTCTATTTCTTGGGGAAAATCTCCTTAGCAACTTGTTGAAAAAGGGGTCAGGCACGTCGCCGCGACCCGTATTCCTCGGCGGTATTTGTGCCTGGCTCCGAGCCAGACCCCTTTTTCAACAGGCTCTTAGGGGAGCCGTATCAGCCCTGTTTGCGGACTTGCAATTCGTGGGCTTTCGCCTTGGCTTCCTCGGCTTTGTAAATGAAGGTCCGATCCTGGGTAGCTTCAAAAGCCCGCTGAAAAGTCACGCTTAGAGCCGTAAAGTTAAAAACCTCCTCAGGTTCCAATTCACAGGCCCGCTCGCTGTGGCGAATCGCATCCGCATGACGGCCCGCTTTCCCGAGCAGAACGGCCAGAGCCATGTGGGAAAGGACATGGGATTCGTCGGCTTTTAGGACTTCGTCAAACTTGGCGATCGCTTCGTCATTCTTACTGGCCCGTTTGAGAGTTTCGGCTTCTTTGAAGAGTTCGAGAGTCGTGGACATTGCAAGGCACCTTGCTAGCAAACGGACGGATTGAAGATGCTTTCAGGATAGCAAACGAGGGAAGCCCCGTCTGGTCCCTCCGCTTTCGCGGCATTCCCAGTTTCCCCGGCTGGCCAACAATCGTTGCTCGCCGATGAAGATTTCGCAAAGGTTCAGAAGGTGCCCGCCGATAATCGATGTGGCGGCAAACCCGCGCGCAGGATGCGCGCCGAGGGAGGCTGCGCACATGATGGATCGCTTTGGCCTCCTGAACGGAATCTCGATAGGGAAGGACTCCTTGATGGCTCGCAATCGCTTGCGCGTCTACTACGGACCTGAAGATGTGCTGACCACCCAGGGAGAGGAGTCTTCCCCCCGGCAAATGGTCAACGTCCCGGTCGGCGATGTCCTTCCCCTCCTCCTCGAAGCAACTCGCAGTCGGCGGGCCTGGCTCGAGGACTTCGCCGACGAAGAAATGACCATCAGCAGCGACCTCTACGAGGTGCTCCTCGCTTATCAACACTTCCGCCGGCCGAGCGCGTAGTGATTTGGCGTTCGCAGTTACTCGCTTCAGCGGGCTAAATCCGGTTGGTGTTGCTACCTCACGACTTTCGCAGTCGATTGACTGTTATCGACGCCGCCGCCACGCAACCTAGGGAATGAAACCGCTAGGAGCGCTGCAAGTGCGACTATGCACAGCGGCATTGCGGCGAGCATGCCTTGGTAGTCGCGCGACCAGTGCAGGATGAGTGCTTGTTCGTCGTGTCGCAGTTCCCTGGAATGCCCTTCTTTTTTGAGCGTTTCGCCGACGGCAGTATTCTCGTAGATTTCTCGGTCTACCTGGATTTGTCCCAGGCCATCGAGTTCAAGCAAGAAGACATCGTCTTTCCCCTCGTGCTTTTCACGGCGGACCTCTTTGCTCAGCACCGCGGTGTCCAGCGCTAGCGGAATCGTGCTTCGGGCGGCTGTGTACCAAACATTCGCAACGGCAAGGAGCGCAGCGAGAGAAAGTAACAGGACGATGGAGATCCCTTTATGCCACCGCATAAACGCCTCCCGCCCCAAGAAACACGATGCCGACAATCAGGCCGATATCCAGGAGTTGCACCGCGGGCTTTTGATGATCTACGAGAAAAAGCACGGCACCGGCAGCGAAGACGGCACCGAGACTCTGATTGCAGAAGTCGACTTCATCAAACTTCGCCAAGCGAAAGATGGTAGCTTCAAAGATGGCTCCCAGGGCGATGCAGGCCAGGCAGAGAGGCACGATGCTCCAACTGCTTATCGTCGCATAGCGATTCTCCGGCACGGTCCGCAGCCAGACCATCATCGCCCCCAACGTCCCGCCGTATCCCGCGAGATAATGTCCTGTGTAGTCATGGCGGTGCCCGAGGAAGTACTCGAAAGCCACTCCTGCTGCCGCGGCGGGAAGAATGGCGACCAGCAGCAGCATGGCGCGAGAACGGACCACAGGCACCTTATTCTGCGGGAGTTAAACGCATGGTTTGACCGCTCAAAGCCTCCGAGGCTTCGCGCAATAGTGGAATTTCGTGATATCTGCCGTCCTGCCAATCGGCGAACTGGTCGCCATAGTGGGGGCTGCCAGGGTGGCCGGATTGGCTCTGTCCATCGACGGCCAGCAGCGTTGGAATGGCGGCTGAGAAATCGGCAATCAGGCGATAGCCCGCGCCGCTTGTGGCGGTGAAGTCCGGACCACTGCCGGTGTTGCCGACCGTCATCATGTCGCCGCTCACTGGCTCTCCGCCGTGGTCGAGAAGCTGGCCCAAGTCGCCGCGCGAGGAAAGAACATGCTTGAGCGGCATGCGATGCAACTTACCCCATTGCCACTGGGCCATTTCGGGACCTAGCTTCGTTGCAAGTTCATCGAGGGTGGCGGCGAATGTCTCCACGATGCGCGCCTCTCGGTTGGATCGATGGAACCATCCCGCCAGGTCCGACGCCAGCAGCCGTCCGGCACTGGATTGAACTCCTTGCGCCATCAGCTCCGCTGACTGGGCGTCAAATCGCTCGGCTGCGACGACCTTGCACCAGTTCGAGTAAAAGACGTTGAATAGCGTGGCGGGGACGGAGTCGGCCGCCACATCAGAGTCCCATTTCTCTAGCAGTTTCGCCGCGGCCAGAATTCGAGCGTCCCCACTCGACTTCAAAGTCCGCACCAGGGACGGCACACACTGCGAGGCACGCAGTGATTTTGCATCCTGGTGCATCCGCCCCATACCTTCCGCGGTGTGTTTCGCCTGCCCCTCAATCATCTGCCGGATGCGGAGCGCCCGGCAGCCGCTGCTCCAGCAGCCGAAGAGGAGATGCGGAAAATCGTCCGGGGCGACGCGGTTGTTTGCGGTGGCAATCCAGCCGCGTTGGGGATTGATCAAGTGGGGCATTTCTTCAAACGGAATCAGCCCCTGCCATTGGTCTGCTGAGTCCCATCCTTTCCGATACCCGCGCTCCAGATTCTTCCGCAGCGGAATTCTCCCCGCGGATTGAAAGGCGATATGGCCTTGGGCATCCGCGACAACGAGCGAAAAAGTGGGGACATGCCAGGGACGAACGGCTTCGCGAAATTCGGCCACGTTGTTTGCCTTCCCCATGCCGAGCAGCGACGTCAGCCAGCCTCCTTGATAGGAGCCGAGCCATTTGAGCGTAACCGGGCCAGTTTCTTTCGCCGCGGCAGGGAGAATGTCGTCCACGACTGGGCCGTTGCGGGAGAAGCGGATCGTCGTCGTGACCGGATCGCCATTACGAACCTTGATGACCTCGGTCAGTTCGCGAGCGGGCTCCCACTCGCCGTTGAACTCAAAGCAGCCCGAATGCTGCGGTGAAGTCCGCTCCTGGTAAAGATCCCGCAAGGAACAAATATTGTTGGTGATCCCCCAAGCGACCTTCTCATTGCGGCCGAACATGATAGCGGGAATACCGGCGTAGGCCATTCCCGCCACATTGTACGAGCCACCGCAAAGGTGAGCTTCGTACCAGCACGAAACCGCCTCGAACGCGATATGCGGATCACTCGCCAAGAGCGGTCGCCCCGTCGTCGTGCGGCTGCCGGCGAGGACCCAGTTGTTACTGCCGATGGCTCCGTCGGGGTCGTTGACGGCGTGGCCGACGGGCTCTGGTTTGCGAGAAGCCGAGTCTTTTCCACGCGGCTCATATTCGCCTGGCCAAAGAATCGGCTCATCGTCCGCTTCGCCCAGCAAGTATTCGCGGTAGAGCGGCCCGTCTCCCAATTGTCGCTTCGCCAGTTCGGGCATGACGATGATCGGAAAGCGGCCGGTGAGATACCAGCGAAACTCACTTTCGATGGCGAGCGAATCGATGGATGTCCACGGCTCGGGGCGATAGCCGAGCAGGTCGAACTCAATCGGCAAGTTGTCGGCCGACTGCTCGATTAGTGCGTTGACACCGGCAGAAAAGGCTTCCAACACCTCTTTCACCGCAGCGGGCAACCGTTCCCACTCCGCCGCGGCAATGCGGTTAAGGCCAACGGTGCGGGCGACAGTATCGGATTCCAAACCGCTCTTCCCCAGCACCTCCGACAACCGTCCGAGCCCCTTCCGCCGCAGATAGTCGAGTTGGAACAGCCGGTCCTGGGCCATCGCATAGCCCAATCCGAAATACAAATCGCGGTCGCTTCCCGCATAAATGTGCGGAATGCCCCACTGATCCCGCTGGATATCCACCGCCGTTCCCACCGCAGCCGAGACCTTGCCGGAATCTGGCGGCACGCGGCTTTCTGTCGCCCGCTGCCAGCGGCGATCGAATTCCGCCCGGTCAATGCCGAGATCCCGGCAGAGCGCAGCGATGCTCTCGCCGGCTCCCAGGTGCAGCAGCGTTTCCTTTTCGAGCAACTTCATCAGCGGCTACCCTTTCGGCTTCTTCTTGGGCTTCTTCTTCTTTGCCCCGCTGGCCGGTGTCGCGCGGGAGAGGGCGCTCGCGCGAGCGGCATCCGGCGACAGGCCGCGAAGCTGGGCCAGCGTGGGATTGTTTTCCTGGATGTACTCCATCACGGCGCGCAGATCGTGCGGATCCACGGCGATTGGCTGAGTCGCGTTCGAAGTCGGTCCACCCGCGCCGAATGAACGAACCCGCGGGCCAGCGGCGAGTTCCCGCAGAGTTGGATCCTGCCATCGCGGGCCGAAGTTGTAGACGGCGTAGTACAGCGTCTTGGCTTGAACCAAAGATACACCGCCGCAGCGGCAGGCTTCATAGAACATGCTATGCACATCTTCCCACTTGGATGTCATCTCCTCGCAGGCCACGTCATGCACCACCGACGCCAGCCGATACTGTCCCTCATAGGGCCCGCCGACGGTCGACCAGAGCGTTCCCGGAATGGAAGCTCCGTTCACCACAGAGTCCTTCGGCGCGACCCATTCCTTCCCCCGCGGATCAACATACGCAAACGTCTGCGTCAGTTTCATATTCCGCCCATCGGGTAGCCAGAGGGCAATGACATTTCCTTTGAATCTGCCAAAAGTCGCGGCCATGAAAAGTGCTCCGTGGTGAAGTTGGAGTTGAGTATCCCAAACGGTGCGGCTGATTATGGGGGACAAGTCGCCCGCTTCCAAGCAGATTCAAGGAAATCACTGGGTGCCACGCCCACGGCTTTGCGTGGGCGTGCTCGAACGGCAATGGACGCCGATTCGCGTTCTCGCTGGCATTCCCCCTGGCCGGATGATATAAACAGGTGTTGATTGACCAGGCCTTCCTGCCGAAGACGATTCAGGGAGTGATGCGATGCTCACCATGCTCGGGAATGGACAGACGATGTGCGACGGCGTGAACCGCCGGCAGTTCTTGACCATTGGCGGACTGGCGATGGGGGGCATTTCACTGTCGCAACTCTTGCAGGCGGAAGCGGCGACCGGGACGAAGCGGCACAAGTCGGTCATTATGATTTTTCTCTCTGGCGGGCCTCCCCACCAGGACATGTTCGACTTGAAAATGGAAGCGCCGGTCGAAATCCGGGGCGAGTTCCAGCCGATCTCCACCAAGGTCCCCGGCATTCAGATTTGCGAGCTGCTGCCGCGGATGGCGGCGATGATGGACAAGCTGGCGATCATCCGTTCGCTCGTCGGCTCGGAAGGTCGGCACGCCGCCTTCCAGTGCATGACCGGCTGGCCCGTCCAGCAGCAGCCGGTCGGTGGCTGGCCGAGCTTCGGCTCTTCGGTCGCCAAGTTGCAAGGAACGACCGACGGTGGCACGCCTCCGTATGTGAATCTCAGCCCGAAGATGAAGGGCTCGTTCTGGGCCGATCCGGGACAGGCCGGCTATGCGGGGGCGGCTTATGCACCCTTCACGCCGAATGCCGATGGCCCCGGGAATCTGGTTCTCAATGGCATCAGCCTCGCGAAGCTCTCCGACCGGCAAGCGCTCATGGGTCAGCTCGACCGGATGAAGCGCGAAGCCGACGCCACCGGCGCGATTCAGGGGCTCGACTCCTGGCAGCAGCAGGCCTTTGGAATTCTCACTTCCAGCAAACTGGCCGACGCCCTCGACCTGAATCGCGAAGACCCCAAACTGCGCGACCGCTATGGCCGAGGCTCCGCCGAGCCGGCGGGTTACGGCGATGCCGGTCCGCTGCTCAACGATTATTTCCTCGCCGCCCGCCGCCTCGTCGAAGCAGGCGTTCGCGTCGTCAGCCTCGCCTACGGCCGCTGGGACTGGCACGGCCGGCCGCACGGCACCAACTTCGACAACGCCCGCGATCACCTGCCGGCTCTCGACCAAGGGGTCTGCACCCTCCTCGAAGACCTCGAAAGCCGTGGCATGCTGAAGGACACCTCGGTTCTCGTGTGGGGTGAATTCGGCCGGACTCCGCGAATCAACAAGAACGGCGGACGGGACCACTGGCCCAACGTCGCCTGCGCCCTCCTCGCCGGCGGCGGCATTCGCGCGGGACAGGTCATCGGAGCCACGAACCGCCTTGGTGAACACGCCACGGAGCGGCCAGTCCATTTCCAGGAAGTCTTTGCCACCCTCTACCGCAACCTCGGCATCGACATCAACCGAGCCACCCTGAACGACTGGTCCGGGCGCCCGAGATACCTGGTGGACCACACGAGGTATCAGGCGATCAAAGAACTCTCGTAAGCCTACTTCTGTCGCCGAACCTTGAGAGTCGAAGTGCTACGCTTCCGGCTATCTACCTTGATTGTTGGTATCACGGTTCTGAGCGTCTTTCTCGGCATAAATATGCGCCGAGGTCCGTTCAAGATGCTGGGACACGTTTTAGACAACGACTTCGCTGGGACTTGGATATCTGGATGGGAGTATGGGTGGCCTTGGACCTATCACACCCAACCGGCTGAATTCTATTCCAATGAAGGGCGAGCGGCTTTAGACGTCTTTTATTGGAATAGTGCTTACTTGAATGCCGCGGTAGCGAAAGGTGGGGCGATAACGGTTGTCGTGGTTTGGGAAAGTGCGATTCGACTTGTGCGCCGAATTAGAAATGGGCGTAACAAGCATTTGCCAATTGGCTAACGATAGAGACGCCGCACGGTCGGCATATCGGCCATTCACAAGTTATTCCTCTATTCCCACGCAGAGCGTGGGAACGAGGACGATTGAGATTCTGCCGGCGGACTAGCTCTGAATCTTGTATTCGCTGTCCACGGTAATCCCCGGCTGTGGGATGGGATACTTGCCGTCGGCGTCCGCTTTGATAGGGGCGGGGCCGTCGATGGTGAGTTTGTCCACGGTGGGGGCGAACTCGTGTTGGCAGTTCAGCATGTCGTCGAAGGTGATGATCTGGCCGGTGTGGGCGGCCATGCGGCCCATGGAGGTGACGAGGCTGGCTTCGGCACCGCGCTTGACCTCGTTGTAGGGCGTGTCGGTCCGGATGGCGTCGATCAGATGGTTCCATTCGAGCTGGTACGGGTTCGGCTCGGGGGTGGTGCAGGTCCAGGCCAGATCGGACTTGTCCATCTTCTGACCTTTATAGATGCGGCACTTGGCGGGGCTGTGGCCGGCGTCACTGATCACGCCGAGACCTTTGGTTCCGTGAGCATAGCTGGCGAACTGATCATGAACGCCCGGCATGGTGCGGCCGTAAAGGAACAGCTTGGCTCCGTCGTCGAAGGTGTATTCGACCGAGTAGTTGTCGAAGTTCTGATCGACGTTGTCGCCGCGGAAGTGCCGTCCGCCGCTGGCCTGGGCCTGCACCGGCCATGAGCCCTTCATCCAGCAACATTCGTCGATGTTGTGGATGTAGAAGTCGCTGTAGCAGCCGCCGCTGGCCCAGAGGAAGCTGTGGAACCGCTGAATTTGCCACATCAGCTCGCTGATGCCATCGGGCTTCTTGGGGCTGAACGCGGAACCGACCGGGCCATGCATGCGATAGGCGCGAAGGGCGAGCAGCTGGCCAAGTTCGCCGGAGTTGATGCGGGCCAATAGTTCTTTGCGGGCGTCGCAGTGGCGGCACATCAGGCCGACGCCGACTTTGAGATTCTTCGCGACGGACTCTTCGCCCAGCTTGAGCATCCGCCGCGTGCTGGGGCCGTCCACGGTGATCGGCTTCTCCATGAAGACGTTGACCCCTTTTTCAATCGCGTAGGTGAACTGCACCCAGCGGAAGGCCGGCGGAGTGGCCATGATGGCGACATCGCCCGGCTTCAGACAATCGATCGCCTGCTTGTAGGCGTCAAAGCCGACAAACCGGCGGTCTTCAGGAACTTCTACCTGCTCCGGAAACCTTCCCTGGATGCTCTTGTAGCTGATGTCGAGCCGGTTCTTGAAAACGTCGGCCATGGCCACCAGCTTGATCGGTCCATTCTTCACGTTGAGGCAATCACTCGCGGCCCCCGTCCCACGTCCGCCGCAACCAATAAGGACGACGTTGATGGTATTGTTTTCCGCGGCATGCACATTGGGAATGTTCATCCCGGCAAAGGCGGATGCGACGACGACCGCGCCAGTGGTTTGCAGGAAATCGCGCCGGGAGCTGTCGGTAATAATGCGGCTGGTCATGGGAGAGATCCTCGGGAAAGGGTTCAAGGTTTGAAGTTCATGGTTCAAGGTCGGCATAAAGTACTGAGTACTTCGTACTCTGCACTCCGTGCTGTCCGCTGCGGGCCAACAGACTGTTTTACCATGCGGACTGGGGCGGGAAAACTATTGGGCAGATTTGCCGTTAGAATACGCGCTTACTCTCCGAGGCCGGCTCATGCGTTGCACTCCCAAGCAGCACCGATATTGGACGCGCGTATTAGGGCGTGGAATCGCTTTCGGGACATTTTTCTCGCTGTTGATAGCGATGGGCCTGCTCATCAACCGGGAGTACCTCCACCGACAGCACTGGCCAATTGCCGCTATGTTGGTGATGTCAATGTTGCTCTGCGCGTGGGTATTTGGAAACTTGCTCAGTGAGATACTGCGACAGCTCACGTCAGCCCGTTGCAGCATTTGCCACGGCCCCAGCCGGCTCATACCTTGCGAGGAAGGACTGCCGACACAGACACCCATGAAGTATCGATGCGAAAAGTGCGGGAAAGAAGAACTGCTCGAAGTCACCTATTACCAAGACGCTCCTTGGCGTCGTCCCAGGCGATGGCGGCGTCGCTGATGAGTCAGCGAGGTCGGACACTTCAACCATTTAACTTTCGCGGTAATAGACTATGAAGAGACTTCTCCCTACCAAGAGCTACGTTCGCTGCCCGCTGCCGGGGTAGACCGCTCGCTCCTCGTGCGGACAAGCCTCACTCTCGCTCCTGACGGATTTTTTCGCTTTTTCGTCATCAGCCGCAAAAACATCTCTTGACCGGCCCAAGGCATTCCGATAATTCACGATAACGCGCTTGCCCCGGGGTTTTGCCGCGGTTGTTCCTGTCCTTGTCGCAAGGAGGTGACCGATGGCTACCCTTGTTTCTACGATCGGCCTTTTGGCTTGCCTTTGCGGTTCTCCCCCGCGAGAGGATGTGGCGAGCGAACAGGTGGACCTCGTCGAGGTCAACCACTTCTACGACGACCAAGGCCGGCATGTCTTCGACCAGGTCATTTTTTATGACTGGGCTGAAGGACACAGCCGGCACATGGTGCGGGCCTGGCGGCTGGTGAAGAACCCCGCCCAACTGCCGCAGCGGAACTGGAAGGACGGCAGCTATACCGCTCTATGGCACGACAACGAAGTGCTGCGGAAGGTGCAGGCCAAGTCGATGCGGGAATCCTGGACGCAGTACGACCCCGAACTCGTGGAGCGGGAGTACCTTCCCAAGGAAAAACGCAAAGAGTTGCAGGTAGCCAAAACCGTTAGGAAGACGGAAACTCCGGCGACGCCGGTGGTCGCGACAGCGAGCAACTCCGCTCCGCCGAGTCCCAGAGTGGCGGGACAGACGGGGGGTTCAACGAGCACCCGACTGAGATAGCTCTACTCCACCGTCACGCTCTTCGCCAAGTTCCGCGGCTTGTCCACGTCGCAGCCGCGGAGGAGGGCGATGTGGTAGGAAAGGAGTTGCAGCGGGATGATGTTGACGAGCGGTGAAAGAAATTCCTCGACATTTGGGACATAGATGACGTCGTCCGCCAGCCGGGCGGTCTCTTTGTCCCCCTCGGCAGTGATGGCGATGACGGGGCCGCCGCGGGCTTTGATTTCTTCCAGATTAGACATCACTTTGTCGAACACCGGCCCCTGCGGCATGATGAAGACGCTGGGAGTTGATTCATCCACAAGTGCGATGGGGCCGTGCTTCATTTCGGCAGCGGGGTAGCCCTCCGCGTGAATGTAGCTGATTTCCTTGAGCTTGAGCGCTCCTTCCAGAGCCGTTGGAAAGTTGTATTGGCGGCCAAGATAAAGGAAGGTCGAAGCATGAGCGTATTTGGCGGCGATACGGCGAATGTCGCCGCTCCCCTCGAGCGTCTGCCTGACAAGGTCCGGCACACCGCGAAGCTGCGCGATGACCCGCCGGCCGGCTTCGTAGCTCATGTGCCGCATGCGGCCAAAATACAGGCCCAGCATGGCGAGCGTAGTGACTTGCGATGTGTACGCTTTCGTCGAAGCGACGCCGATTTCCGGTCCGGCATGCAAATAGATGCCGCCGTTGGCTTCCTGGGCAATGGTGCTGCCGACGACGTTGCAAATCGATAGGGCTGGATGCCCTTTCCGCTTCATCTCCCGCAGCGCGGCCAGCGTATCGGCTGTTTCGCCGCTTTGGGTGATGGCGAAGAGAAGCGTTCCTTGATCGAGTGGCGGATTGCGGTATCGCAGCTCGCTGGCGTATTCCACTTCGACCGGAATTCGAGCCAATTCCTCAATGAGGTATTCGCCCACGAGCGCTGCATGCCAACTTGTGCCGCAGGCCGTGAGGATGATGCGATTGACCCTTCGCAATTCCTGCGGCGTCAGGTTGAGTCCGCCGAAAACCGCGGAGCCATCTTCGTCGCAAAGGCGGCCTCGCAGCGCCGCCGCAATGGATTCAGGCTGTTCGTGGATTTCCTTGAGCATGTAGTGGGGAAAGCCGCCGAGTTGTACTTCGCTTGCATCGACGGCGAGGTCCTTTACATCGTGCTCAATTCTTCCTTGATCACGATGTTCGATCTGCAAAGTATCTGCGGTCACAATCGCGATTTGATGATCGGCGAGGTAGACAATTTTGTCCGTGCGACCGGCCAGCGGCGAGGCATCGCTGGCGATGAAGTGTTCCCCTTTGCCGACTCCCACGACCAGCGGACTGCCGAGGCGAGCCGCGACGGTGACGCCGGGGTAATCCCGAAAGAGCATCACCAGGCCGTAGGTGCCGCGAAGCTGGCTCAGCGCCTTCGTCACGGCAGCCAGCAGAATTGCATGCGGCTCATTGGCGGGAAATTCTTCGCGGCGACCTTCAGCCTCTTCCAGCGAACTGGCGACGAGATGCGCGACCGCTTCGGTGTCGGTGGAGCTTGTAAATACGTAGCCTTCCGCTTGCAGCTTCTGCTTAAGGCCCTGGTAGTTTTCAATCACTCCGTTGTGCGCCAGCGCGACAACTCCGTTGCCGCCGAGATGCGGATGGGCATTTGCTTCGGAAGGAATGCCATGTGTGGCCCAGCGCGTGTGACCGATACCGATGGCTCCCGGCGTTGGTGTAGCGGCCAGCTTTGCCGCGAGTGCGTCGATGCGGCCGACCGCTTTGGCAAGATGGAATTCACCGTCGCCGGTCCGGGTGGCGATGCCTGCGCTGTCATAGCCCCGATATTCCAGGCGCCGCAGACCTTCCACCAGAAAATCCGCTGCCTGTTTTTTGCCGACGTAGCCGACGATGCCGCACATGATAATGGGTCCTGCAATTGAAGTCTCGGCGAGCAGAAGAACAGGCCCGCCGGCGCAAGGGTTTGACAAACATAGCTTGCAACGCGCTCCGCAGTCCGTTGCGGCGGATGGTAGCAGAAGTGCCGGTTATGACGAATTCAGAACTAATCGGTTGCTAGCTTCAAGCCGCTAGACCACGCATAAATAGCGGCCTTAATCTCGTCTCGAACGGAGCGGAACTTGGCCAGTTCCTCTTCGCGACTGCCATGAAAATCGGCGGGGTCATCAAACGGCCAGTAGAGCCGTTCCCAGTGGCCGGGGAAAACACGCGGGCAAGACTCATTCGCCCGGTCACATACGATGACCAGATATCCACCCGACAGCTTGCCCAGGAACTCTTTGACGTCTTTGGGGTGCTGCGCGGAAATATCAATTCCCACTTCTTGCATCACTTCGACCGCCAGGGGATGGACTTCCGGTTTCGGATCCGTCCCGGCGCTATGCACGTCGAACTGCTTTCCGGCGGCATGACGAAAGAACACCTCGGCCATCTGGCTGCGGCAAGAATTCCCCGTGCAGAGAACCAGGATATTGAGACGTGAGGGCATTTGCGGATTTGTCGAGTCTGTGATTGAAACCCTCTTCACCAGTGATTGCACCGGAAGCGGTCAGAGGCTTAATGACTAAGAGTCTGAATCTACTCGTCACTTCCTCCCACCTTGGCAGCGGCGGAAATGCCGTCGCTGCCAGTGGCTTTTGCGGTTTCTTCCTTGCCATAGGCGGCAATGATTTCCGCAAGCCGCTTGCGGGCTTTAATCTTCTCCAGGCCGTCGGGCAATTCCTTGGTCGATTGCGCGTACCAATAGGCGGCCCGCAACTTCAACCCCTGCTCTTCCAGATCCGGCTTTTGTTCCGCCAGGTCCCAGTATTGGTTGGCAAGGTCAAAGATATCCTGCGGAGATTTGGAGGTCGTGAGATCCAGCTTCGCTAGAAAGCGTAGCTTGAGGTCGGTTGCCTTGGCAAGTTGCGGCAACCCCGATTCCCACCGGCCTTTGACGAGGCAGACATAGGTGCCGGCAATCTGATTCGCCTGGGGATCGTTGGGATTGGCAACTAGTCGAGCCTCCGCCTTAGTGACATCGTCATAGGCCTTTTTGGCGGCTTCTAGCCAGCTCTGAGTCCTGGCGACTTTGGCGAGCAACTCGGAGTCTCCCGCGCGTTTGGCTGCCCCTTTGCCAATCGCCAGCGCTTCCAAAGCCACGTCGTATTCATCTTCTTGCGTGGCCAGAGTCACAAGGAATTTGGCCTCGGTTGCCAACTCCTTACTTTTCGCCAATCCCTCCGGTGATTTTTGCACGAGTTTCAGGGTTTCAAGCCGCATGGCGGGTGCATCGATTTCAAAACGCTGTTCTAATTGTGCGAGTGTCTTCAGCGCCTCTGCCAAGTCGCCATTTTGGGCGGACAAATCGCGGGCGATCCGCAATAGCTCGTAAGCGGCGGCATGATCCTCACCCGCTTCGCGGCTGCTGGCGGCGAGCTTTTGGGCGAGTTGCCGTCGGTCTTGGTCCGTCTTGGCTTGTTTGTAATCTTCGGCATACAGTTCCTTGAGCGTGGCGCGGGCGGAGGCCAATTCCGATTCGCTGGGAACGGCGAACTTTTTTGCGACCAAGGGTGCAAGCGGTTTGATGCCATTGGTGGTGGATTTCGATGCGGGTTCGTCGTCAGAAGAAAAGGGGACACCCTTACTTGGGACGGGCGTAGTGGCCGAACTCGAAGTCTTATTGTCCGCCGCAGTCGCCGTTGGCGATCCTCCCGCAACATTCGAGGGAGCGGGCGTCGCTGGCGGCGGCACGGGGATGGCCGTCGCATCTTGAATCGCATCTTTGATGAGTGGCGTGTCGTCGCCACTAATAGTAAAAAGTGCCTTGAGAGCCTGGTCATCCGTATTCGGCTTGATGCGACAAACGCGCCCATTTGCCAGGACCGCAAAGAAACCATCGCCTCGAAGCGAGCCGAGTTTGGATCGCACGGACTCGCCCGGGGCCGATTGCACAACAAGGTCGTCCGGGCGCGTCCATTCGAGCGCCTGCGAATCGTCTACCTCCACTAGAATTAGCGTGTAATCAGGTCCATCTTCAAACACCCCGGAATTAAGGCGACGGCCGTTGCCAAACGCGGCTCTTTCACCGAGCGGCACGAGGTAGTTGGTCTTGAAGTCGCGACGCTCGGGGGATTGATATTCCGGGGGAATTTGCGCAAGGATCTGCTTGTTCGCAGTGCTGTCCCAGGGTTCAGCCTGACGGTACTGCTGAAACAAACTGTTGTAGCCAAGGAGCGGAAGGATCGCCACTCGCCAACTCATGGGTGGATCGATAGCCGCGCCTGGGACCTTTGTGACCGGATAGCCAGCGTAACCATCGGCATAGGCATTGAGGGCCCTCCCCAGTTTGGACAGGTTTTCCATCGTCTTCGCCCGTCGCTGTTCGAGCGTGGCAGTCGTGCCGAGCGCAGCCGAAGGTGTTGTGATGGGTGCCAGGGGGAATCGCTGGTTGGCGGACGCAGTGGGCAAATTGGTTGCCGACGGAGTCGTCGGTATCGACGTTTTTGGAAGGGACGCTCCTGCTCCTCCCCCGTTATCCGGCGACGCGCCACCCGCCAGCGCAGCGGCTTTGGCTTCTTTCTCCTTATTTGCGTCCCCCAGTGCCTTCGCTCGTTTGGCCATGACACTCGAAGCGGACTCTCCCCAGCAACCAGCCATGAATGAAAGAAGTGCGGCGGCTAGCAGGCCAATAATATAGGGCTTTCGCATGGGTCACTCGCTCATAGGCGGTCCAAATGGGCAAATTCAATCGGTTCATTGTGGCAATGCCGACATGAAGGCTTCGTGAAGGCGGCATAAAGGAATGAGCAGGATCGTGGCCTTCGCTCCCCGCCAATTGCCGCATGGTCGCCTACGCCATCATTGACCAAAATATCCTTTTGGATATATTTGCCTAAGCGAATATCATGAAAACGGATACGCTGAAACCCGACCAAGTATTCCGAGCTTTGTCCGACAAAACTAGGCTCCGAATTCTCAATCTGCTACTCACAGGTGAACTGTGCGTGTGTGAGATCGTCTCTGTGTTGGGGGTTCCTCAGCCAACCGCTTCTCGTCACCTGGCCTATTTGCGAAAGGCCGGCCTCGTAGTGGGCCGAAAGGATGGCGTTTGGTGCTACTACCAACTTGTCCCCGCTTGTAACGACTTCGAGGCGGCACTGAGGAATTGTATTGAATGTTGTGCGGCGTTGCCGCGACTTTCCAAGGATGTCGACCAACTCAAGGAGAATCGCACCAACTGCTGCAAGTAATCTCGTCGTAATTCAGAAAGTCGCTTAGGCGAATACTACCTTCAGACCCAGCCATGAAAGACCAACCAAACATTCTTGTCCTTTGCACGGGAAATTCCTGTCGCAGTCAGATCGCCGAAGGCTATTTGAAGCACTTCGCCGGCGACCGGTTCAATGTCCATAGCGCTGGAACCGAGCCTAAGGATGAAGTCCATCCGTTGGCCGTGAAAGTCATGGCCGAAGATGGGATCGACATCTCGCGGCAACACCCCAAGCATCTGAAGGAGTTTTTGGGGCAGATGCCCGTTCGCTATTTGGTCATCGTCTGCGGAGGGGCAAATGAGAATTGTCCTCGCATCTGGCCGGGAATGTTGGAACGCCTTTATTGGCCTTTTGACGACCCCGCAGCGTTTGCAGGAACCCCCGACGAAGTCTTCAGCGAGTTTCGCCGTGTACGAAACGAAATCAAACAGGAAATCCTTACTTGGATAGAAGAGAGTGCAAAATGATCGTGAATCAGCTCCTCCGATTGCTGGAAACCAACAGCGAAGCGTCTCTGCATCTGATGTTGCCGTCAGGCGAGTTCGTTCCCAACCATTTCCATATCACGGAAGTGGGAAGAGTGCAGAAGACATTCATTGATTGTGGAGGCACTCGCCGTGAGGCGGTCTCTTGCTTGCTTCAGGCGTGGACCGCTCATGACCTGGAACACCGACTGACAGCGAGAAAACTGTCCAAGATATTGACTCTGGCAGAGACGGTGCTCGGGTCATACGATTTGCCGGTAGAAGTTGAGTATGGGGCTGATGTGGCATCCCAGTATGTCGTTGCGGACGTCGAGGCTACTCCGCGCGGGTTGCTGTTTGTGCTGGCCGGCAAACAAACTCAGTGCCTTGCCTCCGACAAGTGCGGCATCGGCACTTGCAACACCAGCGGCTGTTGTTAGAGAGGGTCGCAAGGAATCAGCCCCGGCGATGTGGGTGACTCAATCCACAACGCCGAACGAACCCGGGTCGAATCGCGACGGTCAGATTTCCGCCTGATTACGCACAGCCCCTCTCCCGGTCAGGCTTTGCTGCCGTTTAGGGATGCCCGTGGCTTTCCCGCGGTTTTCCAGCTCCTGAACCGATTCTTGGGCCGCAATTCTTGGCGCTTCACACGACCTTCATCTAGCCAGCGCTAATTCTTCACGAAGTTCTCCCGGAACTTTCACGGGCCGCTAGCGGCGGCTTCATTGGCATCGCGACATTTAGAAGGCAACAGAACACAGAAGCGACCTCATGCAAGGAAGAACCCAATGTCCCTCAGGAACCACAACCGATGCTCGGCGGCCCAAGGATGGTGCCGGACGTGCATACGACCGCGACGCGGCTTCACGCTCGTCGAGATGCTGGTAGTGATTGCCATCATCGGCATTCTCGTCGCCTTGCTCTTGCCGGCCATTAATCTGGCTCGATCTGCGGCTGCGGATGTCGCTTGCAAAAGCAATCTGCGGCAAATAGGGGTCGGCCTGCATGCGAATGCCGTGAAGAACAACGGCCAGATGTGCAGCGGTGCCTTCGACTGGCTGCGGGACGGAGCAGTGACGGAAAAGGGCTGGGTGGCCGACCTTGTTGGCTCGGGAATCCCCTTGGGTAACATGCTCTGCCCCTCCAATGAAGCCAAGATCTCCGCCACGTACGCCGACCTGCTAAATGTTGACGCATCTGCCTTCCCCACCAATATCTGCGTCGATCTGCTCGGCCGCCCCGCCAGCTTCAATCCCGATGGAACCCCTAAGCCGGCTCCCTGCCGGACCATCGCCACCACGGCGATTGCCAGTGGACCCAGCGAAGCGCGGCGGCTGATCGTGGAGGAACAGGTCTATCGCAAACACTTCAACACGAATTACACCGCCAGTTGGTTTCTGGTTCGCGGGGCAGCAAGGCTCGATTACAACGGCAATCTCGTCGCCAGCAATCCCGCTTGCGGCACCGGCCTCTGGAACCCCAATAGTTGCACAGGCCCGCTGCGGCAATCAACGATTGACAGCTCCGGCACGCCCGGCAACTTCATCCCCATCATCGGAGACGGTGCTTTCGGCACTTCCACTCTGACGCAAGCCGTGGGAGATGTCCCAGCCGGTTCATTTGCCGTGCAGCCTTACACTGCCGGCCCCGTCCTTGCGGCCAATGGCGCGTTCGGCCAAGCCTTCAACCCACCCGTCTTTCCCAACGGAACTCCCAGGGAGGGAGCCAACGGCTGGTGGGCGGTTTGGAACCGGCAAACGCTGCAGGACTACCGCAACTTCGGCATGAATCACCGCAATAGTTGCAACGTCCTGTTTGCCGACGGCAGCGTCCGCGGCATTTCTGATGTCAATCGGGATGGCCAACTCAACAACGGATTCGCCACCGGCGGCGGCTTCGCGGACAACGTGTCGGAGGTTCCCGCCAACGACTTTTACAGTGCATCCAGCCTGGGGAGCAATCTCCCTTAGGCCTTGACCCAACGGTTTACTTCCCATTTTTCTGTTCCCTGTTATGGAGATCGTTCGCATGAAGAAGCGTGGTTTCACACTCGTTGAGCTGCTGGTGGTTATCGCCATCATCGGCATCCTGGTAGCCCTGTTGCTGCCAGCAATCGCCCGGGCCCGCGAAGCGGCCCGCGATGCCTCCTGCAAGAATAACTTGCGGCAGTTTGGCATCGGACTGCACCTGTTCGCCGACAAAGATCCCGCCGGGCGCTTCTGCAGCGGCAACTGGGATCAGCGCCGCGATGGCTGCATGGACACCTACGGCTGGGTCGCCGACCTGGTCAACATGGAAGCGGCTCGCCCGCAAGACATGCTCTGCCCGAGCAATCCGCTCGTGGGGAACGAAAAGTACAACGACTTTATCGGTGGCAACATCACCGGCAAAGACGGAGCCGACCCGGCCAAGATTGCCGCCGGCCTTTGCGGCCAGGCGACATGGGGTGGAGCTGCCACGGGCTACTCGAACGCCACTGCGGACCAACGCGGCAACCTGGCGGCTCGCGCCCTGCTCGACCGCGGTTACGGCAGCAATTACATTTCGAGCTGGTTCCTCGGCCGGAGTGCCCCCAAGCTGGTGAGCAATGCAGCCAAGGACAACTTCCTGACCTACACGACCGACACCAACTCGGCGAACTGGGAAGGGCTCAAGGGTCATAGCTCGTCGGTCGGTCCGCTGACCCGCCGCTTGCTGGAAACCGGTCCAGTGGTTACTTCGCTCATTCCGCTGCTCGGCGATGCCTGTGCGGGGGATATCAACGAAGCGTCACTGACCAATGACATCAAGTACGGCCCGCTAGACCCATGGGGCACGTTCTCCGGCGACACTGCCAGCAAGACCTTCATGGTGGCTGGCCAGTTGCTCACTGAAACCAGCTCGGATGGCCCGTCGTACTTCGACGCCACCACCAACACCATCAACCTGATCCTGGCCTCGGGCGCGGAGCTCAAGACCCAGTTCCAGTGCGAGCGCGGTGGCAATTGCCCCCCGCCGGTCGGTGGCAACACTGGCACCAAGACCTACTTGCAGGACTATCGCGACTTCTTCGCCGTGCATGGCGGCGGACGGAGCTCTTCTTGCAATATGCTCATGGCGGACGGCTCGGTGAAGCGGTTCTCGGACCTGAACAACGATAAGTTCTTCAACCCGGGCTTCCCGATTCCCACCGGCCTGACCGACAACGATTACCAGAAGATTGGTTATTTCCCCAACACGAACGCGGGCGAAGCCGAGCTTCCTCCTGGTGAGATCTTCAGCGGCGTTCTGCTGCAGAACCTCAACAAGCTGAAGCTTGACTAGACGACCGATTGCAACCCCGGCGGCCCGGGCGTTACGAAGCGCCCGGGCCGCATTTTTTCTCGTTCTTTTTGTGAAGGTCTGCGTAAATGCTCGCGAAGTTCTCGATAGGAATGGCCGTGGTGTTCGGCCTTCTGCTGTTGTTCATTGTGGCCGTGGTCGGCAATGCCCGCTTCACGATGCCGCACCCTCGCGATCCCAAGGTCAAAGTGCTGCTTACGAACCGAGGCGCCGTCCTGATGCCCAAGTCGCTGGAGCGCGGCTCGTCGGGCACCAACACAGGAACTCCCAAAGTCGAAGTTGTCGAGAAAACCTTCCATTTTGGCCGCATGGACCCGCAGACCAGCGGCAAGCACGCGTTTGAAGTTCGCAACGTCGGCACCGCGCCCCTGACGCTGAATGTGACCGGCACTACCTGCAAGTGCACCGTTGGCGGCGTCAGCAACAATGAAGTCCCCCCCGGTGACAAGGCATTTGTCACGCTGGAATGGAACACCGGCTATAAATTCCAGACATACTCACAGTCCGCCGAGGTCCGTACGAACGACCACCTCAAACCCGTCCTCTCGCTGGAAGTGACTGGCACGGTCCGCCGGTTGTTCGGCGCGGAAGTCGAGGAGCTCGTGCTCCCGCCGATCACCCCTGGCAAATCGGCCACGGCCGATGTGACTGTCTTCTCCCAGATCTGGGAAGAGATGGACATTATCGAAGTCAAGACCACGCTGCCGGGAATTGCCGCCCAGTTCCTGCCGGCGGACCCCGCTGAAGAGAAGCGGCTCGAGGCGAAGTCGGCCCGTCTACTGCGAGTGACGGTGCCGGGGGACTTGCCGTCGGGGGAATTCCGGGACGCGATTCGCATCAAGGCCGCACCCGCGGGCAAGCCCAGTGAAGTTGCGGAGTTCGAACTCCCGCTCCTTGGAAAAACGCTGAAACGGTTTACCATTCATGGGCCGTTCAATGAACACGACGCCCTGCTCATTGGGCAAGTCCCGCACGGAGCCGGCAAGACCTTGCGAATGACGATCAAATTGCGGGACGAGGACCTTTCGTTTCCGATCCAAAAGATCGAGGTCGAGCCCTCCTATCTAAAGGTCACTGTCGAACCGCATCAGGAAGCCGCTCTCGCAACGCCGGGGCTCTTTGACCTGACTGTCGAAGTCCCCGCGGATGCTCCCATCGGACAGTACCTTGGCAATCCGCAAGGGAGCATCCGGATTACGACCGGCCATCCTCGCGTTCCGGAAATTAAGTTCAAGGTGATGCTGGCGGTGGTTCCATAGTCCGAGTTGATTGCCGGTTGGAAATTGCCCGTTTTGCACACTCGTCCTGAATGTCCCATGATTTCCACTGAACTTGACTTCGATCCGTATGCCGTCTGGCTGCATGTGCAGTCCAGCCAGCGTCCGCTGAACGCCTACGAGATTTTGGGGCTGGAACTGTTTGAGAATAATCAGACTCGTCTGCGCGCAATGATCACGCGGAAGCGGGAAATGCTCCTGGCCAGGCGACCGGAGGCTGATCCGGAGACCTGGCAGTCTCTCAACGACGAGTTGGAAGCGGCGATTGTCACCTTGCAAAGCAACGAGCGCAAGGCGGTGCTGGATGCCACGCTCCGGCGTAGAGGCCTGGGCGGCGCGACCGCGGAACCCTCGTCCGTCACGGCTCCGCCTCC
Organism: Pirellulaceae bacterium; assembly: GCA_046153945.1. GTDB lineage: Bacteria > Planctomycetota > Planctomycetia > Pirellulales > Pirellulaceae > SXOA01. The sequence goes on from JBJXFF010000012.1 coordinate 75,428, forward strand.
CACACACAATGGCGAAAATCTGGTTTGCCGAAAATGCGAAAAGGAAAATGCACCCCAACGCCGATTCTGCGCCGGGTGTGGGGAATCGCTTTGGGAGAAGTGTCCGAATTGTTCCGCGGAACATTCCGCCAACGAGCGGTTCTGTGGAACCTGTGGAGCAGAGGTGCAGGGGAAGCATGAAGAGCAAGCCCAGGCTCTGCAAGCCAAATTGGATCAAGCCCTGGCACTACGCGAAGCCCATCGCTACGAACGGGCCATCAGCTTGTTGCGCACGTTGGCGGCCCTGGAAGACCGGCGGCATGCCGCACTGGCTGAAACGGCTCTCGCGGAAATCCTGCGAACGGAGGCTGCCGAAAAGCGGCAAAGGGATCTAGCCGCGATTGCCTTGGGACAGGGCCAGGAATTGTTGGCTCGCCAGTCATTTGAAGCGGCAGTGCAGGTGCTGGACTCGATCCCCGAGCCGATGCGGACACGGGAAATCAACGAGTGCCTCGAACGCGCCAAGAGCCAGTGGAAAGAACTGCTTGCCTTGAGCGGCGAGATTCGCATGCTGGTGGAAGCGAAACGGACGAGCGAATTGTTTCCTAAAATCGAGCGGCTGCTGGCGCTGAAGCCGGATTACGGCCAGGCGCAAAAGCTGGCGGCGCAGTTGCGGGATCAATTGCTGGCAGCGGCCGCGAAACGATTGAACGAGCATCTTTATGCGGATGCCCTCAAGCTGTTGGAGCAAATACCAGGGTTCATTCGAAACGACGAGGTGGGGACAGCGATCGACAAGGCCCTGGAGCTTTCCGTCTTGTTGTCCGAACTGAGGCTCGCACCACTGGCAACTCCCGCCACGCTGGCTTTGGCACAAAAGCTGGTTAAGTTCGCCCCGACCAACGCCGAGGCAACGAAACAGTTCGAAGAATTGAAAGCGCGGGCCGCAACTCGGCCAGAGCAGGCACGCTTTGCCGCCCCTGTTTGGATCAAGCCTCCGCAGCGGACTCGCCTGGTGCTGCCCGTGGATTGGCTCGGCTATTTCACGAGGTTGACGTGCGAAGACGCGGCTGCGGCCAAGACCTTGCGGGAATCCCCCGGCCAGTTCTTTGTCGCCTTGGGGCTCGCCTTGCAAGGAATCGAAGAAGCGGACACCGCCGTCAATTTGATGCCGCCGGAAAAGGCCAGTCTGCTCAGCAAGCTTCCGTTTTCATTCGGCAAGAAGGGAACGTCGGCGGCGTGGGGACTCGACCTGGGGGAAAACGGGCTGCGAGCGCTCAAGTTGAGCAAGGATCCCAAGAGCGGGACCGTCAAACTGGAGGCCTGTGAGTTCATTCCCCATGCCCAACCCTTGGTGCAGATTGACAAGTCACTGGAGCGTGAAGTGGCAGCGACGGCCACGTTGAAGGACTTTCTCAGTCGGGCCAAGACGGAGGGAACTCGCATCGTTGCCAGCCTGTCGAGCCAGCGCGTTTTGGGACGATTCTTTGAGCTTCCGCCGATGCCTGGCAAGAAGGTCGCGGAAGCCGTGCAATATGAGGCCAAACATCAGATTCCCGTCCCGCTCGAAGAGCTGAGCTGGGCCTATGACATTCAAGGATTAGCGCCAGCGGCTGGGAGCAAGGAGCCGGATGAACGGGCTCGCAAGATTTTGCTCGTAGCGAGTCGACTGTCGCATGCACAAGCCCAGGCTGCGCTGTTCAAGGCTGCCGGCATCACTGTCGATGAACTCGTGCCTGATTGCATTGCTCTTCACAATGCGTTTCAGTATGACTTTCAAGCGGAACAGCAGAAGACGACTGCGCTCTTGGATATCGGCTTTGATGCGACTAATTTCGTGGTCAGTGGTCCGAGAAACCTGTGGTTTCGCAGTTTTGGAATGGGCGGGGAAACTTTTACACAGGCGCTGGTGAAGCACTTTCAACTAACCCGCGAGCAGGCGGAAGAACTCAAGCTGAAGCCGGCGAAAGCCCGCCGCTACTCGCTCTACTGCGCCACGCAAGATCCCCTCTTTGTTCAACTGGTCAGCGAAGTCGAACGTTCACTCGCCAGCTATAGTCGCTATAACTCTTCTCAGCCGGCGGAGCGGCTGTATGGCGTGGGAGGAGCGTTTCAGACGCATGGCTTGCTGCGGTATTTGCGGTGGGGGAAGTAGCGTCTGGATATGGCTCGCGTCCTCGAATGCGCTTTCTCTTCGGCTCCCACGATTACTCTAACTTCCCATCGAACTGGACATTCCTTGACCCCGTAGCAAAGTGCGCTACGATGCTTTAGCAGTCTCGCGGATTGCAGTGCGGCCTCAGCGGCTGCTAGCAATTCTCGGGACAGCATTTCTCGCCTTAAAGACTCGACGACCGAGTGCGGCAGATCGGCCTATTTCACGGGCCAGCCGCGATTGCCAGCCAATGAAGGCGCGGGCGCGCACCTTATTCAGGAGTCTGGCAAGATGGACCGTTTGTGCTGCCGCCGGAGGGCGGTATCGAGTGTGCTGTTTGTGGGAAGCCTGCTGGCGGTGGCAATTTTCGCGGCATCGGCGATGGCCCAGTTGCCGCGGGTCACCTTCGACATGCCTTACGCGGTGAGCTGCCGCGACGTGACGCCGCCGGAGTTTTTGGCGGCGAACCCGGGGGACAAGCTGATCGAAATCAAGCTTGGCATCTCGTCGCTGCTGCAGGCGGGAAAGGAGAAAGACCTCGCCCAGTACTTCATCCGCATGGAGACTCCGCAGCGGACGATGCAAGTGCATGATTTCCTTCCCAAGACGGCTCACGAGAGTCTGCAAGGGAACACGACCATCACGAAGAATTCGGAGACAACCCTCTCGCTCGGCATCAACCTGACCGGCCACTACCAAGCGTTCACCGGCACCGCCATCAGCCCGGGCATCAGCCAGAAGAACGGCTCCTGCGTGAAGTATGATCTGCTGCCGCCGCTGGAGACCGTGACCGCCAGCGGCACTATCCTTCGCGGCAGTGGGGCTTACTTCAAACTCAAGTCATCGGAGCGGAACCTGCTGGAAGGGGAGCGGGACTTTGCCCTCATCGTTCGCGTCCCCCGCGGCTGGCGCGGCGACTACCTGCGGGTCCGCTGCGAGGCGGAAGGAGTCTCGCGCGGCCTCGTCAGCTCGCTCGATCAGAAACAAACCTGCGGCCAGCGGGACTTCCTGATTTCGCTCTACCTCGAAGGGGACCTCCAGGCTCGCCGCGCGGCCGAGGAACTCAGCCGGGCGGAAGTTCAACTCCGCAACGTCGCCCATGTCAAAGCCAAGGAAATCCAGCAGCGAGTTTCCCCGTCCTTCTCGTCGCAAATTGGTCTTTCCGCCACCAGCATCCCCACCGACTGGCAGGCCCGTCTCCTTTTCAGCCATCCCTCCCGCGTCTCCATTCCCAAAAAGTTGCCCCGAGAAGTGGTGCAGGCGGCTCAGGACTTTCAGAGCGCTCAACAAGGACTCGCGCAATTCAGCGGCTGGAAAGTCTTAACCGCATCGAACTAACAAATATCAATACGGGAGTGACAGAATAATGGGGGACTGAATAATGAAGGCAGAAATCCTATGCATTTTTCTTCTCTTATTATTCTGTCCCCCATTATTCTGTCACTCCGCATTTCTATTACTGACTAATCGACAAAGATAAACTCATTGGACATGATTAACGCTTGAATGAACTGTTCCAGCTGCGCTCCCGTTGGGGCTGGGCCGAGGAAGTCATCCGCCAGCTTGCGTTCGCTCTCATCAGGGGGACGCTGCAAGAGAATCTGGTAGATCCGCACGACTTTGCCAGCTTTGTCCGGTTGCATGACAATATCGCCGCGGCCGTAGATGCGCTCGCTGACTTGCTTTAGGAACGGACCATTCATTAAGTAGAGCGCCTGCGGCGAAACGGTGGTCAAGTCCCGCTGCGGGCTGCTGGCGCTCGGGCTGGGGAAATCGAATACGCTGAAGATGCCGGGGAGGTCTTGCCGGTCGATGAAGCTGTACATCGTCCGCCGCGGGACGAAGTTGCCGCCGAGCAAGTCCTCGGACTTGCCGCCGAGGCGGGAATCTAACTGCGCGGTGACGGCAATCAGCGAATCCCGCGTCGTCTCAAAATCGAGCCGCTGCCGGTTAGCCTTCCAGAGGAGATGATTCTCGGGATCAGCCGCCAGCCCTTCTGGCCGGTCGAGGCTCGCCTGTTGCCAGGTCGAAGAATGGAGGATTTGCCGGTGGACCTTCTTCAGCGACCAGCCGCCCGCCACAAGATCACTTGCCAGATAATCGAGCAGCTCGGGATGCGACGGAGGATCGCTCCGCAGGCCAAAGTCGCTCGGAGTCCGTACCAGCCCTTCGCCAAAATGCCACAGCCAGGCTCGGTTCACCAGCACCCGCGCCGTGAGCGGATTCGCCGGGTCGACAATGGCTTTCGCCATCTCCAGTCGCCCGCTGCCGTGCGAAAATGGCTTGCGGTCCTTGCTGGCCACTGACACAAACTGCCGCGGCACGGCAGTTCCCGGGCGATACGGATTTCCCCGCAGAAAAATCCGCGGCTCATACGGTTCGTCGTCGATAAGGACCATTGCTCGGGGCGGAGCCGCCGGCGCGGTCATCAGCCAGGTCTCCACATCCTTGAGCAAGCCTTGATAGACCCCCTGCGAGGCTCGGTCAGGCAGTAAAGTCAAAAACCCCCAGCCAAACAGCAGCGGAATATTGGCGGGGACACCGTCCGCATAGAGCTCCTGACGAATCTCTTCTTCCGCATTGTCCACTAGTCGCGTTGGCGCAGGCTGATTCTTGTCACTCGCCTGTTTGAGTTGCTCCTTCCAGTTGGCATCGACTCGTTTGAGCAACTCGCCATACATCGTGGCGACATCGCTTAGCGACGTCACAGGTTTTTCCGTGAGTCCCTTGAGGACAAGCGGATTGACGCTTGCGGTTTCGCCCTTGTTCAAAAGCGCGATAACGCCTGCCGCTTTCTCGCTGAACTGTTCCGGCGGCACATCAGCCAGCAAACTCCACGGCTTCCACACCGGATGCGGCGAAGCCTTCGCCTTCTCAAGGTAATTCTGCCAGCGAACGATCATTGCCGGATTGAGTTCCCCCGGATCAGTCAGGAGCATGAAGTCCTCGACCGCCGGCTTCTTCCGGGCGGCATCGGCGGCCAACAGATATTCCGCTCCGCGCGTTCGAGCGCCATTCACAATCGCCGAATGTTTCTCGGCAACGAAGGCATCGAGCTTCTGCTGCCGGCGGGCCAGTTCGAACGTGAACTTGGGATAGTCCTCCCCTTCGGTCGGCGGCGGCGTGAATTCGGGGAGCACAAGCGGCTCGCGACTGCTCCTGAGGATGCCGTAGAGCGAGTAGTAGTCGGCGGTCGGAATCGGGTCGTATTTATGGTCGTGGCAGCGGGCACAGGTGACGGTCAGCCCCATCAGCCCGCGGGTGACGACGTCGATCCGGTCGTCCAGAATGTCGTGCACGTTCCCCATGTAGTGCGGGCCGAGCGTGAGGAACCCCATCGCCGTCAGCGGCCGCTGGTCCGTCCCCAACTCGAGCTGGTCAGCCGCCAGTTGCTCCACGATGAAGCGGTCAAACGGACGATCCTCGTTCAGCGAACGAATGACGTAATCGCGATAGGTATAGGCCCAGGGATAATTCTTCTCCTCAAAGAAGACGTACCCCTTGTTGTCCGCATAGCGGGCGACGTCGAGCCAGTGCCGGCCCCAGCGCTCGCCATATCTGGGCGAAGCTAGCAGCCGGTCAACGAGTCGCGGCCAGGCATCCGCCGATGGATCCTGTTCGAACTCGGCGACTTCCTCGAATGTCGGCGGAAAACCGAGCAGGTCGAAGTACGCTCGGCGAATGAGCGTCCGTCGATCGGCCTGCGGAGAGAGTCCGAGTTTAGACTCTTGCAGTTTCGCGATCACAAACAAATCGAGCGGACCTTCGCCCCCCGGAACACTCGGCACAGTCGGCTTGACGACGGGCTGAAACGCCCAGTGGACCTTCCAGGCATCCCCCGGCTTCACCGGCGCTCCTGCCGGCCACGGCAAACCAAGTTCCACCCAGCGGCTGAGGGCCGCCACGACTTCCGGCCGGAGCGGACTGCTCGGGGGCATCTTCAAATCGGCTTCCCGGCGGACCGCCTGCACCAGCCGGCTCTCCTTGGCATTTCCGGCGACGGCTGCCGGGCCGCTGTCTCCCCCTTGCAGCACGGCCTCCCTGGTATCGAGCCGCAGCCCCCCTTCCTGCTTCTGGGGTCCGTGGCAAGCGAGACAGTTCGCCGCCAGGAGGGGCCGCACCTGCCTTTCAAAGAAGTCGATCTGCTCGGGCGAGAATTTCTGGGCCGGTCCGTCCGCACCGCCAGCGAGACCGGCTCCGAGGAGCGGGACAAGAGCCAGCACGGCTATGGCAAAAGGACTTCTCATGGCCCAATTCTACTCCGAGGTTGTGGTCGATTCAGGCCGCAACCCATAAGGGTTTTGAATCACGACAAACCCCCCGGCAGAGCTATCCTGATTCATTGATTTACAGGTCTTTTTTTCGGCGACTTACGACGATTCACCTCGCCGCAAGTCGTTATATATACAAATGTTTCGATGATTCACGTCGTCGTAAGTCTGATTCATGGCCCCTTTCTTGATTCACTCCCCGCAGGCCTGGTGGCCATAAGGCTTTTTGTTTTGTTCACGCCTTTGCAATCGCAAATTCCGCCGTTGGTCGTCTCTGTGCGTCTAACGGCAAATTCCTCAAGGAACCCGTCGCTCCGCGCAAAGCTTCGCACTGGGCCACAACTTGTATTATACACAAGTGTACACTTATGTCAAGGGGTCAGCGGTCACTATCGGGACCTGACTGATTTTTAGGCGGAATCGGGACTGGTGCTGAAGACCAGGGGAGGAAACCCGAGAGTTTGCCGGGATTCTCCGGTTTTTTAACCGTCTCTGATGCCGCCTCTTCGATAACCATTGAGAGTACCCGCTTTAAGTGATCAACTTCCTTTCGGAAACCGTCGTTTTCTTTCGACAGTCGCTGTCGATCTATTTGAGCCAAGTAAGTCGCCACAGCCAGGGCTACAATCACTGTCACCAGGAACATGTCGCGAATGGAGAATTTCATGGGGCTGTCTTCCCGGGCCGATAGGTTCGCTGGATTTTCGCAACCACTTCGTCAAGAACTCGAACGAGATCTCCGAATGTACCGTTCCACGAGTCATATGTCGGTATAGCGTTAATTCCAAGTAGCTCTAACGCGTCTTGTAGGATTTCATCAATCGGAAGATCAGGGCCGTTCTCGACAAGATCATCGGAGGATAAAAGATTAGGGAGATCGAGCTGCTCCTCGAATACCCGGCGCAATGCAGCCTCAGCCACCCCATAATTAGGGCACGGTTCGCTAACCCGTTGTTTAAGCCGGCGACGAAAACGCGATTCTTGTGGGTCATCAAATGCCGCCATCATTAGGCTCCACAGACTGTACTTCATGGGTCACGACTTAGGCGGATTTGTGGCGGGTGCTGAAGAGTTGGGCACAGAACCGAAGTTGTCTACAATCGGCCCTATGTGCTGAATCACAGGGGGATTAATGGAATCCGCCGTTTTCTCGCGCCCGCGAAGGGCGTCGAGAAACTCTTGCGGCGTTGGTTGCCCCTGCTTCTCGCCCATTGCTTTCAGTGCCGCTCTATCCACCCACCACCCAACTGCGAGGGCGGCAACTACAGTAAGCCACAGCAAGTCACGGATGGAGAATTTCATGGGGTGGAGTCCGTGCGATTTGATTTCACTTTCCAACCGGTTCACAGGTGTCATCATTGTAAACGATCAAGGAATGTCTCTCTTCTCTTCCTTCGGGGCCGATAATGGTCGTTTCGTACCACACGCAACCATCTTCATCGATCCGATAAATCTGCACGATGGGAGTTTGAGCGATAATCCGTTCGATGCTGTCGGCCGTCCAACCAGACATTTCTGAACAGGAGGCAAGCTCGTTCTCGCGTTGACGCAGGTCCCCTTCCGGCACTCGCAGAATGCGAATACGGTCACCGACTCGCAGAGTTTTGGGATTAGGCAATGCAATGTCCTTGATCCGATTCTCCCGCGACGCGCAACAAGTTGCGGATGAAGACTTTGGTCATCGGCTTACATTTGTTGCCGGTCCCAACGGGTCATTAACAATTAGGCGGGCTTCTTTGGCACATCAGCCCAGTACCAAGCGCATGCTGTCCCAAGGTTCCCCGACTGAGAATGGGAGACGCCAATAGTGCGATCCGGGCCAAGGTCCGTCAGAAAGTCCGCGGCTTGCTGGAAGAGCGTTTCCCAAGATTGCAAGTCGGAACGAAAAATCTTGAATTGAGCCTGCATGCTTTGCTCCTTTGAACCACTTCTCTCGAATCAGCCAGTGGCCCCCATTCTACCGGCCCGCGCATGAAAAAGCCCGCATCACGGAATGGTCCCAATCGCCAATGGAGACTGCTCGCTTTTCTAATCTCTGCCGCGTGCACTCGTCAATCCAACTTCGCCTCACTGCTTGAGCGGAGCCGCACGTTTTGCGGCGAGAAATCGGTCCAGCGTGGCAAACAAGCGTTCTTGCCGGATCGGCTTGGATACAAAGGCGTCCATCCCAGCCGTCAGACACTGCTGAGTATCCTCCGGGGTATTGCCGGCCGTCATGGCGATAATCGGCAAGTGTTCTCCCGTTTCTTGCTCTCGCAATCGAATGGCCCGGGTCGCCTTCAATCCGTCCATTTCCGGCATCATCACATCCATGAGCACCAGATCGATCGGCTCTCGCTCGAGCGCGGCCAGGGCCTCAATTCCCGTGGTTGCCACCGTAAGCTGATACCCTTTTTTTGCCAGCAGCGATTGCACTATTTTCTGATGGATCAAGAGATCCTCCACGACCAGAATCTTTCGGTCAGAAGATAACGCCCCCGCGACCGGAAACGTAACGGGCGGCGCTACTGGGTCTCTCGAAAATAAAGATGGAACAGCCGCAGGTTCTGCGTCTGTCAAATCCAGCACGAAATCGCTGTACCCAAACATCTCGAATTGCCCCCCGAGAAGTTACGACTACGGAAAGCATAGGTCACAGGTGGAAGAAAGCAAATTGCAGCGGGGAGCGCTCTTTATGCCAGAGTGTCCCCTTTTCCGATCCCTGTTCCGGTCCCTGTTCCGGTCTTCAATTCCCATGGAAGCGCGACGGTTGCCAGAGTACTCAACATTTCAGCTCGTCCCAATACTATCGAAGGGCATAACGCAACACTTACCGTAGTGCCACACGCCCGCTAGGATAAGCTCACCGATAGCACCCAAATCCGCATGAGAGCCGGCCGAGATGGATTCGACGCCAACCCGCGACTCGCTTCTTTCGCGGTTTTGTGCTCCGCGCTGGCGGGGGATGACGCTGGCCGGTGTATTGCTCGCCGTGATCATGGGCGTGGCTTTGGGCCAGAGTCTCTACACGTTCCGGTATGCCGAAGGGCTCTCGTACTTCAGCTCGAACCCACAGTCCTGCGTCAACTGCCACATCATGCAGCCGCAATACGATGGCTGGCAAAAGGCCAGTCATCACAGTGTCGCCAAGTGCGTCGATTGCCATCTGCCGCACGATTTTCTAGGCAAGTATTACACCAAGGCGGAAAACGGCTTCTGGCATTCGAAGGGCTTTACGCTGCAAGATTTTCACGAGCCCATTCAGATGCGCGATGTGAGCCGCCGGATCGTGCAGGAGAATTGCTTGCACTGCCACCGCGATTTTGTGCATGAGATTCTGACCATTCGCCCCGAGCAGGAAGAACTCGACTGCACGCATTGCCACCGCACGGTGGGGCACGGCGACTCGGTGGGCGTCGGCAGATTCGAGCCTGTAACAACCGAACTATTAAGAAAATGGGGAACCGATGGCCCGCGTAACTAAGCCCTATCTTGGCTATGGGATCGTGATGCTGATTTCCGCGGTCGTCGCGGTGCTGGCCACCGGTTTGCTGATGAACATCTTCACGCGGAAGGAAGAGGCGCGCCAGCCGTTCGTCCGCCTAATTGAAGTCGGCGAAGACGATACCGATCCGGCCAAGTGGGGCATCAACTGGCCTCGGCAATACGACTCGTATCGCTTAACCGCGCTCAACACCCGCACTCGCTTTGGCGGGCACGGAGGGAGCGAAGCGCTGCCGGAAGAGAAGATCGAGCGCGATCCCTGGCTCAAGCGAATGTTCGAGGGCTATGCCTTTTCGATTGACTATCGGGACCGCCGCGGGCATGCCTATATGCTGGACGATCAGGAAATGACTCGGCGGCTGACGAAGCCGCAGTCAGGTTCCTGCCTGCACTGTCATGCGTCGATTATGCCCGTTTATCGCAAGCTGGGGGACGGCGACGCGCAGGCGGGCTTCGAGAAAACGCATGAAATGTCTTATCAGGATCTAAGCAAGACCGTGCATGACATGGGGCACGCACACCCTGTTTCGTGCGTCGATTGCCACGATCCGGAGACAATGGCCCTGCGTGTCACACGGCCCGGCTTTATCAACGCGATGCATGTCCTGGCGACGAGCGAAGCAACTCTCCCGCACCTCCCCTCGGTCGAGCGCTGGCGGAAAACGGATCGGGCGAAACCTTACGATCCCAATGACCTCGCCTCGCGCACGGAGATGCGATCGTTCGTCTGTGGCCAATGCCACGTCGAGTATTACTGTTCCAGTAAGCTGCCCCTCGAATTTCCCTGGAGCAAGGGACTAAAAGTGGAGCAGCTCGAAGAGCACTGGAACGAGCGAAAATTTCCCGACGGCGGGCGGATTTATGACTACAAGCACGCAGAGACCGGCGCGGAAGTCCTGAAAGCCCAGCATCCCGAGTTCGAGCTGTGGAGCCAAGGGATACATGCTCGGTCCGGCGTTTCTTGCGCCGATTGCCACATGCCCTATCAGCGGGACGGTGCGACGAAGGTTTCCGACCACTGGGTTCGCAGCCCGTTGCTCAATATCAACCGTGCGTGCCAGACGTGCCATCACTTCTCGGAGGTAGAAATCAAGTCGAGGGTCGATGCAATCCAGGATCGCAACTTCCAACTGTTGCAGCGTGCCGGCAAGGCTCTCATGGATCTACTCGACGCCATCGCCGACGCTAAAAAGCGCGGCGTCACGGAAGTACAGCTCAAACCCGCACTCGAATTCCAGAGACAGGCGCAATGGCGGCTGGATTTCATTGCCGCCGAAAACTCGATGGGCTTTCACGCCCCGCAGGAAGCCGCCAAAGTCCTCGCAGAAGCCACCGACCTCGCCCGCCAAGGCGAGCTAGCCGCCGTCAAAGCCGCTGCTGCGCCTTGAAAAGGATGACTCTCCAGGGAAATGCTGCTGCCTGGTTTTTCGAACAACGTCAGGATGAGAATCCAGTCGTCCGATAGATCCTGCGCATGCGATAGGTCGGCAAAGGGGAAATTCGCCTGACCACTTTTTTTCCACTTTTGACCACGTTTTCACTCAGCAAGTCAACTACGGGGCAGCGGGAGGTCTTTTGGTGATGATGAATTCGTCGTTCTTTCCGGTCCTCTTGGCATCAAACCCGTTAGCGTCTAGCCAGCGTTGAAGCGAGGCCCGCTCCCCAACTACATGGCCTAAGTGGTTCGCATGTCTGTCTCTTTCGGCGGCCGTCTCGCGCTCCTTGCCATTCTGTCGGTAGTGATCGACACACCACCCCACAACCAGGGCAACAATCACCGTTACCAGGATTAGGTCGCGAGTCGAGAATTTCATGGAGTACCCTTCCGCTTTCCAAAGAACAGAACCGCCAGCACGGGAATCAGTACGACGACAATGAGGCCGATGGGAATGCCGACAATGTAGCCAGCGTCTATCGGCCCGCCATTTTTCTCCACGGTCATTTCGCCAACCACTCCGGATGTCCAACAAGTGATGCCGCCGCAGATGCAGCCGGCGGGAATGGAGAGGAGCAACAACCCGCCGAGCGCAATGCCACCCTTTACCGTGGGCGGAGAGTTCACTTCCGTCGGCGACTCATAGGGATTCTGTTTCATGCAGGCTCCGCAGGCTGTACGTGATACGCCCATTATAGACCGCGCCCGCTGATAAGAGGCTGTTGGCCCTACACCAAGCTCCAGGCCGGTTGGCGAGGGATTGCCAGCGTCGGGGCCGCGCAGGATACTCTTCATCTTTCCCAGCAAGCTGCTGGGGGCCGAAGTTTTATTACGGCGGCGGTCGGAGTGTGGGGCTCTCAGGTTGGACTGAAATCGATGAAACTCAAGAGTTTATTGGAACTGATCGGGATTCGAGGCAAGCCCAAGCATTACCACTACGAACCGTGTGATTTTGATTTAGGGAGTGGCTGTGTTGTCCATTATGCGCAGTGGCTACACCCTGCGGAAACCAAGAAGTCGATTACGCCGGAGCAGGTCGCGGCCTACTCAAAATATGTGGGCGAGGGAGACTTTTGCATCGATATTGGCGCGCATACGGGCGATTCCACGCTCCCCATGGCCGTGGCGGCGGGGAAAACAGGAATGGTGCTGGCCCTGGAGCCGAACTCGTTTCTCTACCATGTCCTGGAGAAGAACGCGCGGTCCAATACGCATGTGGCGAACATCAGAACCATGATGGCAGCCGCCGTTTCCGACGAGGGATTTAGTGAATTCGAGTATTCGGACTCCGGCTTTTGCAACGGCGGGCGGCATGAAGGGATTTCGTCGCTCCAACATGGGCATGCCTTCAAGCTCAATGTCTGGGGTGTCAATCTGAGCCAGGAATTGAAGTCGGATTTCGGTGACTTCCTGCCGAAGCTGAAATTCATCAAGGTGGATGCCGAGGGGTACGATCTCTACATCCTGCGGTTCATCGCCGACATCATTACGACCTACCGCCCCACCATCAAAGCGGAGATCTTCAAGTTCACCAGCCCGGAATATCGTCGGGAAATGCTGGCGTTTTTCCAGGAAAGGAACTATTCGGTATTCAGAATCGCTCAGGAGCCCATTGGGATTGGACCACCGCTGACCAACGAGACTTTGGATGAAATTAAGCAATACGATATCTTATGTGTGCCTGATTCCGCCAAAACGGACTCGCATTCATAGGGCTGCTGGTTCCGGAGGAGCGTGAGCCTTATTGACAGCCTGCCCTCCTAAATGCATCGTCTAATTCTGGTCCCGATGAACTGCCCGCGCCTCACCCTGGAGTGAATTTCGTTGAGCGATACATTAATGGAGCTGATGGACGCCAAAAACGTCATGCGGCGGGCGGCTTACGATGCCCGGAAGGCTCAGGCCGATAAGGAACGGGTCAGCGAGGTGGCCGTTGCCGCACTGATGCAGTTGCCGGAGTATCAGCAGGCCCGCACCGTCCTGTGGTATCTCGACTGCCGGTCGGAACTCCGGACGGGACATGCCCTTCCCGGCGCGCTGGCGAGCGGCAAGCGGATTGTGGTCCCTTATTGCACCGTGGACGAGCAGGGGGCGAATAAGCTTGGTCTCTGGTGGCTGCAGAACATGGACGAGCTGGTGGTCGGCAAATGGAAAATCCTGGAACCGCCGCGGGAGCGCTGGGGGGAAGACGGAAAAGAGATTCCGCCCGAGTGTCTCGATCTGGTCATCGTGCCGGGCGTCGGCTTCAGCCGCAGTGGCGGCCGGATGGGGAACGGCCAGGGATATTATGACCGGCTGCTGGAGCGGGTGCGGCCCGATTGCCCGCTGATTGGGCTCTGCTATGAATGCCAGTTGTTCGACGACCTGATCGTCGGCCCGCATGACGTGTTCATGGACAAGGTAGTTACGGAACTGGCGGTTTACGAAGGCCAAGGCCGAGCGTAGCGCCAGCGGATGGTCACTCAAGCCGGGTTTTGCTGCATGTCCGCGGTCATCGAAGACACCTATGCCGAAGCGTTCCGCAGCATCTACGTCGAGTTTCTGATCACGGCCTGCAACCAGCGGTGGGTCGAGCACGCGGTGAATTCCGTCACTGGCAATGGATCGAGCACGATTCTGTGCGACTGCGAAGCGGGGCTCGATCGCTACGTTGGTCCGGGCAGCGATGAATCCTTTGCCACGCCGGATGGCCGGCCGGGGGCCATAGTGCAATTGCACGTCCCCCGTTTCCGCAAGGACCGGGTCGAGGCCCTGGAGCGAGCGGCTCTGGTCCGCATCAGCCAGAATGTGCTCACCTGTCCGACGGCCGCGTGTTTCAATTTGATTGATTCCGAGGCATATTTTCGGATGGGGCGGAAGATCGCGTTTTTCGGAGACGGGTTCCAAAAGCGGATCGAGCGGCATGGCCGCAAGCTGTGGTGGATTCCGACTCTCGGAGGGGAGTTCATTCTCGATCGGCGGCTCGGTTATGCCGAAGGCCTGATGGGGGGAAATCTCTGGTATCTCGGGGAAAGCGTGGAGGCCGCCCTGGCCGCCGCGGAAGCAGGAGTCGAGGCGGTTAAGCACTGTTCGGGCGTCATCATGCCCTTTCCGGGCGGGGTCGCCGGCAGTGGATCGAAAGCAGGGAGCAAATACAGTTTCACCGTCGCCAGCACTTACGAAAAGTTCTGCCCGCAGCTCATCCAAGATCCGCGGGCGAAATCGGAACTCCCCGAAAACGTCCGCTCGATCATGGAAATCATCATCAACGGCCGAAACCTCGATTCCATCTTCCGCGCCACCCAAGCCGCCATCGCCGCCTCGGTGAATACCCCCGGACTTCTGACAATCTCCGCCGGCAACTACGGCGGCCGTTTGGGCAAGAGCTTTGTCTATCTGCACCCGGACAAGCAGCCGGCAGCAGAGATCTGACGCGGCTTTTTTTGCTCGGTGGAGGATAGCAATTTTCGCTGAGTATCCTCTAACATGGTGTACTCACCGCGAGTCCGGGAGCAGTCCATGTCCACATCATCTTCGGAGAACGAATCGACCGCAAGGTTTTTGGGAGGTATTGTTGGGGTGGCAATCCTGATCGGCTTGTTGCTGGTGTTCGTCCTTGTCGTCTTTGCACCGCCCGAGGGGAGATGGGTGACCCACCCGAGAGGAGTCTACGCCTGCTGGTGTGCTTCGCTGGTCATGTGCGAAGGAATTCTGCTTGGTCTCTTTATCGGAGGCTGCGGACTGTTCCTGGCTCCGCACGACGTCTCGGTTACGATTAATCGCCCCTCGACGGTCATCGTGCTCGGCGGCGGCCTGATGTCGCTCGCTTGTGCCGTTCGGGTCTTCCTTTTGCTTGGTGCGGCGGTTGGCATATTTTCCCACGCCGACATGCCAACTTCCGAGGATCGTGATCGCGCGGCCAAGGAGCAGGAAACCGCAAAATGGAGGGAGCGAGAGAGTGCACGCCGGGCCATTCAAAATGCGGAAAGTGACCGTGGCGCGAAGGAACTTGCGGCTTATTTTACTGCCGGCGGGTTGTGGAGTACGGAACTTTATCCCGCACAGGAGGACGTCAGTGCAGTAGTCGAGTCTGGCTTTTCTGGTCCGTCCGGACCCGCCGGAGCAGGGGCCGGTCAAACGCGTCCGATCCGGCCGAAGCTAGTCGTACTCGTCTTCGGCCCGGCCGATTTTTTGGCCAAGACGACCTCGGTACAATTCGGCATGGCAGCGCCTGCCGGCGAGTCCATGCCTCCCTTAACAAGCTTCGCCGCGCTGGCTCCAGCTACGGACCCCGTCATCCGCGATGTCTACATCAAGCGTCTCGCGGAGGCCCTGGAGCAGCAGACCATCGCCGCGGCGATCGTCGAGATGGAACGACCCCAGGCCGAATCGCCACTCGGCAGCGCGGGAGTGTCGGCTGCGGGATCCGGAACTGGAGCAATTGGAGCAGGAGGGGACGCCTTCCCAGGTGCGGAAGCTGCAAAAACAGCTGAACTGGCGGAGGGGACCAAATTGCCACTCAAGGACGCCCGCCTGATTCGTGGCGATGAGTTTAAGAAGCTGGTGCCGCGCATCGTTGGCCGATGAGTCTCTGGGCAAAATTTGCGTTTCCGGCACACAAGTAGCATCAGGCTACGCTGCGAACCTACCACTCTCCATCGGGCCGGCTATGTGGCGATTGCTGTGCACCACGTGTAATGACTTCATCGAGGACGAATGTCCCCGTTTTGCCGCTGCTTTGGCGTATTATGCTATTTTTTCCTTGCCGGCCTTGCTGCTGCTGGTGATTTCGCTGGCGGGGCTGTTCGTCGGCAATTCCGAGGCGGCCAAAAAGATCGGAGGATTCTTTCGCGAATTCATGGTGGCCCGCGTTGCCGAGCAAATCACCTCGCAACTGGAGTTGTCGGGGCAGTTATCGCAAGGCTGGCAGTCTGGTCTGGGGGCTGTCATGCTGCTGGTAGGTGCCACAGGCGTTTTGGGGGAGGTGCAAACGGCACTCAATAAGGTGTGGCGTGTCGCGCCCGATCCCCAGCAAGGTGGCTGGCGCTCCTTCTTCTGGAAACGCTTGCTGTCCCTGTTGATGGTGGCGGCCATGTCGCTCCTGCTGCTGCTCTCGTTGGTGGCAAGTTGGTTTCTCGCGGCCACCGGTGCCTGGGCGAAAACGACCGGCCTGGAATCCGTTTCGTCGCCCTTGTTTCAAATCCTCGAGCATGCGGTTTCGCTGGGGCTCCTGTCTCTCTTTTTCGCGGCGGCGATTCGCTTTTTGCCCGATGTGCGGCTGGACTGGAGTGACGTGGCGCTCGGGGGGCTGATCACCGCCTTGCTGTTCGCTGTTGGCAAGACCTTGCTCTGCTGGTATCTGGCCTGGTCCGATCCCACCACCCCCTTTGGGGCCACCGGGTCGCTGGCGCTGGTCCTCGTTTGGATTTACTACTCCGCCATGATCTTTCTCTTTGGCGCGGAGTTCACGAAAGTCTACGCCGACTGGCGCGGCAAGCGGGTCTTAGCCCGGGCGGGAGCGAAACGCGAGCCAGAAGTGGACAGCCAGGCCAAGTGACGCCTTCACCAACCTTGCTATCGATAGTCTTCCCGAATCGGATAGAAGACATCGAGCGCCTTCACGGGCTTGTTTCCCGCCACAGCGCTGTGGACGATGCCGCCGGGGATCCGCCACATTTCGCCGGGCTGCAGGGTCTTGGTCTCGCCGCCGATAGTGAAGGTCAGTTCTCCTTCCAGGAGCATTCCCATCTGCTCGTGGGGATGGCTGTGAGGCTGGACGATCGCGCCGGGCTCGAACTCGACCAGCGAGAGCATCGTTTTTTCGCCGGCAGTGGTGAAGATGTTGACGCCGGGAAAGATGGTGTGGCGCGAGCAGTCCTGGCGGGTGACGTAATAGGGGGACATGAGGGCGGGAGTTTTCAGTTTTCAGAATTCAGAATTCAGTTCTCAGATCTAATCCGAGAGGAAGTGGTCTTACGTGGTCAGTTCTTCCCAGATTCGCAGCAGTCGATTGTACTTGGCGAGGCGTTCGCTGCGGGCGATGGAGCCGATCTTGATGTAGTCTCCGCCGACGCCGACAGACAAATCGGCCAGGAAGTCGTCTTCGGTTTCGCCGCTGCGGGCGGAGATGACGGTGGTGTAGCCGTGCTTTTTGGCGGTCAAAACGGTGTCAAAGGTTTCGCTCAGCGTGCCGATTTGGTTGACCTTGATCAGGACCGCATTGGCGGCTTTCTGATCGATTCCCTTTTGCAGCCGGCGGGCATTGGTAGCGAACAAGTCGTCCCCCACGATTTTGATTTTTCCGCCAAGTCTCTTCGTCAGCAGTTGCCAGCCTGACCAATCCTCTTCCGCCAGGCCGTCTTCGATGCAATCAATGGGAAATTCCTCAACCCATTCCGCCAAACGCTCGACCATATCGGCACTCGACAGCAAGCGGCCCTGTTCCGCCTTGAGAACGTAAGAGCCGTTGCGATAGAAGTGGGTGGAGGCCACATCGAGGGCGAGTGACACATCTTCGCCCGGCCGGAGTCCGGCCTTCTCAATCGCCCGCACGACATACTCCACCGCTTCACGATTCGAGGCGAGTCTCGGACCATACCCTCCTTCATCGCCAACGAGGTAGCCTTCGAATCCATCCTTGTGCAGCAATTCTCCCAGGCGCCGGTAGACCCGCACGATCCATTCGAGGCCCACCGGATAGCTTGAGGCACCCTTGGGAATAATGAGCACATCCTGGAAATCAAGATTTCCGCCGGCGTGCTTGCCGCCGGAGATCATGTTGGTCATCGGGAGCGGAATCCGCGGCGCAAAACGAAAATTAGCTGCATTGGCTGCGGCTCGCTCCAACAGGGAATCGTGAATATGTCGGTAGAGCGGCATCCGCTTGTAAAGGGCCGCGGCGCGGGCAGCCGCCAGGGAGACCGCCAGGACGGCATTGGCACCGAGATTCTGCTTATTGCCGGAACTGTCCAGAAACCGAATCGTTCCATCGGTATCTTGCTGATCGCAAACGCATTTGCCCAGCAGCGCGGGGCGGATAAGCTGGTTCACATTGTCCACGGCGCGGCGGACCCCGTGTCCGTCATATCTTCGAACATCTCCATCTCGCATCTCAAAGGCTTCCGCCGCGCCCGTGCTGGCACCGCTGGGAACGCTGGCGGTGGCGGAAATTCCTTCCGTCAGATGGACCGATGCTTCCACGGTAGGCTTGCCGCGGCTGTCAAGGATTTCTCGCGCGACAATATCAGAAATTTTGGCCATACCTTGAAAGTGATTATATCAGTGTTGCAAAAAAATACGGAAATTTTGAGCATGCGCCGAGGCACAAAAGTAAATGCCTATTAACCCCTCTTCGTTACGGGGAAATGCACCCAAATCGTTTATTTCCCGTTAACTTCAATGACCTGTCCGACGCAGACGATATGCTGCCCACGCAAAACGCGGGCTCCCCAGGCCTGTCCGACAATCACACCATCGACCCCCGCCCGAACGGGCCAGGCCGCCTCGTCGACGCGGTCAAAATCGTGCAGCCGGCCGACGATGTCCCCCTTCTTTACCAAGATTCCGCAGGGGAGGACTTCCTCATAGTGACCCTCGAAGGGGGCTGAAGAATAGCAGTCGGCATCAACAATCGTCGCCATCTTTTGAGTGCCGTCCGCGTGGGCACCGATTGGCTTGATCTCGCCCCGCAACTGACCGTGGCGAATAGCGGCTGCCAGTATGCCTTGCCGACCGAAGGCGACTCCTTCGCGGTTGACCGCTTCTCCCCAGCCGAGTTCCGTGCCAACGGTGATTTTCCCCAGCCGCTCCGCTTCGCTGGTTAACAACCCCGGTGTCAGGTTCTGATAGACCATAATCAATGGGACGCCGAACCAGCGGGCGGCTTCCTCGGTGGCTTTCGCCAGTTCTGGATCCGCAATGGGATGGAAGCTGGAACAGAGATCAAAGCGAATCTGATTGCCACCCGAGTGGAGATCAAGCACCACATGAGCATGGGGCCAGATTTGGCGGCGGACAAACTGGGCGATGCGATGCGTGATGCCAGCCAGGGAACGATTTTCGCCGGCTCCTTCGACAAATGCTCGATTCAGATTGACCCGGTCGGCACCGACACTGTCGCGCGTGCCAGTGCGAAAAGCTTCCGGATTGAGCACGGGGACCAGGATAATACGTCCCTGCACATCTTCGAGCTTAATCTCCCCCAGCAAGTTCTTGATCGCCGTCGGGCCTTCATATTCATTGCCGTGAGTCGATCCGAAGGCGACGAGCCCTTTGCCGGGCTGAGCCTTGGGACCAACGAAAACGGTGAGCGGAATCGTCTGCAAACCCCACATCGTGTCATGCTCCAGGCCGACCCAGTAGTCGCGGCGGCCAGGGGATTCGAGGTCGAGGTCAGCGGGGCGGATGATGGGTCGGGGCATGGGGGAGTGGGGAGTGGGTGGTGGTTAGTGGTTAGTGGGTAGTGGTTAGAAGGTGGTAGGCAGAAGGCGTTAGGCAGAAGGCGTTAGGCAGAAGGCGGTGGGCGGTGGGCGGTGGGCGGTGGGCGGTGGGCGGTTGAGTCTTACTTTTCGCTGTCCCCTGTCTCCTGTCCCCTGTCCCCTGCCGCTTCGGCTTGCTTTACCAGGTCAGCGGCCCAGGGCTTGTTGCCATAGAGTTCAATCAGACCTCGGTAGATCTTCGCAGCGCCAGCGGGGTTGGATTTTTGCAAGGTGGCAGCTCGCTTGAGTTGTGACTGGATGAGCGTCCGCTGCTGGGCATTGGTCTTGTCATTGGCGTTTTGCAGCCGCTCAATCTGCTTGCGGGCGAGGTCGATGCACTGCTGGTTGGTGCGTTTCTGGAGTTGGTTGTCGCCGATCTCTTTGTCGCTGCCATAAACATCCACCAGGGCCTGAAATTTGGCGAGGGCCGAATCCGGATCATTGGCGGCCAGGCGGACAGCTTCCATATATGCCCGCTCGATCGGCGCGAGGGCATCGGAGCCACCGACGCGGCGTGCCCGCAATTCAAACCGCTTCTGCAGTCGGCCCAGGTCCAGTTCCTCTTGAAATTGCACCATTTCCGCGGCTCGCGCATCCTCGGGAAAATGCGCCAGGAACTTCTGCAAATCCGGCTCCGAGTCCAAGAGCGCCTGCGGATCTCCTTCCTCGGCGGCCGCTTTGACGCTGGAGTAAAGTTGGTCGGCGTTGGGGCTGCGATTCGAATACCAGACAACGCCGGCAATCACGAGCGCGGCGAGCGCGAGCAATGCCGAAATCCAAATCCAACTTTGGACTGCCGGCTCATCGTCATGGCTGCGGCCGTCGTGGCGAAGCTCCGCTTCACTGACGGTCGTAAAGTGCGTTTTGCGGGGAGCAGGAGCGCTCAGGTCGATGTCGCCGTCGGCATTGGCGGTGTATCCCATCGCGGGATTTCCCGCTCCGGAAACAATCGTGCGTTCGGTGGCCGGGTTGGGGGCAGCCGCCGTCTTCTGCGGCGAAGGCATCGGCATCGTCGGCCGGATCGAAGTGGAAAATGAAGTCTTGGGGGAACCCGGCGCTGTCATCCCCGGGTCGGGAGACAACCGCAACTCGTCTAAATCCTCATCGTCCAGCGAAATCAGGTCCGCTCCAATCTCCTTGCCCGCTTGCGTCTCCATGGAGAGCGCATGCTCCATCGCCTTCAGCCGCTTGCCCAGCACAACCGCGGTCGGGATTCGCTTCTGCGGATCCTTTTCCAAAAGTTGCATGATGATCGATTCGAACTCCTCCGGAATTTCCGGATTGATGCGGCGAACGGCAATCGGCTTTTCGAAGCGCAAGCCCTGAATCACCTCGGGAAGTGACTTGCCGGCGAAGGGGGGGCGACCGACGAGCAGCGCATAAAGCACGCTGCCCAAACTGTAAAGATCGCAGCGGCTGCTGGGCTGCTTTCCTTCGGCCTGCTCGGGAGCCATGTAGTCGGCCGTGCCGAGCACTCCGCCATCGGCCGTGATTTGCGTGCCGCCATAGAGCTTGGCGATGCCGAAATCGGTCAGCTTGACGTGTTCCTGACTGTCGATAAGCAGGTTGGCCGGCTTCAGATCGCGGTGAATGATCCCCCGGTCATGGGAATGTTTGAGTGCCTTGGCGATGTCGATGCCGATGCGGGCCACTTCCCGCCAGGTGAATCGCCGCCCGGCCTGCAACTCATCCTGCAAGCTGCGCCCTTCGACAAGCTCCATCACATAAAACAGATTGCCGTCTTCTTCTCCATAAGCAAAAAGTTGCACAATGTTGGGGTGCAGCAGCTTCTTGAGCGTTTCCACTTCGACCTTAAAACGCTCGACAAAGTTGGCATCATCCACCAAATGGGCCGCCAGAACCTTGATGGCGGCCCGCTCGCCGGTCTGTTCGTTGATGCCGGCATAGACGCTTCCCATCCCTCCCCGCCCCAGCACGCGGTCCAGCCGATAAGGGCCAAGTTTTTGCAGTGGCATGGGAATAACCGAGGTCGACAATAGTCAGTTGCAACAGGGTAGTAACGTTGATTGTAGGTGTTCCACCGACAAATTGAACACCGGCCCCTGCTCTCGGAAAAAATGGGGTCGCTTGGGACCACTTCCGCCAAAGACCGTGTTGGAAAACAGGCCACGTTCTACGCCTTCGCCGGCGACCACTCCAGCGGCACCCGCGCGGGCCTGCACCACTTCTGCACCCGCTGCCCCGGCTGCCATCCCGGGCACAGTTACCCGGGAATTCAGGGGCATGGCGAGCGATGAAGCGATAACGGATCGGTCTGGAATGGCACTTAAGTTTTCGCAAGTCCTTTCAGGTCAACATGAAATGAAAGGTGCTAGCATTGTGGCACATGCAAGGGATTGAACAAGCGCAGTGGGTGTTGCCCAAGGGTGAGCTGCTTCGTGGTGCTTGACATTCCCCTTCGGCTGCGCGATAGTTCCGCTTGCGTCATCCGGTACGGAGCCGGTGTCAGCCTCACTCACCCGCTCAAGGAGCTTGCCATGCTTGTTCTGTCTCGAATCAAGGGTGAAGGGCTGGTGATTGGCGATGGCATCATTGTCGAAGTGGTGGAAGTCACCAGCGACAAAGTGCGGCTGGGGATTGTGTGCCCCAAGGATGTTCCCGTGCATCGCCAGGAAGTGTGGGACGCCATCCAGCGGAGTTCTGCCGCCCCTGCCCCGGTGGATGGGGACGAGTAGGCGGCTGGCAGTCGCTCCGCGCTGATTCAGACAGGCGGCTAGAATTTCACGGTCAGACCGCCGCTGACTCCCTGGACCCAAAAGCTGGAGTCGCGGAAGACGAGGGATGTGTTATCGCCGCGGACCTGATCAATCACGGATTCGGGACGGGCGACGTCGCTCCAGTAAAGCATTGTGTAGCCGACGTGGATCTGCATGCAAGGCGAGAACTGGTAGCCGATGGTGGCCCCCAATTCCGGCACGGCGCAGAACTTGTCGCGCACGAGCTCGGTGTTGTTTTCCACGTAGAGCCCACCTTCATCGCCGTTGGTGTCGCCGCGGGCAATGGCGGTTTGGTGCATATTTCCCAGGCCGACGCGGGCCAGCAGCATCAGGTTGACGCAGCCGTAGTTGTAATCGTGGAGAACCCCGATCACGCCGCCGTGAAACTCGTTGTAGGTGCTGTAGTTGTCATTAACCACGAGGTTGTTGTTCTGCGAGCTGGAATGAATTTGCAGCGATTCGTTGATGCGGGCGAACTGGTAACCGGTGACGAAGTCGGTGCGGGACATGCAACTCTGCCGGCAGCGGATGCGGGCATAAGCATCGACGCCGAAGACTTCCGAATGGGTGTTGACGCTGATGTTGCCGTTGAACTGATTGAACGGGTCGGCGACGACCAGCGAATTGGGGGTATTCGGTGACTGGGTGAAAGGGCGCTCGATCGTTTGCCCCGGTAAATCGGTGGAGTTGAGCGAGAAGTTGGTGTCATCGTTGGCGAGACCCCAGAAGCGGCCGCCGATGCCAATGAATTCATCGCAGCCGACCCAGGTGCCGAAGTCGATGCGGCCGCCGATGCGGGCATTGCTGGTTTCGGTTTCGCCGCCATAAAGCACGGTGGTTCCCGGCGGAGGTACGGGCGTGGAACTGGTCGTGACCAGTGGCGGCAAGGAACGGCCTTTGCGCCAGAAGAGGAGCCCTTCGTTGCGAAACCACCAGAGCCGCGGGCCACAATGGTTGCCACACCAATCGGAGCAGCAGCCTTCGCCATAACCGCCGGCGAAGTCGCCGTCCTGCGTCCACTCGTCGACCGATTCTTCCACGAAGCGGCTGTTGGAAGTGCCGGAGGATGGAGGCGCAGAAGTGTCTTCTTCCCAGGCAACCTGGCGGACGCTCGAAGCACCGTTTTTGACGGCTGCTTCTCGCGGCCCTTGAGGGGATTGCCAGGCGGCAACGCGCTCGCGGAAGCGGGCGTTCTCTCCGCGCAGGGGAGTGGCCGTGAACGAAAGGAGGAGCAATACAGCTCCAACACTGAGCAAGCAGTTCGTTTTCATGGGGGAATTGAAACGACTGGCGAATGGGGCGTCGGCTGCACCAGACTTCAACTATGGCGCAGCCCCGGACCTGAAGGTGTTCCGGTTGTAACGGTTATGTCGGAAGAAGCGACCTTCCGGGTTGAGAAAACCTGTGAAGGTGCGGTGAGTTTTCCGAGGCTAGCAGCTAGCAGACTTCAGCCGGCCCGATGTTGGAAGTCAGCTTGGTGCGCGGTGCCGCTTGAGCCCGGCGCAGGAGAACGAACGCCAATGGGGAACCATAGAGTGGCGACCAGCAAGCCGAGGTCACTCTTCCGACTGACTTGTCGGCGGCAAAAAGCTCGGTGCCAGGCGCAGGAATCTCCTCTGATGCAAACTTCACTCTCGCGAGCAACCGATTGACGTGCCCCAAGGCGTCGATGCGGGCAACCGTTTCCTGCCCCAGATAGCACCCCTTGGTAAAGCTGATCGCCTGCTTATTGCGGTCAATCTCCTGAGGGAGGTTGTCCTCCGTAATATCGACGCCGAAGAGTGGCACGCCCGCTTCGATGCGAGTCGCTTCGGCTGCCCTGCTATCTCCAGCGAATCCGCCAGCGTTACAAAGTGCTTCTATAATGGCATCGTCGTCCGTGGAAAAGGTGAGGAAAAATGAGTTTTCGCCGGCATAATCGGTGCGCTGAAGACAGGCTTCTTTGCCGGCGATGGTCACTAGCTGGAATTGATAGTTACTACTAATTGCCGGAGAATCGATGTTCAACTTTGAGAGTACTTGCGGCGCATTCTTTCCCGCGATCAGCAATTCATAGGTTGTGGAAGTAAGGTCGCGGAAGTCAACTCGATCCGAAATCACGAACCGGTTCAAATGCTCAATCATCCTTTCCGCCTGGCCCGGCGCGGCATCCATCACAATTGCGGCAGGCAAGATCCGGACGTAAACGTATCCGACCGCCTTTCCCTGGTGGTTCGTTAAAAAGGCCTCGCACCCCTCTCCCTCCTTGAGCCGCTTGATGTCATTCGTGCAGAAGCCGTTCAGAAATTGGACGCGATCCTTGCCAGTAAGCTCGACGCGAGAGCGGCTGGAGAGGTCGACCAGGCCGCAACCGGCGGTCAATTGCCGATAGTCATCAAACCAGATCGCGTGGGGGGACGTGGAATCTGGCGAGGAGGGGTCCATGTCCTGATGATAGAGGCCCGTTTTGTGCCGTCAACGCCGCAGGACGGCGATTGCAATTGCGGTTTGAGAAACGGCAGCGGACTGTCAGAATAGAGAGGCGAATTTTGGTTTTGGCTTCAAGGAAGAAATCGATGCAATTTGGACGTCTCATTGGTCGTAAGTTTGTGGGTGCGGCGCTCGGACTGGCGCTGATGGCAACAAGCGGCTGTGGCGGCAACGCGTCGCCTGTCACTAGCGACAAATCAGCGGCTGATAAGGAAGTCATTCCCTCGCCACCGGAGGCTCGTCCTGCCGCCAGCGAAGTGCTGCGAAAGCTTCTGAAGACCTATCGTGAAGCCAAATCCTATTCCGACGAAGGGGAAGTTGTTCTCCGCCGCCGGCAAAGTGGCGACGTCATCGAGAACAAATGGAAATCAGCTATCCGGTTCGAGCGCCCTAATCGCCTGTTCGCCCTAGCATTTCAGGTAACAATCGGCTGCGACGGAAAGGAACTTCGGGGCCGGATTGAAGATGAAGCGACCGGCGACGTGGATGGCCAAATTCTCGTTCGCCCTGCGCCAAAGGAACTGAAGCTCAAGGATCTGGCTGCCGACCCGCTGCTGTATGACATTCTCACGAGTCAGATCCGCCGCCAGCCGATTCAACTGGAATTGCTGCTTGAGTCGCAGGGGCTGGCATCCGCCTTTCGTGGTGATGTTGCCTGCAAGCTGCTGGAAGATGCGAAGGCGGATGGAGAGATTTGCGAGCGAGTGGAAGTGCCGTCGCCAGGCGGCAGCTTTGTTTTCTGGGTAGACGCCAAAAACGGCCTGCTTCGCCGGCTGGAATATCCCGCGGCGGCGCTGGTTCCCGCGCTGGCCCAGGATCCGACAGTGTCGGACCTATCGCTCACTGCCGAAATGAAGGGTGCCCAGCTCAACCCCATCATCCCCGCCGAGAAATTCGTGCTGGCCATTCCCACCGGCGCGAAAAAAATGAAGTCGCTGGTCATGCCCCCGCAGCCGCTCCCCAGCGATCTCTTTGGGCAACAGGTGGGAGAGTTTTTCCTCACGCAGCTCGACGGCGAAAAGTTGCCCTCGAAAGATCTCGCGGGGAAGATTGCGGTGCTGACGTGGTTCCACAACTCGCCCTCGTGTGCCCCGATCTTGGCGCAGGTTGAACAGGCGCGGCAAGAGTTGGGACAAAACAGCAAAGTTGCATTCTATGCCGTTAGCACTGACCCAACCGACTTGGGGAATGATGATCTCGCCAAACTCCTTTCCTCCTGGTCGGTCGAGATGCCGGTTGTGCGAGATCTGGAACTGTTTGGCAAGACCCTCTTCAAAATGGAGGTCCATCCCACCATCATCGTGCTCAGTGGCGACGGCCGCGTGCAAATTGTGCAAGCCGGCGGCGGGCCTGACTTGGCGCGGCACCTGGGAGTCATTCTGGAGCGGCTGCTCAAGGGGGATGACGTGGCCGCAGAGATTGTGAAGCGGGCGGAAATGGAAAAGGTCGAGTACGCCCGGCTTATTTCCGTTGGTGGACCAGAGCCGGCAGAGTTTAGGGAGATTCCCGAGACCGTCATCCACAAACGTACGGAGCCGAAGCGGCTCAAGCTGGAGGAAATCTGGACGAACAAACAAATCAAGTCGCCGGGCAATATCAGCGTCATCACCGCAGAGGGACAGCCCGATCGACTGGTTGTCTTCTCTGGCTGGCGGGCAGTCAGCGAACTGAGCGCCGCGGGGAAGCTGCTTGCAAATCATGAACTGCCGATTCCCGCCCAGGCAGCCGTTACTTATTTGCGGACTGCGAAAGACGCTGCCGGCAAACGAGTTTACCTTGCCGCGGCTCCACTTTCGCCGGCGTTTTTTCTTCTGGATGAAAACTGGGAACTGGCGCTCACTTATCCGGCGGACGGTTCGTTGTCGCAACTCGGAGACGCCCAGTTGGCCCGGCTGGCTGGTACGCAGGAACTCATGGTCTATGCCGGCTATGTCGACCTGGGTGGTTTGCAAGCGATCTCCCTGGAAGGGAAGGCCGCCTGGCGCAGCCGCACTATTCCCAATGTGCTCAGCGCCGCGATCGCGCCTGGAAAGAGTGCCGCCGATCCCGGCGCAGAGTTGTTGATCACGGGAGACAGCGGAGCGATCCTGCGAGTCAGCGGCAGTGGAAAGGAACAGCCGCCGCAGTCCGTGGAAAAGTTCGCGATTGACCGCATCGTGAGTGCCAACTTCAGCCAAGGGACGCAGTCCCGTTATCTGGCCATCGCCAGTGGCGAAAAGGGAGAGGCCGTCGCTATCGGGCTTGACGCTTCTCTCAAGCGGCGCTGGCACTACCCGCTCCCGCCCGGCGGACATCTGCGGCCCATCGAGCCCATCGCCTCTGGAGAACTCCTTCCGGGGCGAGCCGGAACCTGGGCCATCGCCGGCCCGGATGGCTCCATCCACATCATCAGCGAAGATGGTGAACTGACTGATTCGTTTTACTATGGCGCTTGCATTACGGGAATCGCCATCGGAAATGTTGATGCTGTCCCCATGCTCTTGGTCGCCACGGACGAAGGCGTGACGGCCAGGAAGCTCCGGTGAGTCTTGTCACTCCGAGTTAGACCAGCACAGGCTGCCGCGCTGTCGAAATTGTCGGGACGGGATGCAGGCCGTCATGGAGAAAGGTGCGATTCCCTGCTTCCGCCTGGGCTGCTTCCAAGGCGCTTTGAGCCCGCTCGAAAAGCCGATTGGAATCGTTGCCTTCAATGACTTCCGCGACTCCGATGCTCACCGTAAACCGCGGAAGTTCTCCCGTGGGAACATACAGCCGCTCCACGGCTCTCCGAATTCGCTCGGCGACTTGAGCGCCAAACTGCACCTGGGCGGTCGGGAGCGAGATCGCAAAGCCGCCTTCTCCGTAAGCCGCGATCTGGTCCATGTCCCGCAGGCAACTGCTGGCGACGCTGGCCGTCGCCGTCACAATCTTTTGCAGCGTCTCCTCGGCATGTGCATTCCTGAGCTGATCAAGTTTGTCGATGGCACAAACCGCCATCGAAAAGGAATGTCCCGTCCGTTTCCACTCGGCTACGCGGCGCTCCAGATTCGGCGAAAAGCTCGAATCGGCGAAGCGAATGTCAGCGAGCTGAATCCGGCAGTTCTTGGGCCGGCCGGGCGCCGCAAGCACAGGGCCAGGCGCGGCGATTGCCGCTGCCTTGGCCGCCAGCTCGGGCCTGATGGGAAGGTTCTGGCGTCCATCATTCCAGTGACCGCAATTCCGCCCCGCCTTCTTGGAGACGTACAGGGCCTCGTCCGCCCGGCGGATCAGCCCCTTTTCATCCTCGCCAATTCCAATCTCGGCGACGCCAGCGCTCGCCGCCACGCGGAGCTCCTTGCCATCGAAGGTGATGCGCTGCTCGTAGATTGACGCCCGCAAAGAATCCGCGCGGTCCCGGCACTTCGCCACGGTTTCCCCGCGGAACACCACCACAAACTCCTCTCCACCAAACCGAGCGACAAGTTCGGATGGGCGCAGTTGGGACTTGATGTGCTGAGCGACGAACCTCAGCACTTCGTCCCCTGCCAGGTGCCCATGGGTGTCGTTGAACTTCTTGAAGTGATCGACATCCAAGACCATCACGCAGAATGGTTGAGTTGTCTGCTGGAATTGCTGAACGCAATTCTTAAGCTCTTCGTCCAGCGCCCGGCGGTTGGTGATTTTTGTCAATTGATCGGTGCGTGCCGCTTCCGTCTGGGTATTCAACTCCTGCTGCTGATCTTGCAAACGCGTTTCCGCATTGTGCAGTTCCACTTGCATCTGTTGGTTGGCTTCCAGGATTTTCTTCACTGCCGCCACCACGGCATTGGCATCTCCGTCCGGAGCCGCGGCCAACTCAGCGTTAATTGCTTCGATGTTCCCGGTATGCTTGCCGACTTCGACCGCCACTCCCGTCGTCAATTCGGCCAGCTTGGCCATCAGCACCGTGGCGTGATCATGTTCTGATGTCTGGCCGCTAATCTTCTCCTTGTCCCTTTGGCACTTGAGCGCCGCAAGTTCGAGCTCTAATTGCGCGCCGCTGAGGCGATTGTGCAAGAGCCAGCCGACTCCCACCCCCATGACGCCGGAGAAGATGGCGGCAACGATTCCGAGCAGCAAATCGAACATGAGTATCCCTGACACGAGTGGAATTTCACCGCAGCCAAGCTCTTCTGGAGCACGGTAGGTCGGCCGCGAAAGTTCCCGCCATCCCGACGCACCTGTCAGGAACGGAACATGTCATAAACTAGGTCATAGGCGCGGAGGGTCAAGCAAAAATTCCCCGAAAACCTCCGGAAGAGGGGGGCTTATCAGCAAACCTTGATGCATCCACTTGAAAACTGGTGATGCCTTTACTTCCCATGCATCTGCTTGTCCGCAAAATCCAAAAAGACCTTCCAATCGTCGCGCGTCATCTGATGCTTCCCCGGACGAATCCAATAACCAAGGCGACTCTCCAAAACCTTGTTCAGTTCTGGCCGAGACTTGGAACCCAATCCTTGAACCCCCAGGAATTCATAAACTGGCGAGGCGGCCTTGAGGACCTCGAACTGTCCGTCCGGGTTCGCCCACAGATCTTCTTCCGCATTGGTGAATAGAACCGCCCGCGGTGCGCACAAAGCGACGAGGCAATTCTGGTCGAACGGCAACAATTCCGTGTGGTCGCCGAATTTCTTGAACTCGCTGCAGAACCAGTGCGGAAATGCCGTGTTAATCCGCTTGACCGATTCCGCCCTGGTGTCGCTCGTTCTACTTGGGCCAGTGCCCCCGCAGCCGGCCTGGTGGGGAATAGCCAGGGCAATCCGCTCGTCAAGCGCCGCCGCCAGCAGTGTCGTCTTGCCGTTGCGTGAATGCCCCACCGCCGCGATGCGGCTCTTGTCGATGGTCTTGGTCCGCTCGGCAATTAGAAAATCGACGATGCGATGATAGCCCCACGCCCAAGCGGCAATGGCGGCTGTGTCGTCGGGACCGGGCTCGGCCGTTTTGGATTTCCAAAATGCCGGCTCAATGCCGTCCGTAAATTCCTTCGTGTCTGGGTCAATGTCGCCACTGTAGAAACTGGCCAGCGCATAACCCCTCTCCACAATCAGGTCCACGTTCCAGGCATCCTTCTGCCCGCCGCGCCCTTTCTCGGTGGCCTTATCGTTCTCCACGCCGGCGCACGACTTGTAAATCCAACTTTCCGGGATATGCACCTGCGGATGATCGACAATCGCATGATTGCCGCAAAAATTCATCCCGATGAAGACCGGAGCGGGCTGTTTTGATTTTGGCTCGACGAGCAGCACATGCAGCTTGTGCTTGAGGGCCGGTTTGAGAAACGAAATCGTGGCTTCGGAAAGCGTCGCCTTGCCATCCAGAAACTTCTCGTCGAGCAAACGCACTTCGTACTTCACTTCCTCCGGTATCGAGGGCAGATAGCCATACATGTAGTGCTGAAACAGGGCCTTCAGTTCCGGCCGCCGCTCTTGTTCCCACTGCTCCTTGCTCGTCACCTTCTTCCCCGAGAACATCACCAGCGGATCAGGCAGCCCCGCCTGGGGCTGGAGTTCACTGACCGCGGGGAAATCCGCGGAAGCGATGATGGCGGGGAATGTGACGGCGACGAGAAACGCGGCGAATGGGAGGTGGCGAATCATGTCAGGAAAATCCTCCGATAGGTGTTTGCGCTTGGTTTTCAGTTTTCAGTTTTCAGTACTCAGTACTCAGTACTCAGTACTCACTGCCCACCTTCCGACAGCCCCCAAACCTTAATGGTCCGGTCATAACCGGCGGTGGCGAGCAGCCTGTCGTCTTTGGTGAAAGCGAGGCCATAGACCGTGTTCTTGTGCCCTTCGAGAGTCAGCAGATGACTCCCCGTGGTAGCGCTAGAGAGCCGCACGGTGCCGTCGACGCTGCCGGAGGCGAGGTATTTTCCCCCCGGGGAATAGAGGACGCATTTGACGAGCTGGGTGTGGCCATCGAGCGTGGTTTGCAGATCACCCCCCGGGATGTTCCAGATTTTGACCTTGGCGTCGGTGCCGCCGGAGGCGAGCTGTTTTCCGTCGGGTGAAAAACTGACGCACTGCGGCGGGCCGGAGTGACCCTTGAGTTCGGCCAGCTTTTTAGCCGCGGCAAAGTCCCAGAGCAGGAGCTGATTGTCGTTGCCCGCGGAGGCGACGTATTTTCCCTCCGCGGAAAGCGCGACGCCGTAGACCGCTTCGGTATGTCCCTTCAGCACCCCCGCCGCGCTGCCGCTGTCGCTCCAGAGATGGACTTCGTTATCGTGTCCGCCGGTCGCCAGCCATTTTCTGTCGGCGGAGATCGTGAACGACTCGATGTATTGCTGGTGGGCCTTGACCGTCGCTTCCGCGCTGCGGCTCTCGACATTCCAGATCTTGAGCGTCAAGTCCAGGCTCGCCGAGAAGAGCCGCTTCCCATCGCTGGAAAACGCCACGCCGCAGACCCCGTCCCCATGCCCCTTCAGCCGGGCTTTTTCCTCGCCGGTCGCCACAGTCCAAAGCTTGATCGAGTTATCAAGACTGGCGGTGGCCAGGAGCGAACCATCGGGAGAGAACGCCGCTCCATAGACAGAGTTGGGATGCGTCAGCGAGTGAAGGAGTTTGGCAGTGAGCATGCTCTTCAGCGTACCAAGAAAAGTAGGCCGCGAGTCCTCTCGAGGGGCCAGCAGAGTTCGGCTGGCAGTGGCAAAACATATTCCAGGCCCAAAGAGGTCGCACAAGGGCACCCGTTGCAACCTGTGCTCGCCGCTCTACGCCCTCCGGGTCAACATGTCCACCCTCGGGGCTCGCGAGAGGACTCGCGGCCTACATTAGCAGCGGGCTACTTTCGTGGAGAGCCCTTAAGCGGCCAGTCCGCCCCCCCCTTTTCCGCACCCCGGGAGCGTGACTCTGGCCTTGCGCTGCAAGTTTTTAAACCCCGTGGTAGGTAATCCCAAATATTTGGACCTGTCCCCACTGGCTCATCTGGCGAATAAGAAAGCAGTGCTCGAAGCGACCGGAAACTGGCAGCGGAAGACTATCATAGTCTGGTCTTGGAAGAGCAACTTATCCGTTTTTCATTGCGGTACGGGCAACGTTGCGTAGCATCCCGGCAAATACGAACTGATGGAGCGGATAGATTCCGTACCAGTACAGCAGCCCCAACAGTCCCAAGGGATCAAAAATCGCCGTCTGGCGAATTTGGCTTCCGTGCTCGCAAGGTGTAACCTCAAATTCGAGCCACGCACGTCCAGGCAGTTTCATTTCGGCGCACAGTCGCAGCCGTTGTGGCGGCTCGTAAAGTTCCACTCGCCAGAAGTCGAGTGGATCGCCGACATGCAGTTTCTCCGGGTCGCGGCGGCCCCGCCGCACTCCGACACCGCCCACGAGTAGATCCAGAAAGCCGCGCAGCGACCATAACCAGTTGCCGTAGTACCAGCCGGTCCGACCTCCGATGCGGCGAATCGGTGCAAACGCTTGTTCCGGCGAAACTGCGACTGTGATGGTGCGCGAATCGACAAGCCGGGAGCCAAATCGTTTCCCACCCCAGACGGCGGGGGGTCCCGCGGAAGACAAGGCGTCCGACCAACGTGACTGAGCAAACTCGCGATCCTCATTAACCAGGGCGCGGGCGATCCCGTCGCGCAGCGAGCGAGGCCGCACGGTAAACGTCGTAGCAGCGAGATTGCTGGAAATGAGCGTCGGGTTCCGTAGGCTTTCAACCAGTTTCCGGCCGATCCGGGCATACAGAGGCGTTACCAAGCCGAGCCAAAGGCTGGAAAGATAGGGCGTCAACAAGGGCACGGGAATCATCCACCGCGAGAGTCCGCGCTGTCGCGCGTACTCCTGCATGATCTGGCCATAGGAGACCTGATCTGGTCCCCCAATCTC
Source organism: Pirellulaceae bacterium (assembly GCA_046153945.1). Taxonomy (GTDB): domain Bacteria; phylum Planctomycetota; class Planctomycetia; order Pirellulales; family Pirellulaceae; genus SXOA01. The sequence continues at coordinate 108,243 of JBJXFF010000012.1, forward strand.
ATAAACTTGGGAAGAACCGGGGGGCAGATCCAAGGCAGCCAGTAGATAGGCCAAGAGATCTTCAATGGCGATGGGTTGGGCCTGCACCTGCACCCACCGAGGGCAGATCATGACGGGCAACCGCTCGACGAGCGAACGAATCATCTCAAACGAGAGACTTCCGGAACCGATCACGATCGAGGCACGGAACTCAATCACCTGGGGATGATATTCCCTCAGAACATCCCCGGTTTCCTGCCGGCTGCGGAGGTGCTTGGAGAGTTTGTGGTCCGGATTGCCGAGGCCACCCAAGTAAATGATCCGCCGCACTCCCGCGGCCGTCGCGGCTTGCCCAAAATTCGCGGCAGCGATCCGGTCCTCCTGCTCAAAGTCGCGACTTGCCCCCATCGAATGCACGAAATAATAGGCAGTGTCGACACCGACTAGAGCTGCCGAGAGAGATTCGCGGTCGAGCACATCGCCCGCGAAGACTTCGGTGGTCGGCCCCACTCGCTCATGGAGAACCTCAGGACGGCGGGTAAGGCAGCGAACTGGAATGCCTCGATCTTGAAACAGAGACAATAGTCGTCCGCCAACATAGCCCGTGGCACCGGTCAATAAGATCAATCCCGGCATCCCAGGTTCCCTTCACTGCACTCACAATATTTGCGGCGGCTCCGTCTGTCTGCCAGCTGATTCTACCTTGCCTCCCAATTCGCTGAGGTCCATCACCTCAGATATTCACCTCAGATATTCACCGTAGGAACATTCGCACCAAGTACTTTGGCCTTGGAAACACTTCGATCTTCCCCAGCCACTTGGTTTGGACGACGAGCCGAATATCTTCGCGTTTGAGTGTGGCCAGAAGGGGTTGGAGTACTCTCTTCCAGCTACGGCGCAGCTTCAGCAGACTGCTAAAGTTGTCGGAGATCAAAGTGATCCCTTGACCCTCTGCCACGAGGCTCACCGGCCGGCCGGCCAAGAAACCATCTAGTCGGCCGGCCAAACTCAGTTTGGGCTCTGGCCCTTGTCCGCGGTCTTGATCTTTACCGTACCACTCAGGATCCATTCGGCGTGCTCGGCCTTCGGGCCAGTGCCGCTGGGGATTTTTACGTGCATGTCTGCGAACTCGTATGCGATCTCCGCATTCTTACCGGTCAGTCGTTCGTAGAGCGCGATCGCGAGATCGGGCCAATTAGTCGTGTGCTCCGCTGCCATTTCAGTCTCCAAGGAAGTGTGAAAATTCGGATTTGACAAGATTCAATCCGACCTGCATCGTACAAAAACAGGTCAGGTAACCTGAATGATTTTATGTTTTCTGAATATTTAAGTTCTTATCCCGGGCAGCTAACTTGGGGGATTCATCGGGATGATCGCTCGCAATGAGTGCAATCATTGCAGCTCCGATGGTCACGCCAAACACGGCGCAGCCCACCACAAAGATAGGCAACAGGCTAGCGTCCATGGGATTTACTTCCTAAAACCAAAGTTCCAAAGCTCAGAATCGAGGGAACCCAAAGGCCCACAAACTGGCCCTCATCTTTGCTTCCCGAAAACCAGAGGTACACAGAGAATAGGAACGATGCCCCTGCAGCTATCACGAATCCGAGTTTAGAGATTTGAATCTTGCTCATATTTTTTCTCCTGATCTCGATCCCTCAGGCTTACCTCGCCTGACACATGCGAGGTACTCAGCTCAAGGGCACTAAAAAATGTCTCCGGTCTCGTTTTGTGACCGGAGCACAAAGGAACCTGTTTCGCCGGGACAAAGTCCAGGACTCCTGGCCGCAAATCCGGCAGGACTCTCTGGCTAGTAAAACTAGGCAGGAAGCATAACCGAGTCGATCACGTGAATCACGCCGTTGCTGCAGGCAATGTCCGCTTGCACGACGTTTGCGTCATCGACCTTTACGCCATTTCTCGCATCAATCTTCAATTCCTGCCCCTGGACCGTCTTGGCAACCTTCAGTTTCACCACATCGGCCGCCGCAACCTTACCGGCGACGACGTGATAAGTCAGAATCCCTTGAAGCTTGGACTTGTTCTCGGGCTTGAGAAGATCCTCGATGACCGCTGCCGGGAACTGGGCGAACGCTGCGTCGGTTGGCGCGAAAACCGTGAAGGGACCAGCGCCTTTGAGCGTGTCGACCAAACCAGCAGCCTGGACGGCGGCCACCAGAGTCTTGAACGAACCTGCCGCAACAGCGGTGTCTACAATGTCACTCATGGAAAGCATTCCTTGGAAAAAGTGGGGGTTAGCTACAACGAATTGCGTTTAAAAAACGTTCAAATCGTTCATGGTTAGTAACCCGTGACGCCGGCCACCAATTAACGAGCAAACTCCGGAATTTCAGAGAAATTCACGCGATCCACGATCTGCCCGGGATTTCTGGCTATCGAGAGGCAATCTTGCGCGTTGCACTTGAGCGACTTTTTGGCCCGGATACATCGGTGCCCTTCACAACAACTCGTCGCGTTCGGCGACATTTGTTGTTTTGCAGAAATTCAAAGCCCGCCTCTGCACGAAATTAAATGCTCTCGACCAAGCACCGCGCGTCAGGTCGGTGTGAGAAATGCGGGCTAAAAGGGGTCAGTCCGGCTCCTGCGTTTTCCGCTCGCCGGGAGCGTGACGCTGGTCTTGCGCTGCGAGTTATCAAACGTGGCGCGGTGGGGGCGTAAAATCTCGGCTCCCCTATTGTCTGTCCTGTTCCATTTCTGGATACTGTGCAAGTGGATACACTATTTAGCCAAACAGGCATCTGAGCGGAGCTTGGAAATGCAGGGGATTCTTTTCGAGCCCGAAGAACGTAAATCGCCAAAGCGAGGGGAAAAAGGCCGCAGCCTTAGGAGGAACAATTCGCCAATTCCCGGTCCATTTCCGCTTAATACCGTTCAGTTGCTAGATTGCTTGGAGGGAATGAAGCTGCTCCCCGACAATTCGGTGGACGTAGCGATATGCGATCCTCCCTACAATGCTTCGAAGGGAAATTCTTGGTCCTGGGACAATTCCACTAAGCTCAAGGGTTTCGGCGGCAACTGGAACAAGGTCCGCGAGGACTGGGACGATATGCCGCTGATGGATTATCTGGAGTTTACGCTTAGTTGGCTTGAGCAGGTGAAGCGCGTCGTCAAACCAACAGGCTCTCTGTGGCTGCACGGCACCTACCACAACATGGGGATTTTGAATTTCGCTTGTCAACTTCTGAAAATCGAAATCATCAACGAAGTGATTTGGTTTAAGCGAAACAGTTTTCCCAACCTATCCGGGAGACGACTGACTGCCAGCCACGAAACCATTCTGTGGGCGCATACCGGCGGTGAGAAGAATCGCGAGTACTTTTTCAACTATGACGGCGCAAAAGCCATGACCTGTCCGGAGGATGGCCTCAAGGAACCAGGAAAGCAGATGCGGACGGTGTGGGATATCCCTAACAATAAAGAGCGCAGCGAGCTGTCCTTGGGCAAACATCCGACGCAAAAGCCTCTGCGACTCTTGAGGCGAATGTTGTCCCTGTCCGCAAATTCGGAAGGCATTTTGCTCGTGCCGTTCGCCGGGTCTGGTTCTGATTGCGTGGCTGCGAAGGAGATGGGGTTGGACTTTATTGCGTTTGAAACCGCGCCGGAGTATGTGGCCCTGGCGCAATCGCGCCTAGCGGCACCTCAGAAGGATTTGCTAGCAAGGACAACGCCTCAATCGTTATCTGGCAATACTCCCAAGCAAAATGGCAAAGCGATTGACGAGGTAACAGATAGCGGCGTCATACCATCGCTCCTTAAATGGACAGGGAGCAAGCGTTCGCAAGCTCAGGCTATCGCCAAGTTGATCCCTCAGAATACTCGTTACCTTGAGCCCTTCCTGGGTGGGGGCGCGGTGATGTATCTGGCCGGCAGGAAAGGTGCCATCGGCGGCGACCTTTACTCGCCGCTTATTGAATTCTGGAATATTGTGAAAAACAGCCCTCATGAGTTGTGCGAGAACTATTCCGAGCAATGGTCACTGCTGCAAGATGAGCTGCGCTCAGTCAAGCATGATCAATTAGAAGCTGAACAGGGATTGCCGAAATACTATTACGCCGTCCGTCAGCGATTCAACAAAAATCCGAATCCACACGATTTGAATTTTTTGATGCGAACCTGCGTGAACGGAATTGTTCGGTTTAATGAGGACGGGGAGTTCAACAACTCTTTTCACTTGTCCCGCCCTGGAATGGAACCTCGTCGCTTTCAAAAAGCCGTTGCGCTCTGGCACCGGGCAGTAGCGAATGTTGAATTTATTTGCCAGGACTATGAGACCACGCTCTCCACGGCAGCTGCTGGCGACTTTGTTTATCTTGATCCTCCCTACGCCGGCAGTCGTCAGCGGTACGTAGCCGACCTGGACATCGAAAAACTCTTTCGAGTCCTAGAATCACTGAACTCGCGAGGAATCAAATGGGGCTTGTCGTTTGACGGCACGCGGGGCGATTGCGATTTGAAATATGAAGTACCCCAGGAACTGTATCGCCGCGTGATTTTGCTTCCCAGCGGCAATTCTCCCGTGAACAAAGTGCTCAACGGACCCGTCGAGATGGTCTACGAGTCCCTTTATACGAACTTTGAGCAATAGTCAATTGGCTTGACGGATCTTGACCAACGGGTGCGTTGGCGGCAGCTTGCTCCTCAGATGCTGAATCACCTGCAAGCCGACCTTCGAGCTATGCCAGGCAGTGATCGTGCAACGCTCCCCTCTTTGGTCAAAGGCAAACGCCAGCACAACATCGACTTTACCCCTCTTGAGCACGTCCGCTTCATCTGCCATTGACGAAGCCAAAAAGGCGGCCGCCGAAACAAACGTAAAGTCCTTTGCCAAGAGCTTCTTGTCCGCGTGGACCCACGACATGGTATCGAGTTGACGCTCAATGCTCGGCGTTGATGCCATCAAGTCCGTCAGGTATGCACGTGCGCCAGAATGTCTTCGTTCCAACGCTCGAACCCGGGAAGAAATCTAAAACTGAACGGCTTAGCTTGGCCTGGCACAGAAAACGAAAACGCCGGACAACACAGGCTCAATTCCGGTCCACGAATCGATTCCAGTGGAACCCCTAACCCTTGAACTATCAAGGCAAATGCTCGTTCACATTCGACGATGTTGTCGCCATGAATCCCGAATTGATACGACTCATCAGCCACTATCCTGCCTCACAAGCAGAAGCCCCGCTAACCAGCGTCATCTCTTGCATCGGCTTCAAGACTCTTACGGCAGCAGATTTCCCGCTGGTAAGGAACGTGGCGCAAATAAGTTCCCGAAGTAAAGCCAATCCTGCCGGAACGTGAAACGCTAGCAGCGGCTACATCGGGATGTTACTTAATTTGCATTCCTAAGGTGGATATTCTAAGGGGTAATCTTTTGGAGAAGCTTAATCAAATCGCAGTTTTACGAGCGGCTGAAAGAATGACTGGGAGTCAAAAAATCAGAGTTGATACGGGACATTTTTTCCCTGTCCGATAACTGGCGTGTCGAATGTGCGGCAAGCCCATAGTCTTATTGGCCCCCCCTGAAGAATTCGGCGGTTCGCTTTCGTCGGCAAGAAATCTTCAGAATTCTGGACGCTAGGGGCTTGAAAGTGCCGTTCTGATTGTGTAAACTTAAGTACACTAGTTGGGTTGGGCTGCGCGCGGACGTAGGGAACGGCCAGGGAGAGGATTTGAAATCTGAGACAGGGAGATGAAAAGCGGAGATCGGAAAGGCGTAAGGCGAACGGCAGATGAAAACTTACCGCGATTGTAGCGGAACGGCGCAAGCCCGTCCGGTGTTTGGGCCACGTCCACGATTCACCGGGCGGCTTGCGCCGCACCGCTAACGGGTAAATCTTCATCTGCCGTTCGCCTAAGCTCTCTTCAGGAGAAGAGATAAATCAAAAACGATGAATCAGGAATCACGGTTTTCGGGCCTTGATTCAGGGAGTTAGGGCGACGTGAATTAGCGGAAATTGTGTAGCTACAGGAAGTTGCGGTGATTCATGTCAGCGTAAGTAGTTTGGAAAAAAGAGGTGTGAATCAGTGAATCAGAGCCCTTCCACGGAGGGGTGTGCCGCGGCCCGTGTTCCTCGGCGATACTTGGGCCTGGTGCTCGCAACACACGCCCACGCAAAGCCGTGGGCGTGCCACCCCGAATTCAACCATTCAATCCCATGACCATTCATATCCCCACTATCGACGACGTCCGTGCCGCTGAGGCCGTGGTGCGCCCGCATGTTTCTCCCGCGCCGCTGGTCCGGTCCTGGCCGCTGGAGAAGGAGCTGGGGCTGCCGGAGGGGAGGCGGGTTTGGCTGAAGGATTATGGCTGGACGCCGGTCGGCTCGTTCAAGCTTTTGGGGGCGCTCTGCTGGGTGGGGAATCATTTGGAGCGGATCGGCAGCAGCACGGTGGTGGCCCATTCGTCGGGGAATTTTGCGTCGGGGATTTCGTATGCGGGGATGCGGTTTGGCAAGCGGGTGGTGGTGGTGATGCCGGAGACGGCTCCCAAGGTGAAGTTCAATCTCACTCGCTCGTTCGGGGCCGAGGTCCGGACCTATGACATCACCCGCGATCACGAAACGGGGGAGCGCGACCGGCTGACGCGGGAGATCGCCGCGGGGGAAGGGGCGGTGCAGGCGTCTCCCTATGACGATCCGCATGTGATTGCCGGCAACGGCGTGGGGGGACTGGAGATTGTCAGCGACCTGCAGCGAGCGGGGCGGGGCGTTTCGCATTTCTTCTGCCAGGTGAGCGGCGGCGGCATCATGGCCGGGCACGCCCTGGCGATTGCCGATGGTTTTCCGCAGGCGAAGATCATCGGCGTTGAACCCGCGGGAGCCAACGATTTTCAGCAGTCACTGGCTGCCGGAAAGCGAGTCCGGATTGAGCGGCCGAAGAGCATCTGCGATGGCCTCTGCTCCTACGACGTCGGCGAACACAACTGGCCCATCCTCAGCAAGCATGTGAGCCAAGCCGTCGCTTTGGCGGACGAAGCGACGCAGCGGGCGATGAAATGGCTCTATGAAAAGCATGGACTGCGGACGGAACCTTCCGGCGCGATTGGGACCGCCGCGCTCCTCGGCGGCCAGGTCAATCTCGACGGGGACGGCGATATCGTCGTCGTCGTCAGTGGACGCAACGTGGACGAAGGGGCGTTCCGGAAGTGGATTGAAGTGGATTAGAGCGGTGAAACTTTTTGACGCAAAGCGGCCAAGGCGCAGAGACGCAGAGGGAGGGAATAAGGTCAGAGGTTGAGTTGAGAGAGTTTGTTTTGGGTGCTAGCGGCCGTGGGTTGAATCTGGGCAATTGCGGTAAAGCTTGCGGGTTTTGCCGAGTGTTCTCACTTTGCGGCCTGAGCATGCTCGATAGATTGGGAAGTTGATTTCGATTCGGATTGATGCGATAGAAAACGGGGGCGGTCATGAAGAGCGGTCTCATCGCAATTGCGCTAGCATGCTGCCTGGTTCCGTCGCTCGCATGGGGCCAGGCTCCCTGCAAATGCAGCCCCCGTTCAGCCACAATTATTCGCCCCTACTTTCCGATCGAGTATCCGGAGTATCAGCCTCCCTGCCACGGCATCGGCCGGCAGCAACAGCGCTGGCCCTATACCGTGAACAGCACCGCGGGGGGCGTTCCCTTCACCGCCAGGAATCTTCTGCGGACCTTGGATTGCCTTGTTCCCGCAGCGCCGCGCAGCGGTCACGGAGCGGGCATCACTTGCATTGGCGCTGGCAGAGGTTGCATCAAGGGGGCGGCTCATCGGGACATGATCTACTGCCCATACTGCGGCGCTCCGCCGTTCGGCTGCAACTGCTGCGGCAATGGCAAAGCGATCTACGCACCACCCGCGACATTGATGCACGCTTCGCAGTGCGAACCACTCTATTTCGATGAGGCACCGGCCGAAGCGCCGCAGCCGGCGCTCAGGGCAAGCAAGCAATAATCGCTCTTTACAAGGCGATGATTGGCGTCCTCTCCGGCCCGGCAACCTTTACTTGCCCTGCCGCTCGTGGTATCTGATAAGGAATACCCGCCGCCGTTATATCCCGCCTTACCCGCCGATCCGCTCATGCCGCATCTTCCCGAACTGGTCGGCCTGTTCTATGAGCAGCCGGAGGAACTCGGGATCTTGGAACACATATCGGCGGCGGAAATTCCGCAGCCCTATCGCCGACTGCTGGCGCATAACAAGCACATGACGGAGACGGTCGAGGGGTTCCATGGCTGCAAGGTGGATGTGCAAGTCCTGGCAAGCCGGCGGGATGGCAAATTCTACAGCCGTAAGATCCTGCTGACGCGGCAGACCGATGGACTGGTGGTGCAGTTCGGCATCCCGCGGCTCAACATGGAGTATCTGGACGAAGAGGTCCGCCGCGAGATTGAAAGCGAAACCAAACCGCTCGGCCGGGTTCTGATTGAGCACAACGTGCTGCGGGAGGTGCAACTCGTCGCCCTGTGGAAGGTGGAGCCCGGCCCCGACCTCTGCCGGATGTTTGGAATGACATCGCCTCAAGTCATTTACGGCCGAACCGCCCTGATTTACTGCAACGGGGAGCCGGCGATTGAACTGCTGGAGATCGTTACCCTGCCGATTCCCCAGAAATAATACCCCTGCGAAACTCCCAATGTCTTGCGGGGTTTAAGCATCTAATTGCTTGTCTGCTTTACATTCGGCCAGCCAAATTCTTGGTTGCGGCTGGAATTGGCCCTGCGAAATGTCGTAAGCTATTGGTGGCTCAACACTTGCCGTCGTTTCCCGCCGAGAGGTAGTTATGCTACGCCGATTTTTGCTCCTTGCGATAGTTGCCATTGGGCTCATTAAATTCTCCGCGGCTGCATGGGGAGCGGGTCCAACGGAGATCGCCGCCAAGGTCGATGCTTCGCTCCTTGCCGAGCTTTCGACCGATGCGGCCAAACCGATGAAGAAAATCGGTGATGAGGAATTCCTCCGGCGAGCCCATCTCGACATCATTGGCCATATCCCAAGTCCGGAAGAGGTGACCGCCTTTGTGCTCAATCCCGCCCAGGACAAGCGGACAAAGGTTGTGGACAAGTTGCTGGCGGATGAGCGCTTCGGCGAGAATTGGGCCCGCTACTTCCGCGATGTGATCATGTATCGCAAGACCGAAGAGCGAGCAGAGATTGTCTCCGGCCAGCTTGAGGACTATCTCAAAACGCAATTCAACGCGAATGCCTCGTGGGCCAGAGTCGCTACCGAAATGGTTACAGCCACCGGCGATGGGGCCGAGAACGGGGCCTGTGCCCTGATCATTGCCCAGCAAGGACAGCCGGAGGAAGTCGTTTCCGAGGTGAGCCGCATCTTCCTCGGCGTGCAAATTCAGTGTGCCCAGTGCCACGACCATCCGACCGATCGCTGGAAGCGAGAGCAGTTTCATGAACTGGCGGCATTCTTTCCGCGTGTCGCCAGCCGTCTCATTCTGACTCCGGACAGGCGGGAAATTAGCGTTGTCTCGCAGGATGCCTTTTTGGGTCGCAACATCCCGATGGGAAACATGCGTCGCCGGGGGACCGCGGAGCATTATATGTCGGACCTGAAGAATCCGACCGACAAGGGAAAGCTGATGGAGCCAGTCTTCTTCGCCACCGGCGACAAACTGCCGTTGGGAACCAAGGACGCCGACCGCCGCGGCACCCTGGCGAAGTGGATCACCGAAAAGGAGAATCCTTACTTCGCCAAGGCCTTCGTCAACCGTCTCTGGGGGGAACTCAACGGCGAAGGATTCTATGAGCCGGTCGATGACATTGGCCCGGACCGCCAATGCTCGGCACCGCTCACGCTCGAATTCCTGGCGAAGGAATTCGGCCAGCAGAATTATGACATCAAATGGCTCTTCCGGACGATCACCGCGACAAGCCTGTATCAGGCTCCTTCCGCGCCTCGCCGCAATCCCGATCAGACGCCGATGCAAAACAACGTTGCCCAGCGGCTGCGGGGGGATCAGCTTTTCGACAACCTGCTCAATGCCCTGGGGGTCAGCGAGCCGCAACCGCCAGGGGGAGCTGGCGCGATGGGCGCACTTTACGGCAGGCGCTTCAGCCCGCGAGGAAACTTCAACACCGTTTTCGGCTATGACCCGAGTGAGCGACGAGACGAAATTGCGGGCTCGATTCCGCAGGCTCTCGTCTTCATGAACGGCGCGAACGTCAACGCGGGCATTCGTGCCAGCGGCCGGACGGCTCTGGCCAAGATGATGAGCGAGATCAAGGACGACCAGGCCCTCGTCGCCGAACTCTACCTCCGCGTCCTCGCCCGTGAGCCCAGCAGCAAAGAAATGCAAACCTGCCTCGCCTACGTCAAAAGCGTCGGCAGCCGCAACGAAGCGTTTGAAGACTTGCAATGGAGCTTGATTAACTCGACGGAATTTTTGCATAGAAAGTGAGTGTAGTTTTCAGTGTTCAGTTTTCAGTGTTCAGACTGAAAACTGAAAACTGAAAACTGAAAACCATGACTATCCACCTCCAATCCGACATTGCCATATCCCGCCGCGGTCTTGTCCGCCGCCGCGACTTCCTCAAGGTCGTCACCGCCGGTGCTGCCGCCGGAGGACTGGTTTCCTGGCAGGATGTGATGGCGGAAAGTGCGCCGCTGCTTCGCAAGGAGGGGATGGCCTGCATTCTCCTTTGGATGCAAGGAGGACCGAGCCAGTTCGATACGTTCTCACCCAAGCCGGGACATGCCAACGGGGGCGAGACGAAGGCAATCAAGTCGAGCGCCAGCGGCATCGAGATTTCCGAGAATTTGCCGCAGACGGCGAAGGTAATGGACAAGGTCGCCCTGATCCGCTCCATGAATAGCAAGGAAGGGGCTCATCCGCGGGCCAGCTTCCTGATGCACACCGGCTATCTGCCAACCGCCAGTGTGAAGTATCCCACGCTCGGCTCGATTGTGTCCCACGAAATCGGGGACCACCAGTTCGACCTGCCGAGCTTCGTCCGGATTGGCCAGCGGTTCAACGACAATGCCGGCCTGCTCGGCGTCGATTTCGATCCGTTCCTCATGCAGCAGCAGGACGTCGGTCGGCTGCCGCAGAACACGGCCCTGACGACGACCGACCCGCGCTATCTCCGCCGGCTCGGCCTGCTCAGTAGCCTGGAGGCCGACTACGCGGCCAGCGGCGGCAAGCAGGAAGTGGCCGACCATCAGAAGGTCTACGCCAAAGCCGCCAGCATGGTCCGCAGCCCCAAAATGAGTGGCTTCGATCTTTCCAAAGAGCCGCAGAAGATGCAGGACCTCTACGGCAACACGCCGTTCGCCAAAAGCTGCCTGCTGGCCCGCCGGCTGGTGGAAACCGGCGTGACGTTCGTCGAAGTCGCCTTAGGGAACTGGGACACGCACCAAGACAACGGCGAGCGGACCAAAGACCTCTGCGGCCAGCTCGACCAGCCGTATGCCGCCCTGCTCACCGACCTCGCCGAGCGGGGCATGCTCGACAAAACGCTCGTCGTCTGGACCGGCGAGTTCGGCCGCACCCCGCGAATCAACCCCCGCGCCGGCCGCGACCACTACCCGCGGGCCTTCAACATGACCCTGGCCGGCGGCGGCGTGAAAGGGGGGCAGGTCATCGGCAAAACGGACTCCGGCGGCGACAGCGTCACCGACCGCCCCGTCGGCATCAGCGACCTCTTCCAAACCATCTGCCACTCGCTCCACATCGACGCCAAAAAGGAAAACATGAGCAGCATCGGCCGCCCGATCAAGATCGTGGACGGCGGAGAAGTGGTGAAGGAAGTCTTCGCTTAGCTCCCGGGTATCAAGCTTAGCCGCCTCGCCCACGAGGCGATTGCGGGTCGCAAACGAGTGCGGGATTCATGCCGCTTGAGCATGCTCGCGAGTCGTTAAGGCTTAAACGACGGCGTCGATGCTGTTTACTTGCGAAGCAGCGACGAGCAGATGCCACTCAAGGCAATGATTATCGCCAGGACGAACAACACGGAGAAAACCAAAATCGGAATCTGGGGTGCCCCCATCCCTCGAAAGTTTGGTCGCAACCAAGGTCGTTTCGGCGAGTCATCCATCTTTGAGATTGTACCATCGAAGGCGAAGTTACTTGAGCTCTTCATCAATCACGGCTCGCATGCTCAGTTCATCGCCATTGTGATAGCCAGGCCAGAGGCCGCGGATGGTGCCGTCGCGGTCGATGATGACCGTGAGGGGATAGACAGGGTCTTTGCCAGTAATCTCGGCGATGCGGAGTTGCTCGGTTGCGTCGGGGTCGAAGTACGTGAGCAGCTCCGCCCGGCGCTCGGCCAGGAAGGCTGCCGTCCGGTCCCGTAGCTCGCCTTCGTCGCTGCTCGGGTCGTTGCTGCACGCGACGGAGACGAAGCGAAAATCTGGGTTACCTTGGAGGCTCTTCTCCAAGTCAATGAGGTGCGGGAACTCTGTCCTGCATGGTGGACACCAATAGCCCCAAAAGTTAACCAGCACAACTTTCCCTTTCAGGTCTGCTTCCTGAATTGGCTTCGTGGCCGTCAGCGGCAGAAACTGGTGCGGCAGATAGGCTTTGCCTACGGCCGGATGATGCCTGCCTGGAATTTCCTGTTTCTGCTGACGTCGCCAGGCTAAAACCGCCAGGATCAGAGCGCAGCCGATGAGGAGGATGGCGACAGGGCGGGCGAAAGAAGGCTGCGACATTGGGTGTCCTGTTTGTAGCCTGGAGACTCCGTGTGCAGGCATGTCTGCTCACGGAGTGAGCGGGCTACTATGGTATTCTACAACATCCATTCCTCCTTCCCGAGCCGCCGATGACCGCGATGACGACCGACGAATCCGCACTGCCGAAGCCTTCGCATCTGGGGTTGTATCTGCTCTTCGCCGCGATCGTGCTGGGGGTGCTGCTGGGGGCGTTTTATGGCCGGCGGATGTGGCTGGCTTCCGGCGGACCAAAGGCGGCTATCGAGAAACTCGATGAAATCCGCAAGCAAAAACAGGCCCGCTGGGACGACGAAGATCAAGCCGGCAAGAAAGCGGAGGCGGAGCACCTGCAGGCCCAATTGACGAAGATCGATGCCGAGCTGGCGCGGCTCCAAGCACTCGCGGCGGAAGCAGACAAGCTCGAACAGGCGAAAAAGAACGGGTTCCCTCGTGCTGCATTCAAGCTCATCACCTTTGCCGGGGATTTGTTCCTCCGCTCGCTCAAACTGCTGGTGATTCCGCTGGTGGTGACCAGCATGGTTTGCGGGGTCACCTCGCTGGGGGACATTCGCAAGGCCGGCCGCTTGGGAACCTGGACGATGATTTATTTCCTGGCGACCACGCTGCTCGCCGTGGCGATTGGGCTGGTCCTCTGCGTCACCATTCGCCCGGGAAAGCATGCCGACGACACCTTCGCTCACACCACCAAAACAACAGCCGCCACGGCGGATGCTTCGATCCTGGAAAAAATGCTGGAGGTTGTTCGCGGCCCGGAGAAGCCGGTCGATCCCGCGGCCGGGATGATTCCGGAGAACATTTTCCGGGCTGCTGCCGAACTCAACGTGATGGGGCTCATTATCTTCTCGCTTGTCTTTGGAGCGGCTCTGACGACGCTCGGAGAAAAGGGGACGCCGGCGATCAAGTTCTTTGAAGCGGCCAACGAAGCGATCATGAAGATGGTCCATCTTGTCATGCTCTTCGCCCCGGTCGGCATCTTTGGCCTCTTGGCGGCGAACATCGCCAAGCGCGGCGGCGGCAGCGAATTTCAGGTCGAGTTGGCCCGGCTGGCGTGGTATGCGGCGACGGTCCTCATCGGCCTCGTTCTGCAAACGGCCCTGTTGATGCTCATCTATTGGCTGTTCACGCACAAGAATCCGTTCACGTTCACCGCCAACATGTTCCGGGCCCTGGTCACGGCCGCCAGCACCAGCAGCTCCTCGGCCACGCTACCGGTGACCATGGAATGCGTGGAAGTGAACAACGGAATTTCCAGCCGCGTGGCTGGATTCGTCGTCCCGCTGGGAGCAACGGTCAACATGAACGGCACCGCTCTCTATGAAGCGGTCGCTGCCGTCTTCATCGCTCAGACCATCGGCATCGACCTCACGATTCCGCAGCTCATCGTGGTGATGCTCACCGCCACGCTCGCCGCCATCGGAGCAGCGGGAATTCCCGAAGCCGGCCTCGTCACCATGACGCTGGTCCTCACTGCCGTCGGCCTGCCGGTGGAAGGAATCGGGACCATCCTGGCCATCGACTGGTTCCTGGATCGGGCCCGAACCACCGTCAACATCTACGGGGACGCGATTGGTGCGGGCATTTTGGATCTACATCTCCGGGAGATTGAGGGAATGCCCGAACCGGCTCCCAATCCCAGCGCGTAAAGAGCGAACAAGTGTTATAACTTTTGGTATTCACCCAAACCCATTCACTCCACTCGCGGGAACCGGTCATGTCTCAAGGCAACTACGGCGGCTACACGCCCCCCAATCCCAACAACCCCTATGCCAACACCGGTTCTTTCGGACAGGCACCGCCGCCGAAAAAATCGAAAGCCTGGATTTGGATCCTGGGGATCGTGGGCGGTGGCGGAATTCTCGTCTGCGGCTGCTGCGGCGGACTGACCTACTTTGCATATAACACCGGCATGACGATGATCGCCGAGCAGACCAAGCAGGAGATCCAGGGAAAGCCCGTGGTGCAGGAGCACATCGGCACCATTGAATCCGCTTCGCCGGATTTGATGGCCGGCGTTGAAGAAACGCAAAAGAAAGGGGCCAAGCCGGGCGAGAGCCATCTCGTCATTCACATCAAGGGAAGCAAGGGGTCTGGCGACGTCATCGGCAGAATGCCCCAGGGTGGCGGCCAGCGGCTGACGGAAAAGGTGCTCCGGCTTCCGGATGGAAAAGAACATTCGTTGGAATAGGCGCATATTAATCGTGGCTCAACAAGCCAGCGTGGAACCAGCCCATGCGACAAAAGATCCCGCTCGTCAAAAAACAAGCCGTCGTCAAAAAACAGGGTGACATGAGTCCCCTCGTTCATGACTTTGTTGCCGGGCTGTCCGGCTGGAAAAAAGAAGCGGCGGAAAAACTGCGGAATCTCATCCGCTCCGCCAGCCGCGAATTGAAAGAAGAAGTAAAGTGGGGCTGGCCTTGCTACACCGCCAATGGTCAAAACATCTGTAGCCTGATGGCCATGAAGGAGACGGTCAATTTCGTGCTCTTTCTGGGTGCCGATCTCGAGGATCCCAGCGGCCTCATCGAAGGGACCGGCAAATCGATGCGGCATGTCAAGCTTCGGAGTCCCAAGAACATCAATCAGCGGAAGTTCAAGAGGTTCATTCAGGAGAGCATCCGGCTGGCAACGGAATAGACGCTTCTCGCATTCCCTACAATATCTAGCTCGCCGCCCCCTCCTCATCCGGCAAATTCCGCAAAGCCTTCAGCACCATCTCCATGCTCGCCGGGCGGGCGTCGGGGTCGGGCAGGATGCACTGCATAATGGTTTTAGCGAGGATGGGATTCAGGCTCGGCCGCTTCTGCAAAATGGGGATCGGGGCCAGATTGTCGTGCTGCAAAGCCCCGCGGCCGGTGGTGTCGCTCGAAGGCCAAGGGAATTCGTCGGTGCAGAGTTGATAACAGGTCACGCCGTAGGCAAAAATATCCACGCGCTGGTCGGTGTTTTTGCGGCGCACGATTTCCGGTGCCAGATAGAGCGGTGTGCCGGTGCGGTTGCCGGGGAGCATGTACGGCGGCTCGGCGGGGAGGGTGAGGCCGAAGTCGATGAGCTTGAGCGAGCTGCCATCGGGCGAGACGATGAAGTTGCGCGGGCAAACGTCGCGGTGGATAAAGCCCGCATCATGCACCGCCCCAATCGACTCCGCCATCTGTTTGACCAGCAGATGCCGATGACCCGAAATCACGGGGTCGCGATTATTGATGAGCACGTTCAGGCCCGTCCCATCAATGAATTCCATCACGATGAACTGCCGCCCATCCTTGGCTCGGTCCGCCTCGTACGTCTCCACAATTCGCGGGTGCTTGAGCTTGAGGGCGATCACCCCTTCCCAAGGTTTCTTCAGCCCTTTGAAACGAGCCTCGAACGCGGCTGCCTTTTCGGTGTCCAGAATTTTCAGTCCGACGGTTTTCTTGTTCCTCCGGTCAATGGCCATGTGAAAGTTGGACATCGTTCCATGGACGGCCTCACGGACAATCTCAAACCGTTCGGCGAGATCCGTCCGCTTGTCAGCGAACATGTTCTGGATTTTGTCGAGCAGACCCATAACGGCTGAGGAGCGGGGGAAGAAATGAGGCGCGGGAACTGTCGCCCCCCGCACCTAATTCTACTCCATGAACCGCTCCGGGGAATGTGCTGACGGCGTAGGCTCCATTCCTGTTAGAATTAACCCGCTAAATTCCCCGTTTCTTGACTTCACGGTGCCCTATGCCTCGATCCATGACACGCCGCCTGTTTTGTGGAGCAGCCGCTTCGGCGGCGACAATGACTTCTCATGCCGCGTCGATCCTGCTCTCCGCAGAGCCTATCAATAATTACTTGCTCGTCCGCGGCGACGACATGGGGGCGGCCCGGTCCATCAACGCGGCTTGCGTAGAAGCTTGCCAGAAGGGGATCTGCCGCTCGGTGGAAGTTCTC
This sequence comes from Pirellulaceae bacterium, assembly GCA_046153945.1. Lineage (GTDB taxonomy): Bacteria > Planctomycetota > Planctomycetia > Pirellulales > Pirellulaceae > SXOA01. The sequence goes on from JBJXFF010000012.1 coordinate 124,807, forward strand.
GTTCCCGGTCCCTGGTTTATGGATGCCGTCAAACTGCTGAAGGACGCTCCGGAGATCGACGTCGGCGTGCATCTCTGCCTCACCAGTGAATGGGATCGGGTGAAGTGGCGGCCGTTGACAAACGCTCCCAGCCTGGTTGATAGCAACGGCTACTTTCATCCTCGCACTTTCGCCAGCAAAGATGCGCCATTAGGCAGTACAGGATTTCTGAATGCGCGCCCGAAGTTGGAAGAAGTGGAACGCGAGTTACGAGCTCAAATCAACCTTCTCCTCAAACACATTCCGAGGGCAACTCATCTCTCCGCTCACATGGGAGCCGCTACCGCCACCCAAGAGTTGATAGCAATCACCCAGAACCTCGCCAAGGAATTCAAACTGCGGATGGAGTTCGATGGGTTCAAATCGAACGGTACGTTGGAGAACATTCGAGGCGTTGGCACTTCCAAACAATCCGCGGAAGAAAAGGAAGCAGCACTACTCGCACTCATTCACAAAAGTAAGACCGAAGGCAACCTCTGGCTCCTGGTCACCCACCCCGCCTATGACGACGCCGAGACCCGCGCCATGGGCCATCCCGGCTACGAAAACGTCGCTTCCGACCGGGACGGGATCACCAAAATGCTAACCAGCCCCCGGGTTCTTGAGGCTACGAAGTCATTTATTAGTATCATTAGCTATGCCGACCTAAATCGATCGTAAAATGTGCTGGCACGGCAGGTGATCTTTCGCGCATAATGGTGAAGTAGGTTTTCTGCCCCCCCAACTCTTTGGGCTGGCTGAACGCCTACCCCACTCAACAGGTCCCGCCATGACACTTTCCCGCCGCAACTTCTTGGCCTCGTCGGCTGCCCTCGGCTCTTCGCTGGCCATCGCGCCCCAATTGGCAAAGGGACAGGACGACAAGTTCGATGCCGCCCGCTCGGCGGAGTACATGACGCCGGAGACTCAGAAGGCGGTGGACAAGGCCCTCACCTGGCTCGCCAAGCGGCAGAACACCTCCGGCGCGGATGAAGGGGCCTTTGGCCACGGCGGCTATGCCGGGGGTGTGGCTGTGGGAAGCCTCGCCGGCCTCGCTTTCATGTGCAGCGGCTCGCCGCCGGGGCAAGGGCCATTCGGCAAGACCATCGATAAGTGCATCAAATACATCAGCAAGTGCGTCCAGGAAAGCGGCTACATCTCCGCTCCCGGCTTCGGCCAGGACAACATGTATGGCCACGGCTTTGCCACGCTGTTCCTCTCCGAGGTCTACGGCATGTCCGACCGGAGCGACATCGACTCCACCGTGGGGGACAAGCTCCGCTCCGCCGTCAAACTCACCTGCCAGGCCCAGAACGATGCCGGCGGCTGGCGCTACCAGCCGATCAAACAGGACGCCGACCTTTCCATCACCATCTGCAACATTATGGGTCTGCGAGCCGCCCGGGACGCCGGCATCCATGTCCCCGATGAAGTCCGGGCCAAGTGCATCGACTACGTGAAGAAAAGCCAGAACGCCGACGGCAGCTTCCGCTACCAAATCGCCTCCGGCGGCAGCGGCACGTTCCCCCTCACCGCGGCCGGCGTGGTTTCTCTCTATAGCGCCGGCATCTATGACACGCCGGAAGTGGAGAAGGGTCTCAAGTGGCTGATGCGGTACGTCCCCGGCTCCGCCCAGGGGAATGCCGGCTACCACGGCTATTTCTTCTACGGCCAGTATTACGCGGTCCAAGCCATGTGGCACGCCGGCGGCGACTACTGGACCAAATGGTACCCCGCCATCCGCGACACCCTGCTGAAAAAGCAAAGCGGCGACGGCAGCTTCGGCGACAGCGAAGTCTGCGCCGAATTCGGCACCGCCATGGCCTGCATCATCCTGCAGATGCCGAACAACTATCTGCCGATTTTCGCGCCGTAGAAATCAGGTTCCACGGCTGGCAAGGGTGAGGCCCAAACGCCCTACTTCGGCAAGATCGTGCAGATCAGCCGCTTGGCCTGGTGGGAAGGTGGGAATTCCAGCTTGCCGACTTCTGCCAGCTCGGCGACTACCTTGTCCATCACTTTGCGGCCCTCTTCGATGTGGGCCAGTTCGCGGCCGCGGAAGACGACGGAGACTTGCACTTTGTCTTTGTGTTGCAGAAAGCCTTTGGCCTGCTTGATCTTGAATTCCAGATCGTGCTCGCCGGTCTTCGGCCGCAGCCGAATTTCCTTGAGCTTGGTGTGATGGGTCGTCTGGTGCGACTTCTGCTTCTTTTCGTACTTGTACTTGCCGAAATCCATCACGCGGCAGACGGGGGGACGCTCGTTGGGAGCAACCTCCACCAGGTCGAGTCCCACGTCGCGGGCACGCCGCAGAGCTTCATCCACGGGAATGATTCCCAGTTGCTCTCCATCCTCGGCAATCACACGAACAGGGGAAATACGGATCTGTTCGTTAATGCGCGTCTTAATCTGGTCGATCGGCTTACCCTTTCCTGCAAACGAAATGGACATACCCGCGGGTTTTCCTTCTGGCTGGTTCCCGCTCGGGCGGAAATTGGTGAAAGTGCTTCCTCAAGAATATCGGAGAAATGAGGACTTAAGTCAAGAATAGAGAGGGGGGAAACTGCCGCTGAAGCGTCATTTCCCGATCCCCAGCCAGACTTCGAAGTGACTATAGGTGCTCTGGCCGAGTTTGGTCGGGAATGTGGCCCGGCGGGTGAGGGCGGGGTCGGCGACGGATTTGGCCCCAATTTGGAACATTCCTGGCTTTACATCGGCAGCCGCGGTGAGGATGAGCTTGGCGGCCTTCGCGGAATCGCCGGTGGGGAGCGATTTTAGAGCTGCGGCTGTGATGCCGGCGGGAAGATTCTCGGCACTGAGATCAATTTCCCCCACGAAGCCGTTTTTGCGGTCGATGGTGAGCGGGATTTCCAAGGTTTTGCCAGGGACAATGGTGAAAGTGCCGGCGGCAAGCGAAACAGAAAAATCGGGAGTGATCGCAGCGAGTGTCAGGCGATAAGCGAATCGCAAGCCCCCGCGGCGGTGCAGGTCGGCAATCTCCAGGCGATACGCACCGTCAGCGGCGGGAGTGAAATTCAAAACTGGTTCGACGCCGCGCTGAGCGCTTTCTGCTTCCGCCAGGACTTTTCCAGCATCATCAGTCACCTTCAGGACCGGGTCAACTTCGTAGCCAATGGAATCGGACTCGGCTTTGATGGTGAGGGCCTTTCCTTTGACAGCCGTAAAGCGGAACACATCGCTGTCCTTCGGCTCATCCAGCCGGCCGCTGATCGTGCAGGGAACCGGACACTCCTGCGGAGCCTCCCGGCTGGAAGAAATCTCCGCCACAAGGGACGGATGATTAACTACGGCCAGTGGCACCAGCCCCGCGGCATCCTGCGGCTGAAAGAAGAAGCTGTCTCGAGTGTCAGCAGCAGGGACATCGAGCACCGCGCCGGGAGAGGGCAAATTCCAGCCAAAGAACTTGAGGTCCGCCGGCTTGCCTCGCTGCACAGCCAGCGGCAGTGTGTGGTCTGCGAACCCGCCGGTCGTGATCGTGAGGCGGTAGAGATAGTTATCTCCACCCGCGAAAGCGATGGTGCTGTTGGGCTCCGAGGGAAATGCGAAGATGCGAACGAGATAGTTGCCGGCCTGGGGAGCGACATACGTCATTTGCGGGTCGAGGCCATGACCGTCGTTATTCTGGGCCACGACGGTGCCGCTTTCAGTGCAGATTTGTAGGACCGAATCCATCGGCGAGCCGAAGAGTTCATTGCCAATGACCGAAGCGACAATCGTTTGCCCCGCCGCTGCGGGAATGGAAAAGAAGTCGACGTCGCTTTGCTTCTGCAGCTTTCCCGTGACGACAGCCGGCCCGCTGAGTTGCTGACGTTCTTTGAACGAATGGTTCGGCTCCACTTCGGCAACCTCGGGAAGCGAGCCGACAAAGAACGGCCGCGGCGAAGACGCTCCGTCAGCCCCCATGAGCCGAATCCACGTCAGCCCCGGCCGGGCATCCGCTGCTGCCGTCACCTTCAGTTTGCCGCGATCGGCCAGAGCTTCCACGGTGAGTCCTGGATTATCGGTCCAGACTTGCAGGGGCCAGGTTCCGCCCAGGTTCCCCCCCGCGATCACTTCAGCCGTTTGGCCGCGAGTGATACCGGTGGGAAGGAGCGAAGTGACTTCGGGCGGAGCCGCAGCGGCTAAACCGGCAGGGAGCAAGAGAATGGCAACAAGGGTTCGCATAATCAGCAGCGGAAGAGGAGTAAGATTAAGAGTAGGATTAAGATTAAGAATTGGTGCTACGGCTGTTTGATCAAGCTCCGAATGGCTTCCACCGGAGTGCAGGTCTTGAAAACCATTTGCGGCTCGCCTGTCTCTTCGGGCGGAGGTTCCACTGGTTTTTCTTTCTTCTTCTTTTTCTTCGGTGGCTTTTTGGGAGCTTCCGGCTTCTCCTCGGCCGGCTTGGCTTGGACCTTAATCCTGCGACGGGCAACGGCGGGTTCTTCTTCCGCGGGGCCAGTCGCAAAGAGAGTGAGCGTGCTCGTCACCTGGCCGATGACGTTGCCGAACTCGTCGAAGACTGGGGCCCCGCTGCTCCCCTGGCCGAAGTCGGCGGTGATGTTCACCCAGTTCGTGCCGTCCTCTTCAAAATGATTGCCGACTTGACCGGCGGAGAAGAACCAGAAAAAGTAACCCGGATGGCTGACGACGCGGACCTTGCTCCCCGGCGCAATCGATTTCCCCAGCGGCAGTGGCTTCAGCCCTTCCGCCTTGATGCGGAATAGGCAAGTGTCCTTCTTCTCGTCAGCCGCCAGGATTTCCTCGACGGGATAGATCGTTCCCTTCAAATCGGCGACCAAAAACACTTCGCACGGCTGGGGGTCGCCAAAAAAATGCCGGCTGGTGGTGAGAACGCCGTCCGCGGTGACGGCGAAGGCGGTGGAGAACGCCATTTCCCAAGCGTCCCCTTCTGGCAGCTTTCGCTTCTTGTCTCCTTGGGCTGGCGACTCCGGTGATTTGTAAAGTCCGCAGACGACAAAAATGCTCTCCGTCACCTGGGCATACAATTCCTTATCCCCAATTGCTTCCGTCCGTGCAGCCGGCAGTTCCAGAGAGCAGGTTTCGCGCTTCAGCCCTTCACTCAGTTCCTTGCTCCCTTTCCCTCCGCCGGATTTGAGCATGTCCCTGCCGGCCGCTTCCAGCTTGTCCAGGAACTTCTCGCTATCCAGAACCGGCCCGCGCTCGTCGGCCCGCAAACTTTGCGTCGAGAGCAAACCCGTGACAAGAAGTACCGGAATGATTGTTCTGAGTCGCATATTTGGTCGCTCGCGATTCGAAATTGGCAGCGGAGTCCGACAATGGGTAAGTGTAATCTACCTCTGCGAGGTGACTGAGCGTCGGAAACCGGTGGACAAGGAAGAGAATTACAAACAGCTAAGAAATGCCGAAAATGCGGCAGTTTCGCCCCAGCCTTTCTGCCCGAAAGCGTTACCAGGCATGACTTTGCCTCATTCACCCTCCGGCACTCCCGGGCCCCGAATAGACACTTTTTCTCTCGACATGCCCTAGCCCCTTGGCGTAAGATTACCTACTGGTGGGCGTGGAACTTCGGGAGAGGACTGCTATGAATCGCTTCACACATTGGTTGTGGCAGCGCGCGATTGCTGGTGGGGTTGGAGTGGCTCTATTTGGCACTTGTCTGATTGTTCCTGCGCAGGAAGCCGTTCCTGTCGCCTTGCCGAAAATTCCCGCCGCTCAATTGCAGCAGTGGCTCGCCGATCTCGATTCCGATTCGTTTGAAGTTCGCGAAGCGGCTGCGGAGAAGCTCGCGACGGCCGGCCCGGCGGCAGTGGATGTTCTCTCCAATGGAATTGTAAGCGAAAGCGCCGAAGTTGCCTGGCGGAGCGGAGCATCGCTCGAGAGAATTGCGCTGGGGGGCGACGAGAAAACACTAGCTCGAATTACGAACATTTTGGACGGACTGAGCACCAAGGGGCGGCCGGGCCTCAAGACGATGGCCGCGGAGATGCACGTTCGGCAGAAACACTTTAAGCATGACCGGGCAGTCACCAGCTTGAAACAAAACGGAGCCGTCTTTGCCAGCGACGGCATGGAGCTCGGTGGCGGACCGGCATTCTTTGGGGGTGCCATTGCCGTCGGTGCTCCTGTCATGATTGAGGCCATCGAGGAAGAGATCATTGAAGTTGTAGAACCAATTCCTGCGGAGCCGGTTCCCGAGAAGCCGGAGGGCATTTTTGGTTTGATCGGTCGCATGCTGGAAGGGGCGATCAAAGTCGCCGAAGAGCCGCCGGTTCCCAGGGTGGAGATCCGCAGGGCCGCACCGGTCATCATTCCTGATGCACCTCCCGCCGTTGCCCCTCCCGCTTTGCTTCCCGTGGAAGAAAAAATTGCCGAGCCGGTGCGCGAATCGACGCCGGTAATTGAAGAAAAGGCCGCTGAGGAGAAACCTGACGAGCCAGCCAAGATCCTGGAAGAATTCAAGGAGTTGGCGGAACCTGTAAAGGAAGCCAAGGCTGTGGAGATTCAGGCTCTTGCGCCCCCTCCTCTCCTCCCTGAACCGATCGAAATCGTGGACGAGGGAGTTGATGTGGCGATGGCCGTGGATTTCGGCGGCATCGGAATTATTGATGCCGGTCTGGAAGAAGTGGAATCAGTCGCGACGTTGGTGCTCGGCAAGCAGTGGCGCGGCGGCGATGAGGGGCTGAAAGTCCTGAAGGATGTGCCCGAGATTTACAGCATCACGATCAGCGGCGCGAAAATCAGCGATGCCTCGCTGGCGCACATGGCCGAGCTTCCCAACCTCAGCAATTTGATGATTCACAATGCCGGCGTCACGCGGCAAGGGCTCCGCAAGCTCCGCGAGCAAAAGCCCGACTTGCAGATTCAGGCCCGGGGAGAAGCGATGATGGGAGTCAACGCCGACATCGGCACTTCGCCGCTCGTCCTCACTTCGATTTTCCCCGATTCGGGCGCTTATCAGGCCGGGATTCGAGAAGGGGACGTGGTTCTCAGCGTGGACGGCACTCCCATCAAGGATTTTGCCGACCTGACCATCTCCATCTATGGCTGCAAGGCGGGGGAGAAGGTCCGCGTGGAGTATGAACGCAGCGGTGCCAAGAAAACCACGGTAGTGACGCTCAAGAAGCGCCCGGATGGCCAGTAAACAAGTTCTCATACCCGGCGGCACCAGCGGCATTGGGCACGCCATCGCGCGGGCCTTTGCCGCTGAAGGTTATCAGGTTATCGCTACCGGCGTTTCTGAGGCCGAGGTCGAAGCAGCTCGTCGCGAGCGAGCAGGCGACGCCATTCGCTACGAGATTCTCGATGTGCGGAGCAGTGAACAAATCGCTGGCCTCTTTTCGTCCGTGTGGCAGCTCGATGTGCTCGTGAACTGCGCCGGCATCATCCGCCGCGGCGGAGCCGAGCATGATCCGGTCGCCTTCGCGGAAGTGCTCGACGTCAATCTCACCGGCACCATGCGGCTCTGCTCGGCTGCTCGGCCCTTGCTCAAGGAATCGCAAGGCTGCGTGCTGAATACCGCTTCCATGCTCAGCTTCTTCGGCAGCGGCGTCGCGCCGGCGTATAGTGCCAGCAAGGGGGGCGTGGCTCAATTGACGAAGTCGCTGGCCATCGCCTGGGCCGCCGATGGGATTCGGGTGAACGCCATTGCTCCCGGCTGGATTGAAACACCGCTCACCGAGCCCCTCACTTCCAATCCCGCCCGCCGGCAAGCCATCATCGACCGAACTCCGCTCGCCCGCTGGGGCCGGCCAGAAGACGTCGCCGGCGCTGCCCTCTTTCTCTGCTCCCCCGCAGCCGCGTTTATCACCGGTGTGATCTTGCCGGTCGACGGTGGCTACAGCATCGCCTGATCTGGCCCGCTAAAATCTCCCCGGGGCCTCCTATCACCTTAGGAGTGGAATTACCACGAACAGGGTGAAAACAAAGAACAGGGTCAAGAGAAACCATTCGCGAGCCAGCAACGGGAGACGCGTCGGATTGGCCCCCAGCTTCCGCAAATGGTGATTGAGCGCTTCGCGAATCTCGGCGGCTCGGCCCCCAAAAAGTCTTCGCGACCAGGCGCCGAGCGAGGGGCCTCGCTCCCCCAGCAAGTACGGCTGCCAGTTGGGCAGGAAGGCGAGGAACATCGCCTGTCCCACCCGCCCCGGCAAGATATGCGGCACATGGGTGGCGGCTCGTGTGCGCCACATCTGATAGGCAACTCCCCGGTCCCGCGGCGGAAGGTAAATGAGAATCTTTCGCGGATCACACGTCTTCACCAAGTGCTCCATTTCCCACCAAAATCCCTCCGTGCTCCCCATGCGAAGAATTACCAGCGTTGAGGAATCGACCAGGTTGGCGACGACGTTCTGCCAGTCATCACCCGAGACATACAGCCGGGCCGCCCCGAGCGGCGGCAATCGTTCGCTCGGCTGGCCAATGGCGACCAACGGACGAAAGTCCTTAACAGCCAAAGCTAGGGCCTGTTCGGTCGTCTGGTTGGCCAACGGGCCGAAAAACAGCATCTTGATGAGGCTGCCAATGTTGCCCCGGTCGAACAGGCCGGCATCGGACTTGAAGGAGCGAAGGTACAAAATGGGCCTGCGCCTATCTCGCCGGAGCATGGTCTCCGCCCGCGGAGCAATGCTGCGCAGGCCCGTGAGGAAGACGAGCATCGACACGAACAAGATCGCTATTCCCCCCACGAACAGAACGATTAACAGCACCGGGTCCCCACTCCTTCCGGAAATTTGCGTGAGCCAATTTCCCACTAGGCTGAGAAATGGACCTCCGACCAGACAGACGCCGCCAAAAATCCAGCGGTTGAGGGCTTTCGAGGGCCGTTCGTATTCGATGTACTTGCCTAAGATCTCGTGAAAGTCAAACGGCAGGCGTCTTTTGCGGCGACCAAAGGAAATCTGCGTCACCACATAGGCGATGGCCCCGAGCGCCGCGAAGCGAAACGGCCCTGAAAGCGAGCTCAGAATCCAGGCCAGAGTTCCGAAGAAACCCTCCTTCATGTGTCTGGTCCCCATCAGTGTCTCCGGGAGACCTAGAAAGCCCTGCAGGATGCCCATGACAACAACGCATGTGGCCAGCCAGCGAATCACCGTCAGCAGGGGAGAGACACTCCTGTTCGCCATTCGTGTGGCTCCACCATTTCCGCTCATGGCAATGCCTGCTCCCCATTAACCGATGGCCAGATCATGGGCTTGATCGCGGGCGATCCGCACCAGCACGAGCAAGGTTGCTCCATAGCAGAAGTGAACCAACGGATCGGTGCAGACTACCAAAGTGCCGTCGATGAACGCGCGAACCTGCTGGGCAACCGACTTGGCAGGCTTGGCAGTGCCGCCCGTTGATCCGCTGGAATCGCTGGAGCGTCCTGCGTCTGTGGAAGCAGGCGTTGGCTCGGCGTCTTGGGCCAACAAACTGACGGCATCGACCGCCTTACAGAGAAACTCCCCCGTTGCGAGCAGCATTATGACTACCGCGATGTACTTGAACAGGTTGAGCATAGGAACTCCCCATTTACAACGGGCTTCCAGTTATCGAACGCCTCACCTCACACCCCCAGCCGTTTGAAGACGCCGAACATTTCCACCATCTCTTGTTCGAGTTCAGCCACCAATCCTGAACTCGCGGGATTCTTAGTCGCAGCCAGTTCCGCCGGAGAAGAGCCCATGGTGAAGCCCATCGAATAACCTTCCTGCCAGGCTCGCTGCTCGACGGCGTCGGAGATGGTCGCGGGAGCGGCGGGGACTTTCGCGGGGGGAGGGGGCGTTTCCGAGTGGGTCAGCACCATTCCAGATGCCGCGCGGTCAGTCGCACCCTGGCGAAACCCGAGATTGAAAACCGCGGTGAGCTTCGCTTTGTCCATCCAGAACGTCCAGTGCAGAATTGCAGGTAAAGAGACGACTCGTCCACTGTTCCAGGTTTGATTGTAGTCTCAAACGGCCCTTGGTGGCAAATTCTAACCGCCTTTGACACTTCTCGATTTCCCCCCGATACTTGAGCCTTGGCTTGCGACCCCGGGTTTCTCCTCGCGACTGCCGGCGGAATCATGAATACGTTGTTCCTCCCTGAACTGCGCGAAATGCTCGCGGAGAACAACGCCCACGACCTGGAAGAGTTCTGCACCGCCCTCAACCCGGCCCGCACGGCGGAATTCATGGAGGGGCTCGATCCAGCCGAGTCCTGGCGGGTGCTGCGGCACGCGGATTTGAAGCTCCGGGAGCAGATTTTTCTGTACCTCGGCCACGAGCGGCAGATCGCGGTCATCGAATCGCAGGACCGGGCGGAAGTCGCGGAGCTGCTGGCCGATTTGCCCGCGGACGACCGGGTGGACCTTTTGCACGACGTCCGCGAGGAGGTGGTGGAAGAAATCCTGCCCCTCTTGCCCGCAGATGAACGCCGAGACCTGCTGAAGCTGCGGGAGTATCCCGAGGATACGGCCGGCGCGATGATGACGACGGAAATCGCCATGCTGGACGAGGATTTGACGGTCCGGGATGCCCTGACCGACCTTTCCCACCAGGCGGAGCACCTGGAAACCATCTACTACATCTATGTGGTCGACCACGACCTGCACCTGCGGGGAGTCGTCTCCACCCGGCAACTCGTCTCCGCCATCGGCAAACAGCAGCAGAAGCTGGGAGAGCTGATGCGGTCGGACTTGATCACGGTCAACGCCCTCGATGACCGGGAAGAAGTCACCCGCAAGGTCGCCAAGTATGACCTTCTCGCCATCCCCGTCGTCGATGCCCAGCGGCGGCTGGTGGGGATCATCACGCACGATGACGTGCTCGATGCTTTTCGGGAAGAAGCGACCGAAGACGCCCAACAACTGGCCGGTGTTGCCCCCCTCACCGAAAGCTACCTCAAGACCGACGTCTTCACGCTCGCCTGGAAGCGGGGAATCTGGTTGACGATTCTGTTCGTCACCGCCTCGCTCACCGCCACCGCCCTCAAAGTCTTTGAAACCAAGCTGGACGAATGGCCCTGGCTGATGCTCTTCGTCCCAATGATCATGTCCAGCGGCGGCAACTCCGGAAACCAATCGGCCACGCTCATCATCACCGCCATGACCACCAGCGACGTCAAGCTGACGGACTGGAAGCGGGTTCTCTTCCGCGAGGTGCTGGTCGGCCTGATGCTCGGCGCGGTCCTGGCGGCTTTCGGCCTGTTGCTCTCCTGGTTCATGACCCGCAACCATCCCGACGCGCAACTCCATCCCCTCTGGCCCCTCGTCATCCCCATCACGCTCGTCATTGTCGTCACCAGCGGAGCCATCACCGGCTCGCTCCTGCCGCTGATGTTCAAAAGACTGGGTCTCGACCCGGCCCTGATGAGCAACCCCTTCGTCGCCGGGATTAGTGACATCCTGGGGATCGTCATTTACATGACGGTGTCGATGACGCTGCTGGCGAAGATGAGCGGACACTGAGCGTGCCTGCATCCCGAAGGGATAACCCAGCAAAGCCCTGGGTCGCGAGGCTTGGCGAGCGCACCCTGGGATGATGGTTCAGTTTGGGCACTGAATCCCGAAGGGATTACCTAGTTGCGGGAGGACGGCGATTGCGGCGACGGCGGATGGCGCGACGGCGTTCTAGGTGACCCCGTTGGGGTCCAAAGGGATATTTTGGGATACCTACCCGGGGTGCGCTCGCCAAGCCTCGCGACCCCGGGCTGGGCTAGGTCACCCCGGTTGGGGTGCAGAGGAGACCGACCCCCTCGAGTGGAATCGTCGTCGCCGTCGGCCAGCCGTATAACGCTGCGCACCGTATTTCCGCGATTCATCTCCTCTTGAACATGGTGCGCCAACTGGTGCGCGACATCAGGGGGTCGGGAGTCTTTGGCTGACTACGGCTGTATGAGGTGGGTGC
>JBJXFF010000014.1:0-18096 GCA_046153945.1 Pirellulaceae bacterium
CGCATTCCGGAGATGATTCGCGATGCGCGGGGGAAGAACGAGCATCAACTGGCGGTGAGTTTGGGTCGCAAGGAAGGGACGCGGGACACCATCGAGCGGAGCCACGAGAGTTTCGATCCGCTGCGCGACCCCACCATGCGGCCGACGCCGTTTCAGGCGTATGTGCGGATCATGATCGGTTGCGACAAGTTCTGCACTTACTGCATCGTCCCCAGCGTCCGCGGCCCGGAGCAAGGGCGCGACCCGCGGCACATCGTCGCCGAATCGCGCAAGCTGGCCGCCGAAGGGTGCCGCGAAATCACGCTGCTGGGCCAAACGGTCAACAGCTACAAATTCCCCCACGGCGACGGCCGCGTCACGCGCTTGAGCGACCTGCTCGCTGAACTGCACGAGATCGACGGGCTCGAACGGCTCAAGTTCGTCACGAATTATCCCAAGGACATGACCGACGATCTGCTAGACGCGGTGGCCACCCTGCGGAAGTGCTCCCCCTATCTGCATGTGCCGGCCCAAAGTGGCAGCAACGAAGTGCTGTCCCGGATGAAGCGGGGTTACACCGTGGAGGATTATCGCGAGATGCATAGCCGCATCCGCGCCCGGCTGCCGCACGCCGCCGTCACCAGCGATTTCATCGTCGGCTTCTGCGGCGAGACCGACGCCGACTTTCAAAAGACCTACGACCTGGTCGCCGAATGCCGCTTCAAAAACAGCTTCATCTTCAAGTACAGCGAGCGGCCAGGAACCAAGGGAGCCGAACTATATCCTGACGATATCCCCTTTGAAGTGAAGAACCGCCGGAACAACGACCTGCTCGAACTGCAAAACCGCATCAGCGAGCAGGAAAACCAGCCGCTCCTCGGCCAGCGGGTGGAAGTGCTGGTGGAAGGCCCAAGCGAACGCGCCAAGCGGCACGGCGAAGACCAGGGGGACCTCGTCCAACTCACCGGCCGCACGAATTGCGACCGGATCGTCGTCTTCGACGGCAATCCGCGGCTGACCGGGCAGATCATTCCCGTCGCCATCTACGACCTTGCCCCGCATACTCTCTTTGGCGCAGTGGTGACGGAGCATGTCGGGCCGAGCTTGCAGCCGATCTTGGCATAGCAATACGCGGACTGCTGGCGACTAATTTTCATTCCGCAGTTTCACGCTAAGCCATTGGCGGACCCACTCAGCGAGGTCTTCGCCCGACCAGGAGCAGACTTCGAATCGGTCGTCACGGCCGTCGGGATGGCAGACCAGCCAGGTGGCGTAGCGGTTTTTCACGTTGCCGTCGTCGTCCTTGCTGGTGGAGGCTTTCACGTAGATTTCCCGGATGTCCGTGGTGGAAACTGTTCGCGACTGGCCGGACTGTTGAAATTCCAGCTTGCCGGCGAGCAAATCGATGCTCAGCCGATTCGACCAGCGGAAAGCCATTTGCCAGGCAAGAACGCCAGCCGCCAGGACGACGATCCAGCCGGCGATCGCCAGCCAGAAGACTGGCAGCTTGTTCATGCCAAAGCCGACCATGAACGTCATGGCGAAGGCTGCCACGGCGGCGGCGAACAGGCCGGCCATCAGAGGCGGGGCGGCATAGATGGTCAGCTGAGCCGTGAGGCCGTCGTCGCGGGCGCGGAAATGGAGCCAGCGGCGAACGACTCTGCCGGGGCCGATGTGGGAGAAGAACCAATACCAGATTCCGGCCCCGATGACGTTGAAGGGGAGCAGGAAGATTCCCATGAACAGCCCCATCCCGTCGAGGCCGCGGACCAGGACGGAGTCCTTGGGATTGGCGGGGGAATAGTACACGGTGACCGGCCTGCCGACCGGAAACTGGTTGACGATTTCCTGGGCCGGATTGTGCGAGCTGCTGACGAGGAGATAGTTGATCCGGTTTCCCTGGTGGTTCTGGCCGTTGACCGTGTAGACGTAATTCACCTGAGGCGTATAGGTCGTGCCGCCGTCGCCATCGTTGTCGGATTCGATGGTGACGCTGTTGACCGTCCCCTGTGTGCTGGCGTAGGTGAAGGCCCAGCATTGGCGAACGGCGTAATACGTCAGGAACCCATCGAACAGCAGCGTGCCGAGCATCCAGCCGGCGAGCCAGAAACTCATGAAGACCAGCAGGCAGCCGTTGTTCTTGACCGCGGCAATGGGGGACTTGTCGACGGCCATGGGAAACGAGCCTTAGGGCGCGACAAGGGTATTCAAGAAGCCAATCAGTTCTTCCTGGTCTTGCTCTGAGAGCGCGGCGAATTTCTCGATGGAGAGAATCGATTCGCCGGCGTGAGCCAGGATGGCTTCCTTCAAGGTCTTGGCCCGGCCGTCATGCAGGTAGGGGCCGCTGTCCCGCACTCCCCACAGCGGCGGTGTGCGCCATTCTTGCTGCAGCACCTTGAGGGCGGAGCCGGCGTTGATGTAGGTGTCGATTTCTCCTTCGCGGCGAAGCAGATATTGCTTGGCGGAGACGGCGGAGACGGCGTCACCCAGGCCGGGGCCCAGGTCATGCAGCAGCAGGTCGCTGTAGATTCCCTTCGCGGGACCGACGTCCTGTACATGGCAATCGGCGCAGCCGATGGTTTTGAAGGCGGCGAATCCTCGCTGGGCAGCTTTGGCTTTTCCCGGGTCAGCCGGAGTTTCCTGACGCGGGGCGGGAAGCGCGGCGACATAGGCGATGAGCTGGTTGGCCTGTTCCTCGCTCATATCGAGGCCGGAGGCTTTGGCATCGGGGTTGAGCGGATCGGCGGCCTGGTGATGGCCGGGGACTTCCAGGCCAAGCTCGTTGGCGCACGCGCCGAGGACGAATTCCTTGAGGGACATCGTCTGCCCTCGCCAGCCGAAATGGCCGAGGACAGCTCCATTGGGCCCTTTCGGACCCGGCGCCACGCGGCCGGTGACGTGGCCGTCGGCGGCTTGTGTTTTGACCAGATCGCGGAGCATTTCCGGCGTGATGGCATCGATGAGTCCCGCGCCGAAGACCGGTGGGGTGTTCCGTTGCGAGATGCGAATGGCCCAATCTTCCGGCGAGCCCGCGGCGTAACCCTCCATTACTTTCTTCTCGAACGAGGCGTAGGCGTTGTCGACACCGAAGCGATGGAGAATAAAAGCGGTTTGCAGCCGTTTGCCGCCGGGAACGAAGCTCGGATGGACCTTGCTGAGCGTGGCCTTGTGGCCGTCAAGTTCACTGGGATGCTGTTCGACGGGAATGACCGTCAGGAGGCGCACGTTGCTGTCTTCATTTGGCCCAGCTCCGCCGATGCCGCCGAGCTTGTGACAGGCTGCGCAGGATTTCGCGTTAAACATCGGCCCGAGGCCGTCTCCACCCGGATTTGCCGGCTTGCCCGCTTCCCATTCGCGAAGGAACAGCTTCTTTCCTTCGGAGACGGCGTCCGTGGCGGGTTCAGCAGCGGCGAGAGGGGAAACGATCGCGGCAAACAAGGCGAGGGAAACGAGCGAGGTCCGCATGAGTGGGTCTTTCGGAAATGTGCGTCCAAATGTCGCTGCCATTGTAGCCTGCACACTCCGTGTGCAGGCATGTCCGCTCACGGAGTGAGCGGACTACTAAGTTACATCGGGGGGAATCCTGGCGGCAGTCCGCCGGGGAAGCCGCCACCGGGTCCGCCCGGTCCGCGACCACCCATGGGGGGCGGAGGAGGCGGGGGATTGATCCCGTTCTTCTCGAGCAAGCGGAAAGCGTCGATCCCAAAGCCGGTCTCCTTGGCGGAGGCCCCTTCGCGGATGATGTCGGTTCTCCCGAGATGGATTTTCTTGTAGGTGTCCTCGGAAATGACGTAGTACCAATCGCGGAACCGGCTGTTGAGGTCCGCGACTTTGGCATCCGCCTTCTTCTTCTTGAGTGTGTACTCGTCCAGCTTCCGCTGATTGGCCTTCTTGATGCGGTCCAGTTCTAATTGAGCCGGGTCCGGCTTGGCAATCGGCTTAACAGGCTTCGTCGGGGGCTCCGCGCCGGCTTTGGCTTTGGTCTTGCCCGGTTCGGCCTTGGCCTTCTCCTTGGCGGGTTCGGCCGCTTTCGGCTCGTCCTTGCCCTCCGCTTTTGGTTCTTCCTGGCACGCGCCGCCATTGGGCTTGGGTGTTTCGGCGGCAGGAGGAGTCGTTGGCGGCGTGGCGGGGGGAGCGGCCGGACCGGCAGGCTCCGGCTCAAGCATCGGCGGATTGAGCACGTCGTCGGTCAACTCGGCATTCACGAGCAAGTAGCGGTTGAGCTTCTTCCCGTCGCTGCCAGCCTGCACGCCGGCGATGTCGCCGAAGCGGAGGATGTAGCGGACGCCATCCAAGAGGTCCACATACACTTCACCGTTGGTGCTGTAGAGCTTTTTATCCTGGGCGGGAATAAAGCCCATCTTGATCTGCGTCTGGCGGACCTTGGTATCGGTTTCCGCGCCAGGCGGCTTGCGGACCACGTCCTCGATTTTCAGTTCGTCCAGAGCCGTCTTCATTTCATCCAGCTTTTGCTTGTTGAGTTCCTCTCCATCTCCCAGCGCGGCTTCGTGGGGCAAGCCACGAGTAAAGAGCTGGAAGCGGTCCAAATTCCAAACCGCGGAGAGTGTATCCCACGAGATGGCCGCCTCCATTCGCTTTTCGGCGGCATAGCCTCCTTGTTGTTCGAGGACCGAATAGTCCTTGAGGGTCAGTCTCTTGACGTCGTTCGGATTGATCCTTAGAAGATCCTGTTCAATCCATTTGTTGAATTCCGTGGGGAGCTTTTCGATATCGATTTTGGCGACATAAACGTCGTCGGTAAAGGTAGTAGTGTCTTTCGCGACGCGAACAAAGCGCTGGCCGGGAGGATCTTTAACCGCCTTACCGATAATCATACGGGCCAACTCTTCCCCCTTTTCGTCGCGAACGACGACCAGCATGCCGACATCTTCTTTTTTGGAGTCGTCAATCTTTTGCGAAGGGTCGAGCACGCCGAAGAGATGGTGTTCTTCCGGGAATTCCGTGGCCAGGCCCAAGGCTTTCACACCGAGCAGACTCCCCGCCGCGTCCTTAAGCTGGTCCTGAGCATCGGCCGGGTAGCTGCCGTGCGAAGGGAGCTTCCAGATGCCGCCAGACTTTTCGACCTTAAGGGATTCGACTTTGTGCTTGTCCTTGTCGTAGCGAAGGATCTCCAAGCCTGCTGCCTTGGTGGAGTCGGTGAACTTCCCGAACAATGGCTGCCCGGTCAATTTGGGAAGGACGTTTTCACTGGGGGCGGGAAGGGTCGCATAGGCCAAGCCCGCCAGCACGATGCCAATTCCGGCGAAGATCAATGTTTTGATGTTTTCGTTCATAGGTATTCCAATCCAAAAATCTCGCGATTCAATCCAACCACTCACGCCGCCCTCTCCTGGGGAGAGAAGCAGGCTAAGTCTTCATGCGGGTCTTGGAAATTCCTTCCCGCTCCCGGATGTAACGCCGCACCCAAACTAGGCCGCCGACGAACAGGGGGACGAGCGGGGGAATGAGCAGGCTGAAGAGTTTGTATAGATTTTGAATCCGGGCAACCGATTGCAGTCGGTCGCGACGAATCTTGTCGTTGGACTTTTCCAGGTCCAGTTTGAGGTTCTGCTTGGACTCCTCGGAAGCCGCCTTGGCCGTCACGAGGCGTTGCACCAGCATCATTTGCTTGGCTTTGACTTCGCCGCTGTCGATCTGCTCGCCGGCGTCCTGTTTCTTCTTGTATTCCGCTTCCAGGTCAGCCGCTTCTTTCTCGATCTTTTTGATTGCCTCGTCTTCCTTGGATACCGCCTCGTCGTACTTCTTCTGGGCGTCTTTGCGGGCCTTTTCTTCCAAGTCGTAGGCCACCTGGGCTTCCGCCTCAATGCGGCGGAGAGTGGCATATTTGGTTTTTCGCTGGCGAATGGCGAGGTAACGATCTTCGCCGGCCACCGCGTCCACCAGGTTCAAAACAAAGGGGCCGTTATCCCAGCGGAATTGATCAACCCCTTCGGTCCGCATCTGCAAGAGTTGGTTACTGATCAGGTCAATGTCAGCAACATAGATCACGCTCATGGGCCTCTTGGCGGCTGGCTTTTTGGTCTTGTCGTCTTTCTTCCCTTCTTTCTTGGCGTCGTCCTTGGCATCTTTTTTCGCGTCGTCAGTTTTCTTAGCATCATCCGTCTCTTCGCCTCGAATCCAGGCGGCCAATGTGTACGCATGTCGGGGAGTGACTTCCATCTTCTGAAAAATGGGTTGCATATCCTGGGTCCGAAAGAACATCCGGGCATCTTCCACATTGATAATTCCCGTATCCTTGCGGTTGTCATCCGTTTCCACCAGCGGCGTAAACTTGAGTTTCAGGTCCTTGAGATTTCCCGCCTCCCGAATCCCGCCAGTTAGAGGCATCAGCACCTCTTCAAAGTTCTTGACAGCCGCCTCTTTCGCGTTGAAAACGCCGGCATCTCCGGGGCGAATGAAAACGAACGGACCCCACGGAGGAATATTGCCGAATCGCTTGTAAGGCATATAACCCTGGCAAACTACCTTGCCGGGAAGCTGCCCCACTTGCACTTCCGCCAGCGGCTCAATCCCCAGCGCCTTCCAAACCATGCCAAAGCTGTCTCCCTTGGGCTGCGGCGGCCCTCCGCCCATCCCCATCATTCCTCCTTGGGCCGGCTTGTCTTCGCTCGTTCCCACGACCTGAAACATCAGAGGATAGGGATCTTCCAGAATGACGGTCGGCTGGCCCGCTTTCATCGCTAAGACCAGATTATTGAGTTGCGGGGGTGAGAGAGTGGAAGGCTGCACGACGAGCATGGCGTCGTATCGGAGATTGCCGTCATCGTCATAGACCGTGATTGAATTGGCATCGGCTTTCTCGACCGTAAAATTGGCAATGTCGACCGTTTCGACCGTGAATTCCTTTTCGAGTTGTTCCAAAATGGCTTGTTTGGGAAGCTGCTGAATCTGGCCGCCGGCGAACGAGAACCCGCCATTGAGGTTGAGGTCAGTAGTGATGATGGCGAGTTTCTTGCGCTTTGGCTGTGCTACCGTGGCAATGGATCGGACCAACTCGTACTCGACCGGCATTCCCTTGCTGAAGAAGGGAACCACCACTTTTTCCACTCCGCAGGTGAACGCGGCTCCCAGGATGAATTCCTGCGTGCGCGACTCACCGCGTGAAGTAGTCTCCACCGCCATGCGGCGAATGCCGTAGCGATCCTCGGCCAGAACCGCTTCTTTGCTGAATTCCTCCAGGTTGTCGTTCAGTTGCAGCACGACATTGCCGCCGGAGTTTCGTTCCAGCTCCTTGAGCATGGAGACCAGGTTGTATTTGACTTTGACAAACTCGTCCGGCACCCGGGCGCTGACAAAGGCCTCAATCCGCACGGGATGTTCGTTCTTCATGCTGGCGAGAATTTTGCGCGTGTCGGGCGAGAGGGAGCTGACCTGCGCCGACGTGAAGTCCTTGCGGATGAGGTCGTGATTTGAGAAGAGGACATTGGCCCCAATCAAAATCAACACCAGTGACAATGCTCGCACCAGATAATGCCCCAGCATCGACTGGCCATCTCGCCCACCCATCCAATGACGGCGACCGACAAGGATGACGCTGAGATAAACCCCCAGGGCGACGATCAACACAAAATAGCTGAGCGACGAAAGACTGAGGACGCCGCGCCCCAGATCGTCGAAGCGTTCACTGAGGCTCCAGCGGGAAAACAGGTGCGGCTGAAGCCG
Organism: Pirellulaceae bacterium; assembly: GCA_046153945.1. Classification (GTDB taxonomy): domain Bacteria; phylum Planctomycetota; class Planctomycetia; order Pirellulales; family Pirellulaceae; genus SXOA01. The sequence continues at coordinate 7,663 of JBJXFF010000014.1, forward strand.
CGGGGGGAGGATCACGTTGACGTAGATGAGAAAAACCAAAGCGGCATTGAGGATTGCACCGAAAATGAACGCGACCGTCAGATTGGTGGTGAGGAAAGATGCGATCATTCCCAGGGCGAGCATCGCCAGGCCCATCAGCCAATAACCCATGTAGGTCACGAAAAACAGTCCGGTATCCACTTCCCCATTCGCCAGCAGGCTGAGGAACGAGAAGGTGGCGACTTCCGAGACGAGCAGGGCGACGGTCAGGGTTCCCGCGGCCGCGACATACTTGCCCAGAACAATATCGATGTCCTCCGCGGGAAGCGTCAGCAGAAGTTCGTCCGTCCCTTGCCGCCGTTCATCCGCCCAGATGCTCATGGTGATCGAGGGGATGAAAAACAGCATGATGTAAGGGAACCAAATATTCAGTTGGTCGAGATTGGCCAGATTGTTGGTGAAGAAGTAGTCTCCCCAAAACAAGGCGATGGAAGTCGCCATCAGGAACACGCAGAGAAACGCATAACCGGTGGGGTTGCTGAAGTACCCCACCAGATTCCGCTTGATGATGGCGAAAGCTGCCGGGCGAAACATGGCGAGCGGCACCAGCGCCAGCAACAAAACGGCAATGAAACCCAAGTTGTAGGTCAGCAGAATGAGCAGAGAAAAGAGAGCGTTAAACATAAGGGTCACTTAGTCATCATTGACGTGGAACTTACAAGGCAAATCACACTAAACAGGGGCAGCCGTCAGCGAGTGGAAAGCCGCTTCCAGTCCGCGACCTTGCTGGTCTAGACCAGCTACCGAGCCGTCGTAGACCAGCCGACCTTCGTTCACCAAAATGACGCGGCTGGCCATGGCTTGCACTTCTTGCAAGATGTGGGTGGAGAGGAGAATCGTTTTCTCCTGGGCAATTTTGCGGAGAGCGGTGCGGACTTCGGAAATCTGATTGGGATCAAGGCCGGCTGTTGGTTCGTCCATGATGATCACGTCGGGCTCGTGGAGCAGGGCCTGGGCCATGCCGACCCGCTGGCGAAACCCCTTGGACAATTTGCCGATTGGCTTGTGTACGACACTTTCGAGGGCACAAAGGTCGATAACCGCTTCGATCCGGTTCCGTTTATAGCTGGAGCTGAGTCCGCGAGCGTCGCCAAAGAAATTCAGCAGTCCGTGCGGCGTCATGTCGGGGTAGAGCGGTCCGTTCTCTGGCAGATATCCCAGCCGGGCGGAGCCGGCGAGGCGATCGGACCCCATATCGTGGCCGGCAATCTTGGCCGTCCCTTCGGAGGGGGCCAAATAGCCGGTCAGGAGCTTCATGGTGGTACTCTTTCCCGCCCCGTTGGGGCCGAGAAACGCCACAAGCTCGCCCTGGCTGACGGTAAAACTGACGTTCCGGACGGCAGCGAAAATGCCGTAATACTTGGAGAGGCCGATGGCCTCGATCATCGGAACGCCTGAGGCGGAGGGCTTCTTTTCGGTCATATTGATCGATTTCCGGGGTTCATTTCACAGGACAAAGCACGGCTCCATCCCCCTACCAATAAAGCGAGCCGGCATTTCCTCCGGCTCGCGCAAGCCATAGCAGTATAAAGGTTTCTGGCCAGCACTCAACGTGGCGGACCCAAGAAAACAGCCTGCCCTAACCTCTGAATTACGCCGGAAAAGCAGGATTGGTTCGGGGGGCTGATCCGCCGAACGCTAGCAAAGAGAACCGCTGAGGTTGACTAGCTCGGAGCTTTGGGAATGGACTTCGAACGGGGGCGAACCACCTGCTGACTTTGCTGGTGCAGCGGCCTACCAACACCCGTACCACGGCGTGAGTCATTGATGGCATCATTCAAAGTCAAAGTTGCCACGGCATTTTGTTACGGCAAGATTGAACAATGTAAGCTGGCTGTTTGGCGACCATCCCGAATTACGGCGGGCCGACAAAGCCCGCCAAATCGCACTTTCCCGTCGAGTTGCAGACTCTTCGTTGTCGACGTTTTTCGACTCAATCCTAGATTTTGGACAGTGGCACGCTGATTGCTCTAGCCCCCACCACAATGTTGAACTAGCCACTCGAACACGAAATCAATGGCGAATTGAGTTATCAAAAGGAGTCGGACCATGTCAGCGCTCGCCCAACTGGAAAATCGCACGACCCGTCGCAACGAATTCAAACGAGACGAATCGACTCCTTCGCGGCGAGAGATCTATTCTTGCACTGCATCCGTGCGCGAAAACTGGACTGGTGGAGAAAAACAATTCCGATATCAGTTGGCACAACTGCTTCAGCAGCAACTCCTCGACAAAATCACGTCACTGCCACATACGGCCTCTGAGAAAGGGGCGCGGCAAGAAGTCCGTCTGGCGTAAGGCCCCCACCTTTCCAAAACCCCTCCCGGCTTCTGGGTGAGGACGTATGATAGTGGCATGGACTCATCAAACGCCTCTGAGCGCCAAAGTATCCGCCAGTTGCCCCATGACGAACTGCGTAGCCGGCAATTATCTCGGCTCAATGATCTCCTCGGGATCATTTTGCCTCACAATCGGTTTTACACGGAAAAGCTGGCTTGCGTGAAGGTGCCGCTCGAATCGTGGGACGACCTTTGCGGGCTGCCGTTTACGTTCAAGGAGGAGCTAAAAGGAGAAGCCATTCCAACGCATGCCGATGGAAGCGAATTCGCTGCCAATCTCACCTGGCCCGTGGAACGCTACGTCCGCTTCCATCAAACCAGCGGAACGCATGGGCGGCCGATGCCTGTGTTGGATACGCCGGAGGATTGGGAGTGGTGGTTGGCCACCTGGCAATATGTTCTCGATGGCGCGGGCATCACGCCCCAAGACCGGGTGCTGTTCCCGTTCTCTTTCGGCCCGTTCATTGGATTTTGGAGCGCCTTCGAGGCCTGCCTCGCCCGCGGGTGTCTGGCGATTCCTTCTGGCGGCATGAGCACGTTGGCCCGGCTGGAATTAATTCGAACCAGCAAGGCGACGGTCTTCTTCTGCACTCCCAGCTACACCATGCGGATGGCCGAAGTGGCGGCCGAAAATCAAATTGACCCTGCCGCGCTCCATGTCCGAAAGATCATTGTTTCCGGAGAGCCCGGTGGCTCCCTGCCCGATGTGCAAAAACGAATTGGGGCCGTTTGGAATGCTCGCGTCATCGACCACGCCGGAGCTTCCGAAGTCGGCCCCTGGGGATTCGCGGACCCCGACAGCCGCGGCTTGTTCGTCAATGAGGCAGAGTTCCTGCCAGAGTTTCTCTCGCTCGCGACTGGCGGGCCCGCCGATGAAGGGGAACTTTCCGAACTGGTGCTAACCAACCTGGGCCGCGCGGGGAGCCCGGTCATTCGCTATCGCACTGGCGATCTCGTCCGTCCCTCTTGGAAGCAGACCGAGAATGCCGACTGCCGTTTCGTGCTGCTCGACGGCGGCGTCTTGGGCCGTGCGGACGACATGCTTGTGGTCCGCGGCGTGAACATCTTCCCGAGTTCCATCGACCAGATTGTGCGGGCCTTCCCCGAAGTGATTGAATACCGGGCCACCGTCGTCCGCCACGGCGAGATGGACGCCCTGCACGTCGAAATCGAAGACCGCCTCTCCGACCCGGCCCGCGTCGCCCGCGACCTCCACCTCCGCCTCGGCCTCAAAATCGACGTCCACTGCGTCCCCCCGGGCACCTTGCCGCGGTTTGAAGGAAAGGGAAGGCGGTTCATCGACGGACGCAATGCGTAACGACATGCAACCATCGTGCGACTCCATTGCTGCTAGCATTCCTCGGTTGCCAGCATCTTCACAGTTTCCCTCTGGGGAATTCCTTTCGCAGACGGTAAAGTCTGCGCAAGTATCAAGATTGATGTAGTCGGAACCGATAACAGAGGAGCGGCATGGGCCGCGCATGCTGCGCTGATGTTGTAAGCGCAGGGTGCCGTAGTGGATGGCAGAATGGGCTGGCAGGAAGCCGCCCCACAAATCGGGAAGGATGCCCGCATGACGACCTCTTTGCAAACGGATCCTCGCCGCGCCGCGCGGGATGCTGTCCGCAAACCACCCCGGCGGTCGCTGGAGATGCCAGTGCTGTTCCAACTGGCCGACTTGAGTTTGCCGCGGACCAAAGCTGCGCCGCCGAGCGTCCCCGCCTATTTGGAACTCCCTTCCACGCCGACGGCGGAACCTTCTACCGCAGCCGTCGCAATTACACCGCCACTTGTTACTGCTCCGCCGGATGTGGTGGATGAGCCGGTGGTTGCCCCCGACCCGATCAAGGTCGAAACGCCGGTCATTGAGACTCCCGAGGTAGCGTCGGCCATCGTCGAATCGCCGAAATTGGAAGCTCCTCCCGCGGAACCGCAACCCGAGTTGGCAGCGCTCCAGGCGGAAGTGGTAGCTCCCCCAGCGGAAGCCGCCCAGATTGCCGTTACCGCCGATCCCGAGGAGAAGGCACCTGCGGCGGAAACCGTCGCCAGCGTTGCAGCAGTTTCCCTTGAGCCCAGCCCGATCGACACGACGCCTCCGGCGGAAGCGACCGCTCCTTCGCCGCGCGAGCGAGCGGAGCAGCGGGCGAAAAACCGAAAGCCGATTCCGGGCGACAACGACTGGATGCGGACGCATGGCAAGTTCATTGCCGTCGGATTTGTCATCGCCCTGATTGCCACTATTTATCTGGCCCAGAACGGCGATGAGCCCGCGCCGGCCAATCCCAATGCGGCGGCGGCGACTGGAGAGGAATCGAAAACTTCGCAGCCAACAGGCGAGAGCGAATCCACGGTCACGGACGCGCATACGGCGAAGGAATCAATGCCGATCGCAGAACATTCGCATTCTCCGACGCTCCTCATCGAATCCAATCCCGCCGAAGGGCACTTGTCCGCGGACGCTCACGCGGAATTGCAACCCCCGAAAGTCGACAACGCCGTTAAAGAACCGGCCGAAGCGAGTGATGTCGCTGACGCGAAATCTCTTTTTCCCTGGAAGGATACTGGAGAATCGCGAATCGCTTCCAAGCCGGAAGATGTGTCGTCGAAATTGCAAATGAATCCGCATGTAACAGCACCGAAGGCGGAAGTCAAAGAAGAAACGCCGGCCGAGGAACCTCCCGCCGAGGAAGCCCCCAGCCTTTACGGGCCGCCGAGCAGCCGGAAGCAAGAGCCGTCCACGACGCAGCCAGCGAGCCTTGGACAACAGGTGAGTCCCGCGGCCGACTATCCCGTGACGAGCCAGAATAACTATCGCGAATTCGAGCCGCCGCAAAACCGGCCGGCTACAGCCCAGCCGCGGGTTTCGCCCCAGGCCACCCCAGCGTCTTACCAGCCGGGCACCTCGAACAACGTCCCCCCCACCCGAACGAGCGGACCCCGAAATGAGCGCACTGGATCAGGCCTTTATTAAGGCATACGCCAAAGAGCCGGCTCCGACCAACGCGGCCACCAGCGGAGCGAGCAACGAGACCTCGCGCGCATCTGCCGTGGCGGAGACGAAGAGCCGCGCGCCGCAGAAACATGTGGCAAGCACGCAGATTGAGAATATCTATTCAGCCGGCTCGCTCTACCGGGTGGAGACTCCGCAGGCCGTCGAGCCGGTTCCGCCACCGCACTTTGCGTCGCGCGCCTCGCGACGTCTGCCGCTGAGGTATCGGCTGGCGCAGATGGAGACTGAAGCGACTCCCCCTGTGGCCAAACGCATTCCACAGCCCTTGGATCAGCCGGCACGGGCAGTCACCACTGATCACGCCGCGCCGTCTCGCCGTCGGAAGGCACAGATTCCGCCCCCGCCGACAGTTGCTTTTGAAGTCCAAAACCAAGTGCCGGCGGACGAGCCGCTGCCGCTCTTGCCGCCGATGGCCATTTCGGTCGAAGTCCGTGAGCGGTGGGAGGAGCTGCTCAGTGAATCACCGACGGTCGCCGAATCGGCGCTCTCCGTTTGGCCAAATCAAGAGGACTTCGCGGCGTCGCAGGCGAGTTCGCTGATTTCCGTCGACCTGGAGACAATGCCTGAGCCGTCCCCTGCGGTGACGGAGATTGTTTCCACGCCCGTCATCAAGCCGGTGATTGAAACGGGTGCTCCGGAAGCTTCCCCCGCCAAGACGTATCGTCTCGATGCCGCCCATGTCGCGGTTCCCTCGCCTCATCAGCCGCCAGAACCGCCTCAGCCGACGGTCGAGGATCTGATCAAGCCGACTGTGGAGGAGCCGATTGCGAAAGTTGAGGAAGCCAAGATTCCAGAGCGTCCGCTGGTCATCTCGGAAGAGGAAGCGGCAGAGTTGGTTGGCGCGCCCCTCGCGCCTCAGAAGCCCGATTCAGCCTCGGCCAAAACGGCCACGCCCGCTCTGCATCCTTCCCTGCCCTTAGTTCCTGCCTGGGAAGTGGATCGTTTTCTCTGGCCCGCACTTTGCGAAAAGTTGCTTCGCGACGACCAGTCGTACTTCGCGCAGGCCGGCGGCAAGATTGCTTCTGCCGTTCGGGATGGCCTTAAGTCTCTTGCCATCACCGGCAGCCGGCGAGGCGAGGGACGGACAACGCTCGCACTTTGTCTGGCTCGAAGCGCAGCCAAGGCGGGGCTCAAGGTCGCTTTGGTCGACGCCGATTTCACTCGTCCACAACTCGCCGCCAGCCTTGGATTGGAAATCGCCGCGAGCTGGCACGACGCAGCTTTCGGAAAAACCACGCTCGCCGAAGCCGCCATCAAGTCAATTGAGGAAAATCTCACCGTTCTGCCGCTGGACGTCTCCTCCGCAGCCGCCGCGCTCTCGCTGGCCGACCCGCGGCTGACGAAGACGCTGCGGGATGTGGCCAGTGCCTTTGACTTGCTCGTGCTGGATCTTGGTCCGACCGCGGCAGGAGTCGATTCCCTGTTTCCCGAGAATGAACACCCGCCCGCCGACGCGGCGATTGTGGTCCGAGACCTTCGCTATTGCACTCTCGCCGAGAGCCAAGCCATTGGCGAGCGGCTGGGCATCAGCGGCATTGAGGCGGTCGGTATTGCGGAGAACTTTGTCCCTTCAGAAAAGTTTGTCGCGTAATGTACGAATCCCATTGGCAACTCGCGGCCCGCCCCTTCGACCACTCGGCCGACGCGCGGTTCTACTATCCCGGTGAGTCCCAGCAAGGAGCTCTCCTCAAGCTTCGGTACGCGCTCGAAAACCGCCGCGGAGCTGCGCTCCTCACTGGTGCTGCGGGACTCGGAAAAACGCTGCTCGCACAAACGCTTACGAGGCAACTGGGCGAGAGCCTTTCGCCAAAAGTGCATCTCGTCTTTCCGCAAATGCCGCCGGGGCAATTGCTGGCGTACCTGGCGGACCAACTCGGTGCCGGCGGCGGGCCAACTTTGACCATCGAACAAAGTCTCCGGAGGATCGAGACGCGGCTGAGGGAAAATACCAAGGCGGGGAAGCACGCGGTCATCGTCATTGACGAAGCCCATTTGCTGGACGACTCGCAAGCCCTGGAAACAGTGCGGCTGCTGCTGAATTTGGAACACGAGGCGCGGCCGCTGGCGTCGTTTCTGCTCACGGGGCAGACTTCGCTGCTGCTCGCCATCGAGCGGCGGCCCGATTTGGAAGAACGGCTGGCGGTAAAGTGCCTTCTCCGGCGGTTCAAGCCGGAAGAGACGATGGGATACATCCAGCATCGGCTGACCGCTGCCGGGGCGAAGCGTACGATCTTCACCGATGGGGCTCTGGAAGCCATTCATCAGGAAACCCTTGGCATACCGCGACGAATCAATCGTCTTTGCGACCTGGCCCTGCTCGTCGGCTTCGCGGAGGAACTCACTTCCGTCGGCCCCGACCAGATCGCCGCCATCTCCGAAGAACTCACCGGCGCGACAGCCGAGTAGCGTATCATGCGGGAAATGAGCCGCATCTCTTTCTCATCAGCGAACTGGATGATTCTTGCCATCATCACGGCGCTCGCGGCTTTGCTGCGCTTGTGGCAAATCAATGAGAGTCTGTGGGTCGATGAGCTGCACACATCCTGGTGTGTGCAAGGAAGTATTTTCGATGTCGCCCCCAGAGCCGCGGAAGGCAACCAGTCCCCTCTTTATTTCTGGCTCGTTTGGGGAATCACGCGACTATTCGGTGAAAGCGAGCTCACCCTGCGGCTGCCAAGCTTGCTCGCCGGAATTGCTCTGCCTGCAATAGCTTGGCTTCTTGTGCGGCGACTGGAGCTCGGAGACAAGACACCTCTCGCCGCGATCCTGGCGGCACTCCTCGTCTGCGTGGACCATGCGTCGATTTTTTATTCGACGGAGGCCCGCCCCTATGCCCTCGTCGAGCTGGCGAGTGCAGCGGCTGTGTTTCTGGCATTTGAATCGGTGCGCGGCAGTTTCCTTTGGCATGCTGCACTCACGGTGATACTTGTCTCGCTGTTCTATTTGCACTACACGACGGCACTCTTTATCGGTGGTCTGATCGGCTGCTTCCTCGTTCAATCGTTCTTTAACAAGGATCGAGGGCCGTCCGGCTGGAAGGTCTGGCTGGTCATCGGGAGCGTCACGACCGTGTGTTGTTTGCCAGCGGCCTATCAACTTCTGGACATCGCGGCACGGCGGGAAAACTGGACAGTGTTTGCCGACGATCTTTCGCCGGCTCGGGTGTTCATTCCCCTCGTCGTTCTGCTCGCCCTTTGGAGTCCGCTCCCTCCCCGGCGAGTGCTCCTCACGGCCGCGGCGTGCCTGATTCCGGCAATTGCCGCCGCGGGGCTCACCTGGTGGGGAATCGTGGCAGTCTTTCAAACGAGATATATCGTGGTGACGTATCCCCTGCTCTGGGTCACCATCGCCGCAGCCAGCCAAGCCTCTGATCATCCACGCGCCCGACAAGTCGCGGCGCTCGTCACCCTGGCCGTCGCGATCTGGTGGAGCGGACTCGTGGAAAACTGCTGGAACCATGGCAGGCTCCTCGTGGACCGGCAAGAAGATTGGCGCTCCGCCGTCGCGGCAGTTCGGAGTGCGCACCTACAGCATTCCCAGTGGAAGATTCTGGTTCACTCTGGTCTGATCGAAACGGATGCCCTCCGCGATCACCCAACTGCCGCGTTGCGAGACTATGGACTCTTGCCGGTGCGAGCGATTTACAAGTTAGATGCCGCAGACAGCGATTTGATTCCACTTCCTATGACGGAGCCTGAACAGCTCACCGCGGAAACTCGCGAATCCGTGCTTCGCACCGGGGGAGCAATTGTCTTCCTTCGCCAATCGGCGGACAAAGCAGACGCGGTTGTCAAGGAACTGGACACCTTTGGGATCATTAACAGGCAAACTTTTGGCGGTGTCCAAGTCATCGTGCTTGAGGTGAACATCGAGCCGTAGCCGCTTCACTGCAAACAGACTACGAGACCTTGATCTGCAGCGGCAACAGCTCGCGTTCCTTTTGCGGCGCTCCACGCGGTCCGTCGAGGACACTGTCGATGAGGTAGTACATCAGCCGCCGCAATTCTTCCGGCTGGAGCTTGTCGGCGATGGCTTCGGCTCGTTCTTGATGCTTGTCGATGAGGCGGGCCGCTTTTTCGAAGACGCCGGCTTGTTCGTAGAGCGCTCGGACGCGGGCGATCCGCTCGCCAGCCATGCGGTGGTCGCCGTTGACGAGGGCGAGGAGTTCTTCCTGGCCGGCTGAATCGAGCCCTTCGAGCGCGAGGGCCCAAAGGACAGTCGGGCGGCCGCCGAGGATGTCGCCGCCGGCGGAGAGCTTGTTGTGCTCGTCCCCTTGCCAGTCGTTCAGATCGTTGAGGATCTGGAAGGCGACCCCGAGGTTGCGGGCAAATTGCCGCACCGGCTCGCGATACTCTTCCGCCGGGCCGGCCAACCGAATGCCGCTGAACATGGCAGCTTCGAAGGCGGGGGAGGTTTTGAGCGCGTAGATCTTGAGGGCGTCGATGGGCTTGAGGCGTTTGTCGCGGGCATCCCGCCACAGCAGCTCGGCCCCTTGCCCCTCGGAAAGCCGCAGATGGGAGTCGGCCAGGTTATCGAGGATGTCGGCCACCACGTCCGCCCCCAGCGTCTTCGACTCGCGGCTGACGAGCCGATAGCCGAGGCCGATGAGGTAGTCGCCGACGTTGATGGCGGTGGGAATGCCGTACCGTTTGTGGATCGTCTCTTCGCCGTAACGGAAGGAGTCGTTGTCCTGGATGTCGTCGTGAACGAGCGAGGCCTTGTGAAACGTCTCGATGGACATGGCCGCCCGGCGGACGGAGTCGCTGACATTCGTGGCGAGATGGTTTTCACCGCCGGCCAATGTTCCCTTGCCGCCGGTCATCGCGTCATGGACAGCCAGCGTGATGAAGGGGCGGGAATACTTGCCCCCCTTGCCGAGAAAGTCGTAGGCGATTGCTTCGGTGGCGGCGATGGGGTCGATGCCATCGATCCCTCCCGTGGTCCGCTCGCTCCGCGAGCGGAACTCCAGGCGAGTGCCGTTGCCATTGGAACCGACTTCATGTTTGGCTGAGTCTGTACCCGTTTTGTCCGCTCGCGGAGCGAGCG
>JBJXFF010000016.1:0-3472 GCA_046153945.1 Pirellulaceae bacterium
TCCAAATGGCCGGCGGCAGGTCAGAAATCACCGCATCAGCATTCCAGCTCAGCGAGATACCGCCGAAGTAGGCCACCAGGGGCCGCTTCGTCGGACCTCGCTCAACCGTAACCGCCAGAACCTTATAGGTTCCGTGCAGTTTGGGCACTTCTCTGCGAAACCGCCGGTAAATCTCGTGACAACTGACCCTGAACTTATTGGCCAGCGTCATCACGAGCGACCGTTCCGCAACCCACTTCACGCGAGAAAGCGTGTGTAGGTTGTAGGCCAGACGGTAATACTCGACGAGACCTCGGTATTCCGCCTGGTACAGCGCCACGATGCTGTAGGCACTGTCGTTAAGACGTTCTGGTAGGTGCATCGGTCGGCCATGCAGCACGTATTTGGCGGAGTGCTTCTCCGCCACTGCAGCCGGCACCCTCAATCCGACGCCGCCGTTGATGCTCCGCTGACCCTTCGTATGTTTGCAGTCAGCATGGAGCACATGGAGTTCATAGCCCAGAAATTTGGCCCGCCCATCGATCGCATGCGTGATGAGCGTTTTCTCTTCACTGAGCTGCAGCTTCAGCCGGTCCCCAAGGAATCCGGCTATCCGCTGTTTGATCTCCACGGCCTCAGACTTCGGGCCGATGTAACCCAACAGAAAGTCATCTGCGTATCGCACGTACCACAAGCGTCGAAAGTTGGAGTCCCGCGGATCCCGCGAGGGGATCGTTTGAGCTTGTCGCGACAAGACGCGAGCACGCTCCAGGTCTCCTTTCTTCTTCGCCCGTGATGCGGCGACAGTCAGTGCCACATACGGCGTATTCGACTTCCTGCGAAGACCGCGTGTATGAGCCGGCAAAAGCTCCTGCTCGACAAACCGATCCAGACGATCCAGTACCAGATTGGAAAGGACTGGGCTGATCACACCACCTTGCGGCACGCCGCTGTAGGTCGCGTTCCATTTCCAGTCTTCCAAGTATCCGGCATCGAGCAGATTGCGAATCAGCCGAAGGAACCGCTGGTCGTGGACTTTCTCCGCCAGAATCTCCATCAGGACCGAGTGATCGATCCTGTCGAAGCAGGCGGAGATGTCGCCCTCGATGAACCATTTGGTTCCCTTGCCAACCCGGCGAATCTCCTGCAATGCCGTGTGGCATCCGCGTCCGGGACGAAATCCGTGCGAACGGTCGCTGAACTGCGGCTCAAAATAAGCTTCGAGAATTCTCCGAAGCACTTCTTGCAGCAGCTTGTCGGACCAACCGGGCATTCCCAGCGGCCGCATCTTGCCGTTCTTCTTCGGGATGTACGTGCGTCGCACCGGCGTCCATCGGTAACGCTCCTGTCGGAGCAAGCCGATGATCGCATCGATCTTCGCCAGCGACATCCCGTCCACGGTTTCCGCCGTCGGACCCGGTGTCATAGCGCCTGCGTTGGCATATAGCTTCGCGTAGGCGCTCAAGTACAGATCGCGCTGATAAAGCAGCCGATAGGCGTCTTTCAGCGGCAATCCACGCTGTCCTCGTTCTCGAATGACGTTGAGAATCCTTTCGGCTCTACGCATCGTGCGTACCTCCAGACCCTCAACCTCAACATCACCTGTCCTCCTTCGCCCTGTCAGCGGCTTTCCCGCTGTCCGCGGCGGGGCGTAACTCCCGCGACTACTACGAGGACTCCGTCACCATAGGGCTCGCGCCCCTTAGGCGATCTCGTGTTCCGCTCACCGAGGAACGTTCTAGAGCGATTTAGGTTCCCGACTCATCCCCTTGAATGGGCTCATCGCCCATCGTCCGTCCGGCAGGGTGTCCCGTGAACGAGACCCGATTTCACGGTTCCTGACGGCATCGGCGTCCAGACGTGGTACCGATGGGTGTGCAGTTCCACCACTGGAGATTCGGGTTCAAGCAATCCAGCCTTAACCTTATCGCTCAGGTGTTGCGGGACAATGCCATACACGTCTTCCGACATTCCCCGCTTTCCCAACATGCTATTTTCCCCTCCTCCTTTCAGATTCAGGTGGGTTGGGTCACCTCAAAGTCTTCTACCCTGACCTTTGGCCGACTCTGTCGGCTATTCCTCGGTGCGTGACACGACGCACGGTCTCACCGCATCCGGCTCTACCGGCGGAACGCACGGCAGATGGTTAATCTGCCCCCTTAGCCGATTGGTAAGATCGGTTTACCGGGCGCGTTCCCCAAAAGGAACTGCGTCGCATCACGTTTACGTCATTGACGACCAGGCGGAACCTATCCCGTTCCGCTCCGCCGCGAACATAACGCGGTTTTGTGATTGAAGGCAAATCGGCTGAGACGGTGTTTTGATTTCACAGTGGATGTGTGATACGAATCGAGAATGGAACATGCCTTGATGCTGCAATATCTCCGCGCTCAGCGGCGTGAGCGCAGCGCAGCGTTCCGCTTGATTGCCGTAGTTTTCGTGATCGTGCTTATACTGTCATGGCGATGGTCATGAGGCGTGCGGCAATCGTCGTTCGTCGTTAGCTTGGCCATGCACCTGGAGCAGAGAACCGAAATGTACGACGGCTATTACGGCAAGATCACGCCTGAGGTTTACACCGCCGCAGTGCGACTGCGCGGAGACGATGATTCTTGCTGGGAGGAGAGAATTCCGCTTGCCGAACCGCCACTCGTCTCCGGGCCTCAATTCCCTGAAGATTGGTTCGCAGACGAAGTGATTGAGATTTGGGAGGCAGCTCTCGCGCAAGCGCAACAGAAATTTGGGAAGGGCCGTTTCACCTTGGATTCCGTAAGCCTGTATTTAGTGGATAACCAAAACTCGTCACCTGATGGCGAAATGATTTGGGAGCCAAACGTCAAGACGACACAATCGGATATGACCTGAAAAGGTGATCCGTTTGCGGAGCGTAAGGCATCGGACCGGAATTTCCAGCCACATCGGAGACTACTGCGATTCAAATGTGCCCACTTGTTGTCAGCCTATGAAAACACGCGACAAACTTTTGCTGTCCAAAGTGCAGCGCGCTGGAAGGCGAGTTGACGGAGAATCTAGCCCACGCACGAGTTGCGGCAGACGGGCGGCGGGTTGCGAACCCGTTTTCAAAATTTCGCAACGCAGTTGGCGGCAACGAATTGCGAAAAGAGCCTGATGCGACTTCAGTACATTTACAGTGCCCCTTTAGCTCAGACTGTCATTCAGTGTCATCGGACGACACACGCTTGGCCAAGTTGATCCGTCGCTGGAGCAAAATGCCGGAGGAGGTAAGGATGACAATCAGTGTGCTCGTCGATGCAACCGCAACAAGATTCTGAATGATGCCGACAGCGGGGCAGTTTGCACTGCGGATGGCGGCGTGGCGGGAAACTCACCACGCCGCCGATTGGCAAAAGCGTTCTATATGTCCAGGACTAATTTCAAGCGGGATCTGTTTGCTGATGCTGTCGGCCCGCTAAAGACAAATACCGCGCGCGAATCCCAGTTGGTTTCCTTTTTCGGCGTACCATTCATATCT
>JBJXFF010000017.1:0-9361 GCA_046153945.1 Pirellulaceae bacterium
GAGAGTGTACTGGAGAGCCTGCGATGAAGGTCTTCACTACTGGACAGGTCGCTAAGATCTGTAAAGTGGCCCCACGCACGGTCAGCAAGTGGTTCGATTCGGGACGCCTTAAAGGCTACCGGATCCCCGGCTCGCAAGACCGCCGCATCCCGCGCGAGTACCTGATCAAGTTCCTCAAAGAGCATGGCATGCCACTCGGCGACCTCGAAGATGAGGCGATGGCAAAGATTCTCGTTGTGGCGCAGGATCAGATCCTGATCGAAAATCTGAAACGCGAACTTCCCACGGAACGCAGCTTCCGGGTGGCTATCGCCGCGAGCGGCTTCGAAGCCGGCATTCAGGCGGAGAGCTTCCACCCGGACTGCATCATCGTGGATTTCTCCATCGGCAAAATCGAGTCCCTGCAGATTTGTCAGAACCTGCGGAAGAACCCCGACTTCGCCGAGACGATTCTCATCGCGCTATTGCCCGATGACGGAAGTCCGATCAGCTTCGATCGCTCGAGCATTAACGAAACGTTCAAGAAGCCGTTCGACGCGAAATTGCTCGCCGAACGTCTCCGCACGCTGATCGGTGCCCGCAAGGAACTGGTTTAAGCCCAGTTCCCGGTCCGATTGGAAAATGGCAGGCCATTCGCCACGGCATGCCCAAAAACTCGATTCCACAATCCGCCGCGACTAGACCCCGCAGCGGTTCTCATACAATTCGACCATGGGGCGGCAGCAGGACGCAGCCGCGAGATTTGCCGGCATCCCGGACCGGCAATCTCGGCCCCCAAACAACGCAGGGCAGGCTTTCGCAAGGAAGTCTGCCCTGAGCTGTTTCTTGGGTGTGAGTTGCCTCCTCGCGAAGGATGCCCCGACTACGGCGAGTCCCAGCCCGTGCTGGCAGTTTTGCCCCGCTTCGCGGAGCCGGCCATTTCCGCTTCCACGGCCCGATGGGCTTCGAGGACGTGGGTGATGATGGACTGCATCCGGTTCTCATCCACGTAGGGAGAGAGGACGTAGGACTTGAGAGCGACGATGGGTTCGCCGTATTCGCTGTGGCGGTAGCTTTCCGTAAAGCCGATGGCGACGCCGCGGCCGGCCAGTGCCTCGTGATGAACCCGCTCGTAGATCCGGCGGTTGAAGTCGTTGTGCGCCCGGAGCTGATTTACGAATGCCGGGTCGCTTCGCTCCTGCTCTTTGACCCGAAATGTATCGACGCCGGTCGGGTAGGCACGGAACAGAGTCACCGGCCCGTAGTTTTCTTCGTTGAGGATGGTGAGTTCAGGACGAGCGATGATTAGCTCGCGGAGGATCTCCTCCATCTCCACCGCATGGCCAATCAGCGTCTGAAACCCCTCTTTGCCCAGCAGCAGCAGATTAGCCAGAGCGGCCATCACGCCCCCTGCTCCGCGGCTGGTCTCCAGGGAGAACATGCCGGGGTGGTACTGGCCGGAATGGTACAGATAAGGCATCGTCTCCTTCTGCCGCGAGACGAGCCGAAGTTCGTCCCGGTTTTTGAGCAGAAAGAGGGACGAGATATAGGGTGCGAAGCCCGTTTTGTGGAAGTCGGCTCCGAAGGAGTCGGCGAGGCTCAAGTGGCGAATGCGATTGGTGGCCGCAGCGAGGGCCCGCACGGTTCTTCCCCGGAAGCCGAGCGGGTTGGCGGCGAAATCGTAGTCATCAAAGACGGACCAGGCCCAGCCGATGACGGCATCGGCGTGGATGTGGGGAACGTAATCGAGCGAGAACTCCTGCACCAGCCGGTCGCGAACTTTATGGATGCCTGCGAGATCGTCGACACCAAAAGCATCCGTGGTTCCCATCGTAGCGACGATAGCGGCGATTCGCTTTCCCTGACAGATGGCCTCGCGAGCCGTCTGCTCGAAAGCGGCAACGTCCATGGAATTGTCTTCGTGCGTGGGAACCTTGAGGACATTCTTCTGCCCCATTCCCAGCCAGCCGGCGATGCTCATGCAGGCATAGTGGCTTTGCTCGGATGCGATGAGGACCGCGTGCGGATCGACGCCGTTTTGGAGCGTGCCGGGAAATGCCTTTTCCAGGCCGATCTTCACGCCATAGAGCAACGTGCCGGTGCCGCCAAAAGTGAAGAGGCCGCCGGAGTGCTGCGGGTCGTATCCCACAAGTTGGGCAATCATTGAGGCGACCCGCACCTCCGCCTCGGAGAAGCCGCGACCGCTTTCGTCGGTACAAAGATTGGGATTGTAGATCGAGGGGAGCACAACCCCGATGATGCTGGCGATGGACGGGTGCGCGACCACGTTCACCTGGCTGCGGGGATGGCCGAAAATCAGCAAACCATCCAGGCAATGAACCAGTTCAGGAATCACTTCCTCGAGCGAGCGGCCGCTGTGACGCAAGCGCGATTCGGAAGCGGCCACGTAGTCCGGCTCGCGCGGAGTGCCCAGGATGGGGGCCTGGGATTTGAGCGCATCGACCCGGTCGAGCGCTTTGACGAGCGAGAAGACGACATAGCCGTCATGCACCGGATCAGATACCGGTGCGGGAAAAGCCTGGCGAAGTGACGTGAGCAAGTCGTGGTAACGTGACATGTCTGCCGCCTTCGCCACCAACTGCTATCGGCCTCTGCCGCGTCCTCGTCCACGGCCGCCACCACCTCCACCGCCCCCATGATCCCGGTCGCGGGAGCGAGAGGCCATGTTGGTTTCGATAAGCATTCCCACTGTTTCCTGCCAGGTTGGAATCTTAGTGTGGCCGTGCTCGTCATCGTGTTCGTCGTCATGCTGGTCGATGTCGGCCAGGTCTTCGTCGTTTTCTTCCAACCGCTGGCGAGCGCGAGCGGCAATCTGATCCTCTTCGGCTTCGTCGAACTCAGAGCGGGGAAGGGCCGAACTTTCGGACCTCTCTTCGCCAGCCGGTCGATCTCCGCGGCCACGACCGCGGCGGCGACCGCGACGGCGACGGCGGCCGGATTCGTCCGTTCCCTCGGCATCCTCGCCACGAGGCCGGACCGGACGCTTGGCAACATCTGCCCCCGCTTCGTCTAGGCCAAGGTCGTCGACACGGGGCAAGATGTCTTCGCGGTCCAGATCAGCATCCAGGTCCAAATCGAGATCGAATTCGCTCGGACGGGGTTCTTCGCGGCGAGGGGCTTCGCGCCGCGGCTCTTCGCGACGAGCGGGGCGATCATCGCGCCGCGGAGCCGGCGGGCGTTCGTCGCGGCGGCGCAAGTCCTCACGGCGAGGCTCTTCCCGGCGGACTTCCTCTCGGCGAGTTTCATCACGGCGAGGTGGGACAACCTCATCCCGCACGTCGCGGCGCGCGGGGGGGGCGTCATCACGCCTTGGCGGCGGAGTATCATCGCGCCGAGGGGGTGGAGCAACATCCCGGCGGGCATCCGGCCGACGACCTTGCTCGCTTCGCTCACGTCCGCGTCCACCACGCTCATCGCGCCGGCCGCGGTCATTTCCTCGGCCTCGTCCACGCTCTTCATCACGCGGGCGAGGACGCTCGTCTCGGCGAACCTCGGCAGTTGGCTCTACCGTTTCTTCCTTATCGAGATCCGCGTCGAGGTCCAAATCTTCTTCGATGTCTGGCTCAATCACTTCCGCACGTTCTTCAAAATCGTCATCGAGCGAGAGGCTCATGTCGTCTTCGAAGCTGCGGCTTTCGATTCGCGGCGCTTTGGGCTCAAGCGGCATGCGAGGCTTGAACTCGTCGAGCGGGTTCGGCGGTCGGGATGCTTTCTCCGGTGCCGGACGCTCGACAACCGGCTTCTCCGCAACTGGTGCGGGAGCAGGTCTGGGAGTGGGAACAAACTTCGGCGCTGGCGGCGGCACCTCGGCCTTGGGAGCGGGTGGGGGCTCCGGCTGCGCTGGTTCTTCCGGGGCGGCGAGGCCGAGAATGGAAAGAACGCTCGACCATTGGCTCTTCGGCTTGGCAGCGGGCGGCGCTTTCGCCTGCGGCTTGGCACGGGGGGGAGGGGGTGGCGGAGGGGCAGGCTTGGGAACTGGCGGACTCGCAGGTTCCAAAACACTTTCCCCTTTCGGAGATTCAGCCGCGGCAGAAACTTCGCTCGGTGGGATACCAATCTGGTCGAGCAGGGAATTCCAGTGAGTGGACTTGGACGGATCGGGCATGATGAGCAGAGAAGAGCGTGGTCTTGTCAAGTGAAACAATAGGTCAAACCAAGCATTGTAGCCGATTGCCTCCCGCGTGGGAAGTTGTGCTGGCGAAAGGGTTTCCGCACATTTTCGCCGTTGATTTTGCAACTCCGCTTCGGGCGATCAAATGGCCGGCGCGAACGGGTTGAACTTGGCCCATTCCTGCATTTTGACTATCGTTTGGTCGGAAATACCGGCAAATTCTGGAGTGCAGTGTTATGTTGCAAATGCTCTCGTTCTTGACTTCACCGCAGCAACAACTGGCTGCGGCGAAGGAGATTTTCACGCACGTCGCGGAATCGCTTGATTCGCGGGTCTCGGTGGAACTGTGGGACGGTTCCCGAATTCCGCTTGGGCGCAACGTCGATCCTAACTTCTATGTTTCGATTCGGGGACCGGGGGCGATTGGCTCCCTGCTTAGAAGGCCTTCGCTCGATACCCTGATGCGGCTGTACGCCACCGGCCAGATCGATTTCCATGGAGGAGACTTGATTGAGTTCTACAACACGGCCCGCGTCGAGAACTCCAAAGCCCGCCTCAAGAATCTCAGCAAGACCTGGCTCCTGCGTCAGGCGATCCCGCTGTTCGTTGCACCGGCCGAAAAGACAAACAAAGAGCACGGTTACGCGGGACAGCGAAACAATCGCGACTACATTCAGTTCCACTACGACCTGGGGAACGACTTCTATCAGTTGTTTCTCGACCCAGAGATGCAGTACTCCTGCGCCTACTTCACCGACTGGAACAACTCGCTGGAACAGGCTCAGCAGGACAAACTGGAAATGACTTGCCGCAAGTTGCGGCTGGAGCCGGGAGAGCGGCTGCTGGACATCGGTTGCGGCTGGGGAGGCCTGATTTGTCATGCCGCTCAGAATCATGGCGTGCACGCGCACGGAGTGACCCTTTCGCAAACACAATTGGAATTCACTCAGGAGAAGATTCGGCGGCTCGGACTGGAAGATCGCGTGACGGTGGAACTGCGAGACTACTCCACGCTGGACGGAACCTATGACAAGATTTCCAGCATCGGCATGTACGAACACGTGGGGATTAAGAATTACCCGGCCTATTTCGGCAAGATCTGGTCGCTGCTTCGCGACCGGGGCATATTGCTCAATCACGGCATCACCCGGCCGGCGAAGAACAGTTCCCGCGGCATCCAGAAAGCTCGCCCCGAAGAGCGATTCCTGACCAAATACATTTTTCCCGGCGGCGAGCTTGACAACATCGGCCATACTTGCAAAACGCTGGAAGAATGCCGCTTTGAGGTCCATGATTGCGAGAGCTGGCGAGAGCATTACATCCTAACCTTGCGCTACTGGTGCCAACGACTGGCCCAGCGAAAAGAGGAAGCGATCAAGCTGGTGGGACCGGAGCGCTACCGTCTCTGGGCGGCCTACCTCGCGGGTTGTTCATTTGGCTTCCACGATGGTTCGCTGCGGATCTTCCAAGTGGTTGCGTCGAAGATGGCCGGCAAAGGACGATCCCAACTTCCCCCCACGCGAGCCGATCTCTATCGCCACGCGGCGTAACCAAAATGTCGAATCTCCACAGTGGGCGATGAGGGACTCGAACCCCCGACCCTCTCGGTGTAAACGAGATGCTCTAACCAACTGAGCTAATCGCCCGGTGTCTGGATATGGATGAAGAGATGGATGCGGCAGGGAGGTTCGGGAAGAAGGCGAGAAGAGGAGTAAGATTAAGAGTAGGATTATTAGTAGGATTTAGATTTGGAATTGTTGATCGGTTACTTGAACAGCGAACTTCGGCTGCCGCTGTCGCGGGTTACGAGGTCGATGACGATGCCGCTGGCCAGGATGAGGACGGGGTCTTCGGAGGGAGGAATGTCCACGCCAAAGCCCTGGCTGTTGGGCTCTTTGGTCGAACGGGCGACAATCTGCTCACCCCGTTTGAACGTGTAATTGTGGTTATAGAAGTCCCCCTCGGCACACAGGTCGTTGGGGCCGGGAACGTCGATATAAAAGTTGCAGCGGCTGCCGGTCAGGGTTTGCTGCGAGATCTTCGCCACCAGTTTGCCCCCGTGGCTGATGGTGTACTCCGTTCCCCAGGAAAACATGGTCTGGGCAATGTACGCGAGCTCCTGCTTCTGCATGTCCTGAAAGGAGAGTTGATTGCGCAGGGCAATTCCTGCCCCGTCCACAAAGTAAACCTCGGTTCCCTGCTCGTCGAAGATGTTGAAATCATCTCCCCAGGCAAACAGGTCTTGCTTCAGAACATAGCGCATGAAAGGCTCCTGGCAAGCTACTTTTTCGGGCGGGTAAGAGCCTGGCTGCAGCGTTTGCAGCGGACCCGCTGGTTGTTGATCTTGCCGCCGCATTTGGGGCAGCGGCGGGAATTGACCTGGCGGGTGAATTTGGTGCGAGGACGGGTCTTCATGGCGGACCTTGAAAATGGGGCGTAGCGGTGGATTTCCACCCCAGTCTACCGGCTGAGGTGAAAACGGACAATTGGGACGAATGAGGGTGCTGGTTCGCGAGAATCCATCACTAGCCCGAGGCAACTGCGAGGGAATTCCGCACCAGATTTTAGCCTTGAGGAGTCGAAATATGAATTTCCAGATCCGATGCAGCGCTCTCTTTGCCCCCGGCGAGCTTGTCTCGCCGGAGCGCGGGTTTGCAAACCAGCAGGCTGCTGGGAAAGAGCCCTGCTACCGGCGGGCTGGTCCCGCCGGGGCAATATTTCCAGCGAACGCGGCGTCTCAAAAACATCGCTCCGCCCGGACCAGCCGGGCGGTGGCGTGGGTGGAGGGCTGGTTCCGCGTTCTGGTTCCCAAACATCGCTCCGGCGGGGCGAGCCCGCCGGGGGCGGAACCAACGAACCCACAAGATGTGGAGCGGCGAGCGCAGCTTGCGAAGGCCTTTTTGTGCGACCTCTTTGTGCCTGGAATGATTCTCGCCACTGCCAGCCGAACTCTGCTGGCTCGCGAAGGGACTCGCGGCCTACTTTGACAAGAAAAATAGGCCGCCAGTCCTCTGGCGAGCCCCGAGAGTTCGTTTCCCATGACGGAAGATGTTGAGCGGCGAAACGACGTTGCATCGGGCGTTCGGGAAGGGCATTTCGGCGCGACGATTCTTGGCCTGGGATGTTCCTCGGCCTCCGACCTCAACTCTGCTGGCTCGCGAGAGGACTCGCGGCCTACTTTTCTTGCCGCCGCCAGTGCCAGCGCCCGAAGTTCGTGACCGTGGAGCGTTTTCTCGCCGATCAGCACTGGCTGTCAAAGGGTGAACGAGGGTGGTGACGAATCCAAGTCATTGCGCCTGTTGACTGCCAGTGCCACCACGCCCCGCCAAACACGGAGCTCCTGACGGCGGGTGCAACTACGGGAACTCTCAAATGCAGGACAAATTCGAAAAGGGGGAGAGTCGGGAATGGGAAGGGCCTATTCCTTAGTCGGTCAGATCGGTCCTTACTTCGCACTCAGGATTTGCCGTTTGCATCGCCAATACGCCGCGCTTTGACACTTGCGTACGATATGCATACAAAAACTTTAGGTTTGGTAACGTGGATAATGTTTCGAGAGACTCGTCCCCAATCGGTGTCTCTGACATGTTGAGAATAAGGAGTTTTTTCAGACCGACCAAGTGCTTTACTGCATCGTCCGTGACTTTTGTTCGCGCCAGCGAAAGAGTGTGGATCGAACGCATTTTGCCGATGGCCAGTATTCCTTCCTCATCAACTTGGCACCCATCCAGAGAAAGAGTGTTGACCCCATCCAATTCTGACAATTGCCTCAGTCCCTTGTCCGTAATGCGGGCGTTCTCGAAGCTAATCTCTCTTACGCCCTCAAACTGTCTTAAGAGTGGCAAGTCGTCGTCTCGCACAGGAGACACCACCAAGAACTCGACCTTAACGACATGGTGACCGAATGCGTCACCCAGCAACGCGCGGAGGAACTCCGGATAGCGCCGGCAACGTGGAAATGCATCGCCTAACTTATCCGCCTCATAGTCCCATGTGCAAATGCCGTTGATTGAACCAAAGTAGGCCGCTGCATCCAGTTCTACCTGCGCCTGTCGCCACCTGTAGCCAAACCAAGTGAAAAAGATGGCTAGTCCAGCAAATGCATAAAATGCGCTCCTCAATCCGAATCGCACCCGATACCATTTGTTCATAAGTCGTTCTATCGCTTCGTACTTATTCCTATGTCCTCTAGGGTGCAAGGTGGATCTTGATCCATCGCCGACCCCGGAAACCTTGTTCCACATCCAAAGAACTTTCCACAGGCGCGGCAACGTCCGCGCTTTGCACCGTCTTCCGGCTTTGGAAACGCGATCTGGCAAGAGCGGTCGTAAGCATCTCCTTTGCGCTTGAGGCATTCCTCTTTGGTTCGTATTCCACTCGAAGTAAGACAGAAATTATTGAAATGCAACAGCTCGTGTGCAATTACGGCACCGAGACTCTTATCGGCTACGTTGCATGAAATACAAATGTCAATATCGTATACGTTGCGCTTTCCCGGGACCATTTTTGGTGGTAAAGTCAGTCCCACCAATCCGCGTCCACAGTCAGGTGCCTTGCACGAGATTTTTGCGTTGCACGTGCGTATCACAGCGCCGTCTTTTGTTACTGGGTATTCAATTTTCCCTTTGGGCAATGCGTCGATAGCTTTGTTGCACTCATCGCAAGGATCGGGGACTGCTGCGCAAGAATTAAGGCCACTGGGGTCAACGCGATTGATCGGATTGTTGTCAGCATAACTATAAGGATTCAGCCGCGCATAGACATTCCGCCTAATCCAGCTATCTCCATAGAGAATATCCGGCTCCCCTTCCAACGGCAGCGGGTCTCGGGAAGTAAATCGGTTTAGGATTGGCGAGTACATGTCACTACCTCCAAAATGGGCTTATCGGGCGGCATTGGGCACAAATGCAGCCCGGCGGATGACCGGGAATAGATTGTTTGGGCTGTCGCGCCTGCCTACAACTAAGACTTTGGCATCCCGCACCGGGGCCTGGAAATCCAGTCGGCTTGGCTTCGCGGGCTTTACTGCAAGGAAGGCACTGGCATCCGCTCGCATGGCCGGGATAGCCCCAGGGCAAACGCATCTTCCTTGTGCGAGAGGATTATTTCCTGCGGTCTTGCCCGAGTGAAGGCTAGCAGCGAAAGATTTCCATGATTCAGGATTTTCACGTTTCATGGAGGCTCTACATGTCCAGGCGTTCTTTGTCGATGGTGGTGCATTTTGGCGGCTTGAAGGATCCGCGGATCGAG
>JBJXFF010000018.1:0-22415 GCA_046153945.1 Pirellulaceae bacterium
CTCGATCCGCGGATCCTTCAAGCCGCCAAAATGCACCACCATCGACAAAGAACGCCTGGACATGTAGAGCCTCCATGAAACGTGAAAATCCTGAATCATGGAAATCTTTCGCTGCTAGCCTTCACTCAGGCAAGCCAGCAGGAAATAATCTTCTCGCACAAGGAAGATGCGTTTGCCCTGCTGGAATACCAAGCATCATACCAAAAGCGCTGAATATGTCTAACCAAGGCGACCCATCAACTATTAACCTTGCAATCATCGGCACTATCGCCGCAAGGTAGACAGCCAGCACAACAAATAGAATCATCGCCTTGATAGACATCGATTCCAATATGCTCGACGCATCTTTGGGTCCGTCCGGTACCTCCCGCAGCATCTGAGCACAAATCCTCAATTTCCAGCACCTTCGAGCTAGCGATGCTGTGACGATTCCCGCACATAGCACAGCTGTAGACCAGGCTAAGAACCAACGATTAGGCTCAAATCCTACGTGCCTAGTTAGCGATGGAAAGAAGTCGTTAGCATCGCCGTTCTGCTTCACAGACGGGGCCGGGGCGATAACTTCACCAATCAAATGGTAACTTACAAAGAACCAGGACACCAAGCCTACTACGGTGAGTAGTGCAATAATCCCGAGGGACAAATGACTTGTACTGAGGCACATTAGATGACCGAGATCAACAAAAGCCTCCGAAGATTGCAGCTTCTTCTCGTTCATTTGTCTAGCGTGCGATTCCTTTATCGACACTAATTGTGCTATCTCCGTGCTTTGATCGTTTTGGATTCTCTCATATGCAACCAGGGCAGATAGTGCATGGGCGCTAGACCACGTATAAACAGTGGTAGACTGTTCATCGGATAAATTGCTGCCGCTGGTGATGAAAGCGCCGCGGAGACTAGGGGCCGTTATTACGCTCCGAGCAGAGCTGCTAAAGCCCTGATGGGCACCATCGCAATTGTGGGAACCGATTACGCCCTTCTGCACAAGTGCAATGAGAGTCTGAAAAAGCGGCAACTGCGGGCTAAGCCTCGCAACATTGTTGATGCCAGTTGCTTTCTCGGCCTCAAGCGGAACCATTCCGCGTCGGTCATTAAAAGGTTTGAATTGCTCAAGTGCCTTGTCTTGGTCGAAATAATCTCGCCCGTGCAACAAGCTGTAGGTTATTAATCCGACATCCACGCCTGGCCAATGCGTAATCTCGTTCCCTACAACAATTCGCACCGGCATCGGCTCGAAGGGGGACGTCCTTTCTTTCACAATGATATCGAACGTGCGCATCAGCAAATGTGCGTAAAATACCCGAAAAAGTTCGCGGAAGAACTTGATTGTCTTCGCGGAGTCATCAACAATTGCATTATCGACGCTGCGCTTTCTGAGCTCGTCGATCCAAGAGTCACCTCGGCGAAGGATCTCCGTGGTCGCGAGGATTCCCCGAGCCATCATTCCCAGCGAAAATACGCTCGACGGCTCAGCTTTTCTCATCGGACTCCAAAAATCATCGTCACCCCTTTCGGCAAGTTCTGGCTGGACTTGAACTCCCTTAGCACCATCAACTTCGCGTTTGAGCCAAGCAGCCAGATATCGCTGCACTCCCATAAGCGTTACAAGGGCAGACTTAGTGGATTCGGCATTGTAGCGATCTTGCTCTCCTCTTTCTGGTCGCTTTGCTTCTTGACTTAAGCTTCCGACGATGGTTGCCGTACATAACAACGTTGCCACGGGATCGCCATCCACTAACACATCTTGGCCATGGCCACGATTGGATATGTGCTCCCAAGCGACGACGAGGTGCGGTGAATTGCGAACCGACTCAAAACAGTCACCAAGCACCATGCTATTTGTACTCAGCGCATATGGCTGTAGTGCTTTCCAGATGTTTTGTGAGGTTTCGGCGGTTAGCTGCTTCACACTATCAGTTAGAGTTTTAGGAGGCTTTGGAACACAATGCGGTCCATCGATGCGAGATTGGATATGCTTGATGATTTTGTCTGAAGTTTTAACGTCGTTTCTTAAGGTGTCAGCGACAAGCGACTTACACATCGCCGCATGTGGAGGCTGAAGCTGGTTTGGGAATTTGTACCGAAGCCACAACTTCAATTGGTCGCATTTAGGAGACTTAAGAAACTCATGTTGTGAAAGTCGATCCATTTGCAGTCCAAGCAGCGATGCCTCAATGAGGCTGCTGCGGCCCAGTATTCTCTCGTGGTCATTGGCGGTTACAGTTATGGTTCGCGGGAGCCCGAACAACTCTTCGTTGCGATCGGCATGAGATTGCCATTTTTTCATTTTGTCTTTGTCAGGTCTAACAATATCATCTGGTTTAGACTTGAGGGTCTCAAAATAATCTATGTAATCGCTCGCATTATTAACTCGCAACGCTTCCAAGTTCTCGTATATATCGGCGACTTGTTCAAGCGCCGATGAAATCGCCTCTTGTATTACGCCTTTGTGGGCTGAAATGGGATTACCACCCGCAACTGTGGTGCCAGTTGTCTCTTCCTCAACGAGTTGAAGCACGTCATTCAAAGCTATGATACAATCTACCGTTGCCCATCCTGAATAGCGACCTGGAGCTTGAATGACGTCATTGAGGTCCTCGGGCCACAATCCCTTCCCTTTTCCATCGTCTTTCTGCCAGTGGACGAGAAAGCGAGACATCTCCGCAATGCAATGACGATTCGTGCCGAATGGGTTGACAAACATAATGTCAGCAGTGTGAAAGGCGAATGTAGTATAGGCCAATCCTTTGGCTGACCCGCAAAATGCAACCTGCCATAGTGCATCGCGATATAAATACACAACGACAAATACTATGGCTGCTTCATCACATCGGCTCCGGAAAAATCCCGTTTCAGGAGGCCGAGTGATCGATAAAGGGCGACTGTATCATCCCACCCCTCGGCTGTTTGATTTCCGATGGACTGGGTGTCGCCAACATGCTTGCGCATGACCTCCCAGCCCGCCCGTACAAAGGCACGATCGCGGTTGGGAAATCTTTTCATGAAGGAGTCCACCGCCTCGTCCGGCTTTTCGCATGCTGCACGATATCCATCCACAAGCGCCTTAGTAAGCGCAGCGACTTTTTCCGGATTTTTGGCCAACGCCTTCTTTCCGGCGATGACATTCAGGCCGTATCCCTTAACTCCCGCGTCGGCAAGACTGATGGAGTTGACTCGCTGGCCCTTGACTTCAGGCACCGTTTTGTCGAGCGACAACAATGTCGGACTCTGCTCTTGATAATTCAGCACAGCGTCAAGGACGCCAGATTTCAAGGGAGGAATGTCCCCGCCGCTGATGATGGTTTCCTTAATCTCACTCCGGTCAAGTGAGTGGAGCTTGGCGAAAGCCTGGAATTCGTTCACGGTGATCGAACCTGCATACATTCCCAGGCGCTTCCCCTTCAGGTCCTCAGGCTTCGTGATTCCATTGCTCGCCAAACCATAGATTACCGTGGTGATTTTAGGACAGATTACGGCGGTGCTGACGATGGGTTTCTCCTGGTCAATGGCCAGGACGGTTGCCCCGCCGGCACAGGTCGAAAGGTCATATTTGCCCGACGCTACCGCATTGGCTGCTTGATTAGCCCCCCAAGTTTCGACAATGGTCACGTCGTAGCCTGCCTTTGCGAACTGGCCACTGTCGAGCGCGTAGTAGACTCCGACGTAGGTTGGGGCAGCTTCCCAATCAATGAGGATTTCGACTTTCTCCAGGGTTTTAGGTGGAGAAGGCTGATGGTTGCAACCACACCCCGGCAGGCCGGCTGCGAGCGCCAGAAACATCAGCCATGACTTGGCGAAATGCACGACATTTTTCATAGGATTCCCCTTTGCCGATCAAAAGGTTTCTAGGTGACTTACAAAGCGACGCTGCGCTACTTTTGATAACAACGACAGTATCCCTGTGATGCTTAGGCCCATCGCCCCGAGCAACAGGATAGCGGCAAAGACCAAAGGAGTATTCGCTTGGGCTGATCCCGTTGCGATGACGTAACCCAACCCCGACGACCCCCCGATAAACTCGCCGATGACCGCTCCAATTACCGACAGAGGGACAGCCACCCGCAATCCCGCGACCAACGCGGGGATCGCATAGGGCACTCGAACGTATCGGAATATTTGCCAACCCGTCGCGCCTTGGCACCGCAGCAGGTCGATCATATCGCGCGGAGCCGTCGAAAATGTCACTGTTGACGCGATTGCCATTGGGCAGAAACAGATCACTGAAGACATGACAATTTTTGGCGCGTACCCGAATCCAAACCAGACCACCAGGAGAGGAGCAAGCGCCTCGCGAGGAAATGATTGAAGCGCGACCAAGTAGGGCTCCCCAATCCAGCGCGCCGGACGACAAAAGGCCAAGAGGCCACCGACCAAGACACCTGCGGAAATCCCAATTGCTGCACCTACCACTGTTTCAGTGAGCGTCGTGAGAAAATGTCCGAACAGATAGCTCCATTGTGCGACTAACTCCGCCACGACAGTGTGAAAATGCGGTAATAAGTAGGGAGGAATCCTAAGGACAAATATGAGAAGTTCCCATACGATAATGGCAATAATACTCGCCATGGCGTATCTGGATGCTGCACCTATATACTTTCGCATATTGACTAATCTTCTTCAAGCTTTTCCAGCGCTGACTTGATATCGTCAATCGGAATAGCGATGTCCGGTTGGTTTCTCTCTAACCGACGCTTAATTGTTGTCGGCTTGCCACGGAGAAGTATGATTTCGTCCGCTGCGAGCGAAGCATCATAAACGTCGTGGGTTACGATGAGGGTTACGAGGGCACGGTCTTTTGTCCATTTGCTGACTTGCTCGACAATATCTTTCCGTACCCAGTGGTCGAGCCCATTAAAGGGCTCATCCATCAGCAGGATGGCTGAATTCCCCGCGAGAGCCAGAGCGATCGCGCATTTGGCCCGCTCGCCGCCACTTAGCGTTGCGGGAAACCGATCGATCAAATGGGGGGCACCGACAGATGTCAACTCCGCGCTGGGATCGA
The DNA here is from genome assembly GCA_046153945.1 of Pirellulaceae bacterium. Lineage (GTDB taxonomy): Bacteria > Planctomycetota > Planctomycetia > Pirellulales > Pirellulaceae > SXOA01. The sequence continues at coordinate 5,003 of JBJXFF010000018.1, forward strand.
TGCCGCAGCCGACAATCTCTCCCCTTAAAAGGAAATTGTCGCGAATCCGAAGCCAGGGAATTACCGGGAAACCTTGAAAAGTTCTCCCGATTCGGAATTTTGGGGGGATCGCCGACGTTCTGCCGTCAAGAGAAAACGTGATGGAACCGGCAATAGGGTTTGCTAGACCATTGACGCAATTCAGTAGGCTTGTCTTGCCGCATCCACTGGGCCCAATTAGCGCAGTTACTTTCCCTTGTCGCAGAAGTAACTGATTTATCGAGATAACCGGCCGTCCTAGGTGCCCCACAACCAAGGAGTCGATAAGTATGGAGTTCTGGGAGTCGGCTAAAGCGCTTCGAACTGGGTTCATTAGCTTCAATGATGTGCCTTCTCTCAAAACCGCTATCAAAAAGTAGTCAAAAAACGTACTCTTGAGGTCCTCTGAGCTGACAGATTCGACAGAAGCGAGTCGTTACGCTGCGGCGGCAGTAGCAGTGACACTTGGAATCCTATCGCGACGAATGTCAGGATGCAATAGCCGCATGCCACCCAAATAGGGGGTTCATGGAGAGCACAAGAAACAAGGAGCAGAAGACCTCTTTTTGCCTCTCGTAGGCCCCTTTCCGGCTGTCGTTCATTATCTTATTGCGAAGACAAAGGGAAGCCGTTGCATGAACGCGGCCAGTTCGCCGTCTTGTTGCGGCCACAGCACCAGGTGCCAATGATTGGGCATCAGGCAGAACCCGCAGATCCGCGTAGGAAGCAGACGGCAAGTTTCGGCCAAAATTTCCTCGCAGGCCTGGAAATCGGCGGCTTTGTCGAAGAGCCTTCTTCGCCCCACGCCTCGATCGAGAACGCGGTACACTTAGCCGCCCGGCACCACTCGCGAAGTTCTGGGCATGCGCGCAGTTTAGAAACCGACTGATGCTGCGTCAGTATATGGACCTGTCCGACCTGTCCCCTTTTGACTCGAAAACAGGGCACAAGCGGAAATTTGCAACCCAGCAGCCTTGAATTAGGCTGGAAAGACTAATTTCTTGCTGCCTGCGGGCACCGGTCTTCTCCCCTGGGGGTGCTCTTTTGGACTTTTCCGACGTCGTCGCGACGATCCGAGCCTCGGCTGCGGTTCGCATTTTGGTCGCCGCGGCAGCCATGTACGCTTTGCTTTGGGTCTATGCTTACAGCAAGTCGCTCTCCGCGCGCGGCCGGTTTCTATTGGGATTGGCGGCAGCGGGGGTTGCCTGCGTGGGGATTCTGCTTTGTTGCCGCAGCGTTGTCACAAATTTCCTGTCCCCGCGCGAATGGGACTTTCTCTGCTTTTGGACTTATGGAAGAGCCTTGGCGCTGGGACAAAGTCCCTACGACATCGAGGTGCTGCGCGAAATTGCCGCTCCGCAATCCCCCACCGCCGACTTCCTCCAAGTCAACATTTGCCTCTATCCCCCCATGAGCCTTCCCCTGTTCTGGCCGTTTGGGCACTTGCCCTTCCAGGCGTCGATGGCGGCCTGGTACGTTGTCCAAGGCTTTGCGCTGATCGCGTGCGTGATCCTGTTTCGAAAACTATGGGATGAAACCAATAGTTGGTTGGGGCTGCTGGTGGCGCTGGCCATTTTTTTTACTTGGCACTCGACCCAGTCGACGCTGTATTACGGCCAGACCAACTTTTTGATTTTGCTGGCCATTTTCGGTGTGGTATTCGCGCAGTCTCCCTACTGGCGGGGAATCTGCCTGGGCTTGGCAATCGTCGTAAAGCCCATCGCTGCAATCCTGCTCATCGATCTGGCGATTCGGCGTCAATGGCGGTCGCTGCTGGCCGTGCTCGTTCCCCCGATCGTCGCGCTGGGGCTGTTTCTGACGATGCAAGGGGGGCCGGGACTTTCGAGCTACCTGAATCGGCCTCCCACCGAAGGAGTCGACGCCTATCCGTATTACATTGGCACAGCCAACCAGTCGCTTTTGGGTGTATTGCTACGATGGTTTGAGGTCGCGCCGCTGGCCCGGCCGGTTTTCTATCCCCCCTTTATCGTGCTCGCGGGATTGCTAACTGTCATCACGATGGCGGTGCTGGCCCGTTTGCCCAGCGACGCAGCCCCGCTGGGAATCGGCTACGTGCTTACGCTCGCACTGCTCGTTTATCCCGGAACGCAGATGTACTACTCCCTATGGTTGCTCGTTCCCTTCGCCTTGCTGTGGCGGCAGCGAGACTCACTACCCGGTGGTTCGTGGGTCGCTCCCTTGGCAATCTCCCTTGCGTATGGCCTGATTTGGACCCGGTGGAGCTTTGCCGCTCATCTGGTCGCCTGGCTGGCGATGACGGCCCTGCTGGGACTGCGGACGCTGCGGGCCACGGCCCCTGCGGATCAGCTCAGTTGCCAGGAGGCGACGCAGAGCAGCGCGCCAGCTAGCGCCGCCACGGCAAGGCTCACCATGTCCCGGGCCGCGAACACCACCGGATCGTAATCCAGTTCCCGGCGTTTCGCCTTCATCCAGACTCGGCTGATCCAATACAGCAGCAGCGGGCACAAGAGCCACAAGGCCCACGGCTGCGAATAGAGCTGCTGCATTTGCTTGCTCTGGATGTAGAGGGCCAGAACCAACACGGCGACGAGGCCGCTTGCCGGGCCGAGAACTTCGAGCAAGCTCAGATCGTCGCGGCGGTAGCCGCGGTGAGCGAGTGTGGTGCCGTCGTCGTCGCCCAGGCGGGCAAGTTCGGTATAGCGTTTGGCGAACGCGAGCGATACGAAAATGAAGAGCGAAAAGGCCATCAGCCATTCGCTGGCGACGATGCCAATGGCCAGCCCGCCGGCAAGCACCCGCAGCGTGTAGAGACAGGCGAGCACGATCACGTCGAGCATGGCGACCCGTTTGAGCCACGCACTATACAGCGTGGTGGCTGCGACATAGACCACCAAAGCCGCCGCGAAAGCGGGGGGCAAAAACCAGGCCGCCAGCCCCAGTCCGGCTACCCCCAAGGCGACCACCAGCGGCGGCCCCCAGGCGACCGGAATTGCTCCGCTGGCAAAGGGGCGACTGCGCTTGGCCGGGTGCTTGCGGTCGGCGGACAGGTCCAGCAAGTCGTTCAGAACATAGACCGCCGAGGCGGCCAGGCAAAAGCAGACGAGCGCTGTTAGCGCCGCGACCAGCAGCGGCAATTCCAGCAATCGATGCGACGTGACCAGCGGCACGAGAACCAACAGGTTCTTGATCCATTGATGGGGCCGCAGCAGACGAGCAAGCGCAGCCAGCCGACCAGATCGGCGACAAAGCAGGTTGGTGTCGGCATGCTGGGCCCGCGCTTGCGTCGCCACGGCCGCCGACGGCGCGACCAGGTAGGCCCGCCGCGCTGCCCGCCAGATTGGCAAGTCGGCGGCGCTATCGCCGGCGTAGTCGAAGGCGTCAAACCCTTCCCGCCGACACCAGTCGCGGATCGCGGCCAGCTTGTTTTCCCCCTTGAGGTTGTTCACGCCGTCGCTTGATAAGGCGTCGTCGAATAACCCCAGCTCATCCGCCACCGCCTGCACCCACGCCGAGTCGGAGGCCGACGCCAACACGATCGCCCGCCCATTCGCCCGCTCGGCGACAATCAACTCAAGCACTTCTTCGCGCAAGGGGAGATGTTGCGGGTCAAAGGGGACGGTCTCGGCCAGTGCACGCTTGAACGCCGCCCGGCCATGCCTCAAAACAAACAAAGCCCGCAGCAACTTCAGCGGCTGGCGGAAAGCAGCCGACAGCACGGCTTCCGGCAGCAAATCGACGGCGAGCAGCGTGCCATCCAGATCGACAAAAAGCGGCGGCTCGGCAGCGGTCCTGGCCAAATCGAATCGAGGCGTAAGCTGGGTTTCCTCCATCGATTTGGGTCTGCAAAACAGTCGGTTCAAGGCTGATGAATCGTGCGGCGACAACCAGTATGCTTCCCCTGATTGGCGTCAACAAGGTTGTGATCTTTTGCTAACTTAATTGCGCGAAGGACTTTGCGACACAGGGATTGTCGCGTCGCATTTTTTACGGATACACGGCCAACGTGACCGCCGTCCGCGTTGCGGGCGGAAAAGTGGAGGGTTCCCCCGGAATAACCGGCCTGGAAGCGGTGGAGAAGATGCTTAGCTCTTTCTAAAACTACACAAAACTTGCTGGCACCTTTTCCTTCCGGCGCTTGGTGGAGTTCCGCCGGGCGGCTCGTGGCGATTGTTTCAACCGTTCTGTTTGGCGCGGCTGTCTGCTTTCGGCCGCAATGCAACTGGGGATTGGAGGCCAGGCAATTGCCATGCTTGCTTCGGAAGTGCCGCCATCATTCCTGCATTCGTTACCGCAGATTGCGAGCTACGTTAGAGAAAGGTATCACTGCGCGGCGAACGATTTGTTGGTCCCTCCAAGTGATCCTAGAAACGACAGGAATCATCCATTCTTACTCGCGGACCGCGCAGCCCAGACCCTCTCGAAAAAGACACCATGCCAAAGCATCCACCCGGTCCCACCAATTTCAACGCCGGAATCGGGCTGACCTGGCGACATGGATTGGCGCTCTGGTGGAATCCGTTGGCATACGTCACGAAGTTGGCGGAGACGTATGGCGATCTAGCGTTCTTTCGCGTCTTTAACTCCAGGCTGTACGTCGTGAATCAGCCGAGCCTGATTCGCGAAGTGCTGGTCGTTCAGCAAAAGAGTTTTCGCAAGCTGGAACATTCGCGGCGAGTGCTGGGAAGCAGCTTTGGCAACGGTCTGATTCTCAGCGAAGGGGAGCCGTGGCTCCGCCAGCGGCGGCGGCTGGCGGGAATCTTTGACGGCACCAGGATGCAGCGCTATGCCGATGTCACAGTCCGGCACACGCAGCAGTTCCTTCGTCGCTGGCGGGAACGGCGTCAAATCAACACCGCCGAGTCGCTGATCGAACTGACAATGGTCATCATTGGCGAAATTCTATTTCACGCCGACTTGACGGAGCGGGCACCGGAATTGGGAAGGACCGCACTGACGGGAGCGACCGTCTTTTCCCAAGAGGAATACTCGCCGTGCGTCCTCCCGGATTGGCTGCCGCTGCCAGGCAAGAGGCGGAAGCGACAGGTCAATCAAGTATTTCGCCGGCTGATCGGCGATCTGTTTGACGAGCGTAGTGAATCGAGAGCCCGTCGGGATGATCTCCTGGATCTGCTGCTTGCGGCGGCCGCTCTGCCCGTCGAGCAAGGCGGGCTCACCTTGGACCAGGCGGTCGATGAAGCCATGGTGCTGTTTCATGGCGGTTATCATTCCAGTTCGATGGCCCTGGCCTGGGCACTGCATCTCCTTTCACAACACCCGGATGTTCTGGACCAGGTCGCGGCTGAAGCGGACCAGGTTTTTGGCGACCGTGACCCGACACTCGCCGATGTCGGCCAACTTCGTTACACGGAAATGGTCCTCAAAGAATCGATGCGGATTTATCCGCCAGCCTGGGAACTGTTTGCCCGCGAAAACACGACTGACATCGAACTGGGCGGATACTCCATTCAGAAGGGTGGCATCTTCCTCATCTATCCGCTGGTCACGCAGCGCGACAAGCGATTCTTCCCCGACCCGATGAAGTTTGACCCCGAGCGGTTTTCGCCCGAACGAGAATGGGCCATCCCGAACATGGCGTACTTTCCATTCGGGGCCGGTCCCCACGCCTGCATTGGCAAAACGCTGGCGATGATGGAAATGACATTGATTCTGGCAATGATTGCCCGAGAGTTCTCGCTTTCTCAAGCCAAAGGGCAGGCCAGCCAAATCCGTCCTCAGCCCCTCATCGCCATTCGGCCTCAGCCGGAAATTGTCCTTAGCCTCCAGCCACGACGCCAACCCGCTGTCACGACGGAGCTAGTCAGCGACTGTACAGCGTGGCGTCCCAGCGGGGAGAAAAGGTGCAGAAGCCCGTTTGCGTCTCCGACCGGTTTTCGGGGTCAATAGCGCGACTGGTGTCAGAGCGGGATTAATTAACGTCAGTTTAGAGATGCATACCGGTGCCTAATTCTATTGGTGAAGAGGAATGCTGATTAGGGGCGCTTATCACTTTCGGGGCCGCGGGATGCCTTTTGAATAAAGTGCAGGGCGATGGCTGTGACCAGATACGAGCCGATCATCGCGCCGCATGCGCCAAAGTAGCCCAGGAGTCCCACGGCTTCCCAGGCAATGAAAATGGGCTCGAAGGATTTCTTGTCGATTGGCATCCCGTGCTGAAGCCAGAGGTATCCCAAGCTCATCCCATGGCCGAGCAACACGACCAATGTGAACGGCACGATGACGAGGAAGGCCACCAAATATCCCATTCCTCGCTCAAAGGAAACCGCTTTAAGCGGAATGAACCACGCCAGCATGAAACCGGCCAGCAGGTTCCAATTGATCAAGACGATGTTCGGCTCGGCAAAGAACGCCAAGGCCAGCGGATACGCCAGGGCAACATGCAGAGCGAGCAGCAAGTAGAACAGTCGCTTGCTCCATCTCGGCGAAAGCATGGGATGGACCCTCTCTCTGGGGCCGAGCGACGATTCGGCGCGACCGCGCCGAGAACCGCCGCCCGTTTCAGCGATGCTAACTCTTTCCCCTTAGCAGGTCCACCACCCAGCAAGCGGAGCAGCGGGCCGGTTATCCGCCCCTTCAACGAAAGAGGGGTCGGGCGTGATTTCGAGCTGGACACTTAGTCGGAAAGTGCTGTTGTGTATAATAGTAGATGGTACGGTGTTCGTGGAGAACTAATCCAAAGTGAGTTTGAGGAACGAAAGCGGGAGGCCGGTGAACAACTCCGTCAGGGGAGGGACGGAAGGGAGAGCGTGCCAAGGATTCGTTCGTTGGGATGAGGGGGACTTGCATTCCGGCGATTAGTGGCTCAGTGATTCAATGGATCAAGCGGGCGACAGACGTTTTTCGATGAATCAAGAAAGTGGGTGTGAATCAAAGTTAGGGCGACTGAATTATCTGGAAGGTGTGGCTGCAAAAGGAGTTGCGGTGAGTAGAATTGACGTAAGTCCTGAAAAAAATGGGGCTTGAATCATGAATCAGGGCTATACCTTTGTTGGGGGGTGCAGTTTGTCGCCTTTCGCTTCGCGAAAGGGCGAGCTTTCGCGGAGCGAAAGCCGGCACTGGGACTGCATCGCGCCCGGCCGCAACTTTTGCTGGTGGCGGGGGTTTAATATCGGTTAGAATGGAGCAGTCTGCCCGGGAGTGTCAGGAGACTTCGTATGAACGTCCGAATTCAACTGTTGATGTCCGCTGTGATTGCCGCCGTGCTATTTGCGGCAGTGATGGCTAGCGGCCAGGGTCGGGGAGGGGGGCGGATGGAGGCCTTTGACCCGGCAAGCATTCTCAAGCGGGCCGATGACAACGGCAACGGAATCATTGAGCCCAGCGAGGTCAACAATCGCAGCCGGATGTTTATCGAGCGGGCGGCGCAGAAGGCTCAGCTCGAAATGGGGAAGCCGATGCCCATCGCCAAGCTGCTTCCCGCCATGCAGGCCAACTTTGACGAATATAAGAAGCAGCAGGAGGCTGGCGCAAAGGTCGGAGGTGGCAGCACGGCCAAGCCAGCGACCAGTTTCGTCGCTCCCGCGGTCAGCGTGCCGGCCACCACCAGCAGCAGCGGATTTGGGGGTTCGTCCTCGCGGGCCGGCTCCATCATGAATCTGGAAGCGAAGTTCGATCAGTCCGTGATCGATTACGTGAATAACGACTTGCTTCGCAAACTGGATAAGAATGGCGACGGCAATCTGGACAGCGTGGAATGGAAGGCCCACACCTGGTCCAAGCCCCCCGAGGACTCCGATCTCAACAAGGACGGCAAGCTCAGCCGCGAGGAACTCTGCATCCGCATTTCCAAGAGCCGCGGCATTCCGATCAAGGGGGAAACGGCCTCGACGACAGGGGGCTCATCGTCCACCGGCAGTTCCTCCACCGGCAGTTCCTCCAGCGGCAGTTCCGGGGACAAGTTCAAAAAATATGCTGAGCAGCTCTTGAAAGATTATGACAAGAGCAAGGACGGCATGCTGCAGCGGGACGAGTGGAAGGAAATGAAAACGGAACATCAGGGAGCCGATTCGGATGGGGATGGCGTCATCACGTTGGGCGAATTGACCAACCGCGTCTCCGCCTATTCCAGCGGCGGCGCGAGCACCACTCCGCTTTCCTCCAGCGGTGGCTCCAGCTATAGCGGCAAGAAGGGAAGCGGCGACAAGGTCGCTTCGGGCCCCAAGAAAAGCTACCGCTTCCTCACCCCCACCGAACGGCTGCCGAAGGGGATGCCGGACTGGTTCATAAAGAATGACGCGGACGGCGACGGCCAGATCATGATGGCCGAGTACTCCACGAGTTGGACCGATTCCACCGCAGCCGAATTTGCGAAGCTGGACCTGGATGGAGACGGCATCATCACCCCCAACGAATGTCTGTCGGGGGAGAAGAAGAAGTAGGAACGGCTTGACGCTGATAAATTCTATCCCCGCAAGCGTTCCAATATCACTCGCAGCCGCTGGCGATAGTACTTCAGTCCCGGGAAGAAGAAGCAGGCTGCTGAGACGGTGCCGAAGATCAGATGGGCGTAGTCGGGAAAGTACGCCATCAACCCGGCTGTGATGAAGAGCGCGAGAGCCTGGATGTAAAACTGGCCGGAGAGCATCCCCGCTTTCACCAGAAAGGCCATGCCGTTGACGAGGCCCAGAACTGGCGAGAGCTTTAGCACGGGTAAGTCCAGCCAGGCTTCCAGCGGAAACAGGAGCGCTACGCAGGCCATGCTGCCGGCCCAGACGTGGGCGACTTGCCGCTCGACGAACGTCACCGGCCCCATCCGGCGGCGGAGGGCCCAGAACACCACCGCCCAGGTTCCCAGTCCGGCGGTCCAGAGCAAAAAGTAGTGCAGCCGATTCTCGTCCTTGAACCAATAGAGAGCGTTCGTCGCCAGGCAGGCTACGAACAGCACCAGGCTGTGCCACATCCAGAGCAGGCCCCAGTTTTCCAGCACGCTGGCGTGATGCGTCTCCCTTAGCCAGAGCGAAATGATCTGCGTGAACCGGCCGCTGCGGGCGGAGATGCTTTCGTTATTGAGGTAGGCTTCCAAGTCGGCGGCGAGGGCGGCAGCGGAGGCGTACCGCAGGTCCATTGGCTTTTGCAGGCAGCGGAGGGCGATCATTTCGAGGTCCACGTCCGCCTTGGGGTTGAGCATTCGCGGCGGCACCGGGTCCTGTTCCAAAACCATGAGCACCGTATCCACCGGCGAAGCCGCTTGGAACGGCGGGCGGCCGGTGAGCATGTGGTAAAGAACCACGCCGAGGCTATACACGTCGCTGGCTGGTCCCACCTGCCCCCGGTTCCCCACGGCTTGTTCGGGCGACATATACGCCGGCGTGCCCAGAACCGCGCCGGTTTTGGTCAAGCTCGGTGCGTCCGTCGTTTGCTTGGCCAGCCCAAAATCGGTGATGTGCGGCCAGCCGTTTTCATCGATCAGAATATTGCTCGGCTTAATGTCCCGATGGAGCACCCCTCGGGAATGGGCAAAATGAATCCCGCGGGCCACAGCCGCCAGAATCGTCGCCGCCTCCTTCGCCGGCAAAGGTCCGACCGCCAGCCGCTGGGCCAGCGTGGTCCCGGCAATGTACTTCATCGTGAAGTACGGCCGGCCTCCCTCATGGCCGACCTCATACACGGGAACAATCGCCGGGTGATCGAGCTTCGCTGCCGCCTGTGCCTCCGCCCGAAAGCGATCGAGATCGGCCTGCGAAGCCAGGTTCCCCCGCAGCACCATTTTGAGCGCTACTTCTCGTCCCAGGCTCAATTGCTTCGCTCGGTAGACAACTCCCATCCCTCCACGGCCGAGTTCCTGGCTGAGTTCATAATCCCCAAACCGAGCCGGCAGAGTCAGTGTGCCACTGGGAAAGTCGGTTTGCGCCGGCATGGTATCGGCAATGCTCCCGCTTCCCGCCGCCTGGGCAATCATCACCGCCCCCCACAACTCCCGCAGTTCGTCGGCAACATCGGGATGCTTCCGGCACTCGTCCTCGAGCGTCACGTGCGATCCCCGCTGCACCCGATCCGTCAGTTCTGTTAACAGCACCGCCAAACGCTCTTCATGCTCAAGCGCGGTTGTGGCCGAAATGGAGGGATTCGACGCCATGACTTCATCGTAGCCAAAGACGGTGAGACTGGCAGCGGCTATTTACCGTCACTGGCAATCAACCCTGGCCGGACTCCGTGCGCCGCCGTTGCCATCGGGCTTTGCTGTGATAAACTTTGGACTGGGCTTAGCGTCCGAAATTCAGACTTGTCCCGCCCGCCAAAGCTGTATTGGTATGAACTCTGCTCCTCCCCCACCCGGCACGCTTCACCCGGCATTGGTGCCGCTCGTGCGCGAGGTTGATGCGCTCCGCGACGTGGGAAGGATGCTCTGGCAACGGGGGTGGAGCGTCGGCACCAGCAGCAATTACAGCATCGTCGTCAATCGCGATCCGCTGACGCTCCTCGTCACCGCCAGCGGCAAGGACAAAGGGCGGCTGGAGCGGAACGACTTTGTGCTCGTGGACGAACACGGCAAGCCGACCACCCCTGGCCAGCCGAAATCCTCCGCCGAAACCTTGCTGCACGTTGTCGCCGCTTCCCAGCCCGGAGTCGGCGCGGTGCTGCATACGCACTCGGTTTGGACGACGATTCTCTCCGACCTCTTTGCCGCGCAAGGGGGCTTCGAAGTCGCCGGCTATGAAATGCTCAAGGGGCTTGACGGTATCTCCACGCACGACACGTCGTGGTGGGTCGAAATCTTCGAAAACACTCAGCACATTCCGACGCTCGCCGAACAAGTCCGCGAGCGGCTCAGCGATGCTGCCCGCCCGCTCAAGTACGGCTATCTCATTCGCAAGCACGGCCTCTACACCTGGGGCCGCGACCTGGACGAAGCCCGCCGCCACATTGAAATTTTTGAATTCCTGCTCGAATGCACCGCCCGCCGGATGATTCTCACCGGCGAACTGCGACCGGCAGGAGTCCTCTAAGTAGGGTAGACTTCCAGCCTGCCCCGTAACCGCACAACCAACCAACTACCGGAGTACGAAACATGGCCCGCATCCGCATCCAGGACGAAAATCGCGAAATCACCGAAACAGCGGCCATTCGCGCGTTCCTCGAACCGTTTGGCATCTGGTACGAGAAGTGGCCGGTGGAGGGGCGGATCACCCCCGACTCCACGAGCGAGGAAATTCTCGCCGCTTACACTCCCGAGGTCGATCGGCTGAAGGCCCGCGGTGGTTTTGTGACAGCGGATGTGATCAACGTCAGCCCCAGCACGCCGAATCTTGATGCCATGCTCGCCAAGTTCGCCAAGGAACACACCCACAGCGAAGATGAAGTCCGCTTCACCGTGAAGGGGAGCGGCGTGTTTCATATCCACCCGGACAACGGGCCGGTCTTCGCCGTGCAGGTTGAATCCGGCGACCTCATCAATGTGCCGAAGGGAACCAAGCACTGGTTCGATCTCTGCAGCGACCGCAACATCCGCTGCATCCGCCTCTTCCAAGACATGAGCGGCTGGGCACCGGAATACGTCGATGAGCCCATCAACGAACGGTACACTGCCCTCTGCCTCGGGCCGACGTACCTCCCTGCAGCGGTCGGATTTGAGTCGGTCGTGAAGGTGTAATTGGTTAAGAGCAATCAAATGGTCAATCTTGCTCGTACTCCTACTCCTGCTCCTACTCGTCGTCCAGAATCGGCAGAGGAGTAGGAGCAAGAGCAGGAGTATGAGTAGGATCGGGAGCAAGTCAATTATTACATTTAACGGCCGCGGTATCCTGCTCGACATCGAAGGAACCACGTCGAGTGTCAGCTTTGTCTACGACGTGATGTTCCCGTTCGTCCGGCGGGAACTTGACGCCTATCTGGACACCCATTGGGGAGAACCGGCACTAACATCCGCCTGCGAGGCAATCGCCCGCGACGCAAGTAATCCATCGCTGGCCGTTTCGCGAGATGCTGTTAAGGCCGAAGTCATCCGCCTCATGGATGGCGACATCAAAGCGACGGGCCTCAAGGCGCTTCAGGGTCTCATCTGGGACGCCGGCTTCCAAAGTGGTGAGTTGAAAGCCCACGTTTACGACGATGTTCCCCCGGCGATTGCCGCTTGGAACAGCGCGGGGCTGGATGTCCGCATTTATTCTTCCGGCAGCGTGCAAGCTCAAAAGCTCTTCTTCGGCCACACCATCGTTGGCGATCTGCTGCCGCTGTTTCGCGGCCATTATGACACGACGACCGGTCCCAAACGCGAATCCCCCAGCTACACCGCCATTGCTGCCGCCATGGGGCTGCCGCCGCACGAAATTCTGTTTCTGAGCGACGTCCCCGCCGAACTCGATGCCGCCCGGCAAGCCGGCCTCCAAACCGGCCTCGTCCTCCGCCCCGGCAACGCCCCCGTCAAGCCAGACCACGGCCACCCGGAGATTCGGAGCTTCGCGGAGGTTAAGATTAGCGGGTGAACCGCGGAGTTCGCGGAGGGACGCAGAGAGGGAGGCTGAGAAACTAATGAATTTGCTTCCCATAGTTTCGCATCTATTAAAACTGCCTTTCTCCGCGACCCTCCGCGTTCTCCGCGGTTGGACCTCTTTCATTCTGCTTACCAGTCTCCTCTGCACCTCCTGCACCCCAGCCGCTGACCCGAAGGAGCGGACGTACGCGGAAGTTGAATCTAAGCTCCGGCCCATCGCCATTCCGCTCGCCAAGCCCGAGCCAGGGGATTGGCTGGCCGAGCACAAGGAAGAGGGCCAGACATTCGCCGCCTATCTCCGAGCAAAGCCGGTCCGCAAAAGTGGCGAGCAGGGAACCATCTACATCTGCCTCCTCGGCGACTTCACGCCGGAGCAGAAAAAAATCGTGGAGACGACGCAGAAATACCTGGAGGTTTTCTACCAGGTCCCCGTGAAGGTCCACAAAAAAATGGCCCTGACGGACGTACCGGACCGGGCGAAGCGAATTCATCCAACCTGGGGTGGCGAGCAGATTCAAACCACCTATGTCCTCGATGAAGTGCTGAAGCCGGACCGTCCGGACGACGCTCTCGCTTACCTCGCCTTCACATCGAGCGATCTCTATCCCGACCCGAAATGGAATTTCGTTTTCGGCCAGGCCAGCCTCCGCGAGCGGACTGGCGTCTGGTCGATCCAACGCAACGGCGACCCGGCCAAGGGGAAAGAGGCGTATCAACTCTGCCTGCGGCGGACGCTCCACACCGCCAGCCACGAAACGGGACACATCCTGACGATCCAGCACTGCACCGCCTTCGACTGCAACATGAATGGCGTCAACAGCCAGCCCGAAGGGGACCGAAAGCCCCTCACCATGTGCCCCGTCTGCCTCCGCAAAATCTGCTGGAACCTGCAAGTCGACCCGGTCAAATACCTTGGCGAGCTGGAGGTCTTCTGCCGCGAGAACAAGCTGGAGAAAGAGGCGGATTGGTATAAGGATGCGGCAGCGGTGTTGAAACGTTGAAGGTGTTGCCAGCGTCGGACCTCAAATCACACTTGACTTTCAGTCAACCAAAGCCTAGAGTGAAAAAGACGATGAGCACCTTCATCGAATGTTCCTTTCTGATTCCCTTGCGACGCGATGCGGAGTTGTCGGACGGGGAATTGCATCCGGTGGAAGCATGGGAGTGGTTGCGCGATGAACTCTATTCCCAATTTGGCGGACAGACTTTGGCGCCTGGACTTTATCAAGGCTTTTACCAGGATCCGGATACCGGATTGCAAGTTCATGACGAGTCCTACCGGTTCATCGTCGCCGTCTCGGACGACATAGTTCCTGATTTGCGGCAGCTTCTGCAAGCGGCATGCGTGATGTTTGCCCAGAAGTGCATTTATTTGAGCCGCGCCGGGATTGTGGAATTCATTCAGGTGGAGGAAAGCGATGCCAACTGAAACCTACACCGATTTGCACGGCAGGCAGCATTCCTTGGACGGGCTCACCAAGCCAGAGCGGGCCGCGCTGGAGCGGTTGCGCAAGCTGGCGGCGACGAATCCGGACTGGATGGCCTACAGCAACCAGTTTGTGGCGGAAATGGATAAGCTGCTTACCTCCACCGGCAAGAGTCGCCGCGAACAGACGCAGACCGTGATCTACCGCGTGGGGCAGGACTTGGGGAGCCGGCTAGGAGTTGCTCAGGGCAATATGCGCCGTTCCGATTACCGGGACGAATTGCAACAGCTCATCGCCACTCGCTTCCGCACCCGTCGCGAATTCTGCGAAGCAACGGGGCTGTCGGAAGACATGCTCAGCCATGTCTTAGCCAAGCGAAAGAATCTGGCGATTGACACCCTGGCGGAAGCTCTGGCCAAGGTTGGCTTCGCGATTCACATCACGCCGATGGCGGATGTTACGGTTTCGACGTAAGCCGTAGAGTTTTGGATTCTTTTCGCCAATAAGGTGAAGTCGTGTCAACCAGAGTCCAAGGGCGATACATGGCGAGGCGGTATCTTTCTGCCATCACACGATGGTCTCGCGCGAAGGCGAAAGGTTCGAGTTCGTTAAGTCGCAACATGTGAGGTCCTCCAAAGATCATCCCCTCGTATCTCGCGGCCTCACGTTCGTGGAACACCGCGCGTTGACGCAAATAGGCAACTCTTCCTAAGACAGTGCAGGAAATCGTCATCAGGACCATCAGCCACCACAGACTGAACTGATACCACCGGCGTTTTTGGGTTGGAATCATACCAGCCGGTCTTGAAGGATAAGGGATTCATCCGAGCCACCGCGCGCAATTCCCGCGTGGACGCGGGGGCTAAGCTTGTCTCCCACCGCTTCCGCGAAACGCTCTTCATACCGCTGGTGGTTGGTTCCCAGCAGGCGGTCCCAGTAGTTGAAGTAGAGGCTGAAGTTGGTCCGGTTGGTTTCGTGGTGCTGGGCGTGGTGGGTGGCCGTGTTGAGGATGCGGCCGAGCCAGGAGCGGACGAACCAGCGGGGGTAGAGCTCGTAGCCGCAGTGGCCGAGGACGTTGAACGAAATTTGCCAGAGCATGAAAATCGAGAACGCCAGGGGATGGATCGGGAACGTGAAGATGACCAGCGGGGCGATGCCAGCCTGCACGAACGCCTCCCAGGTGCTGAACGAATAGGCGGCCCACGGTGACGGGTTGGTGGAGAGGTGGTGCGTGTGGTGCATCACGCGGAACAGCCGCGGGTGATGCATCAGCCGATGGGTCCAGTAGAAATAGGTGTCGTGAATCAGGATCGTGACGCCGATGCTGGCGAAAAACCAGACCCAGCCGAATTTCGCGATGCGGAAATACATCTGCGTCCAGCCGGAGGCGATGACAAAGACCATGAACCCGCCGACCAGCCCATAGACAGCCACGCTGCGGAGCGAATACAGGAACTCCCAGCTCATCTGGCCGAAAGTGTTCGGCTTATCGCTGATGCGGCGGCCGGCGAGCCACCGGGCGAACAGCAGATGCAGGATGACCCACGTTGGTCCGGCGATGACCAAATACCAGAACCCGCGGTCGATCATCTCGCCGGGAATGGCAAGCAGGGAGTAGAAGAGACGGTCGTTGAGGGACATGGGCGGAAAATCCGAAATCCGAATTTCGAAATCCGAATGTTATTGTCGCCGAATGGGAACGCCGGTCAACTATTATGCTGCCGCGATGAGCCGCTGGGAGGCTGATGAACTAGTAATCCTCTCGAGTTCAGCGGCGAGGTCGGCGATGAGGTAGGGCTTGGCGAGGATGGAAGTCGCGCCGGCCTGTCTGACTTGCTCGAGGTCGCTTTGGCGAGGGCAATTGAGGAGCAGGATCGCGGGTGGGTTGTGCAGTTGGTCGCGTAGTTCGGTAAGGCGAGCCAGTTCATCCGGCAGGTCGAGCGTGGCGTCGTAGAGGATGGCATCCACACGCTGCACGGGGAGCGGAAGGTGCGGCAGCAGCCAGACTGCGTCTTTGCGATAGGAGCGGCAGGCGGTGGCGAGGGCGTCGAACATGGTCCGTTGGGCTGCGGCGATGCCGATGAGTTGCCGCAGGGACTTGATCGCGGGTCGGCTGCTCATGAGCCGGTCGATTTCGGAGGCGGTGCGGGGTTGCCAGGTATCTAATTCCCGCGGCAGGCGGGCTTGCCACTGGTGGGCGTAGATGCGGGTGACTCCTGGCCAGGGATGCCCCGAGCGGACTTCCCCTTCGCACCAACTGCCGAGCAGTGCGACGAGCCGGGCGAGGGGAGCGCGGCGATGAAGTGATTCCACTTCGGCAGCGGAGAAGCGGCCGGGGCGGGAGGCGACGAGGAGGATGAGGTCGGGCTCTGTAGAGGAAATCGCAGGCGATAAGCTAACGTTCGTTCGCAGATACCCCACCGCTGGCGCGAATTCCGCCTGCTCCCAGTCGCCGAGCATCCAGACATGAGGCTTTCTCATCCTCCCACCTCCTTCTCAAACCGTTCCAGACAGTCCCGCGCTGCCGCCGCATCGGATGCGGCGCGAAGTGCCGGCAGGAACCCTTCGGCCGTAATGAGTCGGCTGAGGCGGGCGAGGATGCGGAGGTGGCTAGCGTCGCTGTCGGAGCAGATCAGGAAAAAGACATCCGTCAGCACGCCGTGACTCTCGCCGAAGGGAATTCCGCCTGGCGTAATTCCCAGCGCCACCAGCGGCTCCGCCAGGATTTGCGGCAGCGGCCGCCGCGGATGCAACAGGGCCACGCCGTTTTCCAGCGCCGTCGGATGCAGATTCTCTCGCTCCCGCACGGCTGCGGTTAGCTTTTCGGTGTCCCAAAGCAGGCCCGTCTCCGCGGCCAGGTCCACCATTGCCGTAATCACGGAGCTTTTGGTCTTCGCCGCCAGTGGGACCGCAATGGCTCCGTGCGGAATCAGCCCGGCAATGCTGACAACATCTAGCGGCTCCTGACGGCCGGCCCCACTAAGCACTTTTTCCACGGCCGCCAAATCCGCGTCATCAGCCGCCCCGATCCGTTCCTCCAGCCAGTGATGAATCTCCGCCTGGGGAAACTTCCAGGCCCCCCCCACCTTCCGCCCCGGCAGCGTCCCCCGCTCCGACATCTTCTGCACCTGCGCAGGAGTGATGTGGAGATAACGGGCAAGCGAATCGAGATCAAAGTCGGCGGAGGCCATGGGTGGATTGTAGCCGGGCGGGGGATGGGGAAGAACGGCAAAGGAGTGGGTAGTGGGTAGTGGGTAGTGGGTAGTGGGTAGTGGGTATTGGGTATTGGGTAGTGGGTATTGGGTAGTGGGTCTTGGGTATTGGGTATTGGGTAGTGGGTAGTGGGTATAGCGGAAGGTAGGCAGGAGGCAGGAAAAAATCTTTGACATCTACTTGACGCAGTTTATACAAACGTCATAGATATACGCTTCACTCCACCACCCCCAACCGGTTGTGGTTGGCGGCTTCGCGAACAATCTGGTCTAAGGGGGCGGGGGCTTCCCTTACGGCCTGAAACAGCAGTCTGTGGAACAGTTTT